>JBJXFL010000248.1:0-13580 GCA_046155405.1 Bryobacteraceae bacterium | reverse complement strand
AACTCCGCCCGTAGTCAAAGCCGGCATTGAAAACAAATGATCCCGGTCATGTTTCGGGACTACCCAGGAAGAAAAAATGCCTCAAAATTCCTGGATCCTGAGGCAAACTGCGGAAGTTGGGCTAAGGAAGTCGAAGACGTCATCGTGACCATGATGAAAGACGCCGCCGGAGCCAGTTAAAACTGGTACTTCAAGGCCAACTGAATCACCCGCGGCGAACCCGCCGACGTAATCCGTCCAAACGCCGCCGCACTCCTGTTCGCATTCGGATTCCCCAAATTAACCCGGTTCAGCACGTTGAACGTCTCCATCCGGAACTGCATCCGATGCTTTTCAAACACGGGAAAGTTCTTGAACAATCCGAAATCCACCGTCGCGTCTCCCGGCCCTCGCAGAATATTCCGCCCCGCCGTGCCAAAGGTGCCAAGGGCGTTGAACGCGAACGCGTCGACGTTAAAGTAGCGGTCTACCAACTCCCCATGCGGCCGGCCCGTCTCCAGGAACGGATTGCCGACCAAATCCGCCCGGTCCAGATTCACGCCCGAAAACGAGTTGTCCCGGCCCGAAACCACCGTGATCGTGCTTCCGCTCTGCAGCGAGATGATCCCGTTCGCGTCCCATCCGCCCGCCACCCATCGCACAAGAGGCGCAAGGTCCGCGAATCGAGGCAACTCATACACAAACGAACCCACGAAACGATGCGGAATGTCGAGGTTCGAGAGGCCCCGGTTGAACCGCTGGCTAAACGGATTCGGTGAGGCGTTGCCATCCCCCGAAGCGTCGTCAATCATCTTGGACCACGTATAGGAAGCCAGCAATGAAAACCCTCGCGCGAACCGTTTATTCATCGAAATCTGCAGCGAGTTATACGTCGAATTCCCATTGCTCAACTGCGTGGAGACGGTTCCAAAATCCGGCGCATACAGCCTCCGCGCGTTCGTGTTCGCCGTCGTCGCGCCTGTTCCGAACACCGCCGGATTGGCCTCTATCGAATTGAATAGATGCGTGCCCTTGCTGCCCACATATGCCGCCGTCCCAATCCAAGAACCAAAAAACTCGCGTTGCACGTTGAAGTTCCATTGCTGCATGTACCCGTTGCTGAAATCCGCCGCGTATGGCTGCATCGTCAACGGCCGGATGAACCGGTACGTCCGCCGCGCGTCCGCCGTCGTTGGCGCCGTAAACGGCCACGGATTGCCGGTGTTCGCGTACGGATTCTCCACGCTGGGCGGCGCGTCAAACGTGAACTTGGCCGCGAACGGCTGCGAGTTTGAAGGTTGATTGTTTGCCTGCTGCCGGATTTGCGACCAGAAAACTCCATACCCGCCGCGCACGCTGAATTTGCCCTTGCCCGTTGGATCCCACGCGAACCCGAACCGCGGCGACAGCCGGTTGTAATTCGCTTTCATCGCCGCCATCGGCACGTCCGCATCGCCGGGAAAGAGAACACCCGCCGGCGCCGTCGGAAACACTGAGCTTTGCACGCCCGGCCGGAACTGCGAAAACCGATTGTCGGCGTCTGTAAAAGGCAGGAACGGATCGTACCGCAGACCCAAATTCAACGTAAGCCGCGGCTTCACTTTCCAATCGTCCTGCGCAAACAGTCCCCACTCCCGCTGTCGCGGTTGATTCACCAGCAGTGATCCCTGCCGGAAGTTGAACACGCGCCCCAGAATTAGGTCCGCCGCTGAATCGCCCGTAATCTGGCCGTTGAACACCAGCGCCGGGTCGCCCTCAAAAAACTCGGAAAGGTCCAACTGCGAGATCCGCACGCTCCCTCCCGCTTTCAAAAAGTGCGCGCCCTTGTTCCAGTTCAGCCGGTTGCTGAACTCATAGTTCCGGCGGAAGTGTTGCAGCGGATAGCGTGTAAACGCATTGAATCGCCCATTCACGTTCGTACTGATGGCCGTTGGCACATCGGTCTCCGTAAACGGCCGCGTGAACTTTGCGCCAAAGTCATTCCAACTTTTGTTCCCGGGCACCACGGAAAGCTGGCGCCGGTCGATGTCGTTGAACGTAAATTGAAAACTATTCAACAGCGCCGGCGAAAGAATATGGGTGTCCGAAAGCGACAGATTGTAGTTGCTGTACTTGATATTAGCGAACAGATTCGGCAGGTTCCCCGGCACCTCCTGGAACGCCTCATCGTTGATCAAGAAACGCCCGCTAGCGCGATTCGCCTGACTTAATTGATGGTCGATTTTGAAGATCGTGTTGTCCTGATCGTTCGACTGCTGGCTGGCGAAGCTATATAGCCCGTCGGCCCGGTTCGGCAGCGGCACAAAAGCCTCCAAAAAGCGCAAGGAAGGCTGCGAAATCCGGTTCGCCGGAATCGTTTTATTCGGGAACGGCTGGTTCCCGTTGGCCGGATCGGTTATCGCCCGCGCCAGGCCCGAAAAGTCTCCCTGCCGTTCCGCCGCCGTTGGCACATTCGCCGTCTGCGCGCCAGGCGCCGAACGGTCCCGCGTGCCCTGGTAGGAGAAGAAGAAAAACATCCTGTCCCTCACAATCCGCCCGCCAAACGTCCCTCCAAACTGGTTCCGCTTAAACGGCGGAATCGTGTTCGAAAAGAAGTTTCGCGCGTTCAATTTCTCATTCCGCAAAAACTCAAACGCGCTCCCGTGCCACTCGTTCGTTCCGGACCGCGTCACTGCGTTCATCAACGCCCCGGCGTTCCGCCCATATTCGGCCGAGTACGCATTCGTATTGATCGAAAACTCTTCCAGCGCGTCCGGTGGCGGAAACACCGACGGCGAATTGAAATACGGATCATGATTGTCCCCGCCATCCAACACATAGTTGTTCCCGTTCTGGCGGCTGCCATTGATCGAGATCGTGTCATTCTGTCCCTGCCCGCGCGCCGCCACCGATCCGGCTCCCGGTACCAATCGTTGCAGGTCCAACGCGTTTCGTCCGTTTAGCGGCAGCTCCACTATCCGCTTGGAATCGATCACTTCCTTCAACGTCCCCGTGCGTGTCTCCACTTGCGCCGCGTCCGCCGCCACCGTCACACTCTCGGCCACATCGCCAATCTGAAGCGTAATCGGTACCTGCCGGTTCTCGTCCACTTGCACGCGAATCCCCGTCTGCACGAATTTCTTGAATCCCCTCCGTTCCGCCGTCACGGAGTAGGCGCCGATTGGCAATTGCGTCGCGACATAGTCGCCCCGCTCATTCGAAACGACGCTCCGCGCTTGCCCCGTTTCCACGTGTGTAATCGTCACCGACGTGGCCGGAATCAAGCTCCCGCTCGCATCCGTCACCGTCCCGTATATCGTCACGGTGCCCTGCGCCAACACGTTCGCGGCCAGCAAAATCCCTGAAAAAAGAACCCTCATAGTATCCGCAGTCTATCACCGCCCGCCGTATCGATCTTGAACCGGGCGCCGCCGCCATGAGATACTCAGGGCGGTGCAATCCCTTATTCGCGGGCAGTATCAGCCCCTGGAGAAACTGGGTTCGGGCGGAATGGGTGAGGTCTATAAGGCTAGAGATTTGAAGCTCAATCGCATGGTTGCGCTAAAGGTGCTCCGGCCCGATCACAGCGTCGATCCCGATCTCCGCCAGCGCTTCATGCAGGAAGCCCAGGCCGCCTCCGCGCTCAATCACCCGAACATCATCACTATCCACGACGTCCTCTCCGATGATGGGGTGGAAATCATGGTTATGGAGTTGGTGGCTGGACAAACCCTCAACGAAATTATTCCTCGCGGCGGCCTCCGCGTACCTCAAGTCATCAACTACAGCGCCCAAATTGCCGATGCGCTCGCCGCCGCCCACGGCGCGGGTATCATCCATCGCGATCTCAAACCCGGCAACATCATGGTCACTGACCGCGATCTCGTCAAACTCCTCGATTTCGGCCTCGCCAAACTCGCCCCCGGCGCCTTTGATTCCGATCCGGACGCCACTAACCTCGCCCCTCTCACCGTCCAAGGTTCCATCGTTGGCACACTCTGCTACATGTCGCCCGAGCAGGCCCTGGGCAAGCCCGCCGACACTCGTTCCGACATCTTTTCGTTCGGCGCCGTTCTCTACGAAATGGCCACCGGCATACGGGCTTTCACCGGAGAAAATAGCATCAGTATGCTCTCCAGCGTGCTTCGGGATGACCCCCGCCGCGTCCTGGAAATCACCCCGGAGGTGCCGCCGATCCTCTCCGATGTCATTCACCGCTGCCTGGCCAAGAACCCCGATGACCGCTTTCAAACCATGGCCGAACTCCGTGAGGCCCTGCTCCGCCTGCGCCAACTCTCCGAGTCGGGTACGCTCTACTCCCAGGCGCCTCTTGCCGAAACGGTCATAGTAAAACCCGCCATTGCCGCGGCCCCCGGCAAAATGTGGATCTACGTTCTCGCCACCTTCACCACGTTTGTCGTCGCCATCGCGGGCTGGTTCATCCTCCTTCACCAGAACACCGAACCCCCAACCCCCGTCGCCGCCGTCCCCAATAACGAACCCAATAACAAACCCAGTCCAACCGCGCCGCCATCCGCCCCGGCGCCCCCCATCCCCGTCAAGGAACCCGTCGCCCTCCTCGTCACAATCCCCGACTCCACTCCCGTCCCCCTCGAACTACAAACAGATATCCCCATCGATGCCGAACCCGGCCTCCCGCTCCAATTCAAGGTCACCGCCGACGTCAAAATCGGCGGCGAAATCGTCATCGCCAAAGGCGCCGCGGCAACCGGCGAGTTCTTTGCCCGCGAAAAGAAGAAGCGATTCCTCGTCGTCGGCCGCGGCGCCAAAATCAGCGTCCAACTCGCCTCGGTCCAATCCCACGATGGCGCCAAGCTCAAACTCCACGGCGAAGCCCGCACCATCGAGTCCCCCGGCCTCAAGTCCAAAACCATCGCCGTCGCCAGAGGCGCGGCCGCCATTGCCTACACGGCCGGTACCCAAGCCGTCCGCCTGAAGCGCTAGCCTTGGCGCCGCCGCGCCGCGCCGGAAGGCGTGAGAAAATCCCAAAAACAGGGGCAACGGGAAGAGAGTTCCGGCGGGCGCAGTTCGGCGCTCCTCCTCTTCCCCACTGGCACTCGCCCGTAGCACTGGAATTCGGCCGACGGTCATGGCCGGTCCCTGCGCCATTGGAGTACTATTCCTGCCGCCAGCCGTTTGCGGTCGTCGTGCCCGTGTCCGAATCCCGCTGTTATCATATGGGCTTGATTCTCACCCTCACGCTCAACCCCGCCATCGACCGTAACGTTCAAGCTGATCGGCTCGTGTTTGAGGATCGTGCCTATATCCTTTCCACCAGCGAAACCGCCGGCGGCCGCGGCATCAACGCGTCCATCGTTATCCACGCATTCAACGGCGCCACCAAGGCTATCGCCTGCTCCGGCGGCAAAATCGGCAAACGCTTTGAAGAGTTGCTGTCGGACTCCGGTTTCCCCACCCACTACGTCCGCATCCGCCACAGTATCCGTACCAACCTGACCATCGTCGACAAGCAAGGCTTGGCCGTCAAACTCAACGAGCGCGGTCCGCACATACAGGCCACCGAATTGGCCCGCTTCGAAAAGGCGGTGGCGGAAAATCTGGAAGGCGCCGAGTGGCTCATGATCTGCGGCAGCCTGCCCCCCGGCGTGCCCGCGGATTTCTACGCCCGCCTGATTCTTCTCGCCCAAAAGGCAAAGGTGAAGACGCTCCTCGACACCGACGGCGATGCGCTGCTCCACGGTATGGACGCCGGCCCAACCGCCGTCGCCCCAAACCAGGCCGAAGCCGAACGCCTGCTCAACCGGGCGTTGATCACCCAAGCCCATTTCCGCGAAGCCGCCCAGCGGATCGTCGCCATGGGCGCCGAGTCCGTCGTCATGTCGCTCGGCAGCCGCGGCGCCGTCGGCGCCATCGGCACTCGGCTGGTGGAGGGAGTGCCACCCCATATTGACGCCGTCTGTCCCATCGGGGCCGGCGACGCCCTCGCCGCCGCATTCGTCTGGGCGCTCTCGGAGAAGCGGTCGTTCGATGACGCCATCCGCTGGGGCGTCGCCTGCGGCACGGCCTCCGCCGCCCTCCCCGGCATCGCCTTCCCAACCCTCGCGCAAACCGAAAAAATGTACGCCCGCGTCGAACTCCGCGTCGTCTCCGCTTAGCCGGTTCGATATGAAAGCCTTCATTTCCCATAGCACCGCTGTCGGCCAAGTGGTTGCGCTTCGCTTGCGGACGAATCGCCGACGCCGGGCGTTTTGAGCGAAATAACCTCCGCCAAGCGCCCGATTCCTTCGCGTAACTTCCTTTCTGTATGGGCGAATTCTCCTACCGCGCAAAAGTTCGAGAGGAATTGAAGGCTGGATGCGGGACCAACTTGGAAGCACTGCGCGCAATCGACCGCTTTGCGCCGCTTGAAACTGCTGTTGGATAGTCGACGTTGCCCTCGGTCGCGAATGGGCATAAGATCATGCATCCAGGTGCCACGGCACGTTCGGGTTCGGTTGCGAACTGCGATTTTGCGGCTATCGGAACGAGTTGCCGACCTACATTTGATCGTATGATCCAGCACGCTGCTTCCTCGCTGCGAAGGCCGCATCGAATTTGCGGCTTTAGAGCGTGCGGAGGAAGGCGATGAGCGCGAAGCGGTCGGCGGCGTTGAGTTTGAAGCCGTATTCGTGGCCTTTGCTGTATTGCAGGCGGCTGGGGTCGAGCCACTCTTCGAGCGTCGTGATGCCGCCACTGTGTTCGAGCGCGCCCCGGTACCAGAGACCTCTTAGAGACGGCGCTTTGTAGTAGCCCGTACCGCGCATCGTTTCCATGGCCAGGCCGGGATCGGTGCCGACGACTACTGGCACGATATCGTATTTCAACAGGTGTTCGGGCGGGACGCTAAAGCCTTGCGCGGGCGTTAATTTGCCGTTCGGCGTATGGCACTGGGCGCAGCCTTCGCGCTGGAGGACTTTTTCGCCTTGGCGGGTGAATTTGTCCGCTCTATACGGACTGGCCGGGGGCTTTAGCGCGGCGAGATACGTAACGAGAGCGTAGAGTTGCTCATCGCTGTAGCGGGTCAGCGGGTTGTAGACATGCTGCTTGCGGGCGATGTAGCGCATAAGGCGGGCAGGTTCGCCTTGAACGCCGATGATGTCGGGAATTTGGACGGGGTACCAGGGGGTGGAACGGTGTGGAGTCATGACGCCGGGCGGGCGGCCTGTGAAAAGTTTGGCGGCGTTGGCAAGGCTGAAGCGGTCGTCGAATACAGCGGCTTGGTCGCCGGTGAGCCAAGGGGCGTGGAAGAGGCGTTGGAAAAGCGCTTTGTTTTCGGCGCGGAGGGAGGGGACGCCGCTGGAAGCGAGTAGGTCTTCGGCGAAAGCGGCGTCAACGGGAAAGTTGCCCTGCCCGCCCTTAATGACTGCGCCATTGGACATGACACGGTTGTGGCACATCGCGCAGGAGCGGGTGCCTACCTCGATTTTTCCTTTCGTGCGTATGACGTAGACGAACCCCGTGATGGCGCCTTCGCGCGTCAAGGGCGGGTTGACCTTGTCGAACCAGGCTTTGTCGTGGAGGAACGGAGGATCGGACGGCGGGCGCGCGCCGAGGGAGCCGAGGATGGCGGGGGAGTCGTAGATCTCTTCGCCGTTGGGGTTCGAAATTTGTTCGGGGGCCTGGGTGCGGAGCCATTCGATATAGCCGGGCGGGGCTTTGTCGGGGTGGTAGACGGGATAAGACTTCCAGATGGGACGGACAGGAAGTTGGTAGTAGGCGTCGGCAGTTATTTGTCTGGGCGAGAACTGGGGCCGGGCCAGGGGGAATTCGAGATCCGTGTCGTCCCAACCTCGGGGGATTTGCTGGGATTGGGCGAGGGCGGAGAGCAGTACGGCCGCGAGCAGTTTGTTACCGGTCACGATCCGTAGTTTAGCAATGGCATTGGACTTCAAGATTTGGCAAACTGGTCGTATTTCCATGGCGGACATTTATCATCGATTCGTGATTCACGGGCCGCCGGCGCAAGTGTTCGAGGCGATCTCAACGGCGGCGGGACTCGATTCGTGGTGGACGCTGACGTCGTCGGGATTGGCGGAGCCCGGGGCCGCCTATGAATTTGGGTTCGGGCCGTCCCACCAATGGCGGGCCGTTGCCGTTTGTTGCGAGACGAATTCAGTTCTGGAATGGCAGATCACGGCGGCGATGGACGACTGGCTTGGCACGCGTGTGGGTTTCACGCTTCATAAGGCTGGTGACGTTACGGAGGTCGAATTTCATCACGCCGGCTGGACGGAAGCTACTCCGCACTTCCGAACGACGTCCTATTGTTGGGCGATGTATTTACGTCTTTTGAAACGGTTCGTGGAAGCGGGAGAGGTTGTGCCTTATGGCGATCGGCTGGAGGCGTAACGGGGGCGGCTCGGTACGGCGGCCCGGCCCGCGCCTACTCGACGTAGCCTCATCACGCTTTTCGTAATGAATTAGGTCGGAGCGCGAGCGGGGCGAAGCCGCTACTATAGAAAAATGAAAATCGCCCTGCCGCTCCTCGCCGCCGTGGTGTTAGCGCAGACGCCGCGCTATGCCTCCAAAGCTGTCATGCAAAGCCCCGCGGACTACCGCGACTGGTACTTCGTCGGCTCCAACCTCGGCGTCTCCTACTCTCCCGAGCCTGGCAAAGAGCATTTCTTCAAGAACATCTACATTCAGAAATCGGCTGCCGGTGAGTTCAAGAAGACCGGCGTTTTCCCGGAAAAAACTATGCTTGTCATGGAAGTCTACAAACCCGCCACCGATGCCTCCCCCGCGAAGCGCGGCCAGTTCGAAGGCCAGTTTGTCGGCATTGAAGTAGCCGTGAAGGACAAGGACGCGGTCGCCGAAGGTTGGGCCTACTACAACTTCATCGGTGAAAACGGCCAGTCCAAAGCCACCGCCAAAGCCTCCGCCAAACAGGCCTGCTGGAACTGCCACAGCGAGCACGGCGCCAAGGATAACGTCTTCGTCCAGTTCTATCCCCGCCTGCGCGACAAGGACTAATGATGCGCGCCGCTTTTTACAACGGCAATCGGCACATCCAAACCGGCCAGTGCTTTGAACAGCCGCCATCGACTGGACAAGTCCAACTCCGCGTTTCCCACTGCGGCATCTGCGGCACCGACCTCCATCTCTTCCATGGCAACATGGACCACCGCGTCACCTTCCCTCAAGTGATCGGCCACGAAAGCAGCGCCGTTATCGTTGCGATTGGCGACGGCGTCACCGGCTGGAAAGAGAATGACCGCGTCACCGTCCGTCCGCTCGACCCCTGCGGCGAGTGCCCCGCCTGCCGTCGCGGCCACAGCCATGTCTGTCAGAAACTGAAGTTCATAGGCATTGACGCACCCGGCGCGATGCAAGCGCTGTGGACCGTTCCCGCCCACACTCTCCACCGATTGCCCGATAACCTAACCCTCGAGCACGCGTCTCTCGTCGAACCCGTCGCTGTCGCCTGCCACGACGTCCGCCTGGGCGAAGTCAAACCCGGCGAATTCGCGGTCGTCATCGGCGGCGGCCCCATCGGCGCGCTTGTCGCCCTGGTTACACAGCATCGTGGCGCACGCGTGATCGTCACCGAAATCAACCCATTTCGCATCGCCCTTCTCAAACAGCTCGGCCTTGAAGTCCACGATCCCAGCACGGTTGACATCCCGGCCCTCGTCCAATCGGAAACGCAAGAAGCTGGCGCCGATGTCGTCTTCGAGGTCTCGGGCGCCGCCGCTGGCGCGGAATTGATGACCAAGCTTCCCGGCGTCCGCGGCCGGATCGTGATGGTCGCGGTCTTCCCCAAACCCGTTCCTGTCGACCTGCACAAATTCTTCTGGCGCGAAATGCGACTCATCGGCACGCGCGTGTACGAGCCGCAGGATTTCGACGAAGCGATCAGCCTCCTCGCCAGCACCGGCGTCCCATTCCGCCAACTCATCACGGGCGTCTACCCGCTCGACGAACTCGAGAAGGGGCTCCTCCAAATGGAGCGGGGCGCCGATGTCATGAAGATCCTAATCGACTGCCAGAGCTAATCCATCCGCAGCGCAACTTGGGGGTCAACGCGGCACGCCCTTCGTGTCGGCCCTAAAACCGCCATTAGCGCGGCACCCGCCGCGACAGCGAACGGCAAGGCGTACGCGCCGATGTCGTACAGGTTAACCAACAACTGCATACGCGATCCGAGATACTGCAGGACACCCACCGCCAGCATCAATCCGCACATCGCCCCAGCCGAGGCCAGCCTTCCGGAATACGACAGCACGAACCGGGCGATCTGCCCACCGGTCGCTCCCAGGGCCATCCGAATCCCAATCTCCTTGAAGCGCTGGCTGACCAGATACTGCATCACGCCATAAATCCCGGATACAGTTAGCAACAGCGCCACGCCGCCCAAGATCGTCGCCAGCCATGAAACGGCCTGCTGCGGGTAGGTCTCCCAATCCACGGCTTCGTGCAGCGCTACCAGCCACGCGCCATGCTGCGCGCCCGGCGCCTTCGCCATGGCGGCGTTCATCAGGGCGCGCGTCTGTTCCGTCGAGCCCTTTCCGCGCACGGTGATAATGGTCCCCGGACGCAGCTTGTCCGGAAAGTACACCATCGGCCGCGGCCCGCCATCGCGCGCTTTCACAACAATGTCGCGGCAGACGCCGATCACCAAAGCTGTATCATACTGCGGCTTCCATACGTTGCTCTCCCCTTCTCCCAACGCAATCGTCTTGCCAATCGGATCCGCTCCTGGCCACAGGGAACGGGCCAGCAATTCGCTCACCACCGCCACGGCGGCTCCTTTCTCTCCTTCATCGCGAGTGAACGTTCGCCCTCGCACCAGCGGCAACCGTATCAGCGAAAAGAACTCGCCCGATCCACGGGAATAATACGAACTCAGGCCGGCTGGACCCACGCGTATCGTACGGGCCTCGTTCATCGGACGGCCCATCACCGCCACCGTGTCCACCCACGTTTCGCCCCGCAAAATTGTCTCCAGCGCCGTCGCGTCTTTCGCGCTTTCGTTGGCAACTCCGAACGCCGCGGTTGTATCGTAGCCCCGTTCAATCGCTGTCGCTTTTCTCGTCCCGCTCAACAACAGTCCGGACGCAGCCAACAGCATCGTGCACAGCGCCACTTGGGTCACAACCAATCCATCGCGCAATCCCGACGCCCGCCATCCGCCAAACTCGCCACGGAGTGCCGAGGCTACTGAAAACCGCGTGGTCTGCGCCGCCGGAGCCAGTGCAAACAACACCGTCGTCGCTCCGGCCATGATCGCCATGTAGGTCCATACGTATGGGTCCAAAGAAAAGTCCGGAATCCGGATCCGATGCAGCATCGTCGGCGGCGCCGTGGCGAACAGCCAACGGGAAAAGGCATCCAGCGCCACTCGCGAAATTGCCAGCCCAGCCCCCGCCGCCAACAATGCCAAAAACACGCCCTCCGTCAGCAACTGGCGCACTACGCGTCCCCGGCTCGCCCCCAATGAAAGTCGCGTCCCAAACTCCCGCTGCCGCAGAGTCGCCCGCGCCAGCATGATGTTCGCCGCGTTCGCGCACGGAATCAACATCGTTAACCCGAACGCGATCAACAGCGGGAATGAGTAACTCAACGCCGTCCAGGTCACCGCCACGTCCAACGATTCCAATTCCGCCCGCCGCACCCGGTCGTACCATGGCTTGCTCGCCGTCATCCGCCGCGCATGTGCCCCAACAATCGCCTCCGCCCGTGCCCTTGTCATCTCCGGCCGCAATCGTCCGATAATCCCCAACACCGGCCCTTGACGCACTCCCGGCAACCGGTCCCAAACGGTGGCCAGTACCCAGCAATCCGGCGCGCCAACGCCGTATCGCGCCCATTGCGGGGGCACCATCGCCACCGTCCCCACCGCCACCCCGGCAAACTCCGGCGCCGCCACGCCTGCCACTTCAAATGGCGTACCGTTTAACAAAACCTTCCGGCCCACAATCCCCGGATCCCCGCCAAACCGGTTCTGCCACGTCCGATAGTTCAAGACCAGCAATTGGCTATCGTCATCACTCCGCAGCACCCTCCCTGCCGCCGCCCCAACGCCCAGCATCGAAAAGAAATTCCCGCTCACTAGTGCCACCCGCGACGACCGCCCCTCCAGCCCCGTACCCTCCAACGTATTCGCCGCCGCCTCCGTAAACGCCGGAAACCCCGCCCCCAGCGTCTCGAATTCCTTCCACTGCAAATGCGCCCCGCTCTTGCCCTGTCCCTCGAAATTCACCGAAACCAAACTCCCCGGATCCCGCACTGCCAACGGCCGCAGCAAAAACGCGTTGAACACCGTGAAGAAAGCGCCGTTCAAACCCAATCCCAACCCCAGAGTCAACACCACCGTCGCCACAAACCCCGGACTCTTCCGCAACACTCGCAGTGCATAATGGACATCCTGCGGCACCGCCCGCAGCCATTCGCTCACCCGCCCCATCCACGTCTCGCCCTCATCCAGCGGCCGCATGATCGGCGCATCCGGTCCGCCGCGCATCATCGCGCTCCACTCCCTTTGAAACTCCTCCTGCGCCACCACGGTCCCATCCCCCGCCAAATCAAATGTGTCCACTTCGGCCGCCAATTCCTCCACATACCGCAACGGCACGGCACCCCAATTCCCCATCCGCACCGCTCGTAAATATCGCCAAATCCCCAGTTCCAGCGCTAACACCACCAGGAACGACGCCGGGTTCGTCGCGCTCAAAAACACGATCCAAGCCAATATCAAAAGCACCGGAGAAAGCCCTAAAAACATCGTGCAAGTAATCAGCAACGGTCGCTTCCCGGGCAGGTACGAACACGTGAACGGCAGCTTCCGCCAATCCCGAAACACTATCTCAAACGTGATCGCCCCCACAAGAAACGCCACCGCCGCCCACGCCGCCGCAGTCCACGCGCCCGCCTCCCACCCCACAAACGCCGCTCCAATCGCCACCAATGGCACGACGCCCGCCGCGAAAACAAAACGCTCCGTAGCCCGCATCCATGCCGCCCGTCCCTCGCGCTCGGTCACCTGAAATAGCCAATTCGCCCGCAGTTCCACCGGCAACGAAAACAAGTGCCGCATCCCCCATACGCTCAACACCAGCAACCCCAACGGATACACCGTAAACAGCAGTCGCTGCAGCTCACTCCCCGACGACTCTCCCACCACTGCTTTCCCCAGCCATGCCGCCGCCAATCCCGCGTAAACCAGCACCGCCAGCCGGTGTACCGGGCTTCGCCGCACCGTCGCCAGCATGAATCCAATCACCGCCTGCTCCCTCGGATCCCGAACGAAGGAATCCACTCCCCAATCGCCCCGTCGCGGCGCCGCCAACCGCGGCCCCTCCAACAGCAATCGCCGATATCGATGGAAACTCAGCGCATAACTCACCAACGCCGCCGCAACCGCTACGCCCAAATCCGGATACCCAAACGCCCACCCCGCCAGCGCGAGATGCCCCTTCCACGCCGCCATCCAGAATCCGCCCAGCGACACTGACGCCAACAGCGCCTGCAGCCCGATCATCGCCCGCTCAAACCACCGCGCCGGCAGCACGTTTAACAGCACGCCCTGCACGGCTATCAACCCAAAAAACACTACCCCGCAAGCCCCGCATATCATCGCGAAAGTAACCCCCAACGCCGCC
>JBJXFL010000247.1:0-12361 GCA_046155405.1 Bryobacteraceae bacterium | reverse complement strand
ACGAGGTGTCCAAAAAGAGTCTCAAAGTTCTCGACAAGAAACTGCAAATGCTCGCCGAACACGCCGAGTTTCACGTCAACATTAACTCCGTCCTCGGCGGCGGCACCAGCAATCCCGGCGACGCGCTTACCATCGGCCGCCGCGCCCTCGAACTCGGCTTCAGTTGCACCGTCGGAATCATTCACGACGGCCACGGCCAACTCAAACCGCTAGGAGAAAAGGAGCTCAAGGTCTTCCGCGAATTCAAAACGCTCCACCGGCGCAGCTTCGCCCACTTCTCCGGCTTCCAGGAACGCGTCGCCCTCGGCCAATCCATCGATTGGCGCTGCCGCGCCGGCAGCCGCTACATCTACGTCTGCGAAGACGGCCTCGTCCACTACTGCTCCCAGCAGCGCGGTTACCCCGGCGTCGATCTCCTCAACTACACCGTCGAAGACATCCGCCGCGAATACCTCACCAAGAAGGATTGCGCCCCGCACTGCACCATCTCCTGCGTGCACATGACCTCGCACATGGACTTCTGGCGCGCCCCCCAAACCCTGGAATCGGGCCTGAACCATCCTAAGGCCGAAGTCGAGGATCTTATCAACATTCAAGGCGTCGGCCGCTAACGCCGGCACCGTACTCGCCTCGGTGTGGCCCCATAACCGCTGCCCCTTTTGCCGCAACCGCACCGCCCGCCACCTTGGCCCGCGCCCAGGTCAATGTCTGGCTTCGGCCATCCGCAAGGCGCCGGCGGAGCTTGATGTGACTACCTCGCTGCACGAAATCGTGGAATCCAAATTCGCCGAGAATTTTTAGCACCTGCCGGCCCGAAACATCAGGCCACTGACTCTAGTTCCATCGTCGCTAGAATCGTTGGGTTGCTGGAAAAACCTAGGTCGGCGAGGCTTTCTCCCTCGAGATGCAGGCCTATGGCTCCCCGAATGTTGATAGCCAGTTCATCCAGAGTCGCCGCCTGCGTGACCACGGGAAGCTCCAGGCACTCGGCGACATATTGTCGTTCGCCGCTGCTGATGCGCACTTGGATCGTTCGTTTCACGGGTGCTTTGCGTCCAGGTTTCAGTATCTACTATCGGGTCAACGGCGTGAAGGCAGGCTCGACTCCAAGCTGGCGGGTATGGATTACCCACAACCAAGTAATGATGGGCCGCATTGACCGCCTGGCCAAACTGGGCCAGCCGCTCCTCCACTCCGAACTCGAAAAGATCATCGCCCGCGTCCGCCGCCACGGGCGAATCGCCGGATTGATTGAGGCCGGTATGCCCCGCGACGCACTCACTATCGCCACGCGCCCCCGTCGAAGAACGGCTGAAACGCGCGTTCACGCGGATTCCACGCGACTCGATCATCACCGGTGCCGGGAATATCGAAACAGCGCAAAGTCCGCTCACCATGCGATCATGAACCGCCTATAGACAAAATGAAGACGCTGAAGGGTTTAGCCGGATAATTCCGCGTAAGACAAGTGAATGGCCCGGAGAATGATAATGATCGCGGCGCCCGGGCACCGGGACTGCTGTCAAAATAATAGCGTGGCGGATCATCTTTACTATTCTTGCTGGCTGCGGAATTTTTCCGCGTTGACCATGTTGCGGCACTACGGACGGGCTTTGGAGTTGTTTCCTTTTTCTCCCCGGAATCCGGCGGACTCCGTTCTGCGCGTGCAAGCGGTTTCCTCGGCGGAACCACCGCTCGAAGAAGTTGCCTTTCTGGACCCAATCGCTCCAAAGGCGGTGATGGCGGCCGCCGAAGAATTTCAAAATGATGACTGCGCGTATACCTTCGATACCTGGTGGGGCATGTGGACGTATGAAAAAGATTGGGCGCTGCAACCTGCGCGAGTTTCGCTGCACTGTTTCGGGCCGCGGTTTAACGATTCGCCGGTGGGCGATGAGGAGCGGCAGGCGGAGCATCTGCGGGTCGATTTTGGGTTGGATACTTGGTTCCTCCCGCAGGCGGAGTTACCCAATGGGGCCTGGTACGCCCGGTCGAATTTGAAGGGATTGTTGAAATTTGTCCATACCTTGGACGAGGCGCTGCCGGTGGAAAGGCGAGCGTTGTGGACGGAATCCGGCGGAAATTTTGCGGAACGGCTGCGGGAGGCGGCGGAGGAATTGTAAATTTAGTGGCGTGGAGGCCCTAAGAGGCCGTCGAGTATGCAAAGGCGCAACTCATTGAATTCCTTAGATATGATATGCTTGACATCTCTCGATATTTGCGATCTATTCACTCTCACCTCGGTGGCCGAGCAAAATTCACGCTTGGTTTCTAGGGTGATTCCTTAGAACTGCGTAGGTCGTTTCCGGCGCTAATGGTAGGGGTACTCTCAGTTGACCCCGTACTAGGGCGCCTTTACCATCGGAAACGTGGTGCTGGAAAACACAATGACCAACGGAACGGCGATCATGGAAAGCCCTCTTGGGGTAGAGATTCTTGAGAAGCGCATTCGGATTGTGATCGCGGACGATCATCCCATTGTTCGGGACGGGATCAAGCGTCTGCTTTCGCTGGAAAGCGACATTGACGTCGTGGGCGAAGCGGGCGACGGACGAGCGGTGCTTGACGTGGTCCACGAGACGAATCCGGACGTGCTGCTGCTTGACCTGCGGATGCCAAACCTGGACGGATTGGGGGCTCTGGAGACGTTGCAGCAAACGAACAAGCGGACGCGGGTAATCATACTGACGGCCTCGGAAGACAAGAACGAGTTCGTGCAGGCGATGAAGCTAGGCTGCTCTGGGATCGTGTTGAAGCAGACGGCACCCGACTTGATCGTGAAATCCATCCGGAAGGTGTTCGCCGGTGAAATCTGGCTGGATTCGCATACGACGGCGGCGGTAATGCGGCAATTTGCGACCCCGGGGAGCGAGATGGCGGCGGCGGGCGCGGCCGGCAAGAGTCGCGAGAGGTCACCGTTGTCGACACGCGAGCGTGAGATTGTGGCGTTGGTGGCGCAGGGCTATAAGAACAAGGAAATGGCCGAAAAGATGTTTATTTCCGAGCAGACGGTGAAAAATCATCTGCACAATATCTTCGATAAATTGGGCGTATCGGATCGGCTGGAGTTGGCGCTGTACGCAATTCATAAGGGCTTGCATTTGCAGACGTAGCTCCTTCCGGTTCCATAGCATAGACTGAAGGGATGCTCCGTCCCCAATGTTGTTTTTGGGTGTTTGCGGCCTGTGCGTGGTCTGCTTCGGTGGCTGACCAGGCAGTTGTTCAACAATTGCGCGATGGCGAACACCGCTACGTGCGAATTCTCGACCGGGCGCCGGTCGACGCGGATCTGGATGTAGTGGTTTCGCTCGCTACTCCGGAGAACTGGGGATCGCCGAACGACGACTTCGGTTGGTGGGACGGGAAGTCGAATCTTGGCATATTTTTGCAGCGGCGGAGCGAGCCCGGCTTGCTGTACAAGATCGAAGTTGAGAACGCGCTGCACGTCGAGGCGTGCTCTGCCAGGGTGGAGCGGGCAACGGCGACGGACGTGGTGATTTCCTGCACGCCGGAGAAGGGTCCGGCCGGGCCGAATCGAAAATATGTTTACGATATCCGCGCGAAGGGACTGATCAAACGGGTTGAATATCGGCCGTTCGCGATGCAGCGGGTGGTGGTAACGGCGGAGAAGGCCATGCGCGTGGGCTCCGAACCGGATCGGCTGGTTGCGCTGGAGCACTTGGCGGGATTTGAGCCCGCGTTTCGAGTGCTGCGCGGCGTGGATGCGGAACGTTGGATGAGGATTGTACCAAAACCGGCGCGTTTTGGGCCGGGGAATGCGTTCACGCTATCGGTTGCGGAGGGAAACCCGCCGCTTGTCGTTGAGCGAACGGGGGGAACAGTCAAGCGTTTCTCGCTGCCCCAAAGCACCTACGATGAGTTCGGAGCGGCGCGGCCGGAGCGGGTAAAGAATGGCTACAGTCGCAATGCGGCGACGATGAATGAACAGATCGGGCCGTGGCAGGTGGCCGAGGGCACGCTCTGGTTTGGGAAAACCTTCTACGACGGAGAAGGGATGACGGGTGTGGGCGGGTTTGGATACTTCGATGTGGAAAATAGGCGGTACCGGATGTTCACGCCGGAAGAAATCCGCAACTGGTCGATAACCGCGATGCTGGTTGAGCCGGACGCGGTTTGGCTCGGATTGGCGCATCATGGCGAATGGGGAAGCGGCGGCGGAGGCGTGGTTCGATTCGATCGCGCGACGGAAAAAATGGAACGGTTCAAGCTACGGGAAATTGTGCGGGGAATGGCGCGGGTCGGGGATCATATCGTGATGGCCACCAGTTTCGGAGCCGCCGTATTCGATGGAAACAAACTGCGGCGGTTTCTGGTGGATGAGACCACCGACGGACGATTGCGGGCGGTGGAGGGCATTCCGGGCGATCGGCGCGCCGGCAATGCATCCGGCACTCAAGCCCAAGACGCACGAAAGTAGCGCAAAGGCCGGTCGCGGCCCCCAACCGTTTAGGAACTCTCGCACCCCATCGCCGCGACCGAGTCCGTTTTGCGCGAGTTTCTAAAGTAGAGCGTCACAACGACGAAGTTTGCATCGGTGATGGAAAACCATTCCCGCCGGGCGATGACAATCGGGACGTCCGGCGAAAGCGTGCCGGCGTAGAATACGGCCAGGCTTTCGGCGCGGCGCACGAATGGCTCAAAGTTGATTTCCACGGTAGACGGAACGCGCTCGCCGTAGGAGATAGTGATATCGGCGGTGGGCGCCGAGGGATCGTCGAAGTCGAACTCGACGTAGGACTCGTCGATGCGTTCCGGATGTTGCTGGAGCGCCAACGGATCGGCCATCGCTCCGCCGGGTTTCCGCAGTTGGGCGGGTTCCGGCGGTCTCTGCCCTTCCGGCTTTGGCGCTCCAGACTTGGGGTAGACGAGACCGAGCGTGATGCTGGCGCAGGCCACAACGTGCTCCCCCGCATCCGGGTACTTGTCCGAGACGTCGCTCGCCCACCATGCGTGCCACTCGACCCAGGTATGGATGGGGTTGCGGTCGTCAGAGCCATTTACCAACTCTCGCCCAGCACCAGCCGCGACCGAGTCCGTTTTGCGCGCGTTCAGCAAAAATTCGGCGCCGCGGTTGCGTAGAATTGCCAGGCAGCGTTGATAAATAGCCGCGTAGTCCGGGCTCGCCTCATCCTTCGCGAGCTTCCGCCGAACCGTCGCATTGATCCGGAATTCGCGGCCTCTGGGCGGCGCTTCGAGCGGTTCGGGACGGACCGTGTTCGTCACGCCGCGCCGCCACACCGCGAAGCCATCGGGCAGCGAACCGTCGTTCCCCGGTTGCAGGAAATCGGTCATAGTTTTCAGGTGGAGTATAACGCTCGATAGCACTAAGCTATCCTGACGGCATGCGCCGTTTACTGCTGGCCGGTTGTTTGGGAATTGGACTTTTCGCTCAGCCGGCTTTGCCTCCGTTGCGGGAACAGGCGGCGACGCAGCAGGACTGGGTACGGCTGCGGTTGGAACGAGTGCTGCCGCCGCTGATGCGAAAACACGATGTGGCGATGTGGCTGGTCGTGTCGCGCGAGTACAACGAAGACCCGGTGTTTTTCTCGCTGGTTGCGCCGACCACGTTCGCGGCGCGGCGGCGGACCATCTACGTGCTCTTTGACCGCGGACCGGAGAGGGGCGTGGAACGATTGGCGTTGGGCGGAAACTCGCAGGGCGGCCTGTTCACGGTTTATCGGGATCCAACGGCGGAGAACCGGGAACTGCTGGGCGATGCGCAGTGGAAGCTGCTGCGGAAGTTAATCGACGAACGGAAGCCGAAGAATATCGCCGTCGATATCTCGCAAACGCACGCGTTCGCCGATGGGTTGTCGGCCGGCGAGCGGGAACAGTTGGAAGAGGCGCTGGGGGCGGAGAACCGAGCGAAGTTGAAACGGGCGGAGCTGCTCGCGCTCGAGTACGTCGAGACGCGACTGCCGGAAATGATGCCGTTGTACCGAAAACTGATGGAGAACGCGCATTCGCTAATTGGGCGGGCGTTTTCGAGCGAGGTCATCAGGCCGGGGGTGACGACGAACGAGGATGTGGTTTGGTGGCTACGGCAGAAGGCGCTCGATGGCGGGTTTGGGACCTGGTTTCAGCCGTCGGTGCGAGTGCAGAAGCCAGCCAAGAGCGGGGTTAGTTTCCTGAGCGAGGATGGGCCGGCGTTGATTGACCGGGGCGATGTTTTGCACGTTGATTTCGGATTGTCGGCCATGCGGTTGAATACCGATACGCAGCATATGGGATATGTTCTCCGGACGGGCGAGACGGAGCCGCCGGCGGGGCTGATCGCGGCCCTGGAGAAGGGGAAGCGAATGCAGGATCTGCTATTACAGCGGATGAAGCCCGGGTTGACTGGGAATGCCGTTCTGAGCGAAGCGTTGGCGGATGTGTTGGACGCGGGGATTAAGGGCACGATTTACACGCATCCGATCGGGGATCATGGGCACGGGGCGGGACCGCTGATCGGCTTGTGGGACCGGCAGCAGGGCGTACCGGGCCGCGGCGATGTGCCGCTGAAGCCGGGCACTTGGTTTTCGATTGAGTTATCGGCGAAAGTGCCTGTGCCCGAATGGGGCGGGGCGGAGGTTTTTATTGGGATGGAGGAAGAGGCGCACATGCGGCCGGACGGGAAGATGGAGTGGGTGTTGCGGCGGCAAGAGCGGTTTCATTTGGTACGGTGAGAAGCGTTATGATTGGGGTGCGGATATGATTTCGGATACTACGCCTGAAGTCGAGCAAATGGTCCTCAGGCTGCGGCGGAAGCAAACTCTGGGACAGCGCATGACGAATGCACTCGAGATGTCGGAGTTGGTGCGCTCTTTGGAAATCGGGCTGCTGCGAAAAAGGCATCCCGTGGCGACCGAGGATCAGTTGCGTTTTTTGCTGGCGGAGAAGCGTTACGGGCGTGACTTTGCAACACGCGCGTTCGGCCCGAGGACGGATTGAACGAAACGGTACGACCGGCCGAAGAATTACTCTGGGCGTTGGAAGTGCTGAAAATAGACTATGCGTTGGTTGGGTCGGTCGCGAGCAGTGCGCATGGGGAACCACGGGCTACGATGGACGTGGACTTGCTGGCCAGAATAACCGCCCCTCTGTTGGAGCGGCTGGCGGTGCTGCTGGGAACTCGCTTCTATTTCGATGTAGAGAACGCGAAGGAGGCGGTCCGCCGCGGTGTTTCGTTCAACATTTTGTCGATGCGGGATGTGACGAAGTTCGACTTTTTTCCGGCGGGTGTGGATGCGTTTGGAACGGCCCAGTTAGCGCGTAAAGTATTTGCACACGTCGATTTCCTCTCCGATATCGAAGTGCCGGTGGCGAGCCCGGAAGACGTAGTGCTGGCCAAGCTCCGTTGGTACGACCAGGGAGGACGGAGCTCTGAAAAGCAGTGGAACGACATTCTTGGCATTCTGCGAGTCCAAGGCGAGCGGATCGATTGGGGCTATATCGAGGGGTGGGCGCCACAACTCGGAGTAGCGGATTTGCTGGCGAAGTTGCCGCGATTTGCATAGCGCTAGGCCCCAGGAAATTTGTTTACATCTGCGCACATGTAAGATTCCCGGCTGGATCAAGCCAAGTTAAGAGTGTTCCCCGGACGGCTTAAGGTCGCCTTGGCGGGAGCGGAGCTCATATCGCTATTTGACAACAGTTCTAGTACTAGTCGGAATTCGCTCGCTCGAAAATTCTGCGCAAATTATTGATAATAATGTCACTTATTCGATTTTTTGGAAACGTAAAAATCGCCAAATTATTGATTTTAAGAAACTTGGAAAAGCCGTTCATAAGAAATTAATAATTATATTTCCTTTGTTTTCAATGAATTGAAATTTTTAGGCAACCAACTAGTACTAAATCGTCTGGTACTGTTTGTTTGAGGTGGTCGAGAGGCCACTGAGTTCTGGGAGCCAAATGGAAACGATCATCGTTGTCATTATTCCCGGACTGTGAACCCTACGCGTCACTAAATAAACCTCTTGCGCTCACAGTCGCAAGATAAATGCTATCCCACACTTTCGGGATGCACTCGTTGCTAAGTCTGGTATGATCCTAGGAGTACTCCCTGTTAAGGGGTCTCCTAGGACGCCAGTCACCGCGCCCTTCTCATATTCAAAGGGAAGCTTGTGGCATGCGTCTGGTCGTAGCGATCACCGGGTTCGTTTTGCTGGCTGGTTGCAGCCAAATACCATTTTTGCGCACTACGAGTCCAGATCCTGAATTGGTCTGGGCAAGCGCCGCCTTTAAGAAATTTCGAGCCTCGGGACTGCTTGCGCTGGAGCGCGGCGACTACCGGACGGCGATTGACGAGCTTACCGCCGGAGCGGATGCGGCAAAGCGCGCAGGAGACGCAGCATCCGAGGGCCGGTTCCTGGCGAACCTGAGCACGGCATATTTGTTGCGGCGCGAGAACCGGACGGCCATCCAAACGCTGCTGGCGGCGCGGGCGGCGGCGGGACGGGCGAGCGATCTGTCGACGATGCAGGCGGTGGAGGCGAACCTCGCCAACCTCTATATACAGACCGGCGACAACGACGCGGCGGCCACGGCGGCGCTGCGCGGCGTGGCGATACGTCCGCGGAAACAGGATCCAGTAATGAGAATTACCATCTTGTTGAGCTTCGGACGCGCGATCTCGAAAGCGCGGGGACTGGCGGCGGCGGAACCGCTGCTCCGGGAGGCGCTGCTGGAGGCGTCGATAATGGGTTCGTTGACCCAAGAGGCCGAAATATTGGACTTATGGGGCCATGAGGCGATGGAGACGGAACGCTACGGCCAGGCCGAGGATCTTCTGGCGCGCGCCTGGTTTAAGCGGAAGGCGGCGAACGATCCGCGGCTGGCGTTAACCGAGGGGAAGTTGGGCAGGCTGTACCGGAAGATGGGGCGGTACACCGTCGCGCGGATCTGGATGGACCGGGTACGGGCGGCGGGCGAGCGTGGGCGGAAGATTCCGGTGGCGGAATGGAGCGTGGTGGCCGAGCATGGTCATGTCTACGCGGGCGAAGGACGGCTGCGGGCAGCGCTTGAGAGTTATCGGGAAGCGATGGATTGGGCGCGGCGTTGGCGGCAAGCGCTCCCGCCCGCCGAACGGCTCCGGCTGGGGGCTGAACGGCGGTTGCTGGAACTGATTGAGGGCCATTTACGCGTGGCCGGAAGGCTGTACCGGCAGCGTCCGGACGCGCGGTTATCGGCGGAGATGTTCACGTTGATCCAGACGACGCGCGCCTGGAGCCTGGAGAAAAGTCATGATGCGGGCGCGGCAAGTGAGCCGATGTATGCCGAGGCAAGGCGGCTGGAAGGGCAGTGGCTGGCCGGGAACGGGGCTGCGGCGCATGAACTGAAGATCGTCCGGGCGGCGATATTGGAACGGGAAGTGGCGGCGGCCGGTCCGGCGCCCGAGCCGGTGAGCCGGCTGGAGGCGCCGAAAGAGGGCGAAGCGGTGTTGACCTACTGGCTGGACGATGAGGGATCGTGGCTATGGGTTTGGACGAAGGCGGGGCTGCGGGTGACTTCGCTGCCCCGGCGGGAACGGATTTTGCGGGAGGCGGACAGCTTCCGGGCGGCGATCTTGAACGACTCGGCGGACGCGGGGGTGAAGGGCGAGCGGTTAATGGAGACGCTGCTGGGCCGGCTGCGCACGGAGTGCCTGCGGGCGACGCGTTGGGACGTCGTCGCGGACGCGGGACTATTCCAGTTGCCTTTTGCGGCGCTGCCGGCGGGAAACGGGAAGTACCTGGCCGAGCGGATGGAAGTGCGGCTGGTCCCGAACGCGTTGCGGCGGGAGACGGGCGCGCCCGTCGCGCGACGATTCCTGGTGGTAGCGGATCCGATTTTCAATGCGGCCGATGAGCGGCGGCCGCAGCCGTGGTTCTGGCAGCGGCGCGTGCATGCGGGCGATTTCGCCCGGGAGCTGCCGCGATTGCCGGGCACGCGGAGAGAAGGCGAAGCGGCTTTGGCCGCGTGGCGGAAAGCCGGCTATGAAACGGCGATCCATCTGGGCTCAGAGAGCGGCGAGGAGGCGGTGCTGGCGCGGTTGAGCGAATGGCATCCGGGCATTGTACACGTGGCGACGCACACGGCCACGCCGCCGAACGACGCCGCCCGCCCGCGGCTGGCGCTCTCCATGAGGCCGGATGGAACCCCGGGACTGCTAGCGGCGGAGGACATCGCGGCGCTCCCATTGCGGGCGGAGCTGGTCGTACTAAGCGCCTGCCATGCGACCGGCGGGGAGACGGCGAAGGGGTCGGGGTTGTTGGGTTTGACCCGGGCCTGGCTGACAGCGGGATCGCGGCAGGTGATATCGACCCTATGGCCGGTGGGCGATGAATCGACGGCGTTCTTTTCGACTTTTTATGAGCGGCTGGCGAGTGGCGACAGAGGCTCGCCGCTGCCGGTCGCTTCGGCGTTGCGGCAGGCCCAGTTGGCCTGCATTCGCGGTGGCGGAGTTTCGGCACAGCCGCGGAATTGGGCCGGCCATATATTGCTGGCTAGAAGGTGAGTTCACCAATTATGTTAACGATGATAGAAGAAACGGCGCCCGGCGGAGACCTGGACCCTCGGGACCCAGGCGGCGCGGCACCGGCGGAATGGTCGGAAATGGTCGAGAGTATTCGCGCCGGAGATCAGGACGCGATGACGCGGCTGTATTCGACATTTGGCCGCGGCGTGCGCTACTACCTCTCAAGACAGTTGGGCGCGCAGGAGATTGACGACAAAGTTCACGATACGTTCCTGGTCGTGTTGAGCGCGATCCAGCGTGGCGAGTTGCGCGAGCCGGAACGACTAATGGGCTACGTGCGGACTGTCGTGCGCCGGCTGGTGGCGACGCATATCGATCGTCTGGTGGAAGAAAGGCGGGAGCGGACGGACCTGGAAGACGGGTCGCTGATGGCCGATGAGCGGGTAAACCCGGAGCGCGACGCGTTACGGCGGCAAAAAGTGGCGATCATGGAGCAAGTACTGCACACGATCTCGCAGCGGGACCGGGAGATATTGACGCGGTTCTACCTGTATGAGCAGAGCCAGGAGCAGATTTGCCGCGAAATGGGGCTGAACGATACGCAATTCCGGCTCTTAAAATCAAGGGCGAAGCAGCGGTTCGCGGAGCTGGGCAAACGACGCCTGGAAAAGATGAGCTCAAGTGAAAATAATTTAATGAGAAAAAGCGCCGGAGCCTGACACTATCTAAATGAGGGTACTGGACTGCCCCTTTTTATGAACAGGAAGTTACATCGGATTCGCGAAGAGGAGATCTGGATGGCCAAGCACAGTAAGGCGCATCCCGAGGAAGAAATTCTGGAGCGCTACGCCATGGGCCGGCTGGATGAGCCGGAACTGGGCGAGATGGAGGAGCACCTTCTTTTATGCGCCCATTGCCAAGTACGACTGGACGAAACGTCCGAATATGTCAGCCTGATGCGAAAAGCGACGGAAATCGTCGCCACGGCACGGCCGGTGGAAGCGGCGTGGCGGAGTTGGCTGCGGCTGGACTGGCTGCCAATACCGGTACCGGCGATGGCCGGGGCGTTGGTGGCGTTAGTTGCGATTCTAGTGTGGCAACCGTGGAGCGCTACGGCGCCAAACGAATGGCGAACGGTTGAACTGGCCACGCTGCGCGGCGGCGCCGCGGCGAACGCGGGCGGCGTGGAAGGATTTGCGCTGCACATGCGCCTGGACGTGGCGGGATTGGACGCGGCCGGAGCCTCCGCGCAGATTGTGAACGTGAGTGGAACGGTGGTTACCGAGACACCGGTGGCGATGGCCGAGGGGAAGGCCGAACTGCGCTACGCGGCCGGCCTTCCGCCGGGGCAGTATTGGGTACGGCTGAAAAAGTCCGGCGAGACGGTACGTGAGTATTCGTTGGTCGTGCAGGCGCGTTAGAGCGTTTTCAGGTTTTTTAGTACGCGACCTACGGCCAGAAACTGAGCCGCGGTCGCGTAGGAGGGGTTGAATTCGCCCCTCCCCTCGTCGAACCGGACATGCGCTTTTTCCGCCTCAGGAATGCCCGGACCCAGTCGGCCTTGTCCAGTTCGGCCGCACCAGCCCGAATCGCTGGATGCGTTCGTACCATCCGACGCCTGGCGGAGGGCGATACGGTCGTTGACCGGGCCGCCCCAAGTGCCGTGGCAAGCGGCCACGAACGAACAACCACCAGCGCCGATCCTCGCCGCCCAGACCGTGGCAAGCGGCCACGAACGAACCAACCACCGGCGCCAATCCTCGCCGCTCAGGCCTTAGCCCAACTTCCGCAGTTTGCCTCAGGATCCAGGAATTTTGAGGCATTTTTTCTTCCTGGGTAGTCCCGAAACATGACCGGGATCATTTGTTTTCAATGCCGGCTTTGACTACGGGCGGAGTT
>JBJXFL010000246.1:0-71558 GCA_046155405.1 Bryobacteraceae bacterium | reverse complement strand
AACTCCGCCCGTAGTCAAAGCCGGCATTGAAAACAAATGATCCCGGTCATGTTTCGGGACTACCCAGGAAGAAAAAATGCCTCAAAATTCCTGGATCCTGAGGCAAACTGCGGAAGTTGGGCTAAGGTTTCTTTCGCAACTCGGATTCCAACGCCTCCAGCGCCTTGCCGGCCTCGGTCCACTGTCCTTGCTGAGCGGCTTTCCGATATCGGTCCATCCAGGAACGAAGCGTATCGAGCCGTTCGGCGCCGCTCGGAGGTGTGGCGGGAGTGGGAGGCGACGGGGGGTCGCCCGGTTGAGCCTCCTTGGGAATGGCGGCGGGCTGGCCGCCGGCCAACTGCGCCAGCGCCTGCTCGTAGGTATCGGTGTAGATCAATTCGTTGCCGTAGGCCAGCACCACTTTTTTCAACTGCGGCATCCGCGCCTGGGAGGCTTGCAGGTAGATGGGTTCCACGAAGAGGAATGTATTTCCGATGGGGAGCACGATCATTTGCCCGTGGAGCACCTGCGAGCCCTGCTGATTCCACAGGGTCAAATCCTTCGAGATCGTTTGGTCCTGATTGAGCCGGCTCTCGATTTGCATGGGGCCGTAAAATAGTTCTTCCTTGGGGAGCTGCATGAGGGCCATTTGGCCCAACGATTCTCCATCGCAGCGCGCTATTAGCAGGCCGATCAAGTTGTCCTTGCCGCGCGGAGTAAAGGGCAGCATCAGAAGGAATTCGGCTTCTCCGCTACCTCCGGCTTCCCTGGGCAGCGCGGTGACGACATAGTTTGCGTCAACCGGCGCCTTGCCGCGGGTGTTTCCGGCGGTGGAGCGGCGAGCCACGTCCCAAACGTCCACTTTGTTGTAGAAAGCGTCGGCGGCGGTCATGTGGAAAGTAAGCAAAATTTCGGCCTGAATGCCAAAGAGCCATTCCGGGTAGCGGACATGCTCCCGAAGGTCGGCGGGCATGGCGGCCTTGTCCCGGAAGAGGCTGGGGAAGACGTTGCGATAGGCGCGAATGAGCGGGTCGCCAGGCTCGAACACGTAAAGGAGGGTCTCTCCGGAGTAAGCGTCGACAGTAGCTTTAACGGAGTTGCGGGCGTAATTTATAGCGCCGCTTTCGGTTGTTCTGACCGGCTCGGCATAGGGATGGCGACTGGAAGTAGTGTAGCCATCGATGATCCAGACGAGCTTGCCGTCGGCGCGAATAATCAGGTAGGGGTCGGTATCCCAAAGAAGAAAGGGCGCCAGGGTCTCGACGCGGTCTTTCACACGGCGGCGGATCATCATGCGGCTCTCGTTCTGGAGGTAGGAGGTCAGCAGAATATTCCAGTCGTTGTAGGCGACCGCGGCCACGGTCCGCATGGCGAAGGACTGAATGGGGAAGCCGCCCGTGCCGTCATAGTGCATATGTACGTTGTCGGAGCCGGAGGGGTAGTTGAACTCGGGCTGGGAGGTCCGAACGAACACGGGTTCATGCGCCACCTCGCCGTAGTAGATCTCGGGGCGCGTGAGTTTGAGTCCTTCGGCGGTCACTTTGGGGGGCGCATCCTGAATGAACAGGCGCGGGAGTCCGTCGGGCGTGATGCGATTGGCGTCGGCGGCGACAATGCCGTATCCGTGGGTGTAAATCACATGGCGATTCGGCCAGCGGTTGCGGGCTTCCCCGAGTTGCTGGATATCCAGTTCCCGCGGGGTCAGGAGCACTTGGCGAAGTTTGCCGCCGATGCGGTAGCGGTCGATGTCGGTGTCGACGTAGCTGTAAGGGCGAAGGGGTTGGATCTGGGTGACGGTGTCGTGGAACGCCTGCCAGTCCCACAGGCGGACGTTTTCGAGCGAAGCCTGATTGGCGGCGACGTCGATTCTACCGCCGGGAGAAGCTTTTACTTGCAGTTCCTTGAGGCTGGCGCCCAGTCCGTAGGCTTCGCGGGTGGCGCGCATGTGGTGTTCGATGTAAGGCTTCTGCAGAGTGATTTCATTGGGGCGAACGTGGATGGAGTTGACGATGCCGGGAACAAGGGCGCGGATGGGCAGGAAGAGGAGAATCGACAACGCCAGGCGTCCGCGTCCGGCGGCGAGAAGACCGGCGCCGATGACGATGAGGACGGCCCAAGCGACGGTGAGGGGAATGGTGAGATTGACGGCGACATAGTCGGCTCCGGTAAGGAACGGATGATCGTCGTAAAGGGAACTGTAACGGCCGAGCCACTCGCGAGCGGCGAGAGCAAGGAGCGCGGCGGCGCCCAGCAAGCGGGCTCCGATGAGGTCGCCGCCGGTCATGTCCCGCCAATCGATCATGATTTGGCCGCCGCTGAAACGGCTGCGTAGCGCCCAGAGCCGACTGACGAGCCAATAGCCAATGGCGCAGACGGCGAGCAGCAAGAAGAGATACCCGGTCAGGCTTCTGTAGACGGGGAGTTCGAAGAAATAGAACTCGACGGAGTTACCAAAGACGGGATCGCGCCAATCCGACGATGCGGTTGTACCGCGGCTGCCCAGCCATGTAGCGATGTCCCAGGAGGAGAATTGCATTGCGGCCAGGATCCATGCGAGCGGCAATAGGGCGATGGAGGAAGCGCGACCATACCAAGGGTACTGAGAAAGACGGGCGCCGCCGGCCTTTAGGGCGCGCGCATGAACGATCCAGAGGACGATGTAGCCGAAGACGGTGACGTAGAGGATGGGCGCGGTGTGAACGTAGATCTGTTTCCACCACGTGTCCAACTGGCCGACTTCATTCCACCACTGGTAGTCCAGGATGGACGACGCGAGCGACTTGGCGACGACCAGGAGCAGGAACAGGCCGGCGATAAGGCTTCCGCATCCAAAGCGGCCACGGCGTAGCGGCGCTCCGCCATCCGGTCCGTCCGGCTCGATCTCGATCACAGGTCCCGGCATAATCATTCCCTCTTTCGACACGGCACTTTTCCGGTTAGAGCGTGCCGGTTCCCTCTAATGGTATCCGCTTAGCCGCGGTCCAACAATTAGTTGAGGGTGTAATGTGTGATTCGCTCCGTCACTTTCATAATTATTTGGCGTACGAGAGCGGCCGCCGGAAACTGATAGGCGCGGCATTGCGTAAACCTGCCGGCATGCCATGCCGTTTCACGGGATTGATCCGCTCGGGTCCGGTCAAACCCCGGCTGGCCGGTTCGACCTCGCGTGTAAGCTACGAGCAGAGCCGGAGCGTTGCGTTGTGAGGAAGGTAATTTGGTGAGTACTCGACATAAGCTTGCGGCATTAACTTTGTCCTTGGCCGCCGCAACTCTGGCGGGCCAGCAGCCGGGGCCTCGTCGGCCTCCGAAGATTCAATTTATCGAAGTCGAACCCGATGTCCGCCTCGAAGCTGTCGATTGGGGAGGTAGGGGGCGCACTATCATTTTCTTGGCCGGGGGTGGGGAGACGGCCCACGTTTACGATGAGTTTGCCCCAAAGCTCGTCGGTGAGTACCACGTCTTCGGGATCACGCGGCGCGGCTTCGGCGCCTCAAGCAAACCCAAAACCGGCTACACGGCGGAAGGTCTGGCGAATGATGTGCTCCGTGTGATGGATGCGTTGAAGCTTGAACGGCCAGTGTTGGCGGGACACTCCGTTGCCGGTGAAGAACTGTCCTCCATCGGCGCGCGCCATTCCAACCGAATCGCGGCACTTATCTATTTGGACGCCGCCTGGGACCGAACCTACGTGCAGCCGCAGAACAACAAGCGTAGCGGTGACTTCGACAAGGTAGGTATCCCCGCACAGCCGAAACCCGATCCTGAGCGATTCGATCCTATGGACGCGGTGAGAGCGGGAGTGGAAAAGCCAAACTATAACCTTATACGCGTGCCGGCGCTGGCACTCTATGCCGCTCCCAGAACGTGGAAGGAAATGATGCCCGACTCTCCCGAATTCACTGACACGGAGAAGCTGGCAGCGGCGGAAAAAGTCGTTGCACACATGGCGCGCACTAGGAAATACATGGCGGACACATTTCGCTCGGGGGTTGCCAACTCCCGGGTGATCGAGATCCCTGGCGCGAGTCATTACGTTTTTCGAACTAACGAGGGGGAAGTTCTGCGCGAGATGCGTACGTTTCTCGGGAGCTTGGAATAGGTAGCGGCGATCGTGCAGGAGTTGCGCGGCTGGTCTCTTCGGCCAGCCTGAAGGCTCCACGCGGGGCGTCTAACCGTATGGGGACAGGCGCCGAAAAGGATTCCCGCGAGGCTGACTCGTGAGGAACTCGCGCAAAACGGACTCGGTCGCGGCCGGGGTTGGGCGAGAGTTCGTAAACGGTTGGGGCCACGACCGGCCTTTGCGCTCCGAGCCGTGACCGGCCGCGAGCATGACTGATCCTTCAGAATGGCAACCTGTCTGTCGAACCCCATAAACGGTTAAGCACCCTGGCGTAGACTCTATACCAGCGTCCCTTACGAGTCACCCGCCGGGTGGTAAAATGACGAATGGGGTCACGAGCGCACCTGCTGCCGTACGCGGCGCTGATTGCCGTTTGCTTCTTTTGGGGCACGACTTATCTTGGCATCCGCATGGCCCTGGAGAGCTTTCCGCCGCTGCTGTTGGTGGCGATCCGGTTTTTGCTGTCGGGCTCGATCATGCTGGCCTGGGCGCGCTGGAAGGGCTGGACGCTTCCGGACGGGCGGGAGTTGCTTCGTACCTGTCTGTTCGGGTTCATGCTGCTGGGAGTGGCGAATGGCGCGCTGACCTTCGCCGAGACTTGGATTCCATCGGGTTTGGCGGCGCTGTTTCTCACGACCGCTCCCTTTTGGCTGGTAGGGATGGAGGCGTTGATGCCAGGCGGAGAGCGGCTAACGGCGGCGGTGGCGGTGGGCTTGCTGGTGGGATTGGCCGGGGTGGTAATGCTTATCCTGCCTGGGGATGGGGCGCTGGTGATGGGCCCGAATTTATGGAAGGGATTTCTGGTGTTGCAGGTGGGCTCGTTTTTCTGGAACACGGGCTCCATCCTGCAGCGCCGCTGGCGGGCGACGACGCATCCGTTCCTGACGGGCGCATTGCAGCAATTCGCGGCCGGAACCGTCTATCTGCTCGCGGCCCTGGTAACGCCGGAGCGACCGGTGACGCTGTCGGCGACCGGGATTGCGGGCCTGTTCTGGCTCGTGACGTTTGGCTCGATAATCGGCTACAGCGCCTATATCTATTCGCTGGAGACGCTGCCGGTGTCGCTAGTTTCCATTTACACCTTCATCAATCCGGTGGTGGCGGTGACACTGGGGAAACTGTTCTACGACGAGCCGTTCGGAAAGAAAGAAGTGACGGCGATGGCTATCATCTTCGCCGGCGTGCTGATTGTGAAGCTGCGGGCTAATCTCGTTCCAGGGCTTTTGCGGCTACTGCGCCGCCCAGGATCATCGGCAGCGTAAAGGCGACGAAGACGAGGCCGAGCATGAGCACCATGACGGCGCCGAAGACTTCCGGAGACTGCATAATTTCGGTGATCTGGCGGATGGTATCGGCGGGGGCGTTAGAATCCTGCAACTGTTTTTTGTAGGCCTCCAGCAGGCCGCCCTGACTCTGCAGCACAAGGATGGTGACGGTGAAGAAGAGAATCCAGATGACGTAGAAGAGCACGCCGGTGATCCAGCCCAAGCGGGCGCCGGCGGCCACGGAGAGCATCTGGCCGGTGCGGCGGGAATAGAAGATGACAGCGAGGAAGCCGCCGCCGAGCAGAACGAAGAGTTTCAAGAAAAGCCCGGCCATGCCGCCGATGGGGATAACCATCAGAATCCAGATGATGATGGCGGTGAAGAAGCCGGCGCGAACGGCGTTAGCGTTGTGAAAGCTAATAACGGCCGGGGTTTCGGATGCCGCAACGGGAGCGGCGCCGGCGATGGCGCGAAGATCGTCCGAGGAATGTTCGGGGTCGGACGGGTTTTCGAGTTCGGACGGGGGGTCGGCGAGCAAGGGCCTGCCGCAGCGGTGACAGAAGCGAGCGTCGGCAGGCAACTGGGCGCCACAGGAACAGAAATCAGCCACGATTTCAGTGTGTCATAAACGGCGTGTTACGTTGGAGACAATGCCTTCCATGACCTTGCTGGTTGTTTCCAATCCAAGCGCGCCGTACCTGAAATGGCTACGCGAACTGCCGTCCGATGTGAACTACGTGGTGGGGAACACGGTTGAGGGGCTCGCGGGCGCCGGTGAGAACGCGGACGCGATTTTGTATTGCATGGGTCCGGGACTGCCGTTGAAAACCGTCTGGGATCTGGCGCCTCGAGTGCAGTGGGTGCATTCGCTGTCGGCGGGACTCGAAAGTATTCTGTTTCCGGCGCTGGCGGAGAGCACGGTGCCGATGACGAATGGGCGGGGAGTGTTCAAGGAGTCACTGGGCGAGTTTGTGGTGGCTTCGATCCTGCACTTCGCGAAAGACCTGCGGCGGATGGTGCGAAGCCAGGAAGCGGGGAAGTGGGAGCCGTATACGGTGGAGATGGTGGCGGGGAAGACGCTGGGCGTGATCGGGTATGGCGAGATCGGGCGCGCGGCGGCGGTGCGGGCGCATGCGCTGGGGATGAAGATTCATGTGATCCGGCGGCGGCCGCAGTTGTCGGAAGAGGATCCGATAGTGGCGAAGAGTTTTTCGGTGGCCGAGCGCGGGGAGATGATGGCGGGAGTGGATTATTTGCTGGTGGCGGCGCCGTTGACGGGGGAGACTCGCGGGCTGGTTGGCGAGAAAGAACTGCGGGGGATGAAGCCGTCGGCGGTGGTGATGAATTGCGGGCGAGGTCCCGTGATCGACGAGGCGGCGTTGATTCAGGCACTGCGGGAAGGGACGATTAAGGGCGCGGCGTTGGATGTGTTCGACAAGGAACCGCTGCCGGAAGGGCATGCGTTTTGGGGGCTCTCTAATGTTCTTTTGTCACCGCACTGCGCCGATCATACGGCGACGTGGACGGATGAGGCGATGCAGTTTTTTCTGGAGAATTTGCGGCGGTTTCAGGAAGGCGAGCCGCTCTTGAACTTGGTGGATAAGAAGAGCGGGTATTAGAAAATTTCGGCGAGAGGCATTTCGACGACCGGCGATTCGGTGCGGAGGACGCCGGTTTTGACTTCTCGCAACCCATCGGCGGTAGTGGCTGTGTAGGCTTGGCGAGTTTCGGGGTCGATGACCCAGACCGCGTTAACTCCCATGGCCAAAAAGTCGTTAAGGCGGACTTCAACGCTGCTCATGCGGTCTTCGGGTGACAGAATTTCGATGCAGAGGAATGGGGGCGTGGACGGTACGCGTTGCTTTGGATCGGTCAGGAAAACACAAAGATCGGGAATGCGGACCCGGCGAGGAGCGACGCGAATGCGAAGTCCCGATAGGACTTTCAGCCCCTGCGTTTTGTAGCGTGCGAGGAGAGAGGCACCGATACTCGCCTGTAATTGTGCATGGTCCCATTCGCCTACGTTTCGCTCTTCAAGACATCCGTCTACGAAATCGCAATCCGGCTCGTATACAGTTGCCAAATATTCTTCGAGGGAAACCATCGTCCCAGTGGACATGCCGCTACGCTATCACGGATGCTCGCCGGAACTAAAAAGGGCCGGCAATGGCCGGCCCTTCTCCTGAACATGGGAAATAGCTACGCCACTTTGCGAGCCAGCGAGGATTCCATATCGACAGTGGCGGCCTTCACCTTGGACGCGAGGCCGATCCTCTGGAGGAAGCGGATCTGCATCCAGGTCATGTCCACTTCGTACCAGGCCAACCCGTGGCGGGCCGAATTGGGGTGGGCATGGTGGTTGTTGTGCCAACCTTCGCCGAAGGTTAGCAAAGCGACCCACCAACTGTTGCGGGAGTCGTCACGGATATCGAAGCGGCGACCGCCCCATAGGTGGGTGGCGGAATTGACCAGCCAAGTGGAGTGTAAGCCGAGAACGATGCGTAGGCAGACGGCCCAGAGGAACATCGACCAGCCGCCGAAGTACCAGATGAGGATAGAAGAAACGGTGACGGGGAGAAAGTGCCAAGTGTTGAGCCACCGGTAGAAGGGATCCTTGGCCAGATCGGGCGTGTAGCGGGCCAGCTCGTCGGTCTTGTTATGCTTTGACTCACCGAAGATAATCCAGCCGATGTGCGACCACCACTTGCCGTCGCGCGGAGTATGGGGATCGCCTTCCTGGTCGGACTTCTGGTGATGAAGGCGGTGGGTGGCGACCCAGAAGATGGGCCCGCCTTCGAGCGTCATGGTCCCGCAAACCGCGAAGAGGTATTCAATCCATTTCGGCACGACATAGGAGCGGTGGGTATGCAGGCGATGGTAGCCCATGCCAATGCCCCAGCCAATAGTTATCCAGTAGAGCAGAACCATTACAGCCAACGATGTCCACTCGAAAAAGAACGGGGCGGCCAATGCGCCCGCGTGGAAGACGGCCAGGAAGATGATGGTGATCCAGTTAAACTTCCGAGCCTTGGTGATGGGGATGACCCCGTTTGCGGTGCGTTCCATAGATGCGAATTCTTCTTAGCGTATCAGACGGGCAGGGGGGCCGCGGGACTGCGCTGTTTACCCGAGCGTCATTTGATGCCTTATGAGCGAGAATATGTTTATGATTTCTCGACGATCGATATTGAGTTCGGCGGCGTTGAGCGCGGCTCAAGCGCAATCCGCGCAAGCGGCTCCATTTACAGGGCGTATTCCGCTGGCGGTTTCGACCTACAGCTACTGGCATTTTAAGACGGAGAAGTATCCGATCGAGAAAGTGATCGAACACGCCGCCTCGTTAGGTTTTGACGGAGTGGAGATTCTGCACCGGCAGATGGCGGATGAGTCGCCGGCGTATTGCGCGAAGCTAAAGAAAATGGCGTTTGAACGGGGATTGTCGTTCCCGATGTTGTCTATTCATCAAGACTTTGTTACGCCCGACGCGGCGGAGCGGCGGAAGATGATCGACCATACGGTACGGTGTTTGCAGTTGGCGGCGCGGCTGGGGATTCCTTGCGTGCGGTTGAACAGCGGACGGTGGAAGACGATCAAATCTTTCGACGATTTGATGAAGGTGAAGGGCGATGAGCCGGCGCTGCCGGGGTATACGGACAAAGACGCCTTTGGCTGGTGCATCGACTCGATTCAGAAGTGCCTGGCGACGTGTGAAAAAGAGGGCGTGATGCTGGCGCTGGAGAATCACTGGGGTTTGACGACGAAGGTGGATAATTTGTTGACCATCCATAAGGCCGTAAATTCGCCGTGGCTGGGGATCAATATGGACACCGGAAATTATCCGGGCGATCCGTATGAGGGGATTGAGCGGTTGGCGGGGTTGGCGACGATTGTGCAGGCGAAGACGTATTACGGCGGCGGGGAGTGGTATACGCTCGACCTGGATTATCCGCGGATTGCGGGCATTTTGAGGAAGGCGGGATTTAAGGGATGGGTGTCGCTAGAGATGGAAGGGAAGGATGATCCGCAGGTGGCGGTGGGGAAGAGTTATGCGGTTTTGCGGGCCGCGTTTGGGGGTTAGACAAGGGTCGCCGCTCGGATGGGATCGCCGCGGCTGTCGCGGAAGGCGCAATGGCAGTTGGGAAATCAAAACATATACTTCAAGCCAAACTGAATAATCCTCCCATCCGACGCCGAAGTAATCCGTCCATAGTTCGCCGGTGTATCCGGATTCGTCCCAGGCGCTCCAAAATTAGGGCGGTTCAGCGCATTGAACAACTCGGTTCGGAACTGCAGCCGATGGGTCTCCAAAATCCCCCGGAACATTTTCTGCACGCCCGCCGTTACGTCGACGGTTCCCGGAGCGCGCAACTGCCCCTCCGCTCGTGGCGCGTTTCCAAACTGTCCGGTCTGGTTCGGCACAAAAGCCGTCGTGTCGAAATAGCGCGGAATCATCTCCGCACGCGGGCGGCCGTTGTCGAGCCGCGGGTCCTTTACCCGATCCGGCCGGTTCGGCTGCCCCCGCAACGCGCGGTCCTGCGACGTGGCAAAGGACAATGGACCACCGCTGTACATCGACCAGATTCCGTTCAGTTGCCAGCCGCCGAAGACCGCATTCCCAAGGCCGCGCTTGCCGAATGGCGTTGGCAGCTCCCACACCCACGACGTCACGAAAGCCTGCGTCCGGTCGAAATCCGAAGGCGCCCATTCCGGCCGCCGGTCGTCCGCGTTTTGCACGCCGCCGTTATTCGTCAACACCGTATTCAGATCGCTCAACGATTTCGAAAATGTATAAGACGCCAACACCGTCACGCCCTTGCTGAATCGCTTGTCGAGCGAAGCCTGCAATGAGTTGTAACTCGAATTCGTAACCGACTCGATAAAACTGAACCGCGAAAAGTACGGAAACAGCGGGCGCCGGTTATTCACGTTTGCCGCCGTGGATTGCCCCGGTATATAAACAGCCTGATTGATATCGCGCAGATAAGGAATATGCGTCCCGTGCGATCCCGCATACCCGACTGTCATCAGCCAATCCCGCCGGAATTCCCGTTGAACATTGATGTTCCACTGCTGCATCATCAGCTCCTTGAAATTCGGCCCATACGACAACCCGGTAATCTGCTGATCGAAAATAGCGTCCTTCCCGGGCACGTAGGGATGCGGATTGCCGCCGGGAAAAGTCGCCCACGGATTCGACGTGCTGGGCGGAGCGTTGATGTCGATGATCCGCGTAAACGGCTGATAGATCGCGAACTGCCCTTCGATGTTCGACCATGACGGGTTGTAGAACACGCCATACCCCGCCCGCACCACGGTCTTCGCATCGTCCGTCAACTGATAGGAGAATCCCACGCGCGGCGCGAACAACTTCTTCGCCGCCGTCCGACCCGAACGCGGAATGTCCGGATCGCCGTGAAAGAGCACGCCCGGATGCGCGTTCACATAGACCGTCGATTTTTGGCCCGGCCGGTAGGCCATCGCCGCGCCATTCAGCGCGATGGGCGGTAGCGGCAGTTCGTACCGCAAACCGGCGTTGACAGTCAGACGCTTCGATACCTTGATGTCGTCCTGCACATACCACGAGAGATGCAGTCCGCGCACATTGTCCGGCGCCGGGCTGCCCTGGCGGAATGCGGAAGGCCGCCCCAACAGAAAATCCGTCAATGCCACGTTCGAAAAATTCCCGTTGAACGTGAACGAGCCATTCGTCCGCGACAGGTTTGCGTCCTGCTGAAATGTCCGTATCCCATCCGTCCCAATCTGGATATTGTGTTTCCCGCGAATCCAGACGAAGTCGTCGCTCCAGGCCGCGGTATTGTAATCCCTGGCGATTTTGATCTGCTCGATGCTCGCCTGGAAAAATCCGGTCACGTTGAACAACGGAAAGTCCGGCGTGTATGTGTAATAGTTCGGCGCGAACCCAAGCTTCTTCAAATCGTCGAGCGCAATATTCGGCTTGTAATCGGCCTCAGTGTAATAACCGTTGAATGTGAACCGCGCCGTATTGATCTTATTCGCCGCCACGTTCGCCGTGTACGTCACGCCATAAAGATCCGTATCCAACACCACGGTGCCCTTTTGAAATTCCGGCAAGTTGCCGTGCCCCGTGGGTCCCAGCCGCCGCGTGGTGAAGATACGCCCGCTCAATTGGTGGTTGCCCGCCCCAAGACTTTGATCCCCCCGGATCAGCATCTGCTTCGGATTGTTGTCATTCGGCCGCTGATAGAGAAACGTGCCCAGCGAATCCTGCGCCAGCGGAACGTACTGCTTGATGAAATTCACCGCTAGCGGGTCGAGGCGGCTCGCCGGAATCCGGTTGTCCGCGAACGGCTGATTGTTCACCGGATCGCGGATCACTCGCGAATAGCCGTTGAAATCCCCGCCCAACTGCGCCGCCGTTGGCGTGAAGATCGTCGTCGCCGCGCCTAGCGGCTCTTTCTGCTGCTCGAAATTCACGAACCAGAACGTCTTGTTTCGACCATCGTAAATCCCCGGTATATAAACGGGCCCGCCGCCCGCAAAGCCAAACTGGTTCCTCTTCCGCTTTGTCTTCGTCGGCAGGAAAAAATTCCGCGCATCCAGCTTGTCGTTCCGCAGAAACTCATACAAACTTCCACGCAGCGCGTTCGTGCCGCTCTTGGTGGAAATCTCGATCACGCCGGACGCATAGCCGTACTTCGCCGACGGCACGCTGGTTTGAATGGTAAACTCCTGCACCGCATCCGGACTCGGGCTCGGAAGCAACTGCTGAAATACGTTATCGACGTTCAACGATCCATCCACCCGCACGTTCGCCATCCCGCTGTTCTGGCTTCCGGAACGCCCGCCGCCGATGTTCACCCCGCTCTGCCCCACACCGGGAACCAGGCGGGCCAGTTGATAGACGTCGCGCCCATTCAACGGCAGCTCCACGATCCGCTTCGCATCCACCAATTGCTGAATTGTGGCGGACTCCGTGCTGACGCGGCTCGCCTCCGCCGAAACCGTCACCTGGTCGGTCAGGCTGCCCACTTCCAAAACGAGGTTCAGCGAAATATCCGCGCTCGTGGTCAACGTGATCCCCTCCCGCACCGCGGTCTTAAAGCCCTGATGCTCGGCCCGGATCCGGTAGCTCCCAATCGGCAGCTTCGGAAAAAGATAACGACCCTCCACATCGGTCTGCGTTTGGAATACCACCTGACGCTCACCCTGTGTCGCCGTGAGGGCCACGCTGGGAATGGACGCTCCGGAAGTGTCGGAAACGCTTCCTGAAAGCCGGGCTTCCTGCGCCACGGCCAGGGCGGGGAATATCGGGAAGATCGCGAAGAACGGAACGGCGCGGGTCATGGAACCTCCTTTGCGGTTAACGTGCGTATCTTATGTCAAGCGGCGCGTCAATGTCGAGGTTCGCAGTCGCAGAAATTCCAGACCGGTCGCGGGGTGCGAGAGGCGCGCGAATGGTTGGGGCCGCGACCGGCCTGGACGATCAGAACGAGAGTTTGAGGCTGAGTTGGATTATCCGCTGGTTGTCGTCGACGACGGCGGTAATGCGGCCGATCTGCGCCGAAGAAGCGTTCGAGTTCGGAAGGCGGAAGTTCGGGTTGTTGAAGACGTTGAAGAACTCCGCCCTAAATTGGAGACCGATCCGTTCGGTGAGCGGCGTGTCCTTAAGCAGGCCCATGTCCGAGTTGAAGAACTGCGGCCCCCGGATAATGTTGCGGCCGGAGTTGCCGAAGGTTCCAAGAGCGTTGGCCGTAAACAGCGAAGTATCGAACCACCGGAAGACTTGATCGTTGCGGGAACGGTCGCCGCCGAGAGCCGGATTGCCGCCAGTGAAATCGGCGAGATCGCCGTTGACGCCGCTGAAGGAGTTATCTCTTCCGCTCGCCACCGAGAACGGAAATCCGCTTTGCCACACGACGATGGCATTAATTTGCCAGCCATGAAGCAGGCGTTTCGTCGCGGCCGACGACGTATTGACACGCGGCAAGTCCCAAATATTGGAGAACTTGAAGTTGTGCTCCACGTCTTCGACGGCAAGAGCACGGTACGCTCGCCGGTTGAACGGATTGATGTTGTTCATATCGTCAATGGTTCGCGACCACGTGTAATTGGTGAGGATGGAGTAGCCCTTCGCGAACCGCTTTTCGAGATTCCACTGCAGCGAGTTGAAATTCGAGTTCGCGCCGGCGTCCGTGCGGCTGACGCGTCCGAAATTTGGATACACGCGCCGCTGCTGCGTGTTCCCGACCGTGGCTGTAGGACTGAAGATCGCGGGATTCTCATCGAGCGTTACTTGTAGAAACGAGCCTTTGTTTCCCAGGTAGGCCAAGCTGGACACCCAGTCCTTTCCAAACTGCCGCTCCAGGCGGACGCTCCACGTAATCAACTGGGGTATCCGGTAATCCGGCGTGAAATAGGCGCGGATGTCATTGATGGCGGCGAACGCGAACTCCGGACCAGGCACGCGCGGCCCGAAATTCTGCGGAAATGGATTCGGCAGCCCCTTGCTGCCATAAGGATCTTCAAACGCAAGGTCCTGCAGGGAGAACGTGCCCGCGAACGGCGCAATGTTCGTGTATGGGTTGAAATTGCTCGTTTGGATAGGCGTGTAATAGTAACCAAAACCGGTCCGTAGACTGGTCTTGCCATCCTCGGTTAACCGGTAAGCCAGGCCCACGCGAGGCCCAAGGTTCCATACGTTGGATTGGTGACCCGCCTTTGGACAGCCATTGTCACCACCATAGAGCATACCCGCCGGCGCGTTGGGGTAGCGTTGCGACCGTTGCCCACCGCCGGGCTGGAAGCATACGACCCGTCCCTGGCGGTCATACGGCGCCCAGTAAGGATCCCAGCGGAGTCCGAGATTTAATGAAAGGCGCTTGGACACGCGCCAGTTATCCTGGACAAAATAGCTCCATCGAATACCTTTCAGGTCTTTGAATTCGCCTCCGCCCTGGGTGAACGCGGAAGCGCGGCCGAACATGAAATCCGACAGGCCATTGCCGGAGAGTTGGCCATTGAAGGTGAAGTTCCCCATCATCTGAAAACTGTTGGTGATGTGATTGGTGACGCGGACGGCTTCGCCGCCGAAGCGGAATTCGTGGCCACCCTTGAGCTTCGTGGCAACCTCGCGAATTGTGAAGTCGCCCCGGTCAAAGTCGCCTTTGTGACTGGTACCGATGGAGAATCCATCGGTCACGCTGAGATTCAAGGAGGGCGGAAATTTGAGTTCGGAATCTTGCGGACCGAGAAGCTTGGATCCCGCGTCGCGGAAACTGAAGGGCGCTCCCGAGAGGGATCCGCCGCGCTGACGATTGAGGCCGAACGTGGATGTCAGCAGTAGGCTCGGCGACAGGGTGAACACATGATTGACGGAGACATTCTGCACGCGGACGGCGTTGCCCATTCGAGCGGCGAGAACGTTCACTTTGTCGATGCCGGCCGGGTAGTCGAAATCGGTGAAATAGTAGCGTCCACTCAACTGGTGCCGCCCACTTGTATAATCGATCTTGGGCATGAACTGATTTTCGGTTTGCTCCACCGGGAAGCCGGCGAAGGTGACTTGCCCCGCGGGACCGTTGGGCAGCGGAATGAAATCGAGGAAATAACGCGACACCGGGTTCAGGCGGCTGGCCGGGATGATATTTCCGGGCACGGGCTGGCGCGTTACGGGGTCGACAAGTTGGCGAGGCAACAGGGCGGAAAAGTCACCCTGGCGCTGTTCCGCGGTGGGCACGAAGCGGATCAAACCGGCGGGGGTGTTACGCAAGCGGGTGGCTTGGAAGGTCCCGAAGAAGAACAATTTTTGCTTAATGATCGGCCCGCCGAACGCGCCGCCGAACTGATTGCGCTTGAGCGAATCCTGAACGGGCGCGAAAAACTGGCGGGCATTCATCGCGCCGTTGCGAATGAAGTGGAACCAGGAACCATGAAAGTCATTGCCGCCCGCGCGAGTGACAATGTTGACCACGCCGCCCGCCGCGTTGCCATATTCCGCGGAGAAATTCGACGACTGGAGATTGAACTCCTGCACCGAATCGGGGTTAGGAAATGGCAGGCCGGCGTTCAGGTAGGTGTCATTGTGCGATGTGCCGTCCAACTGAAAATTAACCTGGGAGAGTCCGGCGCCATTGACCCCCGCCGTTTCCTGGCCCGGATAAACTCCGCCGTGGCCGCAAATGCGGCACGCGTTACGCCCGAGATCCACCGTGCCGGCGGCGAGGTAGATGAGGCGCTCCGGCCGGCGGCCCTGCAACGGCAGTTCGCGAATCTGTCGCTGCTCGACAAGCTGGCCTCCGGTGGCGGTGCGGGTGGCGATCAATTCACTCTCGGCTTGAACGGTAACCTGTTCCGTGAGTTGTCCCACGGCGAGGGTGATGTTCTGGGTCGCCATCTGGTCCACGGTGAGCCTGATTCCGGATTGGGTGAACGCACCGAATCCCTGTTTTTCCACGCGCATCTCGTAGCCGCCAATTGGAAGGCGTGAGAAAAGATACGCTCCGTTAGCCGTAGTCACGGCATTCTGCGTGAAACCCGTGTCGACGTTGCGGACGGTTATTTTCGCTTCGGGAATCGAGGCTCCGGAAGCGTCGGAGACGGCACCGCCAAGGCTGGCTGTGGTGTATTGAGCCTGAAGACGAGCATGGCCCCCGGCGCAGAGCGCGAGGACGAAAAAAGTCATACGGAAACGGTTAAGCATCGCTGCCTCCAATGGAAGAAGGTTAGAGTGACGAATGCGCTGGGACAAAAGCGCAGATAATGCAACGAGGCACTTGCATAATAATGCTAGCGACGGCTGGAGTCAAACGCTCGTTTGCTTGCTTCGGAGAATCGAATTGGGCTGGCCGGCCCTGAAGGCCGGTATAATGAGGCTAGAGCTTCGGCTCTCCCCTCGCCTTCCCCCCAAAGACCATTTGAATGATTTCCGTAAGTAGTGTTTCCATGCGCTTCGGCGCAAAAATCCTGTTTGACGACGTGTCGACGGCATTCCAGCCAGGCCGCCGTTTTGGTTTGACGGGCCCGAATGGCGCCGGCAAATCCACTTTCATGAAGCTGCTGAGCGGGGAATCCGACCCGCAAAAGGGTACCGTCAGCAAGCCGCAAAAGCTGGGGGTTCTGAGCCAGAACCAGTTCGCCTTCGACGATCGGCGCGTGATCGACACTGTGATCATGGGCAACCGCCGGCTTTGGAACGCGCTGGCGGAACGTGAAATTCTCTATGACAAGGCGGACTTGTCGGAAGCGGACGGGATTCGACTGGGCGAGTTGGAGGGAATCGTCGGCGAAGAGGACGGCTACTCGGCCGATTCGGACGCGGCGATTTTGCTGCAAGGTCTGGGCATCCCCGACGAAGTGCACGACCGTAAAATGGGCGAGTTGCAGGGCGGACAGAAGGTACGGGTGCTGCTGGCGCAGGCACTGTTCGGCAATCCGCAAGCGCTGCTGCTGGACGAGCCGACGAACCACCTCGATCTGGATTCGGTGCACTGGCTGGAGAACTTTCTCAACAGCTACAAAGGCATTTTGATCGTCATCTCGCACGATCGCCACTTTTTGAATAGCGTCTGCACGCACATCGCCGATATCGACTACGAGACGATCATCACCTACACGGGCGGCTACGACGACATGGTGCTGGCGAAGACGCAGATCCGCGCCCGCATTGAAGCCGACAACGCGCAGCGGCAGAAGAAGATCGCGCAGTTGCAGGACTTCGTGCAAAAGTTCAGCGCCGGTACGCGCGCGAGCCAAGTGCAATCGCGCAAGAAGGAAATGGAGCGGCTGCAGACCAGCGACCTGTCGCGGTCCAATATAGCGCGGCCCTTCATTCGCTTTCAGATGAAGCGTCCCAGCGGCCGCATACCGCTTGAGATAAAGGATTTTGGCCGCGCGTATGGCGAGAATACGATTTTCAAAGGCTTTGGCTGCATGATCGAGCGCGGCGAGAAGATCGCCGTGTTGGGGCGCAACGGCGCGGGCAAAACGACGCTGTTGAAGGCGCTGCTTTCTAACGGCCCGGGCCCGTTCGACAAGGAACCGGACTGGGCGGCGGGCGGCGGCGAGGTGACCTGGGGGCATGAGGTGCAGATCGGCTATTTCGCGCAAGATCACCGCGAGTCGATCGCGAAGGGCATGACGGCCAACGAGTGGCTGCATCAGTTTGATCCGCAGGCGAGCCGGGAAGAGATTCGCGGCGTTTTGGGGCAGATGTTGTTCGCCGGGGAAGAGGGCTTGAAGCCCACCGAGGCATTGAGCGGCGGCGAGGCGGCAAGGATGATTTTCTGCCGCCTGATGCTGGAAAAGCCGAATTTTCTGGTGATGGACGAACCGACGAATCACCTGGATCTGGAGTCCATTAACGCGTTGAACTTCGCGATTCAGAAGTTTGAAGGGACGGTCATTTTGGTGACGCACGATGAGGATCTGGTGGCCGATTCGGCGAACCGGATATGGCATATCGACGGCGGCAACATCGTGGATTTCAAGGGCAGCTACGAAGAGTTTCAGGCGGTTACCGCGAGCGCGTAGCGGCGGGCCGCTTCGTTTTCGACCGGCTCGGTTCCCTTGGGATTGGTCGTCAGGTGGCAGAGTTTGCCGTTTTGGATCCGCACGGCATATATACTCAGAATCAATCGAGGTTTCTCCATGCATCGCTTTATCCTTTCCGCGGCTGCGGCCGCCATCGCTTTCGCCCAAGGCGCCGGCCAAATATCCGGCCAAATCCAAGACAAATCGGGCGCCGTGATTCCCGCCGCAGCCGTCCGCGCCGTCAACGAAGGCACCGGACTCGTCTCGAACACGATCTCCGACGACAGCGGCCGTTTCACCCTCCCCCAACTCCCCGTCGGCGACTATCGCGTCGACGTTACCCGCGACGGATTCCGCCCCTTCCGCTCCCAATCCTTCCGCCTCGATGCCGACGCCAACCGCCAGGTGCAAGCCGTTCTCGAACTCGGCCAGGTGACGGAATCCATCACCGTCGGCGGCTCGGTCTCGCAAGTGGAGACCGTCGGCGCCACGCTGAAAGAAATCATCGACGAACGCCGCATCACCGAACTCCCCCTCAATGGCCGCAATGCGCTGCAATTGGTCCGGCTGCTCCCCGGCGCCGTCCCCGGCGGCGGCAACAATGGCCTCGGGCAAAATGCCGGCATTTCCGTCAATGGCGCTCGCGGCACCGCCAACAATTACCTCCTTGACGGCGGCGACAACAACGACCCCCAACTCAACACCGCCGCCCTGATCCCCAACCCCGATTCGCTCGAAGAGTTCAGCGTCCAAACCAACAACTTCTCCGCCGAGTATGGCCGCAACTCCGGCGCCATCATCAACGCCATCACCAAGTCCGGCACCAACAAATTCCACGGCTCCGCCTACGAGTTCCTCCGCAACGACGTGATGGATTCCCGCAGCTTCTTCGGCCTGGAAAAAGGTAAGCTGCGCCGCAACCAGTTCGGCGGTTCCGCCGGCGGTCCCATCGTCCGCGACCGCACTTTCTTCTTCGGCTCCTATGAAGGATTGCGCGAGCGCTCCGGCGCCACCTTCTCCGGCCTCACCGTTCCCACGGCCGCCATGCGCGGCGGCAACTTCAGCCAATTCGCCCGCTTTCCCAACGATCCCGTTACCGGCCAGCCCTTCCCCGGCGGCATCATCCCCGCCTCCCGCTTCGACCCGGCGTCCCTCAGTTTCCTCGACAAACTGGCGGTCCCCCTGCCCAACGCCTCCAACAACCGCTTCATCTTCAACCGCCCGAATCTCATCGACGCCAATCAATACATCGGCCGCGCCGATCATCAACTCTCTTCCGCTCAGCGCCTCTCCGGCCGCGTTTTCACCAGCAAAAGCTTCGAATCCAACACTGCCGGCCTCCCCGTCCTGCACGCCGAAAATAGCTTCAATAGCTGGAACGTCCAGGGCCAGCACACGTGGACCATCTCCCCCGGCCTCCTCGGCTCCGGCCAGTTCACCGCCAATCAAACCAAGATAGAGCGCGGCCCCCTTCCCATCGGCTCCGGCAATGGAATCGGCTTTGCCGACCTCGGCGTCAAGGTCAATCGCGGCGCTCCCGAAACGGACGGCCTCAAGCTGATCCCGCTCTATCGCGGCGCGGTGAACGGCTACTGGAACCTCGCCCAGGACAACCTTGTCACCATCGACCGCCGCACGTACCAGGGCACCTATACCCTCTCGTGGATCCGCGGCCGCCACCAGGCGAAGTTCGGCGGCGAATACCGCTATAGTTTCTCCGACCGTGTCACCGGCAACGGCATCGACCCCCAGTTCACTTTTGACGGCCGCTTCAGCAACGAGTCGTTTGCCGACTTCTTGCTCGGGCGCCCGTCGGCCATGACCCAGGGCTCGCTCCGCCTCAACAAGAACGCCAACCACGCGCCGTCGTTTTTCTTTCAAGACGACATCAGACTCACCAAGAACCTCACCCTCAGCACGGGCGTGCGGTGGGAGCCCTACCTGCCCTTCTACGCCACCAACGATGAACTCACCGTCTTCCGTCCCGGCCAGCAATCGACCGTCTTCCCAACCGCGCCCGCGGGCCTCCTCTACGTCGGCGACAACGGTGTCCAGCGCGGCGGCACCGACACCGATTGGAATAACCTGGCGCCCCGCTTCGGGCTCGCCTGGCGGCCCGGAGGCTCCACCAAAACCAGCGTCCGCGCGGGGTATGGCGTCTTCTTCGACACTCCGCGCTTCCACATGCTCAGCCACTTCGTCAACTCTCCTCCCTACTCCTTCCAGACGACAATCAATCAACCGGCCAGCTTCTCCGATCCCTATCGCGGCGCAACGAACCCCTTCCCCTACACGCCGCCCGCAACGCCCGAAGAGCGCGCCCGTTACCGCTTCAGCTTACCGGTCACCGTCGGCCTTTCCATCGACCCGGACCTCGCCACCCCTTATCTCCAGCAATGGAACCTCAACGTACAGCGCGAAATCGCCGCCGGCTTCACCGCCACCCTCGCTTACGTCGCTTCCAAAGGCACCAAGCTCTCTAACCGTGTCGAAGCCAATCCCGCCGTATTCGGTCCCGGCGCCACCACCGCCAACATCAATGCCCGCCGACTCTACGCCCCCGCCTACCAAAGCATCACCAACTATCAGAACAACATCAACTCCAGCTACAACGCCTTCCAGGCGACTTTGAATAAGCGTTTCAGCAAGGGCTATACCGTCTTGGCCAGCTACACCTATGGACGTTCGCTCGACGCCAGTTCGCTCGAGGTCGATGGCTTCACCGGACAGAATCCCTTTAACATCGGCGCCGACAAAGGGCTCTCCGATTTCGACGTTCGCCAGCGATTCATCGCCAGTTTCTTGTGGGACATTCCCGGCCCCAAGAGCGGCCCGGCCAAGTGGATACTCGGCGGCTGGCAGTCCAACGGCATTTTCAACGCCCAGACCGGCACCCCCGTAAACATTGTCTCCGGCAGTGATCGCGCATTGACCGGCACCGGAACCCAGCGCGCGAATCTAGCCGGCGATCCCTATCTTCCCGGCGGCCGTTCCCGCGATGAGCAAATGGCCGCCTATTTCAATGCGGCCGCCTTCGCCATCCCGGCTCCCGGCACGTTTGGTAATTTCGGCCGCAACGTCATTGTCGGTCCGGGCAGCTACAATCTCGACTTCGCTCTCTTCAAGGGTTTCCACTTCGCCGAGCGTCGCGAATTGCAGTACCGCTGGGAGATGTTCAACGCCCTCAACCACGCGAATCTCGGGGATCCCCGCGCCAACATCGGTACCGTCCGGCCCGGCCAAATCGATACCACCTCCGGCCCTCGTATCATGCAGATGGGCCTCCGTTTCGTTTTTTAGATCACGGCTTCACGCTGTTCACCCCCGCGCGGACGTCATGTCAAGCGGCGATTCGAACGAATTCGAGGTTCCGATTTGCGTCAATGTCAACCAAATCCGGCGAGCGGGCCGTCCCGAGGGCGCGCTCCGATGTACTTTTATTTTTTTTGGCCGGTTTTCACTGTTTGCAATAAGATACGGGGACATTTGTTGGGTTCGTTAGGTGTGAAGGCACGCCAACCAGAGGAACCTTTCTACTTGGTATCGTATCAGGCGACGCAACCGAACCGGCGGATGGAATCGATGCAGGTTGTTGATTACAGTGGAGAAAATTTTTCTCGATCTAGCATGACCGTATAAGTTTTCATCGGCGGAAAGACGGGAAATAGCCGTTCACCGTCCTCATTGGACCCCCCAGATTGTAGAGTCGAGGTGTGACGCGGTGGTTTAGATGGACGAGCTAACGCATCCGGCTCTCGGAAAAAGGTTCACGGGTTCGCCCACGGGAAACTGCGGGTCCGCGTGGTAAGGCGGACGAGTCCCGGCACATCGTGTAGGTGGGCATCGGAAAACCGTCTGGTGCCCATCCCGCGCACTTTGTGTTTGGTGTCACAGCCACTGCCGCAGCCTTCTCCGGGTATGCCCTTCGACAGCCCGGTAGGCATTACCGACGGGACCCAGACAGAAGTAGTTGGCCCACCCATTCAGCATGCGGTTGAGCTTTTCCACCGTTTTTGCGGCATCCAGCCGGGTGGTATTTCGTCCGGTCTCGCCGCCGATCGCCTCACAGATGCCGTCCACCCGCTTCTTGGACGGCACGGTCCCCAGATAGGCCCGCCCCGTTTGTGGCGAGTAACAGCGTCCGAACGTGTACCCAGAAAATCAAACTTCTCTTCCGGCAACAGGCAGACCCGCGTCTTGGTCTCGTTCACCGTCAACTTCAGCTTCCCCATGATTCGCCGCATCGTCGCCAGCACTTCTTCCGCGCTGCCACGGCAGCAGATCACCAAGTCGTCGGCATAGTCGACGACATACGCTCTTAAACGCCTCTCGTGCCCTAACTGTTTCCAGCCGAGCACGAACCGGCGCATGTATAAATTGCTGAGCGGGGGACTGATCGGAGCCCCTTGTGGAGTGCCCCGGCCCTCATCCCGATTGCGCGTACTTCGACGCTTTCTTCCGTGCTCATCCGTTTCTTCGACCGGCGCTTCCAGCCACATCTTGATCAGACGCAACATCGCTCCGTCTACAACCCGGCGAGCCACCGGCTTTAGAAGCTCGGCGTGCGGAATCGAGTCGAAGTAGCCTGATAGATCTGCGTCTACGACTTTTCCATGCCCCGTGTTGATCAGCTTATGGACATGCCTTACGGCGTCCAGTGCACTGTGGCTTTGTCGATAGGCGTACTGCTCCGGCTGCAGATCAGCCTCGAAGATCGGTTCAAGCACCAATACTGCCGCCGTTTCCACCGTCCGGTCCCGGATAGTGGGCACCCCTAGCGGCCGCCGTTTGCCATCCGGCTTGGGGATGTACACCCGCCGCACCGGACGTGGTCGATACGTTAGACTCTTCAGTTCTTTTGTCAATTGGTCCAACCACCGCTCCACCCCATACTCCTTGATGTTCTCAAAGCTCTGCCCGTCTACTCCCGCCGCTCCGCCATTGGCTTTGCAGCATTCATAAGCAAACGCCAGCACATCCCCGCGGTACACCTTGTCATACAGTGCGTCAGGGGCCACTCGGTTTCAAGAGCTGAAACAGGTCTGCCTTGCGCTTTCGATTGTGGATCATCTTGTCAATCGCGTTTCTCAGTTCCTCCTGGTCACGGCGAGCCGGCATGTAGTTGCTTTTAATAAATGCTTCCGCACGTTTCGGGATGCGTTCGTTCAACCGGCTGAGGTGGAGCTGCAACCGGTAATTCCCCGTTTTCTTCTGGTTGGCCGCGATTTCTTTTTCATACCTGGCGCGAGCTGTAGGGTCGCCGATTAGAGCGGGATCGGCGCCGGGAGGGTAAATGATGCCGCCATTAGTTGGCGGTGGCTGCACGAGATTCTCAGGAACGTCCTCGGGGTCAAACCGCGGGTCGACCAATTGGTCGAGAATTTGAACCAGCTGTAGCCACAAAACGAGGCAGTTCTTTCGCAGCTGAGCGCGCGTCTTAGGGTCGGGCTCCTGGACCGGGATAACGTTCTCGATTGCCATGTATGCCTCGCGAAGCCGTTCAGGTTCCAGCTCCGCCTCAAATTTCTTGAAGTGTGCCTGGGCTTCGTTCAAGTATTTCTCGTTGTTTGTCATGGACTTGACCTCCCTTGGTACAAGACATCCCAAAACAGCTGCAAAAGCAAACGCTAATACGCAAGTTGCTCGTGTCATCATGGTGTACTCGTCGGATCATTGTACATGGTGAACTCTGTGTTTCCCCCTTTTCGGCTCTCACAGCGGCCCGTAGCGAAGATTTCATGCTCCTGCCGAATTTCGGGAAGATCGTGTGGCGGGAGGGTACCGACTCTCCATTGATAGACGATCGGGAAGTACATAGTGCCTACATTGAAAGGCGGAGCCGTACCCACTGCGGCGGAACCCGGATACCCCGAATAGATCTTATCTGTCATCGCAGCTTGGCTGCCTTTGAGGGGATCGTGTACATTTACTCCAGACCATGGTCCGAATCCGCCCGGATAGTTGCCGTGAAACTTGTCATTCAGTGGCATGTACGATCCAGTAGAAACCGACTTGGAATCTACTTCACGCCGCTCGATGTTATAGAAGTTAACGTCATCGGGATGAATCCACTGTTTGCCGCGCCAGCCGCAATCGGGGCGGCCAGTGGTATGTTGCAGGTTGGTTCCTGGTTTTCTTTCCATCGAGACGGTGGCGGGCTGCACCACCGTGAACGTGATTGTGCAAGTGCAGCTTCCGCCGGTGGCCGTGATAGTAACCGCCCCCGCATTGTCGTCGGCGGTCAACATGACAGTTGTTTGGCTTCCCGAGTTCGGGGTCAGCGTGCCGCTCCCGCTTGTGATTGCCCATGTCGCCGGCGCCGGACTCACTGTCAGGTTAACTTCCTCGCCAACGCCAATCGTGATCCGTGCGCGATCTGCCGGTGAGGTCGCAACAGTTTCTGAAGTGATTGTGCAGGGTGTTGGGCATGGAGTGGGAGTTCCCGATGTGGAACCACCAGGCGCCGGCGTCACTGCGGGTGGAGCAGGGGTGTTTCGGCCACTCATGTTTTCGCACCCCCGTCAAAGTGCGCGAGCACGTGATCCAGCCAGATCAAAGCCTTTGTCTCAAGACGATTTACCCGGTCCTCGGGGTCGACAACCGCGAGGTCGCCGAGAGTCCGGGAAATCCATGGATAGAGAGGATCCTCAAAGCAGCCATGACCAAATGCCAACATCAGCACTATCATTACACCCGTTCCGCGGACCGTCGAGATGCCATGCCTCAGCGCCGCGCCTCTCCCCTCGATGACCAGTTCCTCTAGCGCTTCCGCGCCGACGTAATCGGCTTTTTGCGGATAGACGAACGAGATTTCCCGCAAGATAGCCGGAAGGAGATTCTCGCCAACCTCCGGTACAGGCTGTTGTGCCCACCGGCGTATCTTCCGAAGCGCTTGAAGCGTGTAATCATCTTCAGGGCCAACGACGTTTTTCCGATAGTGTAGTGTCCGCTCGTAGAGCATCTCCGCACGTTGCATCTGGTAGCCCACCTCCCGGTTTGTCAGGATTTCAGCCGCCCATGTATATTGCGGATCAGTGTCGAAGTAACTACCGAAAAGCAGCATCATTTCAAGATAGAGGCGGACAGGTCCCCGCTCGTCGAAGCCGTAACCGGCGGCCCTGGACATGCCAAGACGAATCGCTGTCCGTAGCGGATCTTCCCCGGCAGCCTTAAAAAGGGGAGGCGAAAACTCAGCGAGATGGACCACCATCTCGTTCTCGAAGCCGCGCCGCGTTGCCGCAGCCAACTCTTCAACCTGTTCGTTTCGAATGATCACCTTGGCATGCTCCTCTGGCAGTCCATTTATATTGATAATACTGATTTACGGCAACGACGGTGGCATGACCATATCGCTCGAATGCGAAGGTCACAGCATTCGCGATCTAACTCGCAACGGAACATCTGGCTGCCGGAGACTAGGGACTGGACGGGCGCCGCTCGCGGACTATTTGCCCGGCCTGAGACGCGCCGAATCAGAATCCGGCTGCATGCCGCGGATTGGCAACCGCAAGTCAAGTCGCGGGTGCCGAAGGCCTACATCGCGCAATGGCCGCGGTCCGGCCACTTGGTCAGATTGAGCCCAAGCGCTGGCAGCGATGCACGACCAGAGAATCCAGGATTTCTTCATGACGCTTCGCCTCATTACTAATTGCGCAAGATCACAACTTCGGCCCGGCGGTTACATTCTCCCGGTGATCGTCGCCCCGCTGGAGTTGACATAAAGCTGGAGCCCCTAAAGATTTCCATACTCATGTCCATATTGACCTCCGCGAGAATCAATGCGCATCTGTTGCTGCCAGGTTAATCCGCACTGTAGACCCGATTGCCGCATGCGGGTTCGATAGTGAACGCAGGCGGCGGCCGCCACATCGCGACCACGCATTTCGTTCTCTAAATCACGGCTCCCGCAATAACCGCAAAATCCCCGCTCCGTAGCGCGCCACCAGTCGCGGACCCACGCCGGCGATCCGCTGCAAATCCTCCGCGCTTTCCGGCATCTCATCGGCGATCTCGCCGAGCACCTTGTCCGTCAATACACGAAACGCCGGCACGCCTTCCTTCTTCGCCTGCGCCAGCCGCCACCTCTTCAGCGCGTCCACTACCGGATCGGCCGCCGGCACGGCGCGCCGCGCCTTCCGGACCGGTGCCGCCGTTTTGGCCGAACGCTTCCCCGTCCTTTGCGGCCGCTCCTTGATCAACAGCGCAACCTCCTCGCGTGACGTATTCACCAATTGCACCCGCCGGTAGACAATCTCCTTTCCTTCCGCGGAAAACGTCTCCTCTCTCAGGGTCAACAGCCCCGCCCGCGCCATGGCGCTCAACAACTGTTCGAACTCATCCCGATCGATACCGGACCCCGCGCCTAGCTCCGTAAACAGTTTCCCCGTCGACCTCCCGTCGGCTCTCTTCAGCGCGCCCACAACCTTCGCCGCCAGTGCAAGCTCGCCAGCGCTCGCCGTCCGGAACATCTGCGCCTCGCATTCCTCCGGCGCGCAAAAATCGCAAATCCCGCAAGGCACCGCCGAACCCGCTTTATCCCCAAAATGCGCCACCAGCGCGCACATCCGGCACTCGCTGTTATCCGCGTACCGCAGCATGCTCTGAAGCTGCTCCAACTTCTGCGTGATCTGCCCCTCGTACGGCGCGCGCCAGTCCAGCTTGCCGAGCGTCACGTTCTCCGCGAAATCAACCACCGCCCCGCCGTGAATCCAAAGCTTCTCCAGCGCCTTGCCGAACGACTCCTCGTCCATTCTCACCCGCGCCTGCAAATCTTCCTTCCCCTGCGGTGTTTCCGTCAATAGCCCATAAATCTTCGCCAAAATCGGCACCGGCGGATAATCGCGCTCAAAAAAATAATCGTGCGTGTGCCGGTCCGCATAGGAGTGCATCAGTACCGCTCGCGACGGCGCTCCGTCCCGTCCCGCGCGTCCAATCTCCTGGTAGTATCCTTCGACGCTGCTCGGCAGCGCCGTGTGAATAACCGTCCTTACGTTTGGTTTATCGATCCCCATCCCGAACGCAATCGTCGCCACAATCACGTCCAGTTTTCCGGTCAGAAACCCCGTCTGCACACGCGCCCGCATCTCGGAGGATAGTCCCGCATGGTAAGGCGCCGCCGGCAGCGTTTCCTTCAATGCAGCCGCCACCTCTTCCGCCTGGCGCCGCGTGGGCGCATAGACAATCGCGGGCCGCCGCCCCGCATCTTCCAACAGTTGCCGCACCAATTCCGTCCGCTCGCCCGGCCCCGCCTCCACCACCTCTATCGCGATGTTCTCCCGCCGGAATCCCTGAATAAATCGTCCGCCATCGCCCAGCCCCAACTGCCGCGCGATATCGTTCTGCACGATCGGCGTCGCCGTCGCCGTTAATGCAATGACCGGCGCGGGCCGGAGCGCCGGCAAATGCCGCCCCAACGTCCGGTAGTCCGGCCGGAAATCATGCCCCCACTGCGAAATACAGTGCGCTTCATCCACCGCCACCAGCGCCGGCTTCCGCTTGGCCAGCATCTCCGGAAACCCGGGCACGCGCAGCCGTTCCGGCGCGATAAACAGAAAGTGCAGCCGCCCCTCCAAGTAGTCGAAACAGGCCTGGCGCGACGCTGACCGGTCCCGCCCGGAGTGAATCCGCTCGACGGCGAATCCCCGCTCCTTCAGCTTCGCCACCTGGTCTTCCATCAACGCGATCAGCGGGCTGATTACGAGAGTCGTGCCGCCCAGCGCCAGCCCAGGCAACTGATAGCACAATGACTTCCCGGCCCCCGTCGGCATCACTAACAATACGTCTTTCCCGGCGACGACGGCCCGGCACACCGCCTCCTGGCTCGGCCGGAATTCCGCAAACCCAAACCCATCATGGAGCAGTGTGGGCAAGTCTTTCGATGAACTCGCGCAAAACGGACTCGGTCGCGGCTGGGGTTGGGCGAGAGTTTCTAAACGGTTGGGGGCCGCGACCGGCCTTTGCGCTTTAGACGCAAATTCCGCCGGCACGGGCGCGGAAACGGGCGCCGCTTTTGTCACCGGCGCACCCCCCACCTTCCCAATCACGTCCCGCACGTATTCCTCGATCCCGCCCATAAACGGCGACAGCTCCGCCTCCCCCCGCTCGATCCGCTTCAGATACGCCTCCCATTGCCCCGTCATCGCCGGGCTCTTCACCTCCGGATGAACGACCGCGATCAAATGAACGCCCTTGTCCGTCGCCTCCAGCGCCTTCCCCTGCCGCTCCACATATCCCCGTTTCAGAAGAACCTCGATAATCGCGGCCCGCGTCGCCGGCGTGCCCAAGCCGGTCTCCTTCATCGCATCGGAGAGTTCTTTTTCATCCAACGTCTTCCCCGCCGTCTGCATCGCCGTCAACAACGTCGCATCGGTGAATCGCTTCGGCGGCCGCGTCTTCTTCAAAATCGATTCGGCCTTCAAAACGTCCTGCAACTGGCCTGTCACTAGCTCCGCCGGCAGCGTCTGCTCGCCCGACTCTCTCTTCTCCGCAACGATGTCGAGAACCTTCCACCCCATCTGCCGGACCAACGTGCCAGCCGCGTGAAACTGGTCCACCGCCGCCCCATTGGTAATCGAAGTAATCACTGTCGTCACATCGGTCAAATAGTCGTCATGCCAAGCCGACAACAGCCGCCGGCAGATCAAGTCGTAAAGCCGCCCTTCCTCTTCACCAAGGTTAATGGTAGTAGCCGAAATCGCCGTCGGAATTATCGCATGGTGATCGGAGATCTTCGCATCGTCCACATACCGGGCGCTCAGCGGACGCTCTCCGCTCCCCGGCGCAACGAGTTTCGGATACCGCGGCGCAATAGCCCGCACGACACTCGCCAACCCCGCCGCCACCGTCCGCGATAGATGCCGCGAATCCGTACGCGGATACGAAATCAATTTATACGTCTCATACAGCTTCTGTGCCGTATCCAGAGTCTTCTGCGCGCTATACCCGTACAGCCGGTTCGCATGCCGCTGCAACTCGGTCAGGTCATACAAACCCGGCGGCGCCATCTTCTTCGCCTCGGATTCTATGGAAGCGATCCGCGCCGCGCCCGCCTTCGCCCGCGTCACAATCGCTTTGGCCTCATCCGTTCCAGGCGGCAGCCGCATCGCCTGCTGCAACGTCTCGCCCTTGGCGACGGGCGCTCGAAACCACGTTCCCACATAGGTGGGCTTCCCAGCGACGCCGGCCGGCGAAAACGTAACCTGCACCTCCCGATACTCTTCCGGCACAAACGCCCGCACCGCCAACTCCCTTTCGACGATCATCGCCAGCGTCGGCGTCTGCACCCGGCCAACAGAAAGTTCCTCGTCAAACGCCAGCGAATAAGCCCGCGACAAGTTCATCCCCACCAGCCAATCCGCCCGCGATCTTCCCCTCGCCGCGTTCCCCAACCCGTCATACTCCCGCGCGTCCTTCAACGAAGCGAACCCCGCCCGAATCGCATCCGCCGTCAACGACGAAATCCACAGCCGCGCCACCGGCTTGTCGCTCCCGGCCGCGTCGTAAATATAGCGGAAGATCAGCTCCCCCTCCCGCCCCGCGTCCGTCGCGCAGATAATCCGCTCCACCTTCGGCGAGTTCAGTATTTTGCGAACGATCTCAAACTGCTCTTTCGTCTTGTCATAGACAACCAGCGGCCACTCGGCAGGCAGCATCGGCAGCGTATTCCGCCGCCACTGTTTCCACTCCGGACGAATCTCATGCGGCTGCGCCAGCGATACCAGGTGACCGATCGCCCAGGTGACGATATATCCGCCTCCATGCAAATATCCGTCGCCCTTCTGCGTAGCTCCCAGCACCTTTGCGATGTCGCGGGCCACGGACGGTTTTTCGGCAATCACGGCAACATTGCTCAAACTACCCATTGTACTTCCCGGCTTTCCGCTATAATCGCCTTCAAATCGACACCTTCAAGTTCCCAATGGATACCCGGCTCGACATCGCGCTCAAACTAACCCGCATCGCCATGCACACCGCGGTCATCTTCGGCATTGTCTTCGCCCTCGCCCTGGCCCGCGATTGGAAGCTCACGCTGGACAACCAACTCCGCTCGGACCGTATCGTACAGTCCCGCCATATCAGCGATTTCGCGGTCACCCATCTACAAAAGTCCCAGGAAGTCGCCGCCTTTGTCGCCACGCTCCCGGAGCGCTGCAAGCTCAGTCGACAGCCCTGCCTTCCCTATCCCGATGAGCTGTTCCGTCAAAACGGCGAAATCGGCGAGCGCATGTATCGGTCCGCCGAACTGGCCAAATTCCGGGATATCGGCGATACCTACGAAGTCCTCGGCACCCTGGTCCGCCAGGGTTATCTCGATTTCGATTTTGTCTATACCGTCATCTTCTTCCCCGACGATTTCTGGGACTCGACCAGCGCCTACCGCAACAAAATTCAGAGTAACTGGAAGAAAAGGGATGCCCCCATCGACGACTTTTGGGGCAACTTCTCCTGGCTGCGCGACGAGTATCTTAAGGCCCGCCGCCGCGCCGCGAACTGATCCTCCCCCGATTGATAGGCGGATACACTGATTTAATGAGCGGGCGACTGTACTGCGGTACTTCTGGATTTGCGTACCTGTTATGGAAGCCGGGATTTTATCCGGAGAAGCTCTCCGCCAAGAAGCTTCTGGGACACTATGCCTCTCGCTTAAATGCGGTTGAGATCAATTACACCTTTCGCCAGTTGCCGTCCGCGAAAACGCTCGAAAACTGGATGGCGGAGACTCCTTCTTCCTTTCGTTTTGCCCTTAAAGGGAATAAAAGGATCAGTCATTTTGACCGGCTCGCCGTCACAGACTTTTCGCGGTCGTTCTTTGAGGCGATTGTCCCTTTGCGGGCGCAGGGTAGGCTCGGGCCGATTCTGTTTCAACTCCCGTCTAACTTCGCGGCCGCTCCCGATCGGCTGTCCGCATTCCTCGACTCGGCGCCCGCGGAGTTGCGGCTGGCCTTCGAATTCCGGAATAGATCCTGGTTCACCGAGTCCGTGTGGCGCGTTCTTCGGGAACACCGCGCCGCATTGTGCCTGGCCGAGTCGGACACGCTGGAAACACCGCCGGTCATTACGGCCGAATTTGTTTATGTCCGGCTTCGGAAGGCGGATTATACCGCCGCCGATCTCGGCGATATCGCGAAGAAGGTCACCGCATTGCTGAATGAAGGCAAGGATATTTTCCTCTTCTTCAAGCACGAGGATGAGCCCAAGGGTCCTCTAAACGCCGAATTGTTGCTTAGCCGCGTTTGACGCTCTCGCTTCCCCAAATTCGCGCCCGGCGCCTCGATTTCACGATTATGCCGTGAACCTTTCGAGCGGCGGTCGTCGCGTGAACATTTGAGGAAATATGCAACTTAGACGACTATGCGGAACGGCGATGTTTGCCGCACTATTATCGGGCCTTTCGGCTCAGTTCCCGGACTTCAAACCGTCCACGCCCATGCTGGGAGCGGCCCTGAAGAACGACAACGAAGCGATGAGCAAGCTGCTCGCGGCGGGCGTTAACCCGAACGAAGGCCGATTTTTCGGATGGACGGCCTTGCAAATCGCGGTCGTCCACTCCAACAACGATATGGCCAAGAGCCTACTGGCTCATGGCGCGGATCCGGCGGCGGTGGATGGCAATGGCAATACGACGCTGATGTGGGCGGTAGGAGGGGAGGTTCCGAATCCGGCGATGATCGACGAGCTTCTGAAGCTTGGCGCGGATCCGAACGTGAAGAACAAAATGGGAGAGTCGGCGCTGACCTGGGCTTTCCGGCGCGGCAATATGGAGGCCGCGGCCAGATTGAAGGCGGCGGGCGCTACGGATACGGCCGCTATCCGGCTCGCGGCGGAAAACGCGATCTCCGTTCTGCAGAAGAGCGCGCCGCAGTTCGTCAAGGTCTCGGGTTGCACGTCGTGCCATCACCAGTCGCTCCCGCAGATGTTGAATGGCGCGGCGCGCAAACGCGGATTCACTTTGGATGAGACCGTTTCCGCGCAGCAGGTGAAATCGGTGATGGCGATGTTCCGGCCGGTTCGCGAAAAGCTGGCGGACGGATCGACGATCCCGCCCAATCCCGGTATCAGTGTGGGTTATTCGCTGTTGGGGCTTGAAGCGGAGGGCTATGCGCCCGACGAAACCACGGCTGCGATGGCGGTGTCTATCCTCCGGACCCAGTTGCCGGATGGCAGTTTTGCCATACTCCCCGCCCGTCCGCCGATGGAGGCGAGCGCATTCACGTCAACGGCGCTGAGCCTCCGTTCGCTGCAGGTCTATGGCCGGAATGCCGAAGCCAATATCACCAAGGCGCGCGAATGGCTGGCTCGGACGAAGGCGTCGACGAACGAGGACAAGACGATGCGGTTGCTGGGACTGGCTTGGTCTAACGCGCCGAAAGCCGAGATTGAGCGCGCGGCGGCGGACTTGCTCTCCGGACAAAGACCGGATGGCGGCTGGGCGCAGCTCGCGGGGCTGGAATCCGATGCCTACGCGACCGGCCAGTCGATGGCTGCGCTGCAAATGTCGGGAATGGCCGATGTTGCCGGGAATGTCTATCAGCGGGGCGTCGCTTATCTACTGCGGACGCAACTGGCCGATGGATCGTGGCTGGTGCGGACAAGAAGCAACCCGGTGCAGCCGCTGAAGGATAGCGGATTCCCGCACGGCCGGGACCAGTGGATCTCGGCGGCCGGAACCAGTTGGGCGGCGATGGCGCTTACGCTGTCGCAGCCAGTTACGGCGGCCGGCGCGGCGACGGAAAATCAGTAGACGATCCTTCCGGCTGGCGAAGGCGCAAGGCCTTCGCCAGCCATTTTTCGAATTTGACCTAACCACCGGAAGCCGGCCCAGTCTAAGACGCAAGAGAGCACGCGGCGCCGTCCGCGAATCTGAGTCGAGGATTGAGCCTAATGAAATACCTGTTCCTTTCCGCCGCTGCTGTAACCACGTTATTCGCGCAGCCGGAGCCGCCGCTGCCGATGCTACCAATGACGCCGCCGAGACCGCCTCGCCCGGCCAAAGCGCCGCTGCCGCCCGGCAGTTTCGACTTTGGCGCATTCGCAATGGGCAAGTTTCCCCCCGGCGCCGCCTTCGGGTTGCAAGGCGGCCGGGACCGGGCCGAAAACGAGGCGGACCGCGAGTATGAACGCGGCATGCGCGCCATCGAAAAACGGCAGTGGGACGTCGCCGTCAACCACTTCCAGGAGATCGCCGCGCTGGGCAAATACCGTGCCGACGCCGCGCTTTACTGGAAGGCGCTGGCGCTGGGACGGCTGGGCCGAGCCCAGGAAGCCGGCGCCGTTCTCGATACTCTCTCCAAGACGTTCGCTCAAAGCAACTGGGCGTTGGAGGGACAGAAGCTACGCTCCGAGGTTAACGGCAGGCAGCTCTCCGCCGATGAGGAAGAGATCAAGCTGGCGGCCATGAACAGCCTGATTCACTCCGACGCCGAACGCGCCGTTCCGCTGCTGGAAAAAATGCTGGAGCGCCGATCGTCGCCCCAGATTCAGGAACGCGCCCTGCAACTCTTGACGCAAAGCGACTCGAGCAAGGCCCGGGAGGTGGTGGCAAGAATAGCGAAGGGGGCGTCCAACCCGAACTTGCAGGGCCGTGCCATCCGGCATCTTGGCTCGAACGGGACCGCCGAAAACCGTCAGATTCTGGGAGAAGTCTATAAAGCTTCGTCCGATCCGAATTTGAAGAGGCTGGTGCTGCGCGGTTATATGTCTTCCGGCGACCGTGACCGCGTGTTCGCGATCGCCAAGAGCGATTCCGATCCGGCAATGCGGCGGGAAGCGATCCAGACGCTTGGCGGCATGGGCGCGCATACGCAGCTTGCCGAGTTATACGGCACGGAGACTTCCGCCGAAGTTCGCGCGCCGCTTATGCGGGGAATGATGGCGGCCGGCGGTTCGTCCAAACTCATCGAGATCGCCAGGAGTGAGAAAGATCCGGCGCTCCGTCAACTGGCGATTCAGTATTTGGGCGGTATGTATTCCACGGCGGCTTCAGAGGCGCTGGTTGCAATGTATCGATCCGAAAGCGGCACGGCCGGCGGCGACGCCGAGCTTCGCCGCCGGATCCTTCGATCGTTGGCCTCACAGAATAGCGCTAAGCAACTGATCGACGTGGCCAAAAGCGAGAAAGACCCGGACCTCCGCCGGCAGGCCGTGCAGCACCTGACGCAAATGCGCAGCCCGGAAGCGACCGCTTACCTGATGGAACTCTTGAAGTAGGAGTCGCCCCATGATGCGAAACATAATCCTTGTGTACGCCGCGGCCATCCCCATGGCCGCCCAACAGCCGGGAATCGGCAATGCGAATCTGCAAATGACGCCGGCGGCGAATGGTCTGGACGCGGCCATACGCACGGCGGTCGGGAAGCAATCCACGGCGGCGTGGATTGGATATGCAGTGCCGAAAATTCTCGGCGACCGGCAGTCCTGCTGCTGGAGCGACGATGGCCGCGGGTGCGGACTGGAGGGCCGGACGGCCGGGCCTCTCCCCGCGCCCGCCGTCCCGGTAAAACTCGAAGGCCCGACGCACATTGCGGTGTTGTTTCGCGTCGAACAGGGAGCGGTGATGAAAATCCGCAACTTCTCGATCGACTGCCCTCTTGATGCCGGCGGCCTGCCGTTCCATTGGCTGACCGGTGTGCGGACCGCGGACAGCGTCGCCGTGCTGACGCAATACGCTTTGAAAGAGGATGCGCTCAATGACCGCCGCCGGCGCGTAAACGAATCGGCGGTGCAGGCGCTGGCCTTGCATGCAGGCGGGGAGGCGGAGGCGGCGCTTGAGAAATTCGCGTTATCCGGGCCGTCGGTTGAGACGAAAAAGACGGCGGCGTTCTGGCTGGCGAACTCCCGCGGCAAACGGGGATGTGAAATTGTCCGGCGCGTTCTTCGCGAGGATACGAACGAGAAGGTTCGCGAGCATGCCATCTTCGCGTTAACACAAAGCAACGAGCCCGAGGCGATCCCAGCGATCGTCCATGCGGCGAAGGACGATAAGGCGCCGCATGTGCGCGGGCAGGCGCTATTCTGGCTGGCCCAGAAGACGTCGCGGCAGGCGATCGGCCCGATCAATGAGTCGATCGACCGCGATCCGGAGACGGAGGTGAAGAAGAAGGCGGTCTTCGCGCTGACGCGGATTTCCAACGGAGAAGGAATTCCCGCGCTGATTCAGGTGGCGCGTAACAGCCAGAACCCGGCCGTCCGGAAACAGGCGATGTTCTGGCTGGGGCAATCCAAGGATCCCAGGGCCTTACAATTTTTCGAGGACGTTCTCGCTAAATAGCGAGCGCGACCGGCCGACAGGCGGCGGTGCGAGCGGTTCTCAATGTCGTTCGATTTACCTCACCAGCGTTACCAGCGCCTGCGCCTCCCCCGACTGCCCCTCTCCCACCGGTCCCACACCTTCCGCCGTTTTGAATTTCACCGAAACCCGGTCCAGTTCCACTTCCAAGAGCCTCGCGATATTCGCCCGCATCGGCTCCCGGAAATCCTTAAGCTTCGGCCGCTGCAGCACCACTGTCGTATCGACGTTCGCAATGGTCCACCCGCGCTCCCGCACCAACCCCATCGCGTGCGTCAGGAACTGGCCGCTCGACGCGCCCTTCCACCGCGGATCGGTATCGGGAAAATGCACGCCGATGTCGCCCAGGGCTAACGCCCCCAGCAGCGCGTCGGTCAACGCGTGCAGCAGAACGTCGGCATCGGAATGCCCTTCCAGACCGAACTCGCATGGCACTGTAATCCCGCCGATAATGAGCGGCCGGCCCTCGGCGATCCGGTGGTTGTCCCAGCCCAACCCGGTGCGGATGGCGGTCATGCCAACTGGCGTTCTTTCTCCTCGGCCAGAAAAAGTTTGGCCAGGTAGAGATCGGTGGGTTTGGTGATCTTGATGTTGCGATCACTGCCCGGCACGACATGAATGTTCACATTGTCCAGCCGTTCCACCAAGCTGGCTTCGTCGGTGCCGACAAACCCATCCGCCGCCACTTTCGCAAACGCCTCCCGTATAATCGCCAGCGAGAAAACCTGTGGCGTCTGCGCCATCACCAGCCGCTCACGCGGAATCGTGGTTTCGATGCGGTTGAGATGGACGCGTTTCACCGTATCGACCGGGACAATGCCCAGAATCGCCGCGCCGCATAACGCCGCTTCCTGTATTACCTTGTCCACCGCCTCGATCTCCACGAACGGCCGCACCGCGTCATGCACCGCGACCAGCGCCGTATCCGCGTCCAAGTATCCCAGAGCGTTCTCCACCGACTGTTGACGGCTATCGCCGCCCACCACCAGCCGCACCGGTTTGGCCAGTTTCTCCCGGTCGAGCAAATCCTGCACCCAAGCGATATCGTCGCCGCGCAAAGCCACGATAATTTCCGTCACCGCCGCGCATCGCGCGAACTTGCGAATGGTATGAAGTAGAATCGGAACGCCTTCCAACTGTAAAAACTGTTTTCGGCTGTGCGTTCCGCTATCGGGTTGCGATTTGGCCATTCGGGTACCGAGCCCCGCGGCGGGTAAAATAACAGCTACTTTCATTGTGGGGTGAGCCTAACTTGCTATTGTAAGCCCGATTCAGTGCGACGCGGCGCGCTCGGCCGCCTTTTCCGGCGCATGCACCCGCTCATCATAGCGGCCGAATATCATCTTCCCGGCCGTCGTTTGCAGGACGCTGGTCACCGTGACATCCACCGTCTTAGACAGCAGTTTCCGCGCGTTGTCCACCACCACCATCGTGCCGTCGTCCAAATACGCCACACCTTGATTGAACTCCTTGCCTTCTTTCAGGATAAAGACCTTCATCGTTTCGCCGGGCAGCACTACCGGCTTCAGCGCATTCGCCAACTCGTTGATATTCAACACTTCCACGCCATGGAGCGTCGCCACTTTGTTCAGATTGAAATCGTTCGTCACCACCTTGCAGCCATAAACTTTCGCCAGTTCAATCAACTTCATGTCGACTTCCCGCACCTGTGGAAAATCGTCCTCCACAATCCGCACTTGCAAATCCGGGTCCTTCTGTATTTTCTGCAAAATATCCAGCCCGCGCCGCCCGCGATTACGCTTCATCGAATCCGCCGAATCGGCCACCAATTGCAATTCCCGCAGGACAAATTGCGGTATCACTAAAGTGCCGTCCAGGAACCCGGTTTCGACGATATCGGCGATGCGCCCGTCGATAATTACGGACGTGTCCAGAATCTTGAACTGCTGCTTAATGGAGATTTCACCGCCAAACACGCCGCCCAGCGCCGATAGGTTCAACATGTCACCCTTGTGCGCGCCCACCACTAGCCCGCCGTATGTCATGCACATCAGAATCGCCAGTTCCAGAAATGGGAGCGTGGTCCTGTCCCCGGCAAGCGCTCTATCCAGGACCAGCGAGATCAGGAATGCGCCGCAAATACCCAGCAAACTCCCCGCCGCCGCGCCGATCAGCCGCTTCAGAGTGATCTCCCGCGAGCGATGCTCAAATAACAGGATGAGCGCATAAAGAGCCGCTCCGGACGCCGCCGCCCAGGGGCCGTCCAGTCCAAACGGTCTGAGATACCAGGCGGACGCCAGTAGAAGCAGAAAAAGCGTCGCCCGGAGCAGAAGAAAATCCTTCACGCATCCTCCGGCGATGAGCGACTACTCTATAACACTCCCTTCAGGAGAGCAATGGTAGTCGACGCATTAAAAAGGGGCGGCCCACCGGGCCGCCCCTTTTGGTAGCACCGGCTTGAGCCGGCTGGTTAGAAGATGAACTTGAGCAAAAGACGGCCGTTGAAGCCGGGATTGAACAAGTCGGCCTGTTTGAAGAGGGGCGACAAGGCGAGATTCCTGGCGGCATCGGGGGTCTCCGAGATGAGCTTGTTGAAATCATAGCCCTTGGCGAGGTCCGTATCGTGAAGGTCGATTTCAGCGCTGGCGATGGCCCGGTTTAGCTGAGTCCACAAGCCGCGCGCCGTCTTCTGGTTGAACAGGTTGTTGGCGTTAAATTCCAAGCGCATGCGCTTGACTTCGCCGAACTTGAATTCCTGACCGATCACGAGGTTGGTATAGTTCAGGAACGGAGTGCGGCCGAGGTCGCCGCGGCCGTTTACGAATAGCTGGGTCCCGTTGATGGTGTTGACGAGAGTAGTGAGCGGCGTACCGGAGGCGGCATAGAAGAACGCGCCCACATCGGTCGCCATTTTGTCGCCCCACTTGAGCGTCTTGGAGCCATAGAGCTTAATGGCATGCGGACGGTCAGTGGCCAGGCGGCCCTGGGGATCAAGATTGCCCTTGGAGTCCCACAGAAGTTCGTCGATATCCCAAGCGCGATTAGCGTTGCCGCCGGGCCGGGAGTTCTGTGTGGAGGCTTCTTGCGGGGCGCCGAAGACACCGCCGCCGTCGGCGCCGGTACGGATTTCGTCGGAACTGGCCAAGCCGGAGTAGTTGCCGTACAGACGGCTATACACGTAGCTGGCGACCCCGAACCAGGAACCATACCGCTTGGTGAGTTGAAACTCAGCCGCGTCATAGGTGCGTTTGGCGGTGGGAGTGGGGAAAGGCTTCGTTGCGCCGGAGGTGGGAGTAATCGTTGCTCCACCCTCGCCCGGGTTGGCGTAGTAGTATTCTTCGTTCCCGTTCACGAGAACGCCGAGGTCCTCAATGGTGCGAATGAGCTTATTTCGAACATAGGAAGCGCGGAAGACCATCTGCGGGCCGAGACGGAACTCGGTACCCAGGTTGATGTTGTCGCTACCCATCGGCTTAATGGCCGGGTCAATGGTGTTAAAGCCGGGAACGCGGCGGTCGCGGAAGGAGTTCGGCTGGGCCGGGTTCCAAAGCGGAGCGCCGGGACGGTTGGTGCTGGTGAGCGAGAAGACGTTCGGGTTTTCCAGGGCATAGTACTGAACGCGCCAGTAGTCGCCACCGAACGTGCCGCGGGCGAGTTCGTATTTGACCCAATCGTAGTAACGGCCCCAGCTACCGTAGACCTTCATGCGGCCATCGCCGAACACGTCAAACGACGCGCCCAGGCGGGGAGCGAACTTGTCGCCCCAGCCAAACTTAAAGGCCGTATCCTGCACGCTGCGCTGGAAGGAGGGAACTGTTTCTTTTTCAAACCGGAAGCCGAGGTTCAAGGTCAAACGGGGGTGAATGCGCCAGTTGTCCTGGACATACATGTTCCCGAGGTTGGCGCCGGTCGTACCGCCGGTTCCGAACTCGTGATACTCGTAGTAGCCATATGTGCCGCGCGCGTTACGAGGCGTGCCGGGAACCAGAGAGTTGAAGGGGCGATCCCAAAACACGTTGATGTAACCGCCGGTGGGATAGCCGGTGAGAACGCGGTTAACAATCTTCTGCGTGCCTATGCCGAGCTTGAGGTCGTGGGAGCCGCCGAAATTGAAGAACTTCCCGAAGTCGCCCTGAATGTAAGTGCGAGTGGCAATGTCGTAGAAGGATTGAATTATCCGGGGGGTGTTGTTGGTTCCTGCGGCGCCGCGGAGGGCAGCGGGAATATCGAGCGAGGCCGTGGCTGGGGTGCTGTAATTGACCGGCGTGACGTTGGGCAGACCGGTGTCCTTGTAGTTATCCCAGAAGCGGCCGGCCTTGAGGGAGAACAGGGTGGTCGGTGTCGCCATCCAGGTCAAGTCGGCGCCGTAGTTGGTTTGCGGAGCGAAATAGCCGATATTCTTGTTCACCTGGCTGGCGGCTCTTGAAGCGACGGCGCAGTTCGGACACTCGCCGTTGTAGCCAGGCAAGCGCCCGGTGCTGGAGGTGGGAGTCCACAGGAAAAATGCATTGCCGCGCAGGTTCTTCGTGATATCGAAGGAGAGCTTCTCAAACATCAGGTTGTTGAGCGATTTCCGATCAAAGGTGTCCGGCTCGGTGCCATTAGAGAACTTGTAGTCGTTCGAACGGCGGTTAAAGCGGGGTGAAGCGGCGCTGAAGAAGTAGAGGCGGTTTTTGATCAGATAGCCGCCGAGGGCGTAACCGAACTCGTTAATGTTGTTCTTCTGCTTGACGTCCTGGTGATACTTGGTGGTGATCTGGTCGGTGGGGCTGAGCAGCAGCCGCTTAACCGGGTCGGCATTCAGCATGTTGCCCGAGAGGTAGTAGTGAACGTCGCCGTGGAAAGCGTTGCCGCCGGATTTGGTGATCGCGCTGATCACACCGCCCATGGCACCGCCGTATTCGGCGGAAATACCACCGGTCTTAACCTGGACTTCCTGGAGGATTTCAAACGCGGCGTCCTGGCGGGATTGGCCATTAATCAGGCTGGTGGTGGAGATGCCGTCAACGGTGAAGTTGTTCTCCGCGCCGCTGGCTCCGTTAACCTGAATGCCGCCTTCGATATCGCCGGAATTGACGGACGTCGAAAGAACGGCCAAATTCTGAAAACTCCGCGCCTTGGGCAGCCGGTCGAATTCTTCGGCCGTAATATTGTTGGCCATGGTTGTGTTCGTGGTGTCGATCAGCGGAGCCGCATCGGTAACCAAGACCGTTTGCTCGGAAGACGCGACTGTCAGCGGAGCATTCACGCGAAGAGTCTTGCCGAGGCCTAGATCGACAACCGCGACTTCATAGGTGGAGAAGCCCTTGATGGTGAAGCGGACCGAATAGCGGCCCGGATCGAGGTTGCGAACGGCGTATTCACCGGAAGCGCCGGTGGTGGTTTCGACGACGCGAAGTGTTGCCTTATTGGTAACCTTCACCTCGACATTCGGCAGAACCGCGCCGCTTGAATCCGTCGCGGCGCCAATGATTTCGCCGAAACGTTCCTGCGCGGAAAGCGTGGCCGAGAGACAGAGGACGAGCATGGAAACGCTCAGACCTCGTCGGAGGCCAACAGAAAACAGAGATCTCAAATCCATAGTGACCCTTTCCCTTGTAATTAAAGTGATGCCTTTGTACCCAACCGCGCTCTTGGTGAGAGGACGGTAATGCGAGACTGCCGAAACGCACGTGGGCGGCCGGTCAGCGAGCGGTCCGGGGATGGTGTAATTGAAACAACGTCATCCGCCTGTAACCACTCTTTGCATTGAGACTACCACGAAACGGAGGTGCTGTGGTATTCACCTGTCGTGGGAGGGGTATAAAAGCGAATGCCGGAGGTCGGCGTTCGGCCTCCGGCATGCGGGTATACGGGTATATTATTCGAAGCTCCGCGACGCCCGGCCTAGCTCGGCGTTTTTCCCGCGGTGCGAAACTCGTACTGCTGAATTTCGATGGCGGCCACGCCGCCTTCGAACCGGATGACGCGTCCGCGGGCGACGAGCTTGAGTGGCGTCTCATTATTAAGCTGCGCCGGCCAACTGATGGCCAACTCCAGGCGGCGTCCCGGTAGAAGAACGTGTTCACTGGTGAACAGGATCCCATTGCTGCTCATATTGACAGTGCGGCCGATACCGGATTCATCGGAGCTTTTTTTGCTGAGCACCTTATAGCGGACGTCGCGTTCGATCGGAAATCTGTCCGCGATGCGCCGGTCTTTATCTTGAGTGGCCATGAGCATAGTGATCCTCCAAAGGTCTATCGCCGATTGTCCGGATTAATGAAGCGTCCCCGAATAGATACGTTGACTGCTCCCATTCAGATTGCAATTTGTGCCGCGCATGGACAATAGAACACGCGGTTCATTTGGCACTGGTACTTGAGTGCCGATGGTCCGGTACGGATCGGAAGTACTCTGTAGTAGAACGCGCATTGGGCGGGAATACGCCATCACTCTTTGCGGATAGGGGAGAACATGGCATACTGGCGCGTATGAGACTGATTCTACCGATGTTGCTCCTTCTGACCGGCGCGGTTTACGCCGAGAAAAAGGTGATTGCGCCTCCGGGCGCGCCGACTGGCCGGCCGTTCTCGCCGGCGATCTTGTCCGGCGGAACCTTGTATGTTTCCGGCCAGGTGGGGGCGGATAAGAAAGGAGTCTACGCCGAGAAATTCGAAGACGAGGTGAAGCAGTGCCTCGACAATATCGGCGAGACGCTGAAGGCGGGCGGGTTTAGTTTCGCCGATCTGGTGACGGTGCAGGTATACCTGACGGACATGGAACTATTCCAGAAGATGAACGGCGTATACACAAGCGTAATTCCGGAGCCGCGGCCGGCGCGGACGACGGTGGGCGTGTTGAAGTTGGTGGGGAAGGCGCGGATCGAGATTACGGTTACGGCTCGGAAGTAGGCTTGTAGAAGCCTTTCTTGGCTTCGCGGATAGCTTTGAGCTTTTCGGCGATCCGAGGCTCAACGCCGCGGTCGGTGGGCTGGTAGAACTCGGCGCCGGCCAAGCCTTCCGGCAGGCACTCCATGCCGCTTAGGGCGCCGGCGAACTCGTGGGCGTGGCGGTAGCCTTCGCCGTAGCCCCACTGCTTCATATGCTTGGTGGGCGCGTTGCGGAGGTGCATGGGGACTGGTTCGGCGGCATGGGATTGGGTGGCTTCGACGGCGGCGTTGAGGGCTTTATAGGCTGCGTCGGACTTAGGGGCGAAGCTCAGGTAGAGGGCGCACTGGGCCAGGGCCTGATCGCCTTCTGGGATACCGAGGAAGTGGACGGTCTGCATGCAGGCGATGGCTTGTTCGACGGCGCGGGGGTCGGCCATGCCGATGTCTTCGACCGCCATGCGGACGAGGCGGCGGACGATATACATGCGATCCTCACCGGCTTCCAGCATGCGCGCGAGCCAGTAGAGGGCGGCGTCGGCGTCGGAGGCGCGGACCGATTTGTGAAGCGCGGAGATGACGTTGAAGTGTTCTTCACCGCCCTTGTCGTAGAGGAGTGATTTGCGGGTGACGATTTCCGCGAGGGTTTCCTGGGTGATCGCGCCGTTGTCGGCGGATGCGGCGGCGAGTTCGAGAAGGTTGTAGGCGCCGCGGGCGTCGCCGTTGGCGAAGCTGGCGATTTGTTCGAGGTGAGCGGGACTGCACGTGACGTTGAGAGCGGCGAGGCCCTTGGCGAGAAGCGTGACGAGGTCCTTCGTTTCTAAGGCATGGAGCCTGTAAACGCGGGAGCGGGAGAGGAGCGCGGAGTTGACCTCGAAGGATGGATTCTCGGTGGTGGCGCCGATGAGGATGACGTCGCCCCGTTCGACGTAGGGGAGAAAGGCATCCTGCTGGGCCTTGTTGAATCGATGGATTTCGTCGATGAAGAGAACGGTGCGGCGGCCCATGCGGCGGGCGCGTTCGGCGTGGGCCATCACCTCCTTGATCTCCTTGATTCCGGCGAGGACGGCGGAGAAGGGGACGAATTCGGCTTTGGTCGACTGGGCGACGATGGCCGCGAGCGAAGTCTTGCCAACGCCGGGTGGACCCCAAAGAATGAGACTGGATAGTTGATCGGTTTCTATTGCGCGCCGGAGCGGCTTGCCCTTGCCGAGAATGTGTTCCTGGCCGACGAAGTCGTCAAGCGATTGGGGCCGGAGACGTTCGGCGAGCGGGCGCTGGTGTGTGGTGTCGGGAGTGTCGAACAGGCTCATGAGCGTTGCCGGCGGGCCTCATAAAGAAGGATACCGGCTGCGAGGGCGGCGTTGAGCGATTCGACGCCATGGGTGGGGATCCGGACGGGTGTCGAGTGGTACTCGTGTTCAGGCGGGACGCCGCGGCCTTCGTTGCCGATGAGGATGGCGGCGGGCTGATTGAGCGGCGCCTCATCGATCCGTTTTTCGGCACGAGGGCGGGCGGCGTAGAGAGGGATTCGGCGGCTTTCGATTTCGTGGAGGAAGGGATCCCACTCCGATAGCGCGAATGGCAGCCGGAACAGGGAGCCGGCGGAGGCACGGAGCGTTTTGGGGTTCCAGGGGCTGACGGATCCTTTGAGGAAGACGACGCCTGTCGCGCCGAAGGCCTCGGCGGAGCGAACGATGGCGCCGGCGTTGCCGGGATCTTGGACGCCATCGAGGGCGATGGCGAGGGTGTTGCCGGCGAGACATTGGGCCAACGGCAGCGCGTCGATCCGGATCAGCGATAGAATGCCCTGACTGTTCTCGACGGAGGAGATTTGCCGGAGGGTGGATTCGTCCACAAGCTGATATTCGGCTATGCCCTCAAGCTGGGCGGCGGCGCGGGGCGTGGCGAGGATAGCGCCGATGGAAGCGTTGGCACGGATCGCCTCGTGAAGCAGATGGAAGCCTTCCGCAATGGCAAAGCCGTCTTCGGTGCGGGCGCCGCGTTGAACCGCTTTGCGGATGCTCTTCAAGAGCGGGTGGTGAACGCCGAGCATTCCTATAGACTGTTAAGCATAGCGCGGCGCAAGGACAGCATCGGCAAGGACAGTATCGGATGGATGCGCGGAGTAGCCGCGACTGCGGTAGTTTGCGTGCTGACGGGATTGGCATGGTTGACGATGCGAATTCATCGGCAATCGACCATCGACGAGGCGCGGCCGGCCGACGTGATCGTCGTGATGGGCGCGGCGGAGTACCGCGGAAAGCCTTCACCGGTGTTGAAGGCGCGGCTGGACCATGGGTTGGAGCTTTATGAACGCAAACTGGCGCCGCGGATTGTGACGACCGGCGGGGCGGGCGGCGATCCAGTGTTCACGGAGGGCACCGTGGGGCGGAATTACCTGATCGGCAGGGGCGTGCCGAGCGAGGCGATCATCCTGGAAGACGAGGGCGAGACGACGGTCCATTCGACCGTGGCGGTGGCGGAGATCATGTCCCGGATGGGGCTGAAAACGTGCATTCTAGTGAGCGACGGGTACCACATTTTCCGGGCGAAGAAAATGTTGGAAGCGCGCGGAATTCGGGTCTACGGTTCCCCCAGGGCGATAAAGCCGGAGACGGGCTGGCGGGACTGGTGGCTCTACGCGCGGCAAGCGGTGGGGTACGCGCTGTGGCGGGCCGGCGTGCCGATTTAGGGGCATGCTATGATCGGTCGCACGATGCGACTGGCTCCCGTGTTTCTCCTGGCATGCACCATCGCGGCGCAGCCGAAGCCGCGTGCCCGGGATCTGGGCGTGCCGCTGGAAGGCGCCCCCGGCGTGCGGAACGCCATCACGGATGTGGCCGGGGTGGAGGTTGGCCACCGAACGATCATCGAGGGAGATAGCGTACGCACGGGCGTCACCGCGGTGTGGCCTCGCGGAAAGGCGTCGTCCGACCCGGTGTTCGGCGGATTCTTCTCGCAAAACGGCAACGGCGATATGACGGGGACGCACTGGCTGGCGGAGTCGGGATTTCTGGACGGGCCCGTGCTGATAACGAACACCCACAGTGTGGGCGTGGTGCGGGACGCATATCTGGGCTGGCTGGTGAAAAACAAACGGAAGCCTGGGACCAACACCTTCGCCGCGGGGTTCTACACGTACCCTATCGTGGCCGAAACCTACGACGGCACGCTGAACGACATCAATGGATTCCACGTGAAAGCCGCCGACGCGGAGAAGGCGCTGGAAGCGGCGGACGGCGGAGCGGTGGCGGAAGGGAACGTAGGCGGTGGTACGGGGATGATCTGCTACGGCTTCAAAGGCGGGATCGGCACCTCATCACGAAAGTTGACCGCCGGCCAGGGCGGGTACACCGTAGGGGTGCTGGTGCAGTGCAACTGCGGCGGCCGGCGGCAACTGCGAATCGGCGGGTTGCCGGTGGGCGAAGCGCTAACCGCCAATCCCCCGCGCGCGGGGGCACAGTGGCCGTACCGGGAAGATGTGGGTTCCATCATCATCGTGGTGGCGACCGATGCGCCGCTGCTGCCGCACCAGGTGCAGCGGCTGGCAAGGCGGGCGACGATGGGCCTCGCGCGGACCGGCGCGACGTCGGGGAATGGGTCGGGCGACATCTTTATCGCCTTCTCGACCGCGAACGCGAGCGCCGCCGCCGTCCGGACGGCAGTCAATGTCGCCATGCTGCCCAACGATGCGCTGAACCCCGTCTTTGAGGCCACGGTACAGGCGACCGAAGAGGCGATCATCAATGCCATGATCGGCGCGGAAACGATGAGCGGGGCGCGCGGATCGAAGGTAACGGCGCTACCGCACGGCCAACTGGTGGACGTCCTCAAGCGGTACAACCGGCTGATGCGTTAGAGCCGGAACAGCGAGCGGAGCCGCTTCGTTTGCACGCGGCTAACGGGCACTTCCGTACCCTTTTTGTCGTCCATGCGAAGCTGGAAACTGGACTTGAACCAGGGGATGACTTCGCGGATGCGGTTGATGTTGACGAGCCAGGAGCGGTGAACGCGCCAGAACATGCCGGGGTCGAGGCTTGTCTGCAGCTCCTCGATCGTCTTGTAAGTGGATTCGCCCTGGAGCGCGGGGGTGACGACGGTGATGAGGCCGTCATCGATAGTGGCGTAGATGATGTCGGCGGCGTCGACGATCCAATTGCGGTTATCGCGGCGGACCAGAACCTTCGTTTTGTACCCGCCGGGCGGGCGGACGATCTCGGTTTCGGAGGCGTCGATCCGGGCTGGACGGGCGGCGAGGGAGCGGCGCGCGCGATCGAGAGTTGCGGCGAGACGGTCCTTTTCAATTGGCTTGAGGATGTAGTCGAAGGCTTCGACCTGGAACGCTTCGACGCCGTAGTTATCGAAGGCGGTGGCGAGGATGAAGTAGGGAAGAGGGGCGTCTTTTTCGCGCAGACGCCGGATGACGCCAAGGCCGTCGAGTCCGGGCATCTGAACGTCAAGGAAGACCAGGTCCGGCTCGACATCGCCAATCAGAACAATGGCCTCCAAGCCATTGGCGGCGGTGGCGGCCACTTCCACGTCCGGGAAGTCCTTAAGAAGGTAGGCCAGTTCATCGCGGGCCAGGGCTTCGTCGTCGACAATCAAGGCCGTTAACGTTTGAACGGTAAGGGCGCCATCGCCGCGGTTCGGCATTCGGCTGATAGTATAGCAAGCGGCCGCGATTTTCCTGGACGTGAGGCCAGGATTTGAATTCGCGGCCGGGTCTGGAATACTAGGATGACTCGCGAGGCGGAAGTAACGCCCGCGGTGGAGCTTCCAGATTTGGGTCCCCGACGAAGAATATTGGTAATCGGCGGCACTCTTTTCATAGGCCGGAGTTTAGTAGCCCGGCTGTTGAAAGAAGGCCACGAAGTAACGGTTTTGCATCGAAAAGCCGGGCATGACCTGGGCGTGAAGGTGCGGGAATTAATGGCCGACCGCAATGACGCGGAGGGGCTGCGGGCGGCGGTCGCCGAACGGGATTTCGATGTCGTTTTCGACAACGTTTATGACTGGGAACGCGGCACGACGGCGGCGCAGGTGGAGGCTACGGCCCGGGCCTTCGGCGACAAGCTGCACCGGTACGTTTTCATTTCGAGCGTCGCGGCGTACGGCGGCGGCCTGAACCATTACGAAGGGGACGGGCTGGTGGGGGACGATTGCCCCGACCTCTACGCGCGCAACAAGGCGATGAGCGAGCGGGTGCTGTTCCGGCTGCATCAACGCTATGGGTTTCCGGCGGTGACCCTGCGGCCTCCCTTTGTTTATGGACCGGGGAATCCGTACTACCGGGAGCAGTTTTTCTGGGACCGGTTGCGGGATAAGAAGCCGTGGATTCTGCCGGGGGACGGGCGGCGGCTGATGCAGTTCGCGTTCGTGCGTGACGTCGCTTCGGCGTGCGTGGCGGCGATGGAAGAGCCGGGCGCGGTAGGGCATGCGTTTAACGTGGCGAATGCGCGGTCGACGACGCAGGCGGACTTGTTGGCGGCCTTAGCGGAGGCGGCCGGGAAACCGGCGGCCAAGAACTTGAAGATCATACGAATGCCGCGAGAACTGATCTACCGCATGGGCGGGCATCCCATGGGACCCAAACTTTACTTCGGCCTCTACTACGACCTGCCGCCGATCACGATGATGATAGCGAAGGCGCAGCGGATATTGAAGTTCAAACCGACGGATTTTGCGGCGGGGCTGAAGGAATCGCATAAGTGGTGGAAGGCCGCGGGGCGCGTGGGGGCGCCGGACTACTCGTTCGAAGAGCAGCTTTGGGCGCGGGCGCGCATGGGGGAAGCGGGAACGCAGCTATAACGGTTCTTCGGCGGTTCCAATCCTCCACCTACCCGCGTATACTAAATAATCAAATTCGTGGTCGCTTCGCGAGGTTACATGAAACTCTCCCGTGTTTCGCTGTTCCTGCCGCTGATCAATTGCGTCGTCTTCGCCCAGACGACGTCGACCGAAATCCTCGGCACCGTCATTGACCCCTCCGGCGCCTCCGTTCCCGGCGCCAAGATCACCCTTCGTCGCGCCGGTACCGGCGCCACCCGCGCCACCGTCTCCAACAATGACGGCAACTATTCATTCCCTCTTATCGACGTCGGCGAGTACAGCGTAACCGCCGCCGCCAAAGGCTTCAAAACCGAAGAGCAAAAAGGCGTCGCCGTCCAGCTTCAACAAAAAGCCCGCATCGATTTCCAAATGCAGGTCGGCCAAGCCACTGAGGTCGTCCAAGTCTCCGCCACTGGTGTCGCGCTGAAAACGGAAGACGCCGCCGTCGGCGGCAACATCGACAACAAACGCGTCGTCGAACTCCCCCTCAACGGCCGCAACGTCGCCACGCTCGCCGTGCTCATCCCCGGCGTGCAATTCGGCGTCCGCATGGGTCTCGACGGCTCCGGTGGCTTTCCAATTCCCGGCAACGGCGTCGCCATCAGCGCCAACGGCCAGCGCGAAGTGAACCAGCAGGTCACCCTCGATGGCGTCATCGCCACCGAACCCCGCGTCAACACCGCCTCCTTTTCTCCGTCCATCGACGCACTCGAAGAGTTTAGGGTTCAAACCTCTTCCTACTCCGCCGAATACGGCCAGAACAGCGGCGCCATCATGCAAATGGTCGTCAAATCGGGCACCAATCAACTCCATGGCACATTCTACGAATTCCTTCGCAATGACAAGTTCGCGGCCAAAGACTACTTCCTGAACTTTCAACAACCCGCCGGCGCCCGCGATTCTCCCAAGCCCGTGCTGCGCCGCAACCAGTTTGGCGCCTTCATCGGCGGACCCATCCTGTTTCCCAAGATCTACAATGGCAAGGACCGCAGCTTCTGGAGTTTCAACTACGAAGGCCGCCGTGAAACCCGTGAAGTGGTGCAGGAGGCATTCTGGTTCCCCGCGGCGTTCCGCAACGGCGACTTCTCGTCCCTGCTGACTCCCCCGCTCAATGCGGGCGGCGTCCCCATCCGCCAGCCAACCATCATCTTCGATCCCCTCACCGGCGACCCCTTCCGCGACTCCTCCGGCCGCATCACCAATATCATCCCCGCCAGCCGCATCAATAAGGCCACGCAGGATTTCGTCAACCGCTACCTCCCTCTGCCGATGTTCGTGCCCGCCGATCCACTCGATATCAACGCCCGCGGTTCGGTCCCCAACATCATCGCCAACAACCAGTACATGTTCCGCCTGGACCACAACATCTCCTCGAAGGACAAGGTCTTTGTCCGCTACATCACGGACCGCGGCTCGTGGACCAATGGCAACCTTAACCCGAACTTTGACTATTTCGTCACGTCCGTCAACGCGAATATCGCCGCGCAGTACGTTAAGATCATCAACCCCACCACGGTCAACGAATTCCGCTACGGCCTCAACAAATCCGACAACAACACGCTGAACCCGCGCAGTAACTCCGGGTTCGATCTCGACTCGCTCGGCCTCGGCGCCATTCGCGTTACGAGTGGCAGGAAGTTGAACGATCGCGAAGTCGGCCTGCCGGCGACTATCATCGGCGGCGACCGTGACGGCGGCAACGGCTACGATTTCAACACCGTCCATCAGTTCACTAACAACCTCTCTATGACCCGCGGCTCCCACACCTTCAAAACCGGTGTCGAATACCGCCGTCTCATTCTCGACCGCGCCGCCGCCAATGTTCCCCGCGGTTCGATCGGCTGTTGCCCCGGTGGATATAGTCTGGCGGGCTGGCTGATGGGCTATTTCAGCAACACCGAAACCGGCGAAGGCTTCCCCTTCACCGCGCCCCGCCAGAATCGCTACTCGCTCTATTTCCTGGACGACTGGAAAGTGTCGCGCAAACTTACCATGAACATCGGTCTGCGCTGGGATTACTTCCAGGTGCCGCTCGATTCCTTCGGCGCCTGGCGCTCCCTGCGTCTCGATGTCCTCACGCAGACCGCCGACGGTCGCCGTCTGCCCACCGTCATCCCTGAAGTCGACACCAAGAATTGGGCCTCCTACGACGCGGACAACCGCTACTTCATGCCGCGCATCGGACTCGCCTATCGCGCCACCAATAAGTGGGTGATCCGCGGCGGTTTCGGCTGGTTTGCCAATGCGCAGCAGTTGAACAACTTCACCATTCTCAATCTGGTCCCGCCCGTCTCCGGGACTATTTTGTACCAGATTCAACAGGACATCCTGCCGCCATTTACGTATGACTACGCCGGCCGCGGTTACCAGGTCCAGCCCAGCCGCCTCCGGCCCGGCTTCATTAACTCCGTCGGCAATATCTACGGCGCCGGCGGCGGTTCTGTCTCCTCCGTTCGCAACACGATTCTCGTGCCGCCGGACAACAAATCCTCCAATCATTGGCAGTGGAGCTTTGACTTGCAACGCGAGTTGCCGTTCAATATTCTTCTCACCGTCGGCTACGTCGGCAGCAAGACGAGTCATTTGGATAATACCGTCACTTGGAACAACCCCGACCCTGCCTATCTCGACACCAACATCCAGGCTCGCCGTCCCTATCCGTTCCATGTGTCTCAGGGCGAGAACAACGCCACCGGCCAACCTCTCGTCTTCGGCACTGGCAATATCCGGTACTTGGACAGCTACGCCAACGGCAGCTACCACGCACTCCAGTCCAACCTCGAAAAGCGCTACAGCCGCGGCCTTGTGTTCGGCTGGGCCTATACGTATTCGAAAGCCCTTGGGGAAGGATACGGCCGGAACGAAGGCGGAGCGGGTATTCAGAACGGCTCCCAAAACCCGCGCGATCGGCGCGGGAGCCGCGGCCGGTACGGGTTCGACGTGACGCATAACAGCGTCTTCAACTTCGTCTATGAAATGCCGTTTCTCAACCGCTTCAAGGGCGTTGCCGGAGCATTTCTGGCCGGATGGCAGACAAACGGCGTCTACACCATTCGCACCGGCTTCCCATTCACCGTTACCGGCGGCAACCTGAACACCGGCGGCTTCACCCTTCCCGATCGGGTCGAAGACGGGCGTCTTGGCGACGCTGCCTCCCGCCAGCGCTGGTACACCACCACGGCCTTCCGCCGCACCGAATGCAACATCAACGGCCGGCCGGATCTCTGCCACTACGGCAACGCGGCCATAGACGCGATGCTCAGCCCCGGCGGCAACATCATGGATTTCGCCATCTTCAAAAACTGGAAGCTCCCGTTCCTCGGCGAACTCGGCCGTATCCAGTTCCGCTCGGAGTTCTTCAACCTTCTGAACAAGCCGAACTTCGGCCAACCGGGCGGTATAAGCTTCACCTCCACGAGTTCCATCATCCCCGATGGCGTTCGCGACGGCGAAATCCGCGGCCTCCGCAACCCCATGCGAGTTATTCAGTTCGCGGCCAAGATCTATTTCTAGCCATACTCAATACATGCGCCGTATTGTCTTCCTGATCGCCTCCTCCCTCTATGCCCAGGATGCCGAACTCGTCCTCCGCACGTCAGTCGGCTATAACACCATGCGCGCCTCCACGCCGCTCACCGGCGCGAAGAAAGAGGAAGCGGCCACCCTCGCCGGACAAGCGCAAGCCGCGGCCCGCGATGGCAAATTCGGTGAAGCCATGCGCCATTATCACCACGGCATCGCCGTCATGCAGGGCTTCCCCTGGACGCCGGAAATCGAACTCGCCTCCGGCCTGCAAGCGAAGGTCGATGATGCCATCGCCGATCCCGGCCAGCAGCTTTTGCTGACACTCTCTTCGCTCTATCCAGCCAACGGCGCCGCCACCGCGAAAGTCAATATCGCTCTCCGTCCCGCTACCCCCGGCGGCACGCCAGTCACCCTAATTTCATCCCGTGAAATCAAGAGCGCGGATCTTCCGCTCACGCTCTCCATCGAACTCCCCGACAGCGCCGGCGGCAACTACGATCTCATCGCCACGCTCGGCGAGGCCGAAAATCCCGCCCTGCGCAACGTACTGCGAAAGTCGGTACCCATCCGCGTAGCGGAGCTAAACGAAGCCGCGGCCAAACTGAAAACCCGCCTAAAAAATCAGGGCCTCCCCATCGCCGAGTACGCGCTCACCCTCTACGAAAACGCCGAAAAAGGCAAGGCCAACCCGCATCGCACGGACTTCGCCAAATTGTTCGCCCAAGCCAACACGATGCTCGACGCCGCCATCGGCGGCAAAGACCCTTTCGCCGGCCGCACCGGCGACCTGAAGAAAGCATACCGCTCCCCGGTCGACCAAACCCTCCAACCTTATCGCTTATTCATCCCATCCACCTACGACGGCAAGAAACCGGCGCCATTGGTAATCGCCCTTCACGGCATGGGCGGCGATGAGAGTTCCATGTTCGATGGCTACGGCGCCACCGGCGCGTTAAAGAAGGAAGCCGAGCGTTTGGGCTTCCTGATGGCCAGCCCCAAAGGCCGCGAGCCCGCCTCAATGTACCGCGGCGCCGCCGAAAAGGACGTGTTGGACGTAATAGCCGAAGTCCAGCGAGACTATAAGGTCGACGCCAAGCGTATCTACTTGATGGGCCATTCCATGGGCGGCTACGGCACCTGGAGCATAGCGATGGCATACCCCGAAAAGTTCGCCGCCCTCGGACCCATCGCCGGCGGCGGTAACCCGCAAGGCATGGAAAAGTTGAAGCACATCGCCCAATTCGTAGTCCACGGCGACAACGACAAGACCGTACCCGTAACCCAATCGCGAATGATGGTCGAAGCCGGCAAAAAAGCCGGCGCCAAGATCGAATACGTCGAAGTCCCTGGCGGCAGCCACGTCGACATCGCCATCCCCAACTTCGCCCCCATGTTCGACTTCTTCGCCAGACAGGTGCGCGACTAGCCTCTCAAAATTGACTTTCGCCGGAATACTATTTCCTTGAGGGTTGGCCCGGATACATCCGAGCGACGTATTGGGACTCGGAGACAAACGGATGATTTGCCCACTAACCGTAAGTACCCGCCAAAGTTTAGCGTATTTGTCGCTTGCCGTTAAAAACTTGCTCGTAGGTTCCTGTGCAATCGAAGTTTGGCTTGGCCCAATCGCAAAGCCGATCTCTCGAAATGTAAGCTTGTACCCTCAGTGTGGCAAGCAGTCGTTAGCGGATATGTTAAGGCGCCGAAGGCCTATTGCGCCTTCCTCAAAGCACCCCAGTATGACTAAGGTACGCAGAGATCTGCTATCTCGTCCACTACCCTCTGGATGCGTTGGTAATAGTCCGCTACCCGGACGTACGTGATTCCCGCAGAACCGCCGTGTGCGAAAACGTGCCGCAGACTAACCAAGCTGTCGACAGAGTCTCTGAGGTCATCTACAAGGAGGGAATCCAGTCTCTTTCTCCAGTCGGGGTTGAAGCTCCCCAAGAGATCCTTCAACCTTTGACAGTTCGCATTAGTAAAATGACGAGTCCTGCTCTCAACATAACGCTGAAGGGTAGCTCCACCGTGCCGCCTGGCATGCTCCAAAACTAGCTCCGCTATCGCTTTCTCAAGATAGCCTGACACTAGCACACAAAGATACCTAGCAAAATCGGACTGAGTTTCGATATCAGCGTGAGTTGCCAGCACCTTGCCCCGCTGGAAAGTGGCGTCTAGGCGAGTCTTTAGGCGCGAAACTTCCGAACGTCCCGTCATGTTAGGCGCGCAAATGCCGCTTCGGCCTTCTTCTGGCGTGTAAACACATTGGCTTCCTGTGAAGTACCGGTTTCCACGGACACGATGTAATCTTCATCCTTCAATAACTTTTCGAAACTCCTGGTCAGTTCGGTAAAGTTCTTAATGGGAGCGGACTTACTAGACAGTCGTCTTGCGATTCCCGTCATGAGAGAATCCACAACAGCGGCATTGACGGCACGCTTCGGTCTGAAGGCCCTTGGGCCGATGCTGTCGACAATTAGCTTAACCGTCGAATCAAAGAGTTCTCGCAATTTGTCCTCGGACTGCTTCTGTAGATTGCGATTTGTCGCCATGTACCGGTTCAAAAAGAGCTTCATTGGACTTTCGTACTTATCGGCGAAATAGAAAAACGCGAAAAAACGAAGAATGAGTTCCATGTCCTTCAATCTCTTAGAGCGCGGCCCAAACAGCTTTCTCCAGTTCGGATTTTCGTTAAGGCTTTTGAGAACAGAAACAAGTTTCCCGTGGTAAAGCGCAACTCTGATCTCCTGCGGCTGGAGATTAACGCCGCCGGTATTTAACCGCTCGAAAATTACATAGATGCTACTCTGGTCTTCAGTCGGTTGGTCCTGGCGCACGACGGTTGCGTGGATGATCGCGTCGTCGATTCGCCGCCGGTCCTCTATATCGAGATCTTCATAACGGCTGCCTTTGAACCGTTCCTGAACATTGGTCAGGCGATACTCCTGACCGCTAATGACTCCCTGATAGAACGAGTGGAGCGTATGTAGCCTCTGATGCCCGTCGAGGACCAACAGCAATCCGGATGGTTCTTTGACAAGGAAAATTCCCGGGACCGGCAATCCCAGCAACAGCGATTCAATGAACCGATCCGCTTTCGGGCGCGGCCAGACGTAATCGCGCTGGAAGCCTAATAGTTCGGTATCCTTCGGCTTGTCCCAACTGAATAGAGGGACGACAATGTCTTTCGCTTTTATTCGCTTCACCAAGGAATCTACAGGGTAGTCCGCACCATAGGCCGTTATGGTGTAGGTAAATGGTATGACCTCGTCAGCCTCATCCAAATCATCGATCTGTTCCTCTTCGTCGATCACGTCCGTGAACTCGGTCGTCGTGGGCTTGTAATTCTTTTTCTTGTGCATGGTTTAATGGCAGCCACGACCGGATATCGAACTTGAGGCTAAGCGAGAGAGATCGCCCGGGGCCGGCTGGATTCAGTCGGTGTGGTTAGTGCTCATTCTATACAACTTAGGCCCAGCTACGCCCGTTACGTTCCAATGAAGCCTCTCGCTTGCTGGGTGTGAGCCCTCCTCGCAAGGGGTTCGTTGCTCCAACAGACTCGGCCACTATACCCTCGGTGCCCCCATCAAAAATAAACCTTGCACCCAAGTTGATTAATCCGCCTATCCTCCGCCGTACTAATAGCCCCGAAATTCGACCCCCTAAACGCCGTCCCCGGAATCCCGAAATTTGCGTGATCGAAAGCATTGAACATCTCCGCCCGGAACTGCACCCGGACCCGTGGGCCAATCTGGAAGTTCTTCATTGCACCCGTGTCGAAGTTAATTCTCCCCAGAGCCGGGCCAACGGCACGCGCTGCATTACCAAATCGAAACTGATCGGGCTGGGCAACCGCGTGCTCGGTTCCCGCCGCTCACACGATTTCCCGTTCGCCGCGTTCGCCCTCTATTCAATCACAGTCCTATCTGCAAGAAACGCCTGCACTTAGCCGCCATCGGGCGGCATTTTGACGTTGGCCGGTAACCGGTGCTAATTTTTTAAGCTTTATATTTCCTTATTAATCAACACATTACGAAAAACGACCCCCCATTTCGTTGCTAACCCCCTGCTACAGTAAGAATAGGAATAAGGCCTCGGCCCCCTCCCCGCCAAGGGAGGAACAAGCCGGGGCCTTCCCATTTTCAAAAACCGGGGGAGTTATGATCACGAACGAACGCAAAACCGAAATCGCCCGCGAAAACGGCGCCAAATCCAAAGGCCCAAAAACCGAGGAAGGCAAGGAAAAATGCGCCCGCAACGCCATCACCCACGGTGAGCGCGCCCAAGCTCTCAGGCTCATTGTCCCGCCGCATTCCGCGTGCTTGGCCAACGAAGATCGCCAGGCCTTCTACAAGATGTACGACGATCTCAGAGCCAAGTACCGTCCGGCCGACGAGACCGAGCAACAACTGGTACGAGAAATCGCCGGCTTCCAATGGAAATCCACTCGAAATAAACAGATGGAATCCGCCATATTCAACCGCGAACTCATGCGCCAGGCCACCCGCACCCCCGGCACGCTCCCCGAATTGCGCGACCTCGAAATCTCCGTCGCCGCTCAGGAGGCTCTGACCGGCAACAGCACCATTGCCGAACTGCGCAAAGATACCTGCGTCTGTCTCCGCGCCATCGCCCAACTCCAGCACCGCCTCCTGCAACTCCAAAAAAACTGGCCCGCCGCCGCCCCCGTCCCGCCGGCCCCCGAAAAGAACGATATCGACGAACGGACCGACCCAAATCGTGAAAATACGGCCCAAACGTACGATATTAATGGTCCCGTCACCCCCAGCGTCATCAACCTCTACCGCGAAATCTTCCACAAAAACGAGCTCGACCTCGTCGGCCGCGAGCCAACGCTCGCCGCTACCGAGCCGCGACCGTCGGGGAGCCGGCCCAAAGCCGCCTAAACCCAATGAACACCGCACTCTTCCACCGCTTAGTGCAACTCACGCCGGACGGCGGCCCGGAAGTGTGTCCAAAAACGGAAACCGTCTCCGAATGGGCTCAATCAAACCTCAACTTCAAACCCGACGCTATTCAAAAGTCCGTCCTCGATGACGACGCGCACAGACTCATCCTCTGTTGCTCCCGCCAATGGGGCAAGACCACGATAATCGCCATTAAAGCCATCCACACCGCCATATTCCAGCCCGGTTCGGAAATCGTCATTATCTCAAAGTCCCTCAAACAAGCCGGCCTGCTCCTCAACAAGGTGTGCGAATCCGCCGCCGTCCTCGGCTTCCCGCGCAAACGCGTCCTGGGCTACGAGACCTCGCTCCACTTACCCAACGGCAGCAAAATCTTCGGCGTCGCCAACTCCGGAAAAAGCAGCCGCGGTTACACCGCCAACATCGTCATCGTCGATGAGGCCGCCCTCGTTGAGGACGACGTAATCGGCTCCGCCAGCCCCACCCTCGGCCGCACCAACGGCAAGCTATGGCTATTGTCGACGCCCTACGGCCAAACCGGGCTTTTCTACAACGTCTGGCACGATAAAGCCCTCACGGATTGGTTCAAGGTCAAGGCCACCATCGAAGACTCGCCCTACGCCACTCCCGCCTTCATCGAAGAACAAAAACGCCTTTTCCCATTCAATTTCAAACAGGATTTTTACTGCGAATTCACGCCGGCCAAGGGCAGCCTTCTCAGCCGCGAGCGGGCCGAAAAGATGATCGACCCAACCATCGCTCAGATCCCATTTCCGCGCTTCTTTAAGGAGTCCAAATGATACCCCCGTCCGCCTCCTGGCACCTCGGTCTCGACCTGGGCCAGCGCCGCGATTTTTCCGCCCTCGCCACGCTAACTTGCGAATGGACCGTCGAAGGCCGCGATCCCGTTTCCTGGAACTGGATCCGCGTGCCAAAACTGATCTTACGGGACATCGAGCGCTTCCCCCTCGGAACCAGCTACGCCCTCTACACGCAAGTGCTCGACGAACGGCTCACCCACATCGGCGGCCTCGTCCCCGCCTACGCCACCCAGCAGGTGACCCTCGTCGTCGACGCCGGCGGTCCCGGCGCGCCCGTTGTCGACGAACTCCGCCGCGCGCGCCTCGACCTCACTCTAAAACCGCTTATCATCACCGGCGGCCATGAGCCCGGCGTCACCCCCGGTGGCTGCCTCACCGTCCCCCGCAAAGTATTACTAACGAACCTCATCCTCCTCCTCGATCACGGCAAGTTAGTCACGTCGAAGGACTTGGAATACTGGCCCATTCTTCTCGAAGAGATGCTCGATCTCAACGCCGCCACGTCCCAGCCCAACAAAACGTCCAACCACGACGACATGGTCGTGTCCCTCGCCCTCGCCGCCTGGCAAGCCACCCGTCAACACCCCGAACTTCTCCCCATGCGCATGACCGCCAAAGCCCGCTGGAGCCCCACCGGCTCCTTATTCTAATGTCGTTACCGCGACCGAGCCGCGACCGTCAGGGAGCGTTTCTAGCGGTTGAAACACTAGAACCACTACTGGCCGCGGCCCAGCCGCTCGGCAAGCATCGGGGGTAGCCCTGAATCGCGAACGCGCTGCTGCGCGCCGTTCACATCGTAAGGAATTCGCCGCAGCAGCACGCGGTTCTGGGTGCTGTCGTAGAGTGCGCACGATGCGCGCCAGTCGCGGTCCCGCGGCTGGCCGACCGATCCCGGATTGATCAGATAATGATCGTCCGGTTCCAACTGGATCAGCGACGTCTCTTCAGCCAGGCCCACCGCCGGCAGCATCATGCCCTGGTCGCCGTGGAAACGGATGGCGCACTGCAAATGCGTATGCCCGAAGAACACCAGCGGCGTCTGCATCACCTGTCGCGCCCGGATGATCTCCTGCGCGTCCAACAAATATTCGTCTTCATGAAAGGGAGACCCGTGCACCAATTGAAATTTGTCCTCAATCCACACCGGACCCTGCGGCAGCATTCGCAGCCACTCCAGGTTCTCCGGCGTCAACTGGCTCATGGTCCACTTCACCGCCGCTTGCGCCAGCGGGTTGTAGTCGTCGGTGTCGTCCAGCCCGCAGCACGCCTTGTCGTGGTTGCCGCGAATGACAACTTCGCAGTTCGTCCGCGCCCAGTCGCAAATCTCGTTCGGGCTCGCGCAATAGTCGACAAAGTCCCCGCAACAGAGGATCTGGTCGTAAAGGCCTTTATTCGCCGCTAATACGGCTTCCAGGCCTTCCAGGTTGGCATGTATATCACTGACGATCAGGTAGCGCACAGGCGGATCAACGCAACCTCCGGCGCCGCGCCAATCCGGACCGGTACACCCACCGTTCCGATGCCGCGCGTAACGTAGAGATGCGACTTCTCTTTCTCGTAATGTCCGTACACGTACGGGGTAAAAAATCGGGCCAAATTCAAGTGCTGATTTAGATACTCTACCGTGACTTGGCCTCCGTGTGTGTGACCGGCCAAAGTCAGGTTCCAGCCCTGCGCCGCCGCCGTATCGAAAACATCGGGGTTGTGCGACAGCAAAACCTGGAATGTATCGCGCTCCCGCAGCGCCTCCGCGCCCACCAGATAGTCGCTATGCATCTTCTGATAATCGACGCCGGCCAACCGCAGCCGTGACTGGCCAAACCGTATCGTCCGCGCCTCGCCGCGCAGAAATCGCAATCCGAATCGCGCCGCCTGTTCGGCCGTATAGGCCTCGCAGTTGGCGTAGATCTCATGGTTGCCCAGGCAGCCATATAGGCCGGCCTCCGCGCGCAGCGACCGCAGTTCCCGCAGGCACGCGTCCAGCGGGTCGCCGTCGCGGGTGATCAGGTCCCCGGTCACCACTGTCAAGTGGGGCCGGAAACTATTCGCCATGTCCACCGCCGCCGAAAGTTCTTTGGGCGAGAGGAAGCTGCTCATGTGAATATCGCTCAACTGCGCGATCCGTAGCCCGTCCAGATCCTTCGGCAATCCCGGGATTGACAGGTTCACTTCCATCGGCGTCAACCATCGCCGCTCGTAGAAAGTGCCGTATCCCAATGCCAGCGCCGGTGCCGCCACCACGGCCGCCTGCGCCGCCTGCAGCAGGCCCCGCCGCGCAAGATCGGTGGGAGGTACTGGCCGGGCAAGCCGCCGCGAAACAGCCAGTGCCGCGGTCGTAGTGCAGACGCCGATCGCCCATAAAATCGTCATCGCCCGCGACCACATAAACACTGGACCGGGCGGTAACAACTGCCAGACATAAGGAAGGTTCAACAACAGTCCGCATACCGCCACCGTGGCGCTCGCCCATAAAAATCCGCGCGCCGCCGCGCCCGGGAACCACCCGGCCAACACCCGGTGGCAAACCAGCGTTAGACAGATGCCGAAAATCTCAGGCAGGAATCGAGACAAAGAGGGCATGTTGGACTACTACTAGTGTATCGGCAGGAATGGCCGCTTCCATTCGCCGAAACGGCAATCATTTGAAAGGAATAACAGTATGCGTCGCTTCACCTCCGCCGTTTGCGCCATCCTGTATGGTGTGAAACTCGCGCTCGTCCTCCTTTGCCTATCCGCCGCCGCGCAGCCCGTATTAATCCGCGGCGGCACGTTGATTGACGGTACGGTCCGCCAAGCCGATATCCTCATCGAAGGCAACCGCATAAAGACCGTCGGGACCAACCTGCGCGCCCCCGCCGGCGCCGCCATCGTCGACGCCAAAGGCAAGTCGGTCCTCCCCGGCCTCTTCGACCTCCACACCCACGTCTCCTATCCGAGCGTCGGCGGCTCCTCGCAGGACTGGGGCAAGAACTTGACGGCTTACCTCCGCGCCGGTGTCACCTCACTCGCCGACTTCGGCACTTACCCCGAGACTTACGAGCCTATCCGCAGCCTGCTCGCCACCGGCGAATGGCGCGGCCCCCGCGTCCACTTCGCCGCCCGCTTCAGCACCCCCGGCGGCCACGGCGTCGAAGGCGGCCGCGGCGACTTCTTCACCCAGGAAGTGCTGACGCCGCGCCAGGCCCACGCCGCCATGCTGCGCGTGCTGCCATACAAGCCCGATGTCATCAAGGTCTTCACCGACGGCTGGCGTTACGCCACCGCTCCCGACATGACCGGCATGGAAGAGGAAACCCTCCGCGCCATTGTCGAGGACGCCCATCAGGCCGGAATCCCCGTCCTCACCCACACAGTGACTCTGGCAAAGGGCAAGATTGCCGCCCGCGCCGGCGTCGACGCCATCATGCACGGCATCCAGGACCAGCCCGTCGACGATGAACTGATCCAGCTCATGCGGAAGAACAACGTCGCCTACGGTCCCACCGCCGCCGTTTACGAACCCCGCGCGGGTTACATCGATGATCCCCTGCTCGAAGCCCTCCTCGAACCCGCCGCCCTCGAACTGCTTAAACGCCGCCCCATGCTCGCCGCCCCCAGCGCCCAGCGCGTCCAAAAGTACGAACTCCTGAAACAGAACGTCGCCGCGCTCCACAAAGCCGGCATCACCATCGTCACCGGAACTGACGCCGGCATCGTCGGCACTCACCACGGCTGGGCCTCGCTCCGCGAAGTGAAACTCCTCGCCGGCGCCGGCCTCGGCCCCTTGGGGGCGCTGATAGCCGCCACTGCCAACGCCGCCAAAGTCCTTCGCTCCCCCGACCGCGGCACGCTCGCCGAAGGCAAAATCGCCGACGTGCTCATAGTCAACGGGCGCCCCGACCGCGACATCGACGATATCGACAAAATCCACGCGGTCATTCAAAACGGCCGCCAAGTCGACCTCCCCGCGCTCACCAGGGCCATCCACACCGACGGCCCTACACCGGCAAAAGCCAAACTCGCTCCCGCCCTTCTTGACGACTTTGAATCCGCCAACGGTCGCAGCCGCCTCGACACCCGCTGGGTCAACAGCACCGACACCGGCCACGACCGCACCACGATGCTCTACCAGCGCATCGACCGCGGCAACGGCGACCACGCTCTCGCTATCCACGCGCACCTGTCCGACTCCGCGCGCCCCTTCGCCCGCGTCAACCTCCCTCTCAGCCGTGGCGCCATCGAGCCTATGGATGCCAGCGCCTTCACCGGCGTCGAGTTTGAAGCCCGCGGCGAAGGCGCCTACTCTCTCAATGTCAAATCCCGGGCGGTGACTTTCAACGCCACTCCCGCCTGGTCCGTAATCCGCATCCCCTTTGACCTCAAATGGGACGTGAACCGCCTGCACACGCTCACCTTCGAGATCGCTCGCCCCGGCGGCCAACGCGCTTGGCTCGAACTCGACAACGTCCGCTTTTACAAGGCCGAAACCGCCGCCCTCTTCGAGGAAGAAATCGCCGCCTCCCGCCGGCACCGCGAAGAGACCTACGCCCAATTCCAACACTTCGCCGAACGCCTGGAAAGGGACAAATCGAAGGACGCCCTGCGCCGCGCCTTCATGGACAAACTCGGCTACCCCGCGCCCGGCTTCACCGGCTCCTACCGGGAGCGCATGGAGAAGTTCGGCGAGGACGGTATCGCCACCTACTACCGCGCCTGGGTGCCAGTCGCGCCCGATATGGACGTTTACGGCCTCTACCTCGTACCCAAAAACGTCAAGCTTCCCGCGCCCCTTGTCATCGCCAAACACGGCGGCGGCGGATATCCCGAACTGGCCTTGTTCAAGGGCGGCGGCAACTACAAGGACATGATTCGCGGCGCCGCCAAGGAAGGTTACGTCGTTTGGGCGCCTATTTCCCTTATGCACCCTTACCGCGACCGCGATACTGGCACGCCCATCCCCGCCGAAGTCCGCCGCGATATGGACGCCGTTTTCCGCAAGCTCGGAACAAGCCTGATGGGCATCGAAACCATGCGCATCTCGTGCTCGCTCGACGTGATGATCCGCCGTCCGGAGGTCGATCCCCAACGCGTCGGAATGATCGGCCTCTCCTACGGCGGCTTCTTCACCCTGTATACAATGGCGCTCGACCCGCGCATCAAGGCCGGCGTCGCTTCGTGCTCCATCCGAGACCGCGAGACCACCAAAGCCGCCGTCCCCGAAGGGCGGCCTGTCGACTTTCCCGGCGCCGATCTCGCCGCTCTCATAGCTCCCCGCGCCCTTCAACTCCAGAACGGCCTCAACGACAAAGGCTTCCCCATCGACGACGTTCGCCGCGCCGCCGCCGAAGCCAAGACCCACTATGCCCCCACCGGCGCGTTCGAGTACCAGGAGTTCGACGGCGGCCACGAATGGCGCGGAGACATCGCATGGGCCTTCCTGCGCAAACATCTCTAAAGCGCCAGCAGCGCGCCTGGTTCGTCTACGATTGGGCCAACTCCGCCTACGCTTCGACGGTCGTCACGCTCTTCCTCGGGCCATACCTCACCGCCATCGCCAAGGCCGCCGCCGGCCCCGATGGCTACATCCACCCCTTCGGCCTGCCCGTCGATCCGCGCTCGCTCTGGGGCTATCTCGTCTCGCTTTCCGTTCTGTCTCAAGTCTTCGTCCTGCCGCTCGTCGGCGCCATCGCCGACTACGGCCGCCGCAAGCGCGAGATGCTCGGCGCGCTGGCCTACACCGGCGCCATCGCCACCATGTGCCTCTTCTTCGTCGAAGGGTCCAACTACCCGCTCGGCGCCGCGCTGTTCCTCATCGCCAACCTCGCCTTCGGCGCGTCGATGGTCGTCTACAACGCCTTCCTGCCGGAACTTTGCACGCCCGAAGAGCGCGACAGCGTCTCATCGAAAGGCTGGGGCATCGGCTATCTCGGCGGCGGCTTACTCCTCGCGCTGAACCTGGCCTTTCTATCGAATGCCGCTCAGCTAGGCCTCGACAAAGGCATGGCCGTGCGCATCAGTATGGGCAGCGCGGGACTGTGGTGGGCCGTGTTCACTCTAGTGCCGATGGCCGGGCTGAAGAACCGCGGCGCGCAGCGCGCCCTCCCGCCCGGCGAGTCGATGCTCCGCGTCGGCTTCCGCCAGTTCTCTCAAACCGTTAAAGGTCTCCGCCGCTACCCGCAAACGCTGCTCTTCCTCGCGGCGTATCTTACTTACAACGACGCCATTCAAACGGTGATCGCCATGGCCGGCCAGTTCGGCAGCGACGAGTTGAAGATGCCCATGGAGCAACTGACGCTCGCGATTCTGATGGTCCAGTTCGTCGCCTTCGCCGGCGCCATGCTGTTCAACTGGATCAGCACCAAGATCACCGCCAAACGCGCCGTCCTGGCCGCATTGGTCATCTGGACGGGCGTGCTCGCCTACATCTACCTGGCCGTGTCGACGCCAGCGGAATTCTTCATCATGGCCGCGCTGGTCGGCGTCGTGATGGGCGGCAGCCAGGCGTTGAGTCGTTCGCTCTTCTCGCTCATGATTCCCGAGGGCAAGGAGGCGGAGTACTTCAGCCTCTACGAAATCAGCGACAAAGGCACCAGTTGGCTCGGGCCTCTGGTCTTCGGTCTCGCTCTGCAAATGACGGGCAGTTACCGCCTCGCCGCGTTGTCTCTGGTTGTCTTCTTCGTTGTGGGCTTCCTCCTGCTCAGCCGCGTCGATGTCGAACGCGCCGCGAAGGAGGCCCATCAGCCAACCGCCTAACGGCCCAAATAGCTTACCGTCCGCGCAACGCCACTCGTCAGCCCCGTCGATGTCGAACACGCCGCGCGGGAGACCCATCAACCAGCCGCCTAACGGCCCAAATAGGTCGCGGTCCGCAGCGCCACTCGTATTGCCGGCGCTGTCGGTAACCGTTACCTCAGCCGCGTCGATGTCCCGCGCGCCGCGAAGGAGGCCCATGCCGCCTAACGGCCCAAATAGATCGCGGTCCGCGCAGCGCCCCTCGTATTGCCGGCGCTATCGGTAACCGTTACCTCAGCCGCGTCGATGTCGAACGCGCCGCGCGCGAGACCCATCAACCGGCCGCCTAATGGCCCAAATAGGTCGCGGTCCTCGTCGCCACGCTCGTATTGCCGGCGCTATCGGTAACGGTCAGTTCAACGACATAGTCGGTGAACCCCTGCGCAAACTGGATGGTTATCTTCGGGGTGTCCGCCGCTTGCGGGAAGATGCCAACCGTTCCACCTGACACGCGCCACTTGTACTTCAGGCCCGCGCCCACCGATCCGCTTCCGTCGAGGGTCATTTCGCGAACGGTCGTATACCGGTCGGTTGAGCCAATCCGCGCCTCGGTCACGAGAGCGGCGGGCGGCGCCGAGAGCTGAAAGATCGCGATGCTGCCGCTTGTCTCGTTCGCGAGCACCAGCAGCGGCTGCTTGTTCGGGCTATCCGCCGCTGGAATTACCAGGATTCCCTCCGGGGCCAGGTCGCCGGCCGTTCCCGCCATCGGGTTGCCGTCAAACATCCGCGGGTTAGCGTATTGGACAAACACGGGAGCTTCCGGATCGGTCACGTCGTAGACCATGGCGCCGCCCATCCGCTCCAGGCAAACGAACGCGTACATGCGGCCGTTAATCTCGGAAACCGCCACGCCCTCCGGCTCCGGCCCCTTGTTGTCGCTCCGGTCGTCCTTGGTATTGTTGGTGCTGCTGGCGTTGAAATAGTCCGGATAGCGCGCCGCGGCCAGTTTCTCAAACTGGTCCCCGCTGTCCCACACCAGTTTCCCGTCCGGTCCCCAGATCGAGAAAGAGCGCCCGCCCAAGACCAACAACCGATCCTGGTCGCCATCGCCGTCGGTGTCCCCGCCAAATCGTGTCACTGTCAGGCGGCCCAACTGCCCATTCGCCTTCAAAGCCGCACCGTTCGGAAACGCCGCCGCATCCAGCGTCAACGCGCTCACGCGCACCTCTTCCGTGAAGTCGCCCCAGTCCCGCGCGTCGCCTTCATTGGCCGTGATGAGCCAAGTCTTTCCCTTGGCCTGAAATGCGGCGATACCGTCCGGCTGATACATGCCCAGCACCGGCCAATTCGCAATGTTGATCGCATCGTCCCGATCGCTCGCGTCGAGACCGTTTCCCGGCTTGCTGTGGTCCTTGAATCCCAGCCCGGCGAGGTTGGTGAACTTCGCCGCCGCGATGTCCAACAGCCCAATCGCGTTGTTTTCCTGAAGTGTCACGTATCCGGTCTTCGAATCCGCCGAAACGGCCACATACTCCGGTTCCAAATCCTGCGCCACAGTGGCGTTCCGGCCGTAAATGCGAATCGATGGATCAAGTTCGTCCTTCTTAAAGGCCTTGAAATCGGCAGTCCGAACCGCGGACTGCGCGATGCCGATGATTCCATTACTCACGTCGATGATGGAGACGGAACCCTCCGGATCGGTTGTATAGTTGGCGCTCGGTTCACCTTCATTCGCCGTTAGAACGGTCTTTCCGTCTGGCGTAAACACGATCATGTCCGGCTGCGCGCCTACAATCACGGAGCCCTGCAGGTTGCCGTTCGAGTCATAAAAGAGCACGCGGCCCGGGTCGGTCTTCGGGTCCGCTTCCACCGCCACCGCCAGGATCCCGTTCTTCACCGCGACGCTGTTGGCCACCTTCCCGTAGATGGCCGGGATGAAGATGCGGAACACGGCCACCGGCTTGGCGGGATTGGAGATGTCCAGCGCCTCGACGGAGGGCACAAAGGCATTCACGAAGAACAGACGCTTCGTCGCCGGATCGTACGCGGCGATTTCCGCCGCGCCCCGGTCAAAGACACCCGTCGCAAACGAGCCTATCTTTTCGATCTTGAAATCTTGCGCGAAAAGCGAGATCGCGCAGAGGGAGTACAGCAGAAACTTTTGCATCCCTATTGAACTATCAACTGAAATTTACAGTAGCGTCAAATCCGGGTTTACAACTCATGAATGTTACGCGGCCGGGTCGCCGCAATAGCTTCCCAGAGCATACCGACTTGTGGTCGAATGTGAGCATGCTACTCCGTATTCTTTTATTCGCCCTATCGGTGGCGTGCGTGGCGCAGGTGCAAGTGAAGCAGTCGCCGGACCGGATCTCCGTGACGATCGACGGAAAGCCGTTCACCGAGTTCTTCGTCGGGGCGGAAGCCGTCAAGCCGTACCTGCACCCGCTGCGGACCGCGACTGGCAAAATCGTCACGCGCTCCTATCCGATGGAGTCCGTCGCCGGCGAAGCGAAGGACCACCCGCATCACCGCGGGCTATGGATGACGCATGGGCTGGTGAACGATGTGGACTTCTGGGCGAATGAAAAGGACCAGAAAGGGGCTGGGAAAGCCGGCCGCGGCGCCGTCGTCACGCGGCGAGTGACAGCTCTCGAGAGCGGAAAAAAGAAAGGCATTATCGGAGCGAACTTTGAGTGGCAGGACCCATCGGGCAAAGGCCTGCTGGCCGAACAGCGCACGATGACCTTCTACACGCATCCCACTCAGCGCTGGATTGACTTTGACGTCACGCTGACGGCGCTCGAAGACGTGGTCTTTGGCGATACAAAGGAGGGCATGTTCGCGATCCGGCTGGCGACGGAACTGGAGGAAAAGCACTCCGGCAAGATGCGTTCGGCGGATGGCAAGGAGGGGGAGAAAATGGTGTGGGGCAAGCGGTCGCCGTGGGTGGACTACGCCGGAACGCTGGAAGGCGAGAAGGTAGGCCTGGCGATTCTCGACCATCCCGCGAATCCGCGTCACCCGACCTACTGGCACTCACGCGGCTACGGCCTGTTCGCCGCCAACCCGTTCGGCGTGCGAGACTTTGAAAACGACAAGACGAAGAACGGCGACATGAAGCTGGCCAAGGGCGGCGCGGTGCGCTTCCGGTATCGGCTAATCATCCATCCGGGCGACTCGACCGAGGCCAAGATCGCCGGCGAGTTCAAGAAGTTCGCAAAGGTGAAATAGAAGGCGGTAATGCGCGCTAGCTTCGGCGCAACACGTAGTTCCAGTGTCCGATGGGCCGACCGTCATCTCACGGCAAAACGTGTTTTGGCCGCCGCCGTATGCTAACTTGGCACCAGGGAATGCGATACTCACGAATTTCACGATACGGTTTTTTGCTTGTGGGCGTACTCAGCGTGGCGGGCCTGTGCGCCCAGCCACCTAGCGACGTCCGGGGACTTCCCGTCAGAGCCGCGGCCGCCGACTATCAATCCCAGGCGCAGGCCGGAAATATAACTATCGCGGCGGATTTTGTCGGGCATTCGGTACCTACAACGCAGGGACCGCTTTCGTCGGAGGACTACGTGGCCGTGGAAGTCGCCTTTCTCGGCGCTCCGGAGACCAAGGTAAAGCTCTCCTTCGAAGACTTTTCGGTGCGGATTAACGGCAGGAAATCGCCGATTCCCAGCCAGCAATTCGGGCTGGTGATGAAGTCTTTGTCGGATCCGGAATGGATCCCACCGGTAGTGGAGGAGAGCAAGTCCAAGGGTGGGATTTCGACTGGCGGCGGTGGCGGCGGCAGCGACCCCAAGGCGCCTCCACCGAAGATGCCGTTCCCCTTGCGACGGGCGATGGAACAGCGCGCGCAGAAGGCTGCGCTGCCGGAAGGCGAACGTGCGCTTCCTGTCGCTGGGCTTCTCTTCTTTCCTTACCGGGGGAAGGATCAGTCCATTCAAATCGTTGAGTTGATGTACAGCGGGCCGGCGGGGAACGCTACGCTGACTTTCAGACGTTAGTCTTTGTGCGGGCTTAGTTATCCGTCGTCGCGCCTTGGGAGGCGGAGCCGACCAGCTTGACGTACTTGTAGAAAACACCGCTCTTGTACTTAGGGGCGGGTTTGGACCATTGGGCCAGGCGGGCGACGACGACGCCGGCGGGGACTTCGAGGTTGATAGTGAACTTCTCCAGGTCGATGTGAATGATGTCGCCGTCTTCGACTATGGCGATGGGTCCGCCGTCCGCGGCTTCGGGAGCGACGTGGCCGATCATGAAGCCGCGGGTCGCTCCGCTAAAACGGCCGTCGGTTAGTAGCGCCACGCTGTCACCCAGGTCCGCGCCCATTATGGCGCCGGTGACACCTAACATTTCGCGCATTCCGGGGCCGCCCTTGGGGCCTTCGTAGCGGATCACGACTACGTCGCCAGGCTGAATTTTCCCTTGCGTTACGGCGGTCATGGCGTCTTCTTCACGACCGAACACGCGGGCCGGACCGCGCTGTTCCTTGCGGCCGATGCCGGTTACTTTAATGACACAGCCATCGGGGGCGAGGGTGCCCTTCAGGATGACCAGGCCGCCGGAGGTTTTGATGGGATTATCGAGTTGATGGATGACTTCCTGGTTTGGCGTCTCCTTTACGGCGAGAATTTCTTCGGAGAGGGTTTTCCCGGTGACGGTGATGGCGCTCCCGTCGGCGAAGCCCCCGTCGACGAGACGCTTGATGATGACGGGGATGCCGCCGGCTTTGTCGACGTCCACGGCGAAGTATTTGCCGGCGGGTTTGATATCGACGAGCAGCGGCGTGCGTTGGCTGATGTCGTGGATATCGTCGATTTGCAGTTCCACGCCGGCATCCTTGGCCATGGCCAGAAGATGCAAGACGGCGTTGGTGGAGCCGCCGCTGGCGGCGACGGAGGCGATGGCGTTTTCGAACGCCTGGCGGGTACAGATGTCGCGGGGTTTCAGGTCCCGCTTCACCGCGTTGAGGATGAGTTCGCCGCAGCGGTGGGAGATGCCGGCTTTGCGCGGATCGACCTGCGGAATGCTGGCGGTGAACATGGGCGCGATGCCGATGGCCTCCATTACGGTCGCCATCGTGTTGGCGGTGAACTGGCCGCCGCAAGCTCCGGCGCCGGGGCAGGCGTGGTCTTCGATGGCGAGCAGTTCGGCGTCGCTGATTTTGCCGGCGGCGTTGGCTCCGACGGCTTCGAAGACGTCCTGGATAGAGAGTTCGCGGTTGCCGAGTTTGCCGGGCAAGATCGACCCGCCGTAGAGGATGAGGCCGGGGACGTTGAGACGGAGCAGGGCCATCGCGGCGCCGGGAATCGTCTTGTCGCAAGCGACCATGGCGACGATGCCGTCGAACATATAGCCACGGGCGGTGAGTTCAATGGAATCGGCGATGAGGTCGCGGGATACGAGCGAAGCCTTCATGCCTTCAGTTCCCATGGTTACGCCGTCGCTGATAGCGATGGTATTGAACTCCATTGGCGTGCCGCCGGCGGCGCGGACCCCTTCCTTGACATGAGCGGCGAGGGCGCGCAGGTTGTAGTTGCAGGGCATCGTTTCGATCCAGGTATTGGCGATGCCGATGATCGGTTTGCGGAGGTCTTCGTCGGTGAAGCCGATGGCCTTCAGCATGGAACGGGCGGGGGCGCGATCGCGGCCCTGAGTAATGGTGTAACTACGGAGTGGCATACGAATTCTCTAGTGTATCGCTCACGTGGGATTATGGAGAATAATGAAGATTGCGGTGTTGGGCGCGGGCAACATAGGGTCGGCTTTGTTGGGCGGAATATTGAAGGCGGGAGTGGTGGCGTTGGCGGATGTGCGGGCGACGACACGGAGCGAGGAGCGGGCGGCGGATTTGCGGGCGAGGCTGGGAGTGGCGGCCACGGCGGGCGGAAATACGGCAGCGGCGGATGGCGCGGATATCGTGGTGTTGGCGGTGAAGCCGGGCACGGTACCCAAGGTGGTGAAAGAGATTCGCGATGTGCTGCGCGAACATCAGATTTTGATCTCGCTGGCGGCGGCGTTGCCGATCTCCGTCATCGAGGACGCGGCGGCCTGCCGGATGCCGGTGTTTCGCGCGATGCCGAATATTCCGGTGGTCGTGGAGGAGGGCGCGATTGGCATCTGCCATAACGGGATGGCCACGGCGGCGCACCGGGAGCGGGTGGATAGCATTTTTCGCGCGGTGGGCGTGACGGCGTTTGTGGAAGAGGAACAGATGGACGCGGTGACGGCGCTATCGGGCTCGGGACCAGCGTATATTTACATGGTGATTGAGGCGATGATGGCGGCGGGAGTGAAGATGGGGCTGTCGCGGGAGATCTCGCTGCGCCTGTCGGAGCAGACGGTGCTTGGGGCGGCGAAACACGCCCGCGAATCAAAGCTGCATCCGGCGATCCTTCGCGATCAGGTGATCACGCCGGGCGGCACGACGATCGCCGCGATACACGAATTGGAGCGCCATGGACTGCGATCCATGCTGATCTCCGCAATTGAAACGGCCACGCTTCACGCGGCCAAACGCACGGACATTTTGCTAACGGAAATAGAACGGCATAAGAATTCATGACTCGACACATTCTTTCGATTCACGCCCACCCGGACGACATGGAGATGCTGGCCGGCGGTACGCTGGCCATATTGGCGGAGAAGGGGCATCGCATCACCGTGGTGACGATGACGCCCGGCGATTGCGGCTCGGTGGAGCATGGGCCGGAAGAGATTTCCGCGATTCGGCGGCGGGAAGCGGCCGACGCGGTGGCGATGATCGGCGCCGAGTTTCAGTGCGCGGAGTTCCGCGATCTGGCGATTTTCAATGACGATCTTTCGCGGCGGCGCGTGGTGGAATTGATTCGGTCGATCCGGCCGGATCTGATTCTGACGTCCGCGCCGACGGACTACCATTGCGACCACGAGGCGACGAGCATGCTGGTGCGCGACGCCTGTTTTGCGGTATCGGCGCCGAACTATAAGACCGGCGTCGCGGCGCCGATGGATGCGATTCCACACCTGTACTATATGGATTCCGTGGAGGGTAGCGACCGCGACGGGAAAGCGGTGCATCCGGAGTTCGGCGTGGATATCGAGCCGTACTTCGCCAGGAAACGGGAGATGCTGGCGGCCCATGCGAGCCAGCGGAACTGGTTGATGCGGCAGCATGGCATGGACGACTATTTGCGCACGATGGAGGAGTGGACGCATCATCGCGGGCAGAGCCTGGGAGTGAAGTACGCCGAGGGTTTCCGGCAGTATAAGCACCATCCGTATCCGACGACGCCGATGTTGCAGGAGATGGTGGGTACGGCGCTACTGCGGTAGCCCGGCGCTCAGACTCATGCATTTTGGTCTTGCGGGAAGATCCGAATGGCGGCGCACTACCCCCATTTGGCGTCGACGGCCTCCGCTAAACAACCACCGGCTAAAGCCGCAAGAAGGCTCGACCGGACGCTCGCCGTCACGGCGCGCGGCAATGCCGAGTTCCACTGTGCCGGCCACGGGTTTTGGAAAAACGTGCCGGACGTATTCCGCCGATCTCGGGCCTCAACTCAATCCGAAGTACCGTGGCTGAAGGGCGGGGGATTGGACCTGGCGCGTGGAACTAAAGATCTCCCTCGTTTCTTCAGGGAGCTAACCCAACTTCCGCAGTTTGAAGAATAAGTACCTGTCTTTGCAGCACGGAGCCTCAAAAGTCTTCACTACAAATTGTGTTTGGGAAGAGAAGAAGGCATGTGTAGGCCGAGGCGCTGAAGCAGAAT
>JBJXFL010000235.1:0-3838 GCA_046155405.1 Bryobacteraceae bacterium | reverse complement strand
GTGATGACGCCGGTCTTGAGATCGATGCGGCGGATGGTGTGGCTCTCGGTGTCGGCGAGGTAGACGCCGCCGTCAGGCGACCAGGAGATGCCTTTGGGCCCGTTCAACTTCGCGAGCTTCGCCGGGCCGCCGTTGCCGGTGAAACCCTTCTCGCCGGTGCCGCCGATGTGGTGCAGCGTCTTCGCCTTCCAGTCGATCCGATACACCGCGTTGCCTTCGCGCAGCGCCAAATACAGATTGCCCGAGGGGTCGACGTCGATGGCGCGAGGACCGTTGAGGGGCGTGCCTTTCAGCGGCGCGCCGTCGGGCGTGGGTTTCTTGTCGCCGGTGCCGGCCCAGGTGTCGATGAGGCCGGTTTTGAGATCGGCGCGGCGGATGCGGTGGTTGAAGATGTCGCAGATGAGCAACCCGCCGGCGGGATCGAATTGAATGGAGTGCGGCTGGTTGAGCATGGCCGCGTTGGCGGGGCCGCCGTCGCCCGAGAAGCCGGGTTTGCCAGTGCCCGCGATGGTCGTGATGATGCCGGTTTTCTTGTCGACCTTGCGCACGACGTGGTTCTTCATCTCGACGAAGTACATGTTGCCGGCTTTGTCGAAACGGATCTCGTAGGGCTGATTCATCTCAGCTTTTGTGGCGGGGCCGCCGTCGCCCGCGTAGCCCATTTTCGTTGTGCCGGCGACTGTGGTGAGTTTGCGCGTCTTGAGGTCGAGACGGCGGATGACGTGGTTGTCGATGTCGCAGATGTAGAGCGCGCCATCTGGGCCGATGGCTAAGCCATAGGGGTTGTTGAGCTGGGTTTCGGAGTAGCCTTTGACGCCGGTGCCGGCAATGGTTTCGATTTTCCAGTCGGCGGCGAAGGCGGCGGCCGCGGCTAATAGAATGAGGGGCTTCATCGGGAGAAGTTTATCATTAGTAGAATGGAGGCGGAGCCTATGACGATTACGATTGATCCCAAACTCGAAGAGCGCTTGCGCGCGCGCGCCGAAGCCGCTGGGTTGACCGTTGATCGATATGTCGAGAATATTATTCTGGACGAGGAATCGCCGGAAGAGGAGTTGGAGAGACTTCTGTTGGAGGGGCTGAACTCAGGGGAAAGCGTAGTGGCGGATGCAGCGTTTTGGGCCGAGAGACGGGCCGTACTGGCGCGCCGTCTCCAAAGCTTAAAATCACGGTGAGTCCAACGGTCAACGTTAATCCCAAGGCGGTGGCGGACATCGACGACCACGCATTTTACCTTGGGGCCGAGGTCGACACGGAACTGTGCCTGCGATTTCTGGACGCCGCCGACTCCAGTTTCGCGCTGCTTGCCACCGAGCCGGAGATGGGTTGGCGTCCGCGAATCAGGCATCCCAGATTGAAAGGGGTTCGCATGTGGCGAATCACCGGTTTCGAGGACATGCTGGTCTTTTATCGCCCTCAGCCAAACGGCGTCGACATCCTTCGTATCGTAAACGGCAAGCGAAATCTTCGAAAATTCTTGCGGCAAGAGGGACTGGAGTAGCCGCTACTCCGGCGGCGGAGGCGGCAGTTCGCGGGGCGGAGGGACGTCCCAATGGCGGAACCAGCGCATCCACCAGGGCGCAGGTTTGGCGAAGTTTTCGGCCATCCAGATGTCGTAGTTGAGGCGGCCTGTCTGCACGATGACGCGTTTGCCATCGGGGTGGACGGCGAAGCGGTTTGTACGCTCACCTTCTTCCACTTGAAATTTCGTAGTGCGGATGAGCTTCTTGGTCGCGATATCCCAGGTGTGAAGTTCGTGGCTCTGAACGTCCAGATTGTATAACACGCGGCCGCCCTCGCCGAATTGCATGCCGCCTGTTGGAGGTCCCGTCATTTTCCGGAGTTCTTGATCCTGTTTTCCATCCGGCGAGAGCAGATGCACGGCGCTATTTGTCGTGGCGATCCAGCGGCCGTCGGGCGAACAAGCCAATTCGATCGCTGTGCCGTTCCCAACTTGCTCGGGCTTACCGCCTTGACTCAGCACCTTCCACAACCTCGCGGCGACAGTGAAGAAGATCGTTTCGCCGTCGCTGGTCCAGCAGAGAGTCCGAACGGGTTCGCGCACGGATCCAATCGCAACCGCCTCGCCTCCGGCGCTCGGGACGGTCTTGATTTCGCCCGCTTCCCAAAACGCGACGCGCTTTCCATCGGGTGAGTATTTGGGGGAGATGGGCGGCAGTTTCCCCGCCTGGTAGACCAAAGCGGGATTACCGCCATCGGCGGCGAGCGACCAGATTGCCGGGTTCTTGCCGGCGGAACTGATGTAGACGAAAGCCTTTCCATCGGGAGACCACGACGCCTCGGTTTCCATCACCGTCGAAGTGACGAGCGAACGGATTCGTTTGCCGTCCATTGAAAATTCAACGGGGTCCCAATCGGTCGTGCCCGACGAGTAGGCCAGGCTCTGCCCGTCCGGGCTGACATCAAGATCCAAGACTCGCGCGGACCCTCGGACCAGCAACCGCATCGCGCGGCTTTCGGTGTCGATCAAATAGATAGCCCGGCCCGACTCGAGTTCCGGCACGATGACCGCGTGGCGGCTGTCCTGCATCCAAGCGAGCGTGTAGGCTTTGGTCAGAAACCGCGGAGATCCGCCCGCCGCGGGCGTAAGCCACAAGTCATTCGTCGTCGTTCGGACGGTCATCGTGGATCCGTTGGGCGAGAATGGTAGGATTTCCGCGATTGCATCTGGCGTCTTGAACGTTTCGATTTTCTGATGTTTGCCGCTCGCGATATCGAGCCTGGATACTGTACCGTTCCATCGGTCGATGAGCGCTTCGCCATCGGCCGTCAGTTGCGAGCCGGGATACGAAGAATTTCCTGTCGTCAGTTGACGCGGCGTCCCGCCGGCTGCGCTGACGCAGAAATATTGGCCTCTGAAGAAATAACAAATGCGGTTCCCATCCTTGGTCCACAGCGGTTTGCCTACCATTCCTTCCGCCAACTTGGTCGCACTTCCGCCCGCGGTTGGCCGTACCCACAACTCCGATCCGGCGCGGACGTATGCGAGCGACTTGCCATCCGGCGAAAACGCCGGCGCCGATTCGGATTCGAGGCCAGTCAGCACGGGGTAGAGTTCAACGGGATCGACTTCCGGTTGATGCCCCAACAGCAATGCCGCGCCGATTACTCCGGCGGCGAAGGCAACGGCCCAGGGCCAACGTCTCGGCTTCGCGGCGGCCGGGGGCGCGGGCGTAAGGCCGGAGGCCGAGAGATCCGACAGATGCTCCCGCATGCGCTTCAGATCGCGGTGCAGATCGCCGCTCGATTCGTAGCGCTGGGCGGGTTCCTTTTCCAGGCACCGATCGACGACCCAACGCACGGGTGCGGGTACGGTTGCGGGAAGCGCCGGCGCTTCTTCGGCGATGATGGCGGCCATCGTTTGCGGGCCGCTGTCGCGCTGGAACGGTTTGGCGCCGGTCAACATTTCATGCAGGACGATGCCGAAGCTGAATTGATCGGAGCGGAAGTCGACGTCGAGCGACTTGGCCTGTTCCGGACTCATATAGTTGGTCGTGCCGAGGATGGCGCCCACTTCGGAGGCAAAAGAAAGCGTCGAATCAGTGGGCTTGATTTTGCGCGTGCCGCGTTTGGCCAGACCGAAGTCGAGGATCTTGGCGCGGCCTTCCGGCGTCACCATAATGTTTTCGGGTTTGAGGTCTCGATGGGTGATGCCGCGCGCGTGCGCCGCGGCTACGCCGTCGGCGATTTGCGCGGCGAGGTCGAGCGTTCGCTTGAGCGGAACGGGCCCGTGGCCGAGCAACGCGCGCAGCGTTTCGCCCTCGACCAGTTCGGAGACGATGTAATGTATGCCGTGGGCTTCGCCTACGTCGAATAT
>JBJXFL010000230.1:0-5918 GCA_046155405.1 Bryobacteraceae bacterium | reverse complement strand
CGAAGGGGCGGGCAGTTCGGCGATCTCTTTGATCCACTCCACACGTGCGCCGGACTTTTCCTTGAGTTCCTCGGTCTCTCCAGGTATCTTTAAGAACGTGCCGCTTGATTGTTCCCCGGCCATCGTCGCCAACGCGGTTTCCAGAGGGAACGCTGTCTCAACCTCGTATTCCGCGTAGATCCGCTGCGAATCCTGTGTTTCCATTTTGGTATACTTATGATACCATAGGAATGCTTGTTACACTCAACCGCACAGCCTATCGTTCGCCGGAAGCTCGCCGATGAGGTTCGCGACCGGCTGCTCGCTTTAATCCGCAGCGGAGAACTCAATCCGGGCGACCGGCTCCCGTCGGAGCGTGACCTGATGGAACGGTTTGCCGTGGGCAGGCCAGCAATTCGCGAAGCGTTGCAGTCGCTGGGATCCGCCGGCCTGATCGAGATTCACCACGGCGAACGCGCCCGCGTGGCGCAACCGGACACCCGCAGCATGCTGGACCGGATCGGCGATACCATGCTGCACTTGTTGCAAACGTCGCCGTCAACACTCGACGATCTGAAGCAAGCGCGGCTGATGTTTGAGGTGGGGATGGCGAAGACGGCCGCCCAGAGCGCAACTCCAGAGGACATCAGCGCCCTCGAAGCGGCGCTGCAACACCAACGCGATTCGATCGCCGACGTCGGAGCGTTTATCAAAGGCGATATGGCGTTCCACCGGGCGATCGCCGCCATCACACGCAATAGCGTCTGCACAATTTTGAGCGAGGCGATGCTCGATTGGCTCTTTCAGTTCCGCCGCGATCTGCTGCGGATGCCGGGCGCGGAACTCATCACCGTCTCCGAGCACGAGCGCTTGCTGCGGGCCATCGCCGCGCACGATCCAGAAGAAGCCGAGCGGGCGATGAGAGACCACTTGACGCGATCCAGCGAGCGTTACCGCATCCTGGAAGACGCGATGGTGAAACGCAGTACTTCCGCCGAGTAGGCCAAGGAACAATTGCCATGATTTCCAGAAACGTCCTCTTGTTCGGGTCAGAGAACGGTCCGGCGCCACGCACTGCGCTCCAGGCGGGCCCGCTGCAACTGGTTTTTCAGAACGGCGATCTGCGCTACATCCAGCTCGGCGGTAAAGAACTGCTGCGGCGAGTGTATGCGGCCGTTCGCGATCACAATTGGGGCACGGTACCGGCGACTCTGTCGAACCTGAAGATCGACTCCCGCCGCGATCGTTTTCGCGTTTCCTACCAGTCCGATCACGTCAGCGGTCCGATTCACTTCCGCTGGCAGGCGCTGATTACGGGAACTCCCGACGGGCGCATCGAGTTCAGCTTCGATGGCGTGGCGGTGACTTCGTTCAAGCGCAACCGTATCGGTTTCTGCGTTCACCATCCGCTCGCCGGGTTTGCCGGGAAGCCGTGTGAAGTGGAAACGGCCAAAGGCGGGTGGACGAAGGGTGTGGCACCGGCGGCCATCGCGCCGCATCAGCCCTTTCTCGACCTCAAAGCCATTCGCCACGAGGCGGCGCCGGGGTGCCAGTTCGAGGTCCGTTTCGAAGGCGATCTCTTCGAAATGGAAGACCATCGCAACTGGACCGATGGCAACTTCAAGACCTACGGCACACCGCTGAGCCTTCCGTTTCCCGTTGATGTTCCAGCGGGAACGCCGGTAAAACAGAAGATCGTCCTCAGCCTGATTGGCAAGCCGCCGGGTGTTTCGCCGCGCTCGTCGACGAAACCCGTGATTACCGTACAACCTTCGGGGCAAGCCGTTCCGCTGCCGGAGATCGGCGTCGCCGCATCGGCGCCTGGCGCAGCGCTTTCGACGCGGCAATTGGATCGCCTTCGTGCGCTTGGCCTGTCGCATCTCCGCGTGGAAGAGAACTCGTGGGATTCGCCGGAAGTCAGCGCTCTTGGCCTACCGCTCGAGGTCATGTTGCTGTTGGGCGCCAATGGCGAGGAGCAACTGCGCCGCGCGTCCGCGCTGGCCCGCGAGCGAAGGTGGAACGTCAAGCGCTGGATCGTTTGCGAGGAGAAAGAGATCGTGGCGTCCGCCGCGGTGGGCCGCATGGCGAAGTCGATACTCGCGGGCGCACCCGTTGTTGGCGCGACGCGGGCGAATTTCACCGAGATCAATCGTGGCCGGCCCGCCATTGGAACTTTCGACGCGGTTGCGTTTCCGATCAACCCGCAGGTGCATGCGTTCGACAACGCGTCGTTGGCCGAGAACTGCGCCGCGCAGCGCGACGTGATTCTCAGCGCGAAAGCGTTTCTTGGCGCGACGCCGATCTTCGTCTCGCCGGTCACTTTCCGCCAGCAGTTTAACGCCGTGGCCACGGGCCCGGAACCGCTTCCAGCGCCCGGCACTCTACCTGGGAAAGTCGATGCGCGCCAGATGTCGTTGTTCGGCGCGGCGTGGACGCTGGCAAGCTTGAAGTATCTCGCCGAGTCCGGTGCAGCCGGCGTGACTTACTTCGAATCGGCGGGCTGGAAAGGCGTGATGGAAACCGAAAAAGGTTCTCCGACGCCGGACCTGTTCCGTTCCCTTCCCGGAAGCGTGTTTCCCATTTGGCATCTTTTGGCCGACGTCGGAGAAATGCGAGCGGGCCGTGTGCTTCCGTCCACTTCGAGTCATCCGCTGGAAGTAGAATCGCTGATCCTTCGATCCGGCAACAAGCAGCGAATCCTATTGGCGAATCTCTCCGATGAATCGCAAACCGTGGAGTTGCCCGGGAGTCTGGTAAACGCCAGCGCGAGCGTCCGCATTCTCCATGCGGGCAACGCCGAAAGGGCGATGACCGATCCCGCGTCCTTCCGCGCGCCAAGCCCGACGGTTCCCACGCCCGGCGGCGCGACGCCGCCCATCACGCGCCGCGCGATCCTCACTGGCGCCGCCGCGCTGCTGCGTCCAAGAAACGGCGCTGTGCAACTCACGCTCGACGCTTGCGCGATCGCCTGCATAGACTCATGAAACTCGTCCTCGCTTTCCTTCTCCTGCTTCCGCTCGGCGCACAGCCTAAGCTGCGTGTGAGTGACAATCGGCGCTTTCTGATTACCTCTGACGGCAGACCGTTTTTCTATCTCGGCGACACGGCGTGGGAGCTGTTTCACCGCTTGAACCGGGAAGACGCGACGCACTATCTGGAGCATCGCGCGCGCCACGGCTACACTGTGATCCAGGCGGTCGCGCTGGCGGAGTTGGATGGTCTCAACGATCCGAATCCGTACGGCCACCGGCCGCTCAAGAACAACGACCCGCTGCAGCCGGAGCCGGCCTACTGGGAGCACGTCGACTTCGTCGTGAAGAAGGCCAATAGCCTGGGTCTCTACATCGGTCTGTTGCCCACCTGGGGCGATAAGTGGAACCGAAGGTCGGGCGCGGGCCCGGAGGTGTTCACGCCGGAGAACGCCGAGGCTTATGGCGAGTGGCTGGGGCGGCGATATAAGGACAACGCGATCATTTGGATTCTGGGCGGTGATCGCCCGGTGGAGTCGGCGCGCCATATCGACATTTTGCGGTCGATGGCCCGCGGCCTTCGCAAGGGCGACGGCGGAGCGCACCTGATGACGTTTCACCCATCGGGCGGCGCCGGCTCGGCGCAGTATTTTCATAACGACGACTGGCTTGCCTTCAACATGCGCCAAAACGGGCACGTCACCGAATTCACCGGACGTTACGACAAGACCATTGAAGACTACAACCGCCAGCCGGTGAAACCGGTGCTTGACGGCGAGCCGGTGTATGAGGATCATCCCGTATCGTTTCGCGCCGCTGAGTTGGGCCACTCGATCGGCGCAGACGTGCGAAAACCGCTGTATTGGAATCTATTCGCCGGGGCCTTTGGCCAGACGTACGGGCACCATTCGGTGTGGCAAATGTGGACACCGGAGCGCAAGCCGATCAACAACCCGCTGATGACTTGGCGCGCGGCCATCGAGCAGCCGGGCGCGGTGCAGATGAAGTATGGGCGGCGGCTGATCGAGTCGCGGCCGTTTCTCACGCGCGTGCCGGACGATTCGGTGATCGTCACCGATCGAGTGGCCACGGCGGTTCCCGGAACGGGGCGCTATCACTTCAGCGCGTGCCGCGACGAGAACGGATCCTACGCGATGGTCTACGCGCCAGTGGGCCGGGCGTTTCGCGTGCGAATGGATAAGATCGCAGGCGCGAAGGTAACTGCCTGGTGGTTCAACCCACGCAACGGACAGGCGTCGAAAATTGGAGAGTTCTCCAACCACGCCGAGCGGGAGTTCTCGCCGCCGGACGCGGGCGAGATGCTCGACTGGGTTCTTGTGTTGGATGACGCCAGCAAAGGCTACGGGCCGCCCGGCGCCGGAATCGCCCGCTGAAAGGATCTTGCTTAGGCTTTGAGATGGAAGTAGCAGTGGATGTGGGGAATCCCTCGGAAGTACCACACCATGTTCGGGCCTTCGATCTGCCACGTGTCCCAGACCTTGTCGGAACCGACGTCGTATTTTCCCGAGAACCAGGAGACGGTCAGATTATCGAGGACGTTTTTGTTGCGGATTGTGTCGATGGTGGCGTTGACGTCGTCCTTCCGGAACATCGACAGCATGGAGCGCATGGATTCGACGAAGAATTTTTTCTGATCCTTGCTCAGCTCCGAACAGGGTAGTCCGTGTTTTTCCGAGGCGATCTGGACGACCTTGTCGGGTTGTTCCACGCGCGGCTCGCCGGCGATGAGGCCCATTTGCTGTTGACGCCCATTCAGCGACTGGACAAAGCGATTGAAGATCTTGCCCTGATACCAGTAGGGGTTGCCGGGATGATCCTGCGTCTCGATGAAGCCAGCCATGCGGCCCGCTTCCCTGCGGATCTGGCCGTCAACGTTGCCAGGGTATGGAAAGTGACCGTAGAAGATAGGAGCGCCGTTGAAGCCGAGGCCTTTATGCGACCGGGCGTTGCATCGGCGGATTACGTGGTGCCCGGTGAGGATGAACTCGAAATTTTGGTCGGCGGGTGTGCCAAAGAAGCCGGCCGACGGCGCGTTTTTGGGATCGCCGTATTGGTCGGTGATGACCTGCTTCTTCACGCCTTCCCGATGCTCCGGGCTGTGGAGCGAGTCGAAGATGTTGCGGATCAGCTCTTGCTGTTCAGGAGTGAAGGTCGTCGGCACGCGGTGGTCCGGGTGGATGAACCAGAAGTTGTGAATGTATCGCCGTTTGGGATGGTCGGCGGGCAGGCAGATCTTTTCCTTCTGCGCGTCGGAGAGGCTCTTGTAGAGTTGCATCGCCAACGGGTCGGTGTTGCTTGGACCGGGGGCCGCCAGGAGGTCATTAGCCGGGCTGAGTGTCAGTAGACCGGCGGAGGCACCCGCCGATTGAATCAAACTGCGCCGAGTCGGGTTGTTCGTGTTGGGCATTGCTTTCCTTTTTCGTTCAAGACGGCATCCGGGCGTGGAAAACCTGCTGTAGTTTACAACTTATACGGCCTTTTCGCGCCCGCAACTGGATCGCGCGAAAATTCAACCGGAAGGGCCATTTGGTTTTGGGGACAGTTCAGGCTGTCCCCTAGCGTGTGGTTTTCTGATGCTCGGCGACGATCTGGAAAAGATAGGCGTCGAAAGGAACTTTCAAGTGCGACTCAATGGCGGTGTGCCAAGCGAGCTTATGGCCGTCGACTGTGGTCCAGGCTTCGCGCAGAGCCTCGCTCTCGAACACTTGAATCAGGCGGTAGTTGGTGTGCGTGGGGGCCTTGCCGACGTTGGCTTTGACGAATTTCACCAGCTTTGCGTCGATGAATCCGGGCGCTTTGCGAATGCGCGGCCGGAACAACTTGTGGAAATCGTCGATCAGCTTCGCCTCCTCGCCTGCCTTCACGTGAACATCGGTGTGCAAGTGAATCGGGCCGGGACCCGCGGCGGCGGCGAAGGCAGGCGCCGCAGCGCCTGCCGCCAGTAGTCTC
>JBJXFL010000228.1:0-60562 GCA_046155405.1 Bryobacteraceae bacterium | reverse complement strand
AGAAGACCTCGCAAGTACCGAAGGCACATCCGGATACGCCGGTCCCGGAACTGTGCCCGGCCAAGCGGGAACGGTTCAAAATACGAACCATGAGCGAGCGGGTGAACGCGCGGTTGAAGGATGAGTTCGGGGCGAGCCAAATTCGCGTCCGAGGTGCGGCCAAGGTCATGGCCCATCTGATGTTTGGCGTGGTGGCCCTAACAGTGGACCAATGGCTGCGGCGGGCTCCTCCCCTCAGCGGCTGAGGAGGCCGGGCGCGGACACTTCGCTGCGAAAAAACTGGGTCCTGCAAACCAGGCCAAGCCGATGCATGACTGTTTTGAGCAAAAAACACCACTTTTATGTTTTAGACCCACCCAAACCAGCCCCCGGCACACACGTTCCCAACTGTCAACCCTGTTTTGGACGAGTTTTGCAAGTGGGTCCAGTGAGATCGAAATTTATATTTTCCTTATTTTCAACACATTAGAAAAACGCCTCCGCGGTTACCCCTTTCCCTCCTGCTACTTTTGAATCGGATGGGCTCGCCCGCGCAACTCGCGCCGGACGAGCCCTTCGCCATTTCTAAAGCCCGAAAAAGGAGGGTCCGCCATGTCTATCGATCCAGTGAAGCACGCCGAGAACGCCCGCAAAAACGGCGCCAGGTCTAAAGGTCCCAAATCCGATGCGGGAAAAGAGCGCTGCCGCCAAGCCGCCGCTACCGCGGCCCACCGCCGCGCCGTCGCCGTCACTTTCGATTGCACCCTCCTCCCCACCGAATCCCGCGAAACCCTCGAATCCATCACCGTCCAGGAACTCGCTTACTGGCAGCCCAGCACGCCCAATGAACTGCAAATGGTCAAGGAACTCATCGACATCAATTGGAGAATCCAAAGAATTCGCTTCAGCCAGACCAACTCGCTCCTGTCCAACATGGAGGCCCAGCGTCAACGCGCCGCCGCGCCCGAACTGTCTTCTTCCATGGTCGCCCAGGCCGAGGTCGAAGGCTCCGTCCCCGGCGGCGCCCAGATCACTCTCGACCGCCGTGCCGGCATCCTCGCCGCCTCCCGCTCCCGCATTATCCGCGACCTCGACAGCCTCGCAAAACGCTTTCCTTCTCGCGGAGGGTCCCAGCCGCCGTTGCAAACAGAGCACTTACCCGCCGAACTTTCCTGGAGGGTCCCAGCCGTCGCGATTAAACGGGAACAAATCGAAACTTTCACCTACCCGGCCGAACCGGCCACGCTTGTCGTCGACCCGCCGAAAGAAACCAAGAAAACCGAGCCGGAAGGCATCCTGCATTGGGCCAAACAAAACATCGGTTTCGACCCCGACCCCCACCAGATCGCCCTCATGACCACCGAATCGAAGGACGTCCTCATGCTCGGCGGCCGCCAGACCGGCAAGTCCACCGCCGCCGCCGTCAGAGTCGTCCACGAAGCCGTCAATAACGCCGGCTCCACCATCCTCCTCGCCGGCCCCACCGGCCGTCAATCCGGTCAAATCATGGTCAAGTCGCGTCAAATCGCCAAGCGTCTCGGACTCACTCTATCCGCCCCGCCCCCCGGCTGCGACGGGTTCAAACTGCCCAACGGAAGTAACATCACCTCGCTGCCCGACAGTGAACAAACGATCCGCGGCTTCTCCGCTCCCCGGCTGATCGTCGTCGACGAAGCCGCCTATGCCTCGGATGAACTGATATCGGCTCTGAAACCTATGTTAGCGGTATCCAACGGCCGCATGATGTTACTAAGTACGCCCAACGGCCAGTCCGGCTATTTCTATGAAAAATGGCACGAGGAAAACGGCCCTTGGCAAAAGATCTTATGTAAGGCGTCGGACTGCGCCCGCATCAACGCCGAAATGCTCGAGAACATGCGCCGGACCATGTCCAAGGAGGATTTCAACCGGGAATTTAACTGCGAATTCGTCGCCGCCCCCGGTCAGGGCGTCGCCCGGGAACTCTTCCGGAGAAGTATCCGCGCCGACATCAAGCCCATGTTCGAGGACGAGGACTAAACGAGACACATGCCGCCCATTACACACTACTTTCTCGGTTTCGATCTTGGTAAGGATCGTGACTATTCGGCCATCGCTGTCATGGCCTACAGTCAAACGAAAGACGGCGGCTTCGACCCCGTTCGCTTAGGCCAGCCCATGCGGCCGGTGCTTGACTTAGTAACATTAATCCGGATTCCGCTCGGCACCGAATATCTCGATGTCTTGAAACGCCTCCGCGCCCTCGTCACCAGGATACTGGCCAGCGCCGGCTGGGGTTATGCGCCGCCGAAGGTCTATCTCGTTGTCGATTCCGCCGGCCCCGGTCAGATCGCCGTCGAACTCATCCGCCGCCATCAACTCAACATCCACCTTGTACCAACCCTGCTTTCCGGCGGCACCGAGTCGAACTACTTGAAAAGCGGCAAAATCACCATCCCGCGCCGGGACCTCCTGTCCAACACCCGCTACCTTCTCGAATCGGAAACCCTCCGCATCGCCTCCGGCCTCAAGTTCGGCGACGCTCTCGAAAAGGAACTCGCCGCCGCCCGGCCGGAAGGAGGCCAATCGGCTCATGACGATCTCGCTATCGCCGCCGGTCTCGCCGCTTGGCACGCCACCCGCGTCCACCCGGCGCTCCTCAGGCGACGCTCGACACAATAAAAAAGGTTCCGCCGCCTCGATCCTTCGAGTGCGGCGGAACCCTTACCGTTTTACGGCCGGACCTTATTTGCAGGTATCCGCGAGATGCTCCACGGCATCGACGCGAAATACCATTTTGTCTTGCTGTTTCGTAGCGGATCCAGAGACGCGGATCTTATGATCCACATGCTTGGACAGATCGGTGGACGATGTCAGATTTATCTTCTGGCCGTTTTCGTTTGTCAGTACGAATTCGCCTGCCTCGACGCCCTTTGCAAGGCAGCCGGTCATGGCCTTGGCCGCGGCATTGGGATCCACTGCCGGCGGATTTCCCGGTTGCTGTGCCAAGCTAAGTCCGGCACACATCACAAATGGAACGAGTATGTTACAAAGTTTCACGATTAACTCCTTCATAACCGCCTGGTAGATCTTCCTGATCTAACAGCCGGGAATCGTGACGCCATCGTGGCGCCGCACTTAAGTTGTATGCACATGGAATGCCAATCGCCAGTCTTCGCGTTATGAATGACTTAGCGGTTGACTGAAGTAAACTGTCGCGTAGAAATTGCCGAACGGCGTCAGCGAGGCGGACAAACGAACGGAAGGAGTTTCACGTGGAGCGCTAAGGCCGGTCGCGGCCCCAGCCATTCACAAACTCTCGCGAGCCTGCCCTGCGGTTGGCGGCTCACAACTGGTACAGCATCAGGTAAACAATCACGCCGGTCACGCTGACATAAGCCCACAGCGGAAACGTGATCCGCGCAATCTTCGCATGCGACGGGAACCGCTCCCGAAGCGCGCGGAACAGCGTGATCGGAGCCATCACGCCCACAAATGCCGCCAGGATCGTGTGGCTCAACAAGATCGCGAAATACACCGCCCGGATCGGGCCTTGCTTCTGAAATCGCACCGACCCAACATTGAAATGATAGAAAAGATAGGAGGCTAGAAAAACGGTCGAAACCGTGAACGCCGCCAGCATCACCTTCTTGTGCGCCTCGCGCTTGCCCTGCCGGATCAGCCGGTAGCCAATCAGCAGGAGAACGAAAGCGGTCGCGTTTAACGTAGCGTTCAGCGCCGGCAAATCACGCAGTTCCATTACGATCCTTCTTGGTAGACATTCGAAATGCCCGCCAGCAGCGCGTCGATATCTTCTTTTTCCGTCGTCGAATAGTGGCCTCGTACGCGCCCCTGCCCGTCGACCAGCATGATCCGTGCCGAGTGGCTTTGCGCCGTGTCCAACGCGCCCGCCTGGAACCCGTCCCGCGCCAGCGCGCTGATCGTTTCTCGCGCGCCGGTTAGGAAATACCACCGCTCCGGGTCGGCTTTATAACGCTTCGCGTATGCCGCCAATGCCTCCGGCGTGTCCCGCTCGGGATCCACCGTGAACGACAGAAATTTCAACCCCTTATACGGGTACGTCCGCTCCTGCAACTCGTAAATCGCGGTGTTCATCCGTGGGCACGGCCCGTTGCAGGAAGCGAAAAAGAACGACGCCAGCCAAGGCGTCCCCCGCAGTCGAGCGCTCGAAAACGGCGCGCCCGTCTGCGCGACCAATTCAAAAGGAGGAACCGTGGAATACACCGGAAGCGCCCGCCGCCGCGCGCACGACATCGCTAACATCCCGGCGGCGCCCAGCCATTCGCGCCTGCTCGGCAATCTAGCCCCGCGGCCGGTCGAGCAGCAGCAGTCCATACAGCACCGGCAAATAGATAACGGAGACCAGCAACACGCTCCGCGCCTTCAGCCGTGTTCGGTCTTTCGACATCCGCGCGCAAGCCAGGATGAATGCCAGACCCGCCGCCAGCGTGCCCGCAACGTAGAAATTACCCGTCATGTCCAGATACCGCGGCATCAGGCTCACCGGGATCAGCAGCGCCGAAAACAGCAGCATTTGCCGCACCGTCGAGTCGCCATCCGGTTCCACCACCGGCAGCATCTTAATGCCCGCGCGCTCATAGTCCTCGCGGTACATCCAGGCGATCGCGTAGAAGTGCGGGAACTGCCACAAAAACAGAATCGCGTACAGCACCCAGGCCTCGGCGGTCAACGTGCCGCTCGCCGCGGCAAAGCCGATCAGCGGCGGCATCGCGCCCGGAACCGCGCCGATCGTCGTCGCCACCGGCGAGATTTGCTTCAACGGCGTATAGACGAGCAGGTAGCTCAACAGCGTAAACAGGCCCAATTCGGCCGAAAGCCAGTTGACGCCCAAGCCCAGTTCCATAAAGCCCAAAACCGAAAGGAGCAGGCCAAAAACAAGCGCGTTTCGCGGCGTCATCCGGCCCGCCGGCAACGGCCGTTTCTCCGTACGCCGCATTCGCGCATCCGCGTCCCGTTCATACCATTGGTTCAGCGCCGCCGTCCCGGAAGCGATCAGCCCGGTGCCAACGATCGTGTGCAGCAACGCCCACAGGTTCACCGCGCCGGTCAGGCCAAAATAGTAGCCCATCCCGGTGCTCATCAAAATCAGCCACGTAATGCGGGGCTTTGTCAGGGCGATGTAGTGCTTCATCGAGTCACCGCCGCCGGGCGAACGTATCGCGTTATTTGCATTCCCATCAGCGCGCAACAAGCCGTCGTCAGCGCGCCGACGGCGACATGGATCATTGTAAAGGTTAACATGGCCGCCAGCCCCGTGGCTTGCTCCTTGAATTCGATGCGGTATAAATACGCGCCCAAACCGATCAACATCTGCACGCCGGTCATGATCAGTAAAAGGAGCGCCGGCCGCTTCACCGCCGCCGGCGCCTGATCGGTGGAGAATGCCGCGATGCCCGCGTACATCACCATGCCCATCACCAGCATCGCGCCCGCCACGTGCGGCAGCAAGCCGACGATCTGGTGCCGGTACAACGCCCCTAGCGCCGTCTGGATCAGCAGCCCAATCCAAGTAACCCGGGCCAACGCCGCCAGCGACGGCGAACCTTCATCGGGGACCGTCGCGGAAGGTTCGCCCCGCCACGAAGGACCGAGTCGCAACGCCGCCACCGCGCAAACGGAGGTCATAATGGAAGCCGCCACGGCATGCACCAGGCCCGCCGAATGCGCGAAAACTTTCGCCTCCAGCATCCCGCCCGGCAGCGCCGCCAGCAGGACCGAGCCGAGCAGCCATCCGCGCAAACCGCCGGTGACCGAAAAAGCGAGAGCCAATCCGCCGGCCGCCGCCAGCGTGGAAAGCCCCCGGTGAAGGCCCGTCCAAATGGCGATGTCCATCCCGGGCAAAGAGTTAAGCGATGTCAATCGCGCCCCGGTAACGACCGCCGCCAACGCGCAGCAGGCTGTGCCAACGGCGAGGATGTGCCCGAAATTTCTGCCCATACCTGCTACCAGTTTATCGTAGATCTAGAAAAATTCTAGTCTTACAAGAAAAAGAATGGAGACGCCGATGTCAATTCTTAAACGCGAAGTCCGCGGTCTTGGTGTCCTTGGCGGCCACGGTCACCTTAATTTCCTGCGTGCCCAACTTCTCGTGCCAGGCTTCAAGGGTGTAGTCGCCGGGAGGCGGGCCTTTAATGCTGTAGCCGCCATCGTCTGCGGTAACAAAAGAAAGGAGATGCCGATGTCAATTCTTAAACGCGAAGTCCGCGGTCTTGGTGTCCTTGGCGGCCACGGTCACCTTAATTTCCTGCGTGCCCAGCTTCTCGTGCCAGGCTTCAAGGGTGTAGTCGCCGGGAGGCAGGCCCTTAACGCTATAGCCGCCATCGTCTCCGGTGACGGCGAAGAAGGGGTGGGAGACCACGCCGCCATACGCTTTCATCCACGGATGTACGTTGCACTTGAAAGGGATCATGATGTCTTCTTTTTCGAACTGTTTGATCATCTTGTCGCCCTTTGGCGCCTGGGACATATTCCACTCCTTGTTGTTCTTGGGGAGGGGGTGAACGTTATGCATCGACGGGTCGTTGTTGGATATCTCCAGGTCCTGACCGACCATCACGCCGAATACACGAGGCGTATAGATGCAGCCCCTCTGATCCAGCGAAACCGCCGTCGTCGGCACCGGCCACTGCCGGGCCGGCAGGCCCGCCTTCACGTAGACGAACACATTCTTCAGGGTTCCGTTGGCGTTGACCACCGTATCCTCGGTGGGAATCGGCCCCTTATGCTGATTAGCGCATGCCGGCACGGCGTCCATGCTGATAGTCTTCGCGGCCGGCTTGTCACCGCTGAACGTCACCTTCCCGGCTATGGTGCCCGCGGCGGCCCCATCGAGCGGCACGGCTGGAATTGTCGCTTCCGCCTTCTTTTCTTCGGGCTTCGCGCCGTCGCCGCAGCACGCGAGGAGAAGCAGACCGGCCAACGTGGCTGGAGAATATTTCGATACAAACGCCATAGGGTACATCATAGTATTCAAACTCGACGACCGCCATGAACTTGACGAAACCGCGGCCTTGCAGCGTCTCAAGCGTCGTCCCGGCGCCCAACCGTTCACGAATTCTCGTACTAAACCGACTTTCGCAGATAAACGACGATTTGGACCTTTTTCGGGGCATTGCGATAAGGCTCATATTTGCACCGGAAGGTTTCAAAAACCCTGGCGGTGAAGACCTGCCCACTATCTTTGTGACGGAAATCTGGCATTCTGCTACTTCGATGTTTTTGCGAATCGGCGTCTCAGTTCCGGTAAGACGGCGCAACGGACCGTTCTGTAATTGGGCGAGGTTAACGATAAACAGAAATCTTCGCTACGGTTTCCCGAGGATCGCGAGATTCTCGCCGATGCCGTCCATGCTTTGCAAATGAAGTTGAGCGGACTGGAACTTCGGCGGCCGCGAGCGTTCGGCAACTGTTGGCTAGCCTGCCAAACATGGCGGCAATCGGAGTTGGATCGTTTCTGGCGTTGATCGATCCGGGCAGCGAGTCTCGGGGTGAGATTCCCTGGGGCGACTCACCTCGTGGCCATGTGCTGGACGGAATCGCAGGCTAAGGAAGCGCTTGAGCCGGGGGAAGGAGAAACTCCGGGACCGCGTACGAGCGTTAACCGGTAAGCGGCAAAGCGGGAAGGATGTGAAGCAGATCGTTGCGGAACTGACTGCGGTGTTTCGCGGCTGGGGGAACTATTTCCGGACGGGGAATGCCGACCGGGAGTTCAACAAGATGGATGGCTTTGTATTTCGCAGTCTGCGCCGCTGGCAGTCGATGGGCACCGTGAAGTACCCGGCGCAAGTCTCACCCGGAAGATTGTCGGTAAGCCGTGTGCCGGAAAACGGCACGCACGGTTTGAAAGGGGATTCTATGGGAACGGGCTGGCGATAAACGCCGGAACCGCGCCATAATCTACCAATGCGAATTTTCCTCCCGCTAATCGCCGTCCTTCCCCTTTTCGCCATCGAGAGCACCCGCATCTGGGACGCCGCCCCGCATAGCGCGTTCACCGATCTCATCCGGTACAAGGGCCGATGGCTCTGCGTTTTTCGCGAGGGCCGCGCCCATGTGTCTCCCGACGGCTCCATCCGGATTCTCTTGAGCGATGACGGCCAAAAATGGCAATCCATTGCCGAACTCAAACAGCCTAACCGCGATCTCCGCGATCCCAAAATCACCCACACCCCCAAAGGCGAACTCATGCTTACCGCCGCCGCCGCTCATCGCGAGCGCGATGGCCAGACCCCAGTTCCGCACGACTCCCTGGCGTGGTTCTCCAAAGACGGCCGCACCTGGTCCGAACCAACGAAGATCGGCGATCCCAACTTCTGGCTCTGGCGCGCCGCCTGGCACAGGAATCAGGTGCTCATGGTCGGCTACCCTACCGGCAGTCGTGACGGCGCCACCCGTCTCTATTCATCCTCCGACGGCCGCAAATTCCAAACGCTGATCCCCGAATTCGTAAAGGACGGCTTCCCCAATGAATCGACAATAATCTTCCAGAAAGATGGCGCCGCGCTCTGCCTAGTGCGCCGTGACGGGAAAGGTTTTAGCGGCCTCATCGGCGCCGCCGGACCGCCCTACAAAGACTGGACTTGGTCCGACGTCGGCGCCCGCGTCGGAGGGCCCAATTTCATCGAACTTCCGAACGGTCGCCTTATCGGAGTCGTCCGCCTCTACGACAACAAAACCCGCACCTCCATTGTCGAACTCAACGCCACCGGCGGCATCAAGGAACTCGAAACACTCCCCTCCAACGGCGACTCCAGTTACGCCGGCTTGGTATGGCGCAAAGGCGAACTCTGGATTAGTTACTATAGCTCCCACGAAGGAAAAACGTCTATTTATCTCGCCCGCTGGAAGCCTTAACTCCGCGGGATTAAATCGCTCGACCGCTATCGGTTGAGTATTAGAGTTACCCAATCGGCGTTTTCGCGGCCGGCAACACGCCCCCAGACGAGTGGGAATCGCGAAAACTTGCACATAGCTTGACAAAGCGCCGCCGCCCGCTTCGCCAAGTCCTATACTGATCCCATGAAGCCTTCGCGCCGAAATCTACTCCAGTCCGCCAGCCTCGCCGGTCTTCCCGCCATTGCCGCGGCGCCCGCCGCGGCTGCCGCCGTGCCCGATGTCTATAGCGCCATCGGCGTCCGCCCCATCATCAACGCCCGCGGAACCTTCACCATCGTCAGCGGTTCCACCATGCTTCCCGAAGCGCGCGCCGCCATGGACGCCGCCGCCCAACGCTACGTCCACATGGACGAACTTATGGATGCCGCCGGCGCCCGGCTCGCTCAGTTGACCGGCGCCGAATGGGGCCTCGTGTCTAACGGCTGTTCGGCCGCCATCACCCATGCCACCGCCGCTTGCGTCGCAGGCGGCAACCCGGATCTGCACGTCCGAATACCCGATCTTCGCGGCTTCGCCAAGGATGAAGTCATCATCCCCGCGAACTCCCGCAACGTCTACGACGCCGCCATCCGCGCCGTCGGCGTACGTATCATCGAAGTCTCGACGCCCGAAGAGCTGGACCTCGCCATCGGTCCCCGCACGGCCATGATCTACATCCTCGCCGGCCCCGGAGCCGAGCGCGGCCCACTCGCATTTGAAGCCGTCGTCAAGCATGCCGCCCCGCGCAACATCCCCATCCTTGTCGACGCCGCCGCCGAGGTCCTCACCATCCCGAACGTCCATCTCCAACGCGGCGCCACGCTCGTCGCCTACTCCGGCGGCAAGTGCATTCGCGGTCCGCAAACCGCCGGCCTTCTGCTCGGTAAGAAGAGCCTTGTGCAAGCCGCGTGGGTCCACAGCGCCCCCCACCATGGCTTCGCTCGCTCCCTCAAAATCGGCAAGGAAGAAACCATGGGCATGTTGGCCGCCGTCGAAATGTGGACCAAGCGCGATCACAAGGCCGAATGGCAGCGCTGGCTCGGTTGGCTCAACACCGTAAAGACGCGCCTGGCGCCGCTCGGCCATTTGCAACTCAAGATCGAAGAACCCAACCAACTCTCCAACCACACGCCATCCTTGCAAATCCGCTGGGATGCCGAAAAGTTCCGTACCACCGGCGTCCAGATGGGTCAGACGCTCATGAACGGAGAGCCGCGCATGACCGTCGCCACCGCGCAGAACGGCATTAACATCGTGGCTTATATGATGGCTCCCGGCGATGCCGAACAGGTCGCCGAAGCCCTGGACCGTAACTTCTCAGCCCTGCGCCAACAGCCCGCCCCCGATTCCGCCGCGCCGAAATTCGATCTCTCCGGCCGCTGGGCCGTCCGCATCGATTTTCTCGGCGGATCGTCGACTCACCATCTCGACCTGCTCCACCGGACAGCCGACCTATCCGGCACCCACCAGGGCGATTTCGCTTCCCGTCCGCTGAATGGAAAAGTCAACGGCGACGCGGTTGAATTCGCCAGTTCGCTGAATGAAAATCACGGCGATTCGCTCCAATTCCGTTTCACCGGAGCGGCCGCCAGCGCCGACGAAATGTCGGGCAAACTCGACATGGGCGAATACCGCAATGCCACCTGGTCCGCCAAGCGAGTCGTGTCCCGGCGCGGCTGATATAATTTGCCCATCGTGAGATGGATTCTCTATTGCGTAGCTCTAGTTGCGTCGGCGCAGGATTACGCAACGGAAGTTCGTCCGCTGCTGCAAAAACGCTGTTTCGGCTGCCATGGCGACGCGACGCGGACGTCCGGTCTGTCCCTGCAATCGATGGAGTCGATCCGCACCGGCGGCAATCGCGGCCCAGCCACGGAACGCATCCTTGCCGCCATTCAACAATCCGGCGATCTAAAAATGCCGCCCTCGGGCAAACTTCCGGCCAACGAGATCGCCATCCTCGAACGTTGGATCAAGAACGGGTTTCCAGGACTGCCCGAGGCGGGCCCCGCCGCGCAGAAACCCTCCCATTGGTCCTTCGTGCGGCCCCGTCGAAGCCCCGGTAATATCGACCGGTTCATCACCGATGCCCTTGCGAAAAACGGCCTCACACCCGCCCCCGAAGCCGATAAAACCACTCTCCTCCGCCGCGTCCATCTCGATCTCACCGGCCTCCCGCCCTCGCCCCAAGAGGTCGACGACTTCCTCAATGACCAATCTCCAAGCGCCTACGAACGCCGCGTCGACGCGCTGCTGAATTCTCCCCACTACGGCGAACGCTGGGCCCGCCACTGGCTCGACGAAGTCCGCTATGCCGATTCCGACGGCGGCAGCCGCGACGAGCTCCGCCAAATCTGGAAGTACCGCGAATACGTCATCAACGCCCTCAACGCCGACAAGCCCTTCAACCAATTCGTGATTGAACAACTCGCCGGCGATCTCCTTCCCAACGCCACGCCCGAACAGCGCATCGCTACCGGCATGCAGCGCAATTCGCTCCTCCAAATCGAAGCCGGCACCGACCGCGAGCTCTATCGCACCGAAGCCGTCGCCGACCGCGTCGATATGTTCGGCGCCGTCTTCCTTGGCCTCTCCACCGGCTGCGCCCGCTGCCACGATCACAAGTTCGATCCCATCTCTCAACGCGAGTATTACCAGCTCTTCTCGTTCTTCAATAATGTCAACGAGTATTCCAATGACCTGCCGCCGTACGCCGATACGCTCGACCTCGAAATCACCCACCAGCCCCTGCTCGCCCTCGGCCCCGCCGAAGAGGTGCGGAAGTACGAAACCCTCCGCTCCATGATCCTCGCTCTCCAAAAGGAGCGCTCCGCCTATATCAATGGCCGCGAAATAAATAAGGCCACCGACCCTGCGCTGAAGTTGCGCAACGACGCCATCGACGCTCTCAAGAAACAAGTCCCCAAACTCCCGCTCGTCATGGTGATGCAGGAACTGCCCGCGCCGCGCCCCGCGTTCATCATGCTCGGCGGCGACTATCAACGCCGCGGCGCGCCCGTTCGCGCCGACGTCTTGAGCGCCATTAACGCCAAACCCGACGCGCGGCCCGGGTCGCCGCGGAAGACCCGTCTCGATCTAGCCAACTGGCTCGTCGATCCCGAAAATCCGCTCCTCGCCCGCGTCACCGTCAACCGCATCTGGCAGCGCTACTTCGGCCGCGGCATCGTCGAAACGGAAAACGATTTCGGCCGCATGGGCTCAAAGCCAACTCATCCCGAACTGCTCGATTGGCTGGCCATCGAGTTCATTGAAAACGGCTGGAGCCGGAAGGCGGTCCATCGCGCCATCGTGCTGTCGCGGACGTACCGCCAGTCTTCCAATGTGCGCCCCGAATCCGAAAAGAAGGATCCGCGCAACCTCCTCCTTTCCCGCCAGAACCGCCTGCGTCTCGAAGCCGAAATTATTCGCGATTCCGCCCTCACCGTCAGCGGCCTGCTGCATCCCGCCATCGGCGGTCCCAGCGTCTTCCCGCCCCAGCCCGATGGAGCCATGGATGCGAGCCAGGTGAAGAAAACATGGAAGACATCGCAAGGTCCGGACCGCTACCGCCGCGGACTCTATACACACTCTTGGCGCATCACGCCCCACCCGGCTATGAACGTCTTTGACGCCCCCAGCGCCATGATGTCCTGCACCCGCCGTACGCGCAGCAACACGCCTCTCCAGGCGCTCACTCTGCTGAACGGCGAAGCCTTCCACGAAATGGCCCAGGCGCTGGCGAAACGAATAGTAGCCGAAGGCGGTGAAACCCCCGAAAGCCGCTTGGAATACGGCTTTCGTTTGACTCATTCCCGTCGCCCATCCGCCACCGAAGCGGCCCGTCTCCGCGCTCTCCTGAACGCCGAGAAAGACGATCTCGCCACCCATCCCGAAGACGCGGCCAAGCTTGCCGCCGACCCCGCCCTCGCGCCCTGGACCGCCCTCGCCCGCGTGCTCATCAACACCGACGAATTCATCACCCGGGAGTAGCCGCTCATGCATTGGAATCCGCTCGCCCAAGCCTGGAACCGCCGCCACTTTCTCGCCAATTGCGGCCTGGGCGCCGCCCGCCTCGCTCTCGCCGGTGAGCCCCACTTCGCGCCCAAAGCCAAGCGCCTCATCTATCTCTTCATGGAGGGAGGCCCTTCCCAGTTAGACCTCTTCGACGACAAGCCCAAACTCCGCGCCGCCGATGGCGAGCCCTTCCCCATGTCCCTCCTCGCCGGCAAGAAATTCGCCTTCATGGAGAACATGACCGCTCCCACCGTGCAGGGCTCCCGCGCGACGTTCAAACAGCACGGCCAAAGCGGCAACATCGTCTCCAGCTATCTGCCCCACATTGCCGGTATAGCCGATCGAATCGCCATCGTCCGCACCGTCCAAACCGGCAACGTGAACCACTCGCCCGCCATGGTCATGGCCCACACCGGGTCCATGGTGCCCGGCCGCCCCAGCCTTGGCGCGTGGCTGCTCTACGGCCTCGGAAACGAATCGAAAAATCTCCCTTCGTTCATCAGCATGATCAGCGGCCCCCGCGGCCCCCGCAACGGCCCCGACATTTGGGGCAGCGGCTTCCTGCCAAGCTCTTTCCAGGGCGTGCCGTTCTCCAGCGGCCCGCAACCCATTTACGACGTCAAAAGCCAGCCGGGCGTCTCCGTTGACCGCCAGCGCCGCGCCATGGAAGCCTTGCGCGACTTGAATACCGAACGCCATTCGCTCACCGGCGATCCCGAAATCAACACGCGCATCGCGTCCTACGAAATGGCGTTTCGCATGCAGGCCAGCGCCCCGGAATTGATGGACATTAGCAAGGAATCGCCCGAGACCCTTGAGATGTACGGCGCGACGCCGGGGAAGGGAAGTTTCGCTAACAATTGCCTGCTGGCCCGTCGCCTGATTGAGCGCGGTGTGAAGGTGGTGCAACTCTATCACACCGATTGGGACCACCACACCGGCATCGACAATGGCTTGAAAAAAGTGTGTCCGGAAGTGGATCGCCCCTCCGCCGCGCTGATCAAGGACCTTGCCGGCCGCGGCCTCCTCGACGATACGTTGGTCGTCTGGGGCGGGGAATTCGGCCGCACGCCAATGAGCGAGGGCGGCAAGCGCGGCGGACTCGGCCGCAACCACCAGATTGACGCTTACTCAATGTGGATGGCCGGCGGGGGCGTCAAGCCCGGCATCACCATCGGCGAAACCGACGAATTCGGCCTGAAGCCGGTCGCCGACCCGGTGCATATCCACGACCTCCATGCGACAATGCTGCACCTCTTCGGCCTGGACCACACCAGACTGACCTTCCGCTACCAGGGCCGCGACTTCCGTCTTACCGACACCGCCGGCGCCCTAATCCCAAAACTCCTCGCCTAACCGCTGAGGGAATTCACTCGGTGCCCTGCCAGACTAGTGGCGGAGGGACGTGATCGGGTCGATTCGGCTGGCGCGGCGGGCTGGCAGGAGACTGGCGATTAGCGCGATTGTGAGCAGAAACAGCGCGGCGCCGGCGTAGGTAAGCGGGTTCGTCGGCTCGATGCCGAAGAGCAGTGTTTTGCTGTATTGGCTTAGCGTCACCGCCAGTGGAACGCCGAGCGCTACACCACCGATGGCAAGGCCGGAGGCCTCCTTCAGGATGAGGCGATAGACGTGGGAACGCCGGGCGCCGAGCGCCGTTCTTATACCGATCTCCCGCGTTCGGCGGGCTACGTGGAAGGCCATGATCCCGTACAGACCGATGCCGGCGAGGATGGTCGCGATAAGGCCGAAGGCGGTGCATAAGGCCGTTACCAGACGCTCCATGGTTAGCGAAACGTCGATCTGGTCGCGCATTGAGCGCAGATTTTCGACGGCGAGGGTTGGGTCTTCCTTTTTCACGACCGCGCGAATGGCGGGGACGAGCGCCTCCAGCGGGGCGGAGGTGCGGAGATAGAACGTGCGATTTTCGATGGAGCGGGCTTGCGCGGATGGCAGATAGATCTGCCGCTTGGATTCGCCGTCGCGGAGATTGATGTGCTGGATTTCCCGGATGACGCCCACGATCGTCATTGTTGGCACACCCCCGCGTCCGCGAAAGCCGACTTTGTAGCCGATGGGGTCGCGGTCCTTGAAATACATTTTGGCGAAGGTTTCGCTGATGATCGCGACCGGCGGGGCGGTGGCAGTATCGGCCGCGGTGAAATCGCGGCCCTGGAGGAGAGGAATGCGCAGGGTGTGGATGAAGCCTGGGCCGACTTCGTTGACGAGCGGGTTCATGTTTTCTTCCGGGCCGGACTGGTAGCCTTCGACGACCACGGTGGATGAACTGCGGCTGTCCGCAAGCAGCGGTTCGGCAGCCATGGAGACGTCATTGACGGCTGGGAGGGCCTGCAGGCGGACGGTGATTTTGTCGAGGAGGGCGGTAGCGGCTTCCTTCTTATAGCCGTTCAAGGCGGGGCTAACGGAGAAGGAGAGAAGATGATCGGCATCGAAACCGGGATTGTGATTGCGGAGGTTATGGAGAGTCGTCAGGAATAGCGAGGCAGCGGCGAGCAGGAGGAGCGAGAGCGCCACCTGAACAACGACAAGGCCCTTCCGCATCCAGGCGGAGGCGCCGGCGGAGGAGATGGATCCCGCTTCGTCCTTAAGGGTGGGCGCGACGTCCGGGCGAGTGGCCGCCAAGGCCGGGGCAAGGCCGAAGAGAAAACCGGTGAGGATTGACAGGCCGACGGTGAAAAGCAGAACGCGGATGTCCGGGGCGGTATCGAGTGGGAGGGACTGGCTGCCCGCCGGATTGGTGAAGACGAGGAGCGCGTCCGTGGCCCAGTTGGCGGCGAGGAGGCCGAGGGTTCCGCCCATCACCGAGAGCAAAAGGCTTTCGGCGAGCACGAGACGGATGAGCTGCCAGCGGCTGGCGCCGAGGGCGAGCCGGACGGCGATTTCCTTCCGGCGGGCGGTTGAACGGGCGAGGAGGAGGTTGGCGACGTTGGCACAGGCGATTAACAAAACGCCGGCGACGAGAGCGGAAAGAAGCCACATTACGGTGGCGATGTCCTTCTCATTGCTGAGGTTGCCGTGGGAAGCGGGATGGAGAGTGAAGCGTTTGGCGACGAAGCGATTGGCGTGATCCTGGCTGCGGAGTGTTAGTTCCTTGACTTCTTCGGCGAGGATCGGGACGATGAGGCGGTCGAGATCGGACTTGGCTTGCGCGGGGGTGATGCCGGGCTTGAGGCGGGCGAAAAGATTGAGGAAGAATAGGCGGCGATCCTGGAGGCGGGCGGAGTTGGGCATGAGCATCCGCTGCATGGCGAGGGGGATGTAGAGGTCGGGGGGATTGAGGATGTCAGTGCCACGGAAGCCGGGTTGGGTGACACCGAGGACGGTCATGGCTTGGCCGTTGAGTAGAATTTTCTTGCTGACAATGGCGGGGTCGGAACCGAAGCGGCGCTGCCAAAGGGCATGAGACAGGACGACGACGGGGTGGGCGTCCACGGTCTTGTCGTCATCGGGGGTTATGGGACGGCCGAAGGCGGTCTTTACGCCGAGGGTTTCAAACCAAGTGCCGGAGACAAGGGTCGCCGATACGATATGGCTACGGTCGCCGGTCGAAAGGCTGGCGGCGCCGTTGAATTGGGCGGCGACACCGCGGAAAACCGTCGCTCCGTCACGCAGGTCCTTGTACATGGGATTGGAGAACGCGCGGTCGTTCCAGGTTTCACCCTGGCGGGGACCGGGGAGTTCAAGTTGGATCAGGCGGCTGGGTTCCGGGAGAGGGAGTGGCCGAAGGAGGAGTTGATCGAGGAGGGTAAAGATGGCGGCGTTGGCTCCAATACCAATAGCGAGGGAGAGAGTCGCGACGACCGTGAAGAGCGGATTCTGGCGGAGGGCGCGGGCGGCGTATTGGAGGTCCGGGAGCAACATCTCCATTTACACCGGCATGTTGACTGCCATTGTAAGTTATTGAAAATACAAGACGAAGGTTTTCTCCGGCTATTCTAACCTGGGAAGGGGTGTGCGGAGACGGACAGAATTGTGATAGTGTTGTTAGTAGTTCGGCGTGCCGTACAGGTGTGCCCATTTGGAGAGTTAGCAATGGAATGTCCTGTCACTGGCATAAAGACGCGCTTTGGCAACCGTGTTTCGCACGCAAACAATAAGACCCGGCGCACTTGGGAGCCCAACATGCAATCGAAGCGGCTCTGGGTACCGAATGAGAATCGGTTCGTTCGGCTGCGAATCAGCGCGCAGGGCATCAAAATGGTCGATAAAATTGGGATTGAGGCCGTGCTCGCCGGTATACGGAAACGTCGAGCCAAGGCTTAATCAGGTCTTAGCGAAGTAAAGCGCCGTAGCGCGTTCCAGGTCGGGCTTGGTCATCGAAATGGTACGGCCCTCGTAGCGTGCAATGGAATCCAGTATGTTGCAGACGTCGTTGGGATAGCAGGCGCGAAGTTCCGTGCGCCCTTCGCGGAGGCACAGCCGGCGCAGGTATTCCGCGCTATCGGTCTCCGAAGGAACCCGGCGGACGGCTACCACGCGTTCGAAGATCTGGTCGAATACGGACGGGCTGACAGGCTCGACGTAGATTTTGTTTTGAATACGGCGAAGAAAAGCTTCGTCGGCGAGGTCGGATGGTTCCAGATTGGTGGAAAAGACGACCATGAGCTCGAACGGAATCTGGAACTTGACGCCGTAGCGGAGGGTGAGATAATCGACGCGCCGATCGAGCGGGACGATCCAGCGATTGAGCAGGTCGCGGGGCGACATGAGTTGGCGGCCGAAGTCATCGACGATGAAGAGGCCGTTATTGGCTTTCATTTGAAGCGGGGCGGAGTAAATACCGGAAGCTTCGTCGAGGCGAAGTTCGAGCATTGAAGGGATTAGTTCGCCGCCAACGACGATGCAGGGACGCTTGCAGAGCACCCAGCGAGGATCGACGTCGGGATCGTCCGCTTCAATGGTATGGTGGACCACCGGGTCATAGATGGAAATGATCTGGTTATCGACTTCGACGGCGTATGGGATAAGAACGGCGTCCTGGTATACACGCAACATGCGTTCCGCGATGCAGGTTTTGCCGTTACCGGATGGACCATATATGAAGATCGAATTTTGGGAAATAAGGGCGGGGCCGAGCTGATCGAGGAGACGATCGGTCACGATCAGGTCCGTGAACGACTGGCGGAGCGTGCGGCGGTCAATCTGTAGCTTGGCCGTCTGCTGTCGCGTAGCCGAGTGGTAGTCCCGGAGCGAAACGGGGCATGCGCCGGCGTATTGCGAGATTTGAAACCGTTCACCGGCCAACTGGCGGCCCGAGGCGGAGTGGGTGAAGTGGTAATCGTTGCCAGCCATCCCCTTTACTTCCACCAGTTGCTGTTTGCGCATGTGTTGGAAAATATGGTCGATTACGGGTACGGAGACTCGCAGTTTCTTAGCGAGATTGGAGAGCGTGGAGGTTCCTTCGAGCAAGAGGCGGCGGACGACAAGATCAAGGACCAGGTTTTCGCTGATGCCGAGTTGTTCGATGTTATCCGGCGTGCGCGGCGCAAAATTACTAACGGGCGTTTTGCCGGGAGGCGGAAGGGGGACCGACATAAGTAGTCTCCCGGAATATCGGCCGATTCGCGCGGTTACTTTATCCTTGCACGTAAAGAGGCTGTCCGCCGTCATCCTTACTGTGGGAATTCGTCTTCAAATCGGCGTGATAGCGTTGGCGGCCGTGGCTTCTTGGGCTGGCGAACCGTCGGCACGCTCATTAGCCAAGCGGGGAGAGAAGGCGGAGAAGGGCGGAAACGTCGCGGAGGCGGTGCTGCTGTACAATCAGGCGGCGGCGAAGGGATCGGCCGCGTCGGCGGGCCGGGCGGGCAACTTAATAGGCCAGATGCTGCGGGGAGCGCCCGCGACGGCGGCCTCGGTGGCGGCCGCCGCTACGCCGGAGGAACCGGACGCAATCTTCGCGCCGATCACCGAACGGGATGTGCGCGAGGCCCGGGAGTTACTGCCGCCGCCGGAGCTTTCGCTGCCCGCCAACGAATTCGTGGTGGACTTGCGGGAGGATGCGCGAAAAATCTGGGAATCGGCGGGAAAACTACTGGGCTTGGAAGTTCTGTTTGACGCCGACTATGAGCCGGGAACGCAGCCGGTCCGGTTCCAGTGTACGGAGCAGAGCGCGCGGCAGGTGCTGCATGGTTTGTCGGCGGCCACGGGAAGCTTCGTGGTCGTGCTAGGCCCGAAGCAGATCATGGTTGTGAAGGACACCCTTCCAAAACGCCAGGAGCGGGAGCCGACCGTTGCGGTGCTCTTGTCGCTGCCGGACCCGACGACGACACAGGAGCTACAGGAATTGGCCCGGGCGGTTCAGCAGGTGATGGAAATACAGAAATTCGCCGTTGATAGTATCCGGCGGATGGTGATGATGCGGGACAGGGTGTCGAAGGTGCGGCCCGCGCAGAAGTTATTCGAGCAGTTGCTGGGGGCGCGGCCGATGGTGGTCGTGGAGCTGGAGCTATATGAGATGCGATCGACGCGGACGACCGAGCTGGGAATCGGGTTGCCGACGTCGACGAAGTTATTCTGGCTCAGCCGGTTTCTGAATAACGATCCGGACAAGGTGGACCCGGGAGCGGCAATCGCCACCTTTGGCGCGGGGAACGGTCTGATTGGGATGACAATCGCCGATGCGACGGTGACGGCTACCGCGCTGAAGAGTTTCGGAACTTCCGTGCAGCGGGCGTTTGTTCAATCCGTCAGCGGGCAGCCGGCGCAGTTGATAATCGGTGAAAAATATCCGATTCTGACAGGGGGATATTCTTTTGGAACCGGGAGCGCCGGTGATTTAGGGTTTGCGCTGCCCCCTTCGTTTCAGTTTGAGAATCTGGGATTGACTTTGAAAGTAACTCCGTACGTCCACGATACGGAGGAGATGACATTGGAAGTAGAGGCGGAGTTCAAGCTGTTGACGGGCGCCGAGATCAATGGAATTCCGATTTTGGCGAACCGCAAGTTCACGTCGCGCGTGCGGATGCGGGACGGGCAATGGGCGCTGTTGGGCGGCTTGGCGCAGGACTCGAAAATTTCCAACATCACCGGCATTCCCGGCCTGATGCAACTGCCGTTCTTGGGACGGCTGTTACGGACGAATTCGCTGGAAAGTAATGAGGGCGCCGTGATGATGTTGTTGAAGCCGCGGCTGTTGGGATCGGGCACGGACCTGGCGCCGGGGCCGATATTTCTAGGGCCGGAGGGGCGTCCGGCGATGCCGCTTTAGCGGAGGGCGGCGTCGATGGACTGGATGTTCTTGCGGGCGAAGCCAGCTTCGGCGAGATCGGGGTTGATGTCGAGCACCTTCTGAAAATGACTGCGGGCGGCCGCGAACTGCTCCAGGCTTTGTAGTTTCTGCGCGCGGCGGGCGTAGGAAAGGGCCAGCACGTAGTGGACGTACGGCTCCTGACTGTCATAGCGCAAGGAGCGCTGGCAGTAGGCGATCGCCTCGTCGTAACGCTCGCGTTTTCGCTCGCAGTCGCAAAGGCCGAAGTAGGCGAGGCTGCGCATATCGGACCACACGTCGCGCTGGGCGGCGCGTTTCTTGCGGCCGATTCCGGCCAGATAGCCCAACACGTAGTAGTTCATTTTGCCGGCTAACTTGGAGTCGAAGTCGCTTAACAGCAGATACTGCTGATACTCGCTAACGCCGTCTCCATACTTTGAGGACATGCGGAGGCTCTCGGCGAGCCAGAAGTGCGTTTCGGCATTCTTCGGGTTGATAACCAGGGCCTTTTGCGCGGACTCGATGGAATCGGCGTAGAGTTCCTTCATGCGGAGTGCCTGGGCCAGCAACGACCAGGAGAGAGCGTGTTTGGGATCGCGCTGGACGGCGGCGTTTAGTTGACGAATGGATTCGTCCACACCGCCGTTGTCGAGTAACATGCCGCCGAAGTTGGCGCGGGCTTCGAGATAGTCGGGGTCGATTTCGATCGCCTTGCGAAACGACTTTTCGGACTCCTCAATTTGAAACAGGTCGCGCTGGACGCGGGCTTGATAGAGCCAGGCCTGGCTAAAGTTAGGGTCGGCGGCGATAGCCGCCCGGAACTCCCCCAGGGCTTTCGCATAGGCCTCCTTGTTTCCCTTGTTGTAGAGGTCGATGCCTTTTTCAAAGGGTTCGATGGCGGCCTTTGGGCGGCGGCGGATGGTGGTGATCTTGATGGAAATGGTGGATTCCTGTCCGGGATAGACGGTCTCTTCGCGAGGTCCGTCGGGCTCATAGCCCATGCGGACGCCCCGAATGGTATGGACGCCGGGGGGCAGACCGGGGAGGCGAAGAGGCGTTCCCTTCGAGATCACGCCTTTGCTGGCGCCATCGACGAAGACCTCGACGCTATCCATATTCGCCTCGACGATCCAGGTGCCGAATTTCGGCGCGGGGGCTTCGCCGGGGCTGACGCGGCTGGGGTGGAAGGCGAGGAGCATTTGGGGATCGAAGTTGCCCTTGTCGACCGTGGGATTTTGCTGGCCTTTGCTGGCTTCGCGAACGTTGCCGCGGACGTACTCGGCAAGTTCGTCGGCGGTGACGATGGAATCCTTATTCTCGTCGGCGTAGCCTTCCAAACCGCGCACGACATAGTAAGTGAAGATACCGTGGCCGCCGCCCCAATCCTTACTTTCAAATGACCGTTCGCGAGCGCGGGAAGCGGTCATGGAGAACATGGACCGGTTGAGATCGAGGAGGGAACGATTCACGATTTCGCCCTGTTCCGGGGTAATGGCGCCGGAGTGGCAGGAGTCGGTTAGCAGGACTTTCCATTTGGCTTGAACGCTGGATCCAATGACTTTGCCGAGTTGGTCCATGCTGTAGCCGGTACCGGCGATGTTGCCGGGTTCCAGGTCATAAGGCGCGAGAAACGCTTTGCCGGATTTGGGTTCCACGAAACCGTGGCCGGCGAAGTAGACAAGGACGCGGTCATCGGCCTTGGCGGAAGCGGGCAGCCACGTTTCCAACTCCTTCTTCATATTGGCGAGAGTAGCTTTGGCGCCGGTTAGTTTGCGGACGTTTTCGGCCCGGAAGTTACCGCCCTCCGGGCTGATAAGGATGGAATAGATCGCTTCGGCGTCACGTTCGGCGAAGGCGAGTTTGGCGGCGGGGGGCAGGTTCTTGTAGTCGCCCACACCGATCACCAGCGCGTAACTGCGGGGGATGGTTTTGCCGCCCGGCGGTTTGACTTGCTCGGTGACCACCGGATCCTTTTCAAATTTCAGATCACGCTCTTTTTTCCGGTCCTGTTGAGCGCAAAGTGAGAGGACGGAGAGGGAGAGAATAGTTAGCCGGCGCATTCGGTTTCCTTATTGGTGCGCGATGCGGAATTGGTAAGTGATGGGCGCCGATGGCGCGACCTTAATTGGGGGGACGCTGACAATGGATTGGTCGCCCTTTCGAACGAAGAAGAGTTCGCGCGGCCGGAGTCCGGGGACGGGATTGGGCTTCAAGCCGCCACCGGCATCCACGCATTCACCGCGCGCTTTCAGAACGGTGTCGTCGCAGCGGGGCGAGAGATTGGCGGGCACTTGGCCGGGCGCGGGGGGCGCGGGTAGAGGCTTGTATTTGGCGGGCGCGCCGGCGATGCGAACGGGGCTGAGGACCCAGTAAACGGTGTCGTAGCCTTTGGGGCCGGTAATGCGGAAGGCGCCGGCGGTGGCCGGGATAATGTATTCGCGGCTGGGCTCGATCTTGTTGTCCGTCCCGGCCTCTTCGCTGGGGAAGAGCGTGGACTGCTCGCCGGACGTTCCTTCGTTGACGACATACAGAAAGCCGGGTTGGTTCGACTTGAAGCGGAAGCGCAGTTGGTCGCCTTCTCGAAAGACATGGCCGGGATCCATGGCCTTCCACGCGCCGGTTTCGCGTTTCTCGATGGTTATCTCCAGACGCTGTTGGGCGACGGCCGCGAGGGATAGGGCGAGCAGGAGCGCCAGGCGCACGTTACTTATGCTCCAGGTTAAGGTCGACGATCACTTTGCCATTGGGTCCGGCGTTCTTATTCACAACGTAGACGGCGGTTTCTTTTTGTTGGGCGGGACCGGGCTTGGAGTCGTCCACCTTTTCAAATACCAGGTCGCGCGCGACTAACCCGTTGCGGATTCTACCGACCAGCGAATCGTCGATGGGGCGGCTGAGTCCCGCGACCTGGAATGTTTTGGCGGCGGGCGGCCGAACGGGCGCGCCGACTACCGGTTTCAGGGGTTCGGCGGCCGGCTGGGTGACGGTGTAGATCAGATCCTCGAAGTTCTTTTCGGGCTTACGGGTGAGGACCAGGAAGAGCTTTTCTTCCCCGGCCTGGTCGTCGAAATAGAATCGGCCGCCGTTGGGGACTTCGTAGCGGCGGAAGGGCTGGATCAGGTTGTCGCCGTTGGCCACGTCGGAGACGGGGAAGAGCACCTTCCATAGGCCGCTGGAGCCGCGGGAGATGATGTAGAGATAGGCGTCGTCGTTCGATTCGACGGTGATTTTCAGGCGGTCGCCGGAGCGGAACGAACCGGTCGTTTCCACTTCGCGATAGGAATCGTTGGCGCGGCTCAGCAGCAGGCTGTAGCGGAGGCCGAGCGGCGGCTGGGCGCTGATATAGGCCGCGGGGATGACGGCGGGACCGGAGACGGGCAAGGAGGACTTGGCCTGTTCGACCGGGCCCGATTTCTTTTGGGCCGGAATTCGAGCGGCGGCCTTGGCCTTTATGGCGGGAGCGGCGAAGAATAGCTCGCGGGGGGTAAGATCCTGCGCCGGGAGGACGGCTGCAAAGAACAGTAAAAAGTGGTACGTTTTCATGGTGTTGCGAATCGGTTGCGGAGATTTTCCGAGGCCATCGTTATGATACTATTCTCAAGTTGACGAAGGGAGCCTTATGGTTGCTAAACCTGTTATTGCCTCCGCGTTACTGTTAACTTTATTAGCGCAAACCATTAGTTATGGCTATCAAGCCGCTGGACAAATCCAGACGCTGAACATTGAAATTGTGGAAGGCGAAGGCGCCGTCAACAATATACGGCAACGAATGGCGCGCGAGCCGATGGTGCAGGTGACGGATGAAAACCGGAAACCGGTTGCGGGCGCGGCGGTGGTATTTCTGCTGCCGAACCAGGGGGCGGGCGGTACGTTTGCGAATGGAGCGAGGAGCCTGACGACGTTGACGGACGCCAACGGGAACGCGGTGGCGCGAGGGTTGCAGGCGAACCGGCTGTCGGGGCAATATCAAGTGCGGGTGACGGCCTCGCATCAGGGACGGACGGCATCGACATCCATCACCATGACGAACGCGGCCCTTACGGGTGCGGCGGCAGGGGGCGCGGCGTTGAAATGGCTGCTGATTTTGGGAGTGGCGGGGGGTGCGGCGGCGGGAGTGGCCGTGGCCGCTACCGGCGGAAATGGGGGTTCACCATCCAGGCCTTCGACGACCGTGACGCCCGGAACTCCGAATGTGGGAGCGCCGCAATGAGAACGATAATCTACGGATTGATGGCGGCGGGAACCCTCGCGGCGCAAAGCGTGGGCGGGCCGGTGCTGGGTTATGTAGTGGACGGCGGCGCCCGAATGCGGCCATTGAATGGAATGCCGGCGGCGGCGCATGTGGGCGCGGCGATACAGGAGGGAGTGCGGGACACATGGGGGGAGTTGGCCCTTCTGATCGATGGCACCGCGATGTTGAAGGGACAGGCGTTGGAAGGGCGATGGGCGTCGTTGCAGCCGGGCGCATTTTTGGACGCCGCGGGGCGGGAAGTTTTGGTGACGGGAGAGAGCGTTACGCCGTGGAGACTGACGTTGCCGGAGCGGGCGTTGGCGGTGCGGGTCTCGACGAGCGGAGAGCGCGTGTTGACGCTATTGGCCGATGAAAGACTGGCGGCGTGGACGGTGGGCGGGAAGGCGGAATACAGCTTTGCGGTGAGTGCGTGGTGGAGCTTCGCGTTCGCCGGTGAGCGTGCGATGGCGTACGATCCGGCGGCGAATTCGTTGTTCTGGATAGACGCCGGCAGCGGGATGACGTTGTTGCGGAAGCTGGCCGGGGACGGCGGCCGGTATGCGCTGGCGGTGGACGCGGCGGGCAAGACCGCGGTTCTTTTGAGCGAACGGGCGCTGGTGGTGCCGGTCGGCGGAGGCGACGTGACGACGATTGAAATGCCGGAAGGCGCCGGGCGGTTGGAAGCTATGCGGGGGGGCCGGGCGTATCTATTGACGCGCGACCCGGCGCGGCCTTTGTGGGTATTGGACCCGGAGAGCGAGAACCCGCTGCTGGTGATTCCGGCATTGGAAAATGACAACGGAGCGCAACGGTGATACGGCGCCTGGCTGGACTCCTGGCGTTGACCGCGGGCACTGCGCTTGCGTTTACGAACCCGGATGGGCCGTGTTCCATTACAACGGCGGCCGCGCTGCCGCAGGCGGTGCGGGGCGCGGCGATTACATACACCTTTGCCACCGGCGGATGCGCCACCCCGATTCGTTTTTTTCGAGCGGCGACCGGTACGCTGCCGCCCGGGATGGAACTGAAGTTGGACACATCCGGGGGCAGGCTGACGGGTACGCCGACGGCGGCGGGCGTCTATGCGTTCGCGTTGCGGGCGATGGACCTGAACTACCGCATTCCCAGTAAATCCTTCGTTATCCGGGTGAACGAGCCGGTACAGATCGACACGCCCGGGGCGGCGACGGGAACGGCCGGCGCCGCGTATACCGATACCATCAGGGCGCGGGGGGGCGTGGCGCCATATACGTTTTCGATTGTGGAAGGGGCGCTGCCCACGGGTTTGACGCTGGGCGCCGCGACGGGTCTGATTACCGGCACGATGCCCGCGGCGGGCGCGCAGTTCCGGGTGCGGGTAACGGATGCGTCGACACCGCCCGTAACGGCGGAACGGCCGTTCACCATCTTTCCGGGCGGGCAGGTGACGACGGTCACCCAGCCGCCGGTGGGGAGCGTGGGAGCGGTGTATAACTTTGACATCGACGGATCGTTGGGGACGGGCGGGTTCGCCCTTGCGCTGGGGGCGCTTCCAACGGGTTTGACGATTAATGCGAATGGGGTGATCGGCGGGACGCCGACGCAGGCGGGGGAGTATCACTTCGCGGTGCGGCAGACGGCGGGGACCGCGAGCGTGTGGCGTAGCTATCGGATTCTGGTGAACGGCACGGCCACCATTTCGGGGGCGCCGCGCGACGCGGAAGAGTCGTTTGCCTATGACCATGTTTTTACGGTGAGCGGGGGCGTGGCGCCTTATACGTTCAGCGTCAGCGCGGGCACTCTCCCGCCGGGGATAACGTTAAACGCGGCGACGGGGGCGCTGCTGGGAGAGTTGGTTACGCCGTCGGAGTCGCTCGTCTCCACGGGTTTTACGATCAGCGCCGTGGACGCGTCGGGACGCACGTATTCGCAGGCATTTACTATTACGGACGCGTTTCAGCTATTCGGCGGCGCGGTGTCGCCGCCAACGGCGCGCGTGAACCAGTCGGTTGCGTCCGTGGCGGCGTATTCGCTGAACGGCGGCGGCGGCGGGAAACAGCTTGGGATGATCGGCGGAACGGGCGATGGATTGATTTTCATCGACTCGGTGACCGGGAACGCCAGCTACCAGATCTCAACGCCGGGCGCGTTTACGCCGGTGGTGCTGGGGACTGATGCGTTGGGCGGCGCGGTGGTGTTGAACACGTCGACGTTTAACATCGTGGGAAACCTTGCCATTCAGAGTTCCACCCAACTGCCAAACGCGCGCTCCGGCGTGCCTTATAACGGCCAGGTGAGCGTGGTGAATGGGAATTTCACGCCCCTGAACTTTACGATTCCCGCCGGGGCGGGAGCGCTGCCTTCGGGACTCGTTCTGAATGCGGCGACCGGAGCCATAACGGGAACGCCGGAGGCGAGCGTCGGGCAGTACACCTTTACAATTTTCGTAACGGACGCGGTTGGGCAAACAGCCAATCGGACCTATGCGATCGGTGTCGGCATCGTGATGCAAATCACCACCACTTCCGTTCCTGGGGGCACGACTGGAACGGTGTACACCACCACGACCTTCACCCAAACCGGAGGCACCACACCGGTATGGTCGAACCCCGGCGGTGGATTACCCCCCGGCTTGAGTCTGACCTCGGCCGGTGTTCTATCGGGCACGCCGACGGCGACGGGCAGCTACACATTTCTGATCCAGGCTTCGCAAGCGGCGCCCACGGCCGTCATCGATACTAAACAGTTCACCATTAATGTAGCCGCCCCGCTGACCGCGTCCATTTCCCCGCCGGCGGTATATGAGGCGACAGAGGGCTTCAGCCTGGGAGCGACAGTGACCACCGGCGGCGGCAGAGCGCCAGTGACGTTGACGATCTCGAGCGGCACACTCCCCGAAGGACTGCATTTACAGAACATCGCGCCGCTGGGAATCGCGGGGACGGCGCGACTGGCCCAGACGTCGAATTTCACGATTCTGGCGACGGACGCGGACGGACGCACGGCGTCGATTCCATACACCATAAATGTGCGGAAACCAGTGGGGATCCTGACAACAACGCTCGCGCCGGCGACGCGCGCGGCGGTTTACAACCAGGCTTTGGCGGCGGAAGGAGGAGTCGCGCCCTACGTCTGGGTGGTATCTTACCTCTCTTTACCGCCCGGCTTGAACTTGTCAAATGGCGGAGTGATTTCAGGAACGCCGTCGACCAATGGGTCCTTCGATTTCTTCGTGACCGTCACCGATATTCACGGGCGCGGCAATGAACGGCTATACACGATCGCGGTGACCGATGCGCTTGTGATCACGAACGCCGTGCCGCTGCCCAGCGGACTGATTCTAACCGCCTACAGCACCCCGATTACAACCACCGGCGGAGCGGCTTCCAAGACGTTTACCATTAGCGCGGGCGACCTGCCGCCGTTGCTGGCGATCAATCCGGCGACGGGCTTGATTTCCAATCTGGCGCTGGTTTCAGGCATTTACAATTTTACGGTGCGGGCGGAGGACAGCGAGGGACGGGTAGGGTCGCTGGCCGAACGGATCACGATTGGCGGGGGACTTGCCATCTCTCCGGCCACCCTGCCGAATGGAGCGGTGAACTCGCCGTATGCGGTGACGTTCACCGCGTCGAACGCGGTGGGTGCCGTGTCGTGGCTGGTAACCGCGGGGGCGCTGCCGGCGGGGTTGACGCTGAACGCGGCTTCCGGATTGCTGGGCGGTACGCCCACGGCCCCGGGCAGTTTCAACTTCACGGTACAGGCGCTGGACGCGACGGGCGTGCCGGTTACCGCAGCCTATACCTTACAGATTTTGAACGTATTAGGCATCACTCCGGCCACCCTGCCGGATGGGACGGTGGGCGCGCCTTACAGCCAGGCGCTGACGGCAACCGGGGCGACGGGCGGGGTCGTGTGGCTCGTGTCTGCGGGCACGCTGCCCGGTGGGCTAACGCTGAACGCGGATACGGGTTTGCTGAGCGGCACGCCGACGACGCCGGGACTGTTCTCGTTTACCGTGCGGGCGACGGATTCGATACAGCAAACCGGGACGCGGACGTATTCGATCCAGGTTTCGGGCCTATTGAGCATCGCTCCGGCCTCCCTGCCGAATGGCAATGTCGGCGTGGCGTATAGCCAGCCGCTGACGGCCACCGGAGCGGTGGGCGCGGTGTCGTGGACGGTGTCTTCGGGCGCGCCGCCCACGGGGCTAACGCTGGGCGCGGGTACGGGTTTGCTTAGCGGCACGCCGACGGCGGCGGGCGTATTCACGTTCACGGTGCAGGCGACGGATTCGATTCAGCAGGCCGGGACTCGGACGTATTCGATACAGGTTTTGGGCGTCTTAAGCGTCACGCCGGCGACATTGCCGAATCCGACGATTGGCGTGGCATATAGCCAGACGCTAACGGCCAGCGGGGCCATCGGCGCCGTCTCGTGGCTCGTGTCGTCGGGCGCGCTCCCCGGCGGGTTGACGCTGAACGCGGGGACGGGTTTGATTGGCGGTACGCCCACGGCCGCGGGCGCGTTTTCGTTCACCGTCCAGGCCACGGATTCGTTGACGCAGACGGGGACGCGGGCGTATTCCGTCCAGGTGTTGAACACGCTGAGTATTGCACCGGCGTCGTTGCCGAACGGCGCGGTGGGCGTGGCCTATAGCCAGCCGTTGACGGCAACCGGCGCCACGGGCGCGGTCGCGTGGCTCGTGTCCTCCGGCGCGCTGCCCGGTGGATTGACGCTGAACGCCGGGACGGGTTTAATTGGCGGTACGCCGACGGCGGCCGGCTTATTCACATTCACCGTGCAGGCGACGGATTCGTTGACGCAGACCGGCACGCGGACGTATTCCATCCAGGTGCTGAACACGCTTAGCATTACGCCGGCGTCGTTACCGAACGGCACGGTGGGCGTGGCGTATAGCCAGCCGTTGACGGCGTCCGGAGGTACCGGCGCGGTCGCGTGGCTCGTGTCGTCGGGCGCGCTGCCGGGCGGGTTGACGCTGAACGCGGGAACGGGTTTGATTAGCGGTACGCCGGCGACGGCGGGCGTTTTTTCGTTCACCGTACAGGCGACGGATTCGACCGCGCAGACCGGGACGCGTACGTATTCCGTCCAGGTGTTAAATACGTTGAGCATCACACCGGCCACGTTGCCGAACGGGTCGGTCGGCGCCGCATATAGCCAAACGCTAACCGCGAGCGGGGCCGCGGGCGCGGTGTCCTGGCTATTGGCTTCCGGTACGCTGCCCGCCGGACTGGCGCTGGGCACGGGCACGGGTTTGATTAGCGGAACGCCGGCCACGGCGGGCGTGTTCTCGTTCACCGTGCAGGCGACGGATTCTTTGTCGCAGTCCGGCCAGCAGACGTATTCGCTGTCGATTTCCGGCGTATTGACCATCTCACCGGCGACGTTGCCGAATGGGTCCGTCGGCGCGCCGTATAACCAGGCGCTGACAGCGGCCGGGGCGGCCGGAGCGGTGACTTGGAGTGTCACCGCGGGCGGACTGCCGGCCGGGTTAACGCTGGGCGCGGGTACTGGACTGATTAGCGGCACGCCGGCCGCGGCGGGCACGTTCTCGTTCACCGTCGTGGCGACCGACGCGCAAGGCCAGAGCGGGGTCCTTGCATATTCATTGCAGATTTCGGGCGTGGTGAGTATCTCGCCGGCGACTGTGCCGAACGGCGCCGTGGGCACCCCTTATAGCCAGCTATTGACGGCGGCGGGAGCGTCTGGACCGGTGACTTGGAGTATCGCCGCGGGCGCACTGCCGGCCGGGCTGACACTTGGCGCGGCGACGGGTCTCATCGCCGGCACGCCGACGGCCGCGGGCGCGTTCTCATTCGCCGCGCAGGCGACCGACGCGCAGAGCCAGACCGGGTCGCGGTCGTATTCGATGCAGGTATTGACCGCGTTGAGCGTTTCACCGGCTACATTGCCAAATGGAACGGTCGGTATCGCCTATAATCAGGCGCTGACGGCGACCGGCGCGGTCGGCGCGGTGACCTGGGCGGTCGCTTCGGGAACCCTGCCGGCCGGGCTGACGCTGGGCGCGGCGACCGGATCGATTAGCGGTACGCCCACCGCCGCGGGTTCGTTCGTATTCGCCGTTCAAGCCACCGACTCGCAAGGCCAGACTGGGTCGCGGTCCTATTCCGTAACCGCTTCCGGAATACTGAGTATCGCGCCGGCGACACTTCCGAATGGAACCGTCGGCTCCGCTTACAGCCAAACGCTGACGGCGGCGGGCGCGGAAGGCGCGGTGACCTGGAGTGTCACCGCGGGCGCGCTGCCGGCCGGGTTGACGCTAGGCGCGGCGACGGGTCTTCTCGCGGGCACGCCGTCGGCCGCTGGAACGTTCGCGTTCACCGTCATGGCGGCCGATCCGCTAGGACAGACCGGCGCGCGGGCCTATTCGATAACGGTTCTCGGCGTGTTGAGCCTCTCGCCGGCGACAGTGCCGAATGGAACGGTTGGCGCCGCTTACAACCAGGCGCTGACGGCCACCGGCGCGACGGGCGAGGTGACTTGGAGTATCGCCAATGGCGCCTTGCCGGCCGGGCTGACACTAGGCGCGGGGACGGGAGTTATCGGCGGCACGCCCTCCGCCGCTGGCATGTTCGCATTCACCGTTGTGGCCACCGATTCGTTGTCGCAAACCGGACAGCAATCCTATTCGATGCGAATACTCGCCGTGCTGACGATTACGCCGGCGACAGTTCCGGATGGGATCGTGGGCACGGCTTATAGCCAGCCGTTGACCGCGACGGGTGCGGTGGCGTGGTCCGTCGCGTCGGGCGCGCTGCCGCCGGGGTTGACGCTGGGCGCGGCGACGGGAATTATCGGCGGCACGCCGGCCGCCGCGGGAGCCTTCGCGTTCTCGGTACTGGCAACGGATTCGCTGGGGCAGAGCGGGCGGCAGGCGTATACGGTCACCGTGCTGGACGTGCTGGTAATAACCACCGCGTCCTTGCCGGAGGCGACGCAACAGGAGGCGTATGCGGCGGCACTCGTTTCGAGTGGCGGTTCGTCGGCCGGATTGGCGTGGTCTATCGCCGCGGGCTCGTTGCCGCCGGGTTTAACCCTGACGGCGGCGACCGGCGCTATCTCCGGCACGCCGTCCGCTCCCGGTACGTCCGCATTCACGGCCCAAGTAGCGAACTCACGGGGACAAATCGCGACGAAAGCGCTTTCGATTCTCGTGATCGAAACGCTCACCATTACCGCCTTCACTCTAGGCGACGCCGTGCAGGGCAGAGCCTTTTCCACGACCCTTACGGCAACGGGCGGACGCCCACCGTATACATGGTCCCTGGATGGCACCGCGCTGCCATCCGGACTGGCGTTGAATCCGTCGACGGGCCAGATTAGCGGCACGACGAATGCGGTGGAAGGCCCGTACCCGCAGAATCTGGCCGTGACCGACGCTCGCGGACGGATTGCGCGGAAAACGCTGGCGCTAAGCGTGTCCGTGCCGCCACCGCCGCCGCTTTCGATTGGGCCGGAAACGCTCCCGAATGGACGCGTGGGGCAGGTTTATAGCGCGTCCTTCTCGGCGTCCGGCGGCACGCCCGGCTACACGTTCTCCGTCGCTCAAGGCGGGCCGCCAACGGGGCTCGCCTTGGTCGCGGGAGCTTTGGCCGGAACGCCGGCGCAGGAAGGCACTTTCCGGTTCACGGTTAATGTCACGGATTCGGCCGGGCGCGTGGCCGGCAATTTGTACGTGGTGACGATTGAGCCCGCTTTGGCGCCGCTGTCGGTGACGCCCGCGTCAATCGCACCGTCCGCGCAGGTGGGCCAACCCTTCACGATACAGTTCGGCGCGACCGGCGGGAAGGCGCCTTACGTGTTTGCCTTGTCCGGAAGCGCGCCGCAAGGGACGAGTTTTAACTCCTCCGGACTGTTGAGCGGGACGCCGTCGCAGGGAGGCGCGTTCACGTTCAGCGTGGAAGCCACCGATTCGCTGCAGGCCAAATCGAGCCGTTCATACACCGTCACCGTGACCGGCAGCCTGACAATTACAACGCAGCCGCCGTTACCGGAAGGCACGGCCGGAAAATCGTACGCCTTGACGTTTGCCGCCGCGGGCGGGCGGGCTCCGTATACATGGAGCGTGTCCGGCGGCGGCGGGCCTTCGGGCCTGACGTTGGATCCGGCGGCGGGCGCGCTGTCGGGAACGCCGGCCGCGCTCGGTTCGTTTGCGTTTAGCGTAACCGTGCAGGATTCGCAGCGCCTGACGGCGACGAGTTCGTTCTCCATAACGATCTTTGACCGGTTGGAGGTCACCGGTCCGCTGGCGGGTGAGCCGCTGGTTGCCGGGCAGAGCTTCGGATCCGCGTTTACCGCCACCGGCGGGAAGGCGCCGCTGACGTGGTCTGTTTCCGGCGGCGCGCCGCCGGCGGGGGTGGTTTTGAACACAAGCACCGGGGCCATCTCCGGCACGCCAACGACGCCGGGTTCCTTTACCTTCACGGTGCAGGCTACGGATGCGCTGGCCAATGTCGCGTCGGCGACCGCGACGCTTGTAGTGCTGCCGCCGTTGACCGTGACCACCACTTCCCTGCCGTCCGGGTCGGTGGGCGTTGCGTATTCCGCCAGCTTGGCCGCGAGTGGCGGCGTGGCGCCGTTGGGCGCATGGTCCATCACTGTGGGAGCGTTGCCCGCGGGATTGACGCTCGCCGCCGATGGAACCATCGGCGGGACTCCGAGCGCGGCCGGCTCCACCACTTTCACCGTCCGTATTACCGACGCGCGAGGGACGGCGACGCTGGCGGCATTGTCGATCGCCATCGATCTGCCGCCGCTGCCACCGCTCTCGATTCTCGGCCTGCCGCAAACGCTCCCGCCGGGCACGCAGATCAACGTGACGATTCAGTTGGCGCAGCCCTTCCCGGCGGCCGTGACGGGTACGTTGACGCTGGTTTTTGAACCGAACGCGGTGAACAACGCCGACGATCCGGCCGTGCAGTTCTCGAGCGGCGGGCGGACGGTCGCGTTCACGATCCCGGCGGGCCAGACAATGGGCGCGTTCCCCGTAACGCCGCTGCGGATTAACTCCGGAACGGTGGCCGGCACAATCCGCATCCGGACCGCCACCACGCCCCCTTCAGCCGTCCCAGTGCCCGATTCCACCGTGCCCATCCCCCGCGGCGCGCCGGTTATCTCAACCGGGACGGCGCAGCTAGGTTCCGGTACGTTTACGCTACAGATTGACGGGTTCAGCAATACCCGGGAGATCTCGGCGGCCACCTTCCGGCTGACGCCCGTCGCCGGCGCGCCGCTCTCTACCACGGAAGTGCCAGTGGCCGTGGTCACGGCCTTTACAACGTATTATCAGAGCGCCGCGGCCGCGCCGTTCGGCGGCCAGTTCCGCCTGACTCTGCCGTTTAACGTCACGGGATCGCTAGCGGATATTGAATCGGTGACGGTCACCGTATCGAACGCCGTTGGCGCCTCCCAGCCGTTTACAGTGCGGTTGCGGTAGCTGGGTTATCATTATGATTTGGGCGTCCGCTCCTCCGGGAAGCGGACGCCAGCCGCTCCGAAGCCACAATACTAACAACACTACAATCCGTTCCTTCTCGAATCCGGCTGCACGTCCCGAATTCGGCAAAACCGGCGGTTCTTTCCGGTCGATCCCCATCTTCAAGCCTTCCATCGCCCAACCCCGATCGTTCCGTATCGGGCTTTGTCAGGGTCCAACACATGAGCACAGGTAGTAACCTAATCTTCGTGATTTCCCAGCCGCGCGCCGGGTCCACGCTCCTCCAGCGTATTCTGGCCGCTCACCCGGCGATCCACACGGCTTCCGAGCCCTGGATTGCCCTTCACCCGCTCTTCGCCCTCCGCCCGGAAGGCGTTTCCTGCAACTACAGCCACGCCCTGGCGCGCAACGCCACGCTGGAGTTTCTGTCCCAACTGCCGGGAGGGCAGGATTCCTATTACGAGGGCGTCCGCCGCATGCTCGGCCATCTCTACGAGTGCGCCTTGGCCGGCTCGCAAAAGACGATCTTTCTCGACAAGACTCCCCGCTACTACTTCATAATTTCCGAACTCCGCCGCACCTTCCCCGAAGCCCGCTTCGTTTTCATCCTCCGCAATCCCCTAGCCGTCTTTTCCTCGATGATGGAAACGTGGGTGAAGGGCATCTATTTCGGCAAGCTCTGCAGCCTTCGCAACGACCTTGTTCATGATCTGCTGACGGCGCCCGATTTAATCATGAACGGCATCCGGGATTTCGGACCGGACGCCGCCGTTCTCCGCTACGAAGAACTCGCCGTTACCCCCGACGCCGCCGTTCGCCGGCTCTGCCGCGACCTCGCAATCGATTTCCATCCCGGCATGATCGACTATGGCACCGAAGGCCGCAACCTCGAACGATGGTCCTATGGCGACCAGGGAACCGTCTACAGCGAACAGCGTCCCATCGGTGACCGCGCCGAGCGCTGGCAACAGGTTCTCCGCAACTCGTCGCCATGGATGAATTTGGCGAAAGGGTATCTCCTCGCCCTGGGCCGGAGACTGATCGTTGAAATGGGCTACGACTACGGCGAGCTGAAATCGATTCTCGGCATTCCCGACGAAGACGCCGACTGTCCCGAATTCCTCGCCACCGCGGTCCTCAACCACGCCTACGGAGAAACTCGCGACTTCGTTTATCAGCTACAGTATTTCCAAAAGCTCGTCGCCGAACACAACGCCGCCAATGAGCGCATCAAATCCGCTGAAATGACCGTCAAAATCGGCAAGTTAGCCAGCGGCGCTTAACCGGGTCCGCGCCTCAAAACGTAAACCGCAAAGCAAGCTGCATCACGCGCGGACGATCCGCGCTCAACAACCGGGCGAAATTCGGGCTTGTCGCGTTCATATCCGGCGGGAAGAATTTCACTGAATTAAACGCGTTGAAAGCCTCCGCCCGGAACTGCAGCGCCATCCCTTCCCGGAATTCGAAATTCTTAAACGCCGAGAGATCCGTGTTCCACCACGACGGCGCCGTAATGATGTCGCGCCCCGACGTGCCGAACTTCAGCGGTAGCGTAGCCGAAAAGGCATTCGGATTGAACCAATAAAGACTCCGGTTATTGTCGCCGAAGCCTTGCTGCGGATCGATGCCGTTAAAGCTCGATAGTGGCTTCAGCCCCGTCGCGTCGGCGCGCTGCGTCACGAAGGAAATACCCGTCAGGTTCGGCGAGACGACACTGCGCTGTACTCCCGTTTGCCAGGACGTGATGGTATTTAGCTGCCATCCGCCAACCACCGCGTTGGCCCCTTTGCCAATGCCGCCCAGCAAGCGCTTGCCCTTGCCGAAGGGCAGTTCGTAGACGATGCTGGACACCCAGCGGTTGCGGATATCGAAATCCGAAGGCCCCTTATCCAACTGAAAGTTCGCCGGATTCAAATTCGGCGAACCGAACGAGCCCGCCGAATCCGTGTCGATCGATTTAGCCCACGTATGCGCCATCAGGATCTGGAAGCCGTTGTTGAAACGCCGTTCCAGTTTTAGATTCAGCCCATTGAAATTAGATTTGCCCGATTGCGACGAGTACAGCATCTGGTTCAATCGCGGATAACGGGTGGCCACGCCGGGCGTAACGTCATAAAGCACTCCGGGCGTTACGTTCGAGTAGGCGTTATAGCGCTTGGACAACCGGCGCCCGCTGGACCCGACATACGCCGCTTCCACCAGCCAGTTATTCCCCAACGATTTCTGCAACGAGAACGTCCACATGTACACGCGCGGCTTGCGTCCGTCGATCTCCTGCACAAATAGATTCGTACCCTGCGGCGTCTGGTAGTTCGCATCCACCGGCGGTATCGTCACCACCGGCAGCGTGTTCACGCCGAACTGATACTCCGGCAAGCCCCGTCCCGTAAGATTGATATTCTGCTGTGTAAAGATTGGCGGACCATTGGTAATGAACTGCGTCTCGTTCATCTGTGTCTGGTCGAAATATACGCCCGATCCCGCGCGAATGGTCCACGTATTGGCCCACGCCGGATTGTAGGCGAAGCCCAGCCGCGGCGCGAAGTTCTTGTGGTCCCTCTTGATCACGGAATCGCGAATCTGACCCAGCGACGGGAATAGCTGCTTACCAGTATTAAAGTCGAAGCCATAAACGTGATCCAGTTCCTGCTTGATCGGCGTCGGCGGACCTACATTCTCATAACGCAGACCGTAGTTCAGCGTGAATTCGCGGGTGATTTTCCAATCGTCCTGGATAAACAGGTTGTGGGTCATGAACGAGAAGTGAGTCAAGGAGGTTCCCACGGCCCCGCTCATGTTCGTGGGATATCCCAACAGAAAGTCGGCCACGCCGCTGCCCGTATTCGCGACCGGGTTGCCGGTCGCCGGATTCAAGCTGGCGGTATAGCTCGCGTTAAACGTAAAACTGCCGCGCGGGCCGTTATCGCTATCCAGCAGGAACCGCGTCTGCCGGATATCGTAGCCGGCCTTGATCGAATGCCCGCCCCGGATCCACGTCAGGTTATCGGTCAACTGGTAGTTATGAAGCACATTGCCCTGCGTCAGGCCGTTGCTTCCAATCCCGCTGAAGCCCTGCCACCCCACGCCGGGGACGCCCCAGTTTAGTTGCGCGGTGGAAACGCCGGTGATGCCGATCTCCTTCGCCAAATCTTTGTCCACTGTCACCTGACGGCCGAAAAGCGTCATGTAGGCATACGAAGCCCGGGCCACATTCACAATGGACGGCGTAATTGTTGAGGTCAATTGCGCCACCCCCGACACGCCTTTCGTATCCACCAGCGCGCCCGCCAACGGCGGCAACGCCGCCGGCGAAAGCGGCGCTTTTTGCTGGCTATACCGCCCAAAGAACGAATGCTTTTCGTTGATCAGCCAGTCGCCGCGAAGATTGAACTGGTCGTCGTCCAGCCGCTGCACCGGTGTTCCAATCAGGTTGGCTCCGTTCACGGTGGCCGCGTTGGTCACTGGAATGTACGGCAGAAAATTCTTGGAGACGCTGTTAATCCGGTTGGCGGGAATCCGGTTGCCCGCAAAGGGTTGCCGCGTATTCGTCGCGGCGTCGAACGTCAGTGGATCGTTGATCGTCGCCGTCAGCCCGCTAAAGTCGCCGCCCAGCAGCGTCTGCGTCGGATAAATGCCGCGCTGAATTACACCGAGACGCTGCTTGAAACTCTCGAAATTTCCGAAAAAGAAAATCTTGTTTTTCTTCACATACCCGCCCCCGGCCACGCCATATTGGTTACGCTTGAACGGTTCCACGCCCGGCGAGAAAAAATTCCGCGCGTCCATCTTGTCGTTGCGAAGGAAGTGAAACAACGAGCCATGAAATTGATTGGCCCCGCCGCGGCTGGCCACGTTGATAATCCCCGGTGAGTTGCCGAACTCCGCCTGAAAGAAATTCCTTTGAATCTTGAACTCTTGCACCACATCGAGCGACGGCGTAATGGAGCTATCCCCAATGCGCGGATTCCGCATCTCCACCCCGTCGAACAGATAGCTGGTGGAGCTCTCGCGTTGCCCGCCAACGAGCAGGCTGCGGTCGGACCGCGATGTCGTGCCGGCGATGAAGCTCGCTGGACCTGTACCGCTCGGCAGTTGTGGAATCACTCCGGGTGACAACGCGCCCAGCGTAATGTAATTGCGCCCATTCAACGGCAAATCGGCGATCGCTTTCCGTGTGATCACCTGGCCGAGCGACGCCGTTTCCTGCTCCAGCAGCGGCGCCGCGCTGGCCTCGATCGTCACCTGCTCATTCACTTGCCCCAGCTTCAAGTTGATGTTGACGATCTCGCGTCCGGCGATGTTCAGCGCGATATTGTCCACCACGGCCGTCTGAAAGCCCGGCGCCGTCACGCTCAGCCGGTAGCCCCCAGGCGCTAGCTGCGGCACCACGAACTCGCCGGAGTCGTTGGAAGAGGTGGTGCGCTGTTGCCCGGTAGCGAGCATCGTGGCCGTCACCTTCGCGTTTGGCACGGTGGCGCCGCTTTCATCTTTCACCAAACCGGCCAGCGTGGATGTGTTCACTTGGGCGAGCAGCGGCAGTAACATTGCCGCAACGAGAAAAGCGGTTTTCATGGTTCTCTCCTATCGCGCTTGCGCAACTCATTCGGGACCATGCAAGCGTTACAGAATCCTATCATCTTCAGAGCGCACAGGCTGCGGAGGCACGGCACCAACGGGCGAGGAACTCGCCCATCCTGCCGGGCCGGAGCGTGTCCGTTGTGCGCGTGTTCCTTAAAAACGGCGCACTCGCGGCTTTAGAGTTTACATTGCCGAATGACTTTGACGATCGATACTTCGTAATGTCACGCGGCGGCACGGAACCGAGCCGTGCACGTCGGCGCAAACAGTGGCGGCCCAGCCCCAATCCCGGCCCGCCGCGTTTCACCGGAATACAAAATATCGAACATTCGGGCCGGCCGGTTCGTACCGTCGAGTGTTATGACAAAATCACGACTCTTCGGAATCACGTTAATTATAGTTGGCGCCGTGCTACTGGCGGCCCTCCTGTACGAACCATCGAACATCGTTACCGCCTTTGGTCTCAGGGACGTATTGAGTGAGGGCAGCGTAGCCCTACTTGGCCTGCTGACCGTCGCCGCGTGCGGAGTCGGAGGCGGCGCGGCGATCGGGTCCAGGCCGCGATCCTCGGCCCAATCGTCGTGACTGCCGGGCGTTGCCATTCGGAGCCTCGTTCGTTGCAAAAATGCATTTATGCGGTTGCCGATCGGTGACACCGGAGTCGGCGACCTACTTTGGCTTGGTCTCCAGCTCGTGATGACGTTTGCGGGCGGCGACGGCTTTATCGCGGGCGCCGCTTTTCCCATAGAGCTGGGCGAGGGCGTAGTGGGCGGGGGCGTACTCGGGGTTCTGGGCTGTGACTTGTTCAAGGAGTGCGATAGCGCGTTCCGCCGGGACGGTTTTGTGGAGCGCGAAGGCGGCGGGCCAGAATTTGGCGTCGGCTTTGAGCGCTCGTTCGAGTTGCGCTTGGTCGCCTGTTGTCAGAGCGAGGAGGTACCAGCCGAGCGGGGACTCGGGGTGTTTGGCGGTGAAAGGCTTTAGGCGGAATTCGATGGCTTGGCGGCGGTTTTCGATTGGAAGCAATGTTTCCAGGCCGGCGTAGAGAGTTTCTTCTTCGGGGGCGAGGTCGATGGCGGCGAGGAATGAATCGATGGCGGGTTCATTGCGGCCTTGGGCGTAGAGCGCCAGCCCCAGCAGGCGATGGAGCTCGGGCTCTTTGGTTTGCGTTTTCAGGGCTTCGCGGAGGGCGGTTTCGGCCTGCCTCTCGTGGCGGGCGTCCAGGAGCGCGCGGGCGTGCGTCAGCAGGCGGCGATTGAACATTTCGCGGCCTTTTTGGATAGTTGGGTCGGAGGGGGCGAGCCTCGCGGCTTGGGTGGCGGCTTCCGCTGCATGCGTTGTTTCGTTGGCGCGGAGGCGGGCTTCGGCGACCGCCAGCCACATCATGGGTTCGCGGGGTGCTAGTTTGACGGCTTGTTCGAGGGCCGCCCGCGCGGCTTGGTTATCGTTCTGTTTTAGGGCCAGCACACCGCGCTGGTAGAGTTCGTCGGCGGTGGCCGCGAACAGAAAGAATGCCAGGACTAACGCCATGGTTCCCGGCTGGTGACGCCGGCTCCTTCCTTCACACGATACAACGCGCCGGCCGGGAGTTTGCCCAGCTTCTCGACATCGCCGTTGGGCCAGCGGATTTCGACTTCTTCGGCTTCGCCGGCGAAGTGGAGCGTGAAATCGCTTTGCGAGGCATAGCTACCGCCTGATATGACTTCCTTGGTTTGCGCTTTGACGGTGACCCTGGCGCCAATCGCGCTGCGGTTTGATTTTGTGCCTTCAAGACGCAGGGAAAGGCTTTTGCCTTTGGGCCCGTCCACTTTGAAGAGCGATGGCGTGGCGTTCATGTTCGCGACGATGATCTCTTGCGCGCCGTCGCCATCGAGATCGGCGACCGCCAGTCCGCGGGAGGCGGCGGGCGGGCCGGGGCGAATAGTGGCGAACGTCCCGCCGCCGTTCCAGTAGACGGACTTCGGCTGGCGATAGCGGGGGCCGAGTTCGGGATAGATGTGGCCGTTGGCGATGAAGAGATCGGGCTTGCCGTCGTAGTCGAGATCGATGACGCCGAGACCCCAGCCCACGGCGGTGGCGTCGCGGCCGAGGCCGGATTCCTGGGTGGCGTCGACGAAGAACCAGTCGCCCAGGTTTTTATACAGACTGGGGGTTTCGTCGATGAAGTTCGATTTCACGATATCCATGCGGCCATCGGCATCGATGTCGACCGCGGCCACGCCCATCGATCCGAGTTCTTCGCCGTCCGCGCCGTACGCGGCTCCGGCTTCGACGGCAATGTCGGTCAGCGTGCCGTCCTTGTTATTGCGGAGCAGGATGCCGGGCGTGGAGTCGCAGGCGATGTAGATGTCGGGCCAGCCGTCGCCGTCGAAATCCGCGACCGCGACGCCGAGGCCATAGTGTAGGCCGGAGATGCCTTTCAGCGCCGTAGCGGAAACATCCGCGAATTTGCCATTGCCTTCGTTGTGAAAAAGCTGGGGCCAGTCCGTGGGGAAACCGCGAGGACCGCAGAAGACTTCCAATCCTTGCCAGGTGCAGTATTTGGTGGCGCCGGGTTTCTCGGCGGTCGCGAGATCGAAGGCGACGTAGTTGGAAACGATGACGTCGAGCAACCCGTCGCGGTCGTAATCGACGAAGGCGCAAGAGGTGGAGAAGTGGTTTCCCGATGCGGGAAGACCGGCATCGCGGAATCTGCCTTTATCGTTGCGGTAGAGACGGCTGGGGCCATAGTAGGTGAGCAGGACGTCGGTCCAGCCGTCGTTATCGAAATCGCCGGCGCAGACGCCTTGGCCCCAGGGCTGGGGCGCCAGGCCGCTGGTTGAAGAGACATCCATGAACGTGCCGGTCCCTTTGTTCTTGTAGAGAACGGGGGCTTTGCCGTCGTTGAAAAGTAAGTCGGGATGGGTGTCGTTGTCGAAATCGATGACGGTGACGCCGTTGCCGGTCATCGAGAGAATATAGCGGGAAGCGCCATCGCCGTACTGGTGTTTGGCGGTCAGACCGGTGGCGGTGGCGACATCCCTGAAAACGAATGGGGGCGGACTTGACGTCCGCCCCGTGGATTTGACTGTGGTCGGGCGTTTGCCGCCTCCCATTCCTTGCGCGTGGAGAACGAATTGCGCGAGGAGGAAGACGCAGAGCCGCATGGTTAAAACGTGAACTTCAACGCCGCCTGGATCAGGCGGGCGTTGACGGAGGTGGACGTGATCTGGCCAAAGTTCGCGTTATCCAGATTATTTCCGGGGTTGCCGAAGTTGGCCTTGTTGAGGATGTTGAACATTTCGGTGCGGAACTGGGTGCCGAAGCGTTCGCCGAATCTGAAATCCTTGAATATGGAGAAGTCTATTGTGGACTGGCCGGGCCCGCGGAGCATGCCGCGGCCGGAATTGCCGTATGTGCCCCGGGGCGCGCGGAAGAAGGCCGCGGAGTTGATGTAGTTGCGGAGATTGGACTTCAGGTCGCCGGGGGTGAGCAGATCCACGCCTGCGTTGACGTTGGCGAAGAAAGCGCCGGCGGGGTCGGTGGCGATGCCGCCGAGGCCTTGGCCGCTATCGCGATTGAAGACGGTGACGGGAGTGCCGGTCTGCATGACGACAAATGCGTTAAGTGACCAGTTGTTGAGCAAAAACTTGCCGGCGCCGCCATCGAACGCGTTGGGCAAGTCCTGGTTGATGACCAGCGTGAAGCGGTGCGAACGGTCAAAGTTGGCTGGCCCTTTCGCGCGGCTGAAATCGTTCCACGGCGTGGGGAAAAGGCTGGTGAAGAAGCGGGCGCCGTCGTCGCCGTTACCGAGCGTTTTGCCCCAGGTATAGGCGCCCTGGAGCGTGGTGAGTCTACTGCGTTTTTTGACGGTGGTCTGAAAGGAGTGATAGCTGGACGAGCCGTTTTGAGCCGTAACGAGCATGGTGCCGAAGCCGGGATACTGCCGCACCGTGGTGCCGTCGGCCTGCGGAATCAGGGGATTGAAGTTGCGGCGGGCCATCAGGTTGGTGCCCTTGGTGCCAACGTAGGCGGATTCAATCAGCACGTTCCCGCGAAGCTGTTTCTGAAGGCTGAAGTTGTACTGCCAGGCGTGATCCATCTTCGTCTTGCGCTCAGTGCCCCACACTTGAAGCTGATCCGTGGCGCGCGTGGGGAATGGGATCCGGCTGGGGTCGTGCATGGGGTCGAGATAGGTCCAGTTGTCCGCCGTATTAAGGCGGCAGGGAGTGCCTGGGGCGGAACAATCGGCTTCCACGCGAGTGGACGTGGGCGGATTCTGGAACGCCTGCTGAGCGATTTGGCCGGTGCGAGTGTCGTAGTAGAGGCCGGCGCCGGCGCGGATGACCCAGGTATCGGTAACGCGGTAAGCGATGCCGACGCGGGGAGCGACGTTATTGCCGTCGTTGTTGACGGTGCTTCTGGGGACGCCGTTAACGCCGCCCTGAACGATGCCGGAGCCTTCAAGGGTGCCGACGCCTTTATAGTTTTCGGGCCACCAGTTCAACATGCCGAGGTTGTACGCGTAGGGCTGGTAGTGATACTCGTAGCGCACGCCCCAATTGACCGTCAGCTTCTGGCTAACCTTCCAATCGTCATTGACGAAATAGGACATGAGGTTGTCACGCATTTTGAGCTCGCCGCCGGCGCCCGGGGCGCTGAACTGCTTGAGGCGAGCGTGGCTTAGGAGGAAGTCCGCGTATTCGTCGCCGCTGGCCTGGCCGTTGTACTGCCAGAGACCGCGGCTGACCAGGGCGTTCTTGGGGTTGTAGTCGGCGATCTGGGTTTCCACGCCGTACTTGATGTTGTGCTTGCCGCGGATCCAGGTCATGGTGGCGCCGCCGGTGTAGCGTTTAATGAAGTCCGACCAGTTGGCCTCGTTCCCGAATTGGACGTAGTTGAGAATGTTGATGCGGGGCATGCCATCAAGATTGGTGACGGAGAGGGGCTGCAGGCCGACGGCGGTGGGAGGGTCGGCATTCTGCATCTGGAGGAATTGGGAGGAGTCGTCGAAACCGAAGCGGGCTTCGAGAACCTGGGTGCCGCTGAAGAGGTGGGTGTAGGTGACGTTGCCGGAATCTTTCTGGCGGTTGGCGATGTTGCCGAAGCCGGGCAGGCCTTGATTGAAGGGGCTGCGATCGCCCTGTTTACTTTTGAACCAACGGCCGGAGATGGTGTCCTTGTCGGAGAAGCGGTGGTCGAATTTGACGGTCCACATGTCGATGTCGGTGGCGATGGAACTGGCGGCGAAGAAGTTATTGGCGCCCAAGGAGAAGTTGGGCGAGGGAATGAACTTGTCCTGGATGGCCTTGGAGATCGGATTGATGCGGGCGGCGGGAATGATATTGCCGGGGAAGGGCTGGCCGGTGACCGGATCGTTGATGATGCGGCGGCCGGTGAAATCGCCGGAGCGCATGGCGACGGTGGGAACGATCCGCTGGATGGCCGCGTTGGCGGAATTGGCGTTGCGCTGGCGGGAACTTTCCCAGCCGAGGAAGAAAAAGGTCTTATCTTTGCCGTTATAGATTTTGGGAAGGAGAATGGGACCGCCAATGTTGCCGCCGTACTGGTTCTGGTTGTTCTGACCGCGGACGGGGTTGAAGAAGGGGCGGGCGTTGAGCTTGGTGTTGCGAAGGAAGTCATAGGCGGCGCCGTGGAACTGGTTGGTGCCGGAGCGGGTGGTGACGTTGATTGTGGATCCCAGGTTGCGTCCGTATTCGGCGCTGAAAAGGCTGGTCATCACCTTGAATTCGCCGAGGAATTCAATGGACGGGGTGCCGTCGCCGTCGGGCGCGTTATTGAGCGGGTTGGTAGTTGGAACGCCGTCGACGAGCAGGTTATTGGAGCCGCGGCGGGCGCCGTTAACGCTGACGGAATCGGAGCCCGTACCGGGGTTATCGGCGTTGAACACGGAGCCGACGACGCCGGCCGAAGTGCCGAGGATCTGGGTGAAGTTACGCGTCGCCAACGGGATGGACTGGATGGTGCGCTGTTCGACGACTTGACCGATGGTGGATTTTTCACTCTGGAGAAGGGGAGTTTCGGCGGTGACGTTGACGGTGTCGGTGACTTGGCCGACGCTGAGAGTGACGTCGATGCGCGGGCGTTCGGAGGTGTTGACGACGACCATTTGCTGGACGCGCTGGAAGCCTTTACTTTCCACGGTGAGGCGGTAAGTCCCCGCGCGGAGAAGGGGAAACTGATAGGCGCCGTTCGCGTCCGACGTGGAGCGGAATTCAGCCGCGGTTTCCTGATTAACGGCGGCCACGGCGGCGCCGACGATGATAGCCCCCGTTGCATCTTTTACTACTCCGGTTATGCTGCCTGTTGTTTCCTGAGCGGCGAGGGTGGCGAAGCTCAGAATGATCCCAATAGCAAAGCGCGCGGCGCGAGTCATGCTTGATAGGGTAGCGCGTTCGCTATGCAAAAGACTACGGCGATCTGTCGTCGGATGATGTCGCGCCAAGCTGGTGCCATTGATTGTCCCCCTCCGGAAGGCGCAAAACATCGCCGTTGGAGGACGGCGCGCATGCCGGATTTTTGACTGGAACTGTCCCGCCGCCCCGTCCAAGCGCCACTTGCGCGAGCGCGTCCGCCGATCCGCGAAGGGCCACGCTCTTTCACTCGCACTACCCCGCCAACGAGGAGAATTACTCGCTCTCAATTTCGCCGGATATCGACCTACACGATTATTTAGCATGGCGGGGTAAGTAACGAAGGAGTTACCGATGGGGAACTACAGTCGGCTGTAATTACTATGCGCGGCGGCATTTGTCCTACCGGCGCAACCGGCCCGGATCGGCGGCAGCGGGGAACGGATCCTGGTAACCGTCCCAATGGTCGGCGCCGGAACATGGGCCGATCCGCGGCGTCCGGCCATGCTGCGCGAGGCCGGGGTGGAGTTCCGCTTTGAGGTTTCCGACGACGGCGCGACCGCCATCGCGGAGGTGTCTCCGCGCGGCCCGCTAGAGCTTAAAAAACTCGAATCCCAGTTGAAGACGGATGCCCGGGCTAAAGTCTTCCGTCCGTCGAAGGACAAACAGACCGATGTGCAGGATGAAATCCGCAAGATCAAAAAAGATTTCGACATCGAACTATTTGGCAAAGGATGCCTTGTCGCGCGGACCGGCGGATCAATGGGTAAACAACCGTACGTTCTTCAGAAAACCTTCACGGTTGGAAGATATCGTCAAGAGGGAGGTCACAGTATGCAATCGAGAAACGCCTTTCGAGCAACTGAGATGAATGTTCCCGCGCATAGATCGACTGCCGTCACGGCAACGATGGTAGCGCTGATTTTGGGAGCCGCCGTCCCGGCGTCATGGGCTCAAGCCCCTGCCGGGGAGAAGGTAGTCCCGCTTAAGGACGCGCGAATAAAGATCGAATTGAACTCAACCGACAGCGACGCCGGAATACAAGTGTTCATCGATGCGGAGCCCTGGAATTCCATGGAAATCTTCGACCCTTCCGGAAGAAAGATATTTACGGCTACCACCCGCGGCAGTCTCACAAAGCAGGGAGGAACCGAGCTGTTTCTGGAGAGCGGCGAGCCAAACTTCAGTGAGGTGCCTCTTGACGAGTTTCTGCAGCGCTTTCCAGAAGGGAACTATCGAATCGTAGGGGAGGGAATCAAAGGAGAGAAATTGGTCGGCACGGCGAAATTCACGCATATTCTCGCCGCTGGTCCGCTACTCCTTTCACCCATGGAGAATGCTTTGGTAAATCCAACCAATCTTGTCGTCATGTGGCAACCCGTCGCAGCGCCGAACGGTAGTTCAATAATCGGCTACCAAGTACTCGTTGTTAAACCCGACTCCGGTCTCCCTGCGCTTCCGAAAATCATTCTGGACATAATGATGCCGCCTACCGCTTCGAGCATGGCCGTTCCGCCTGGATTTCTGCTTCCCAAATCGGATTATGAATGGGAAGTTCTCGCGATCGAGCAGGGCGGGAATCAAACAATTTCGGTGGGGCACTTTCGAACTCCGTAGTGAGCTCATATCCTTGTTTTCGGCATCCAACGGAATAAGCGTATTGATATGAATAGGATGCCGCTTGAACTGGGGGTACGGGAGCCCCTCACCAGCCGGCGTGGCAATTCTCGGCATCCGGTCTTCTTCACCGTCGAGGACCGGGTGCCCTCGTCGACCGCCACGCCGATCGACGCCAAGTGCTAGCCAAAAACAATATTGAATCCACCGTCAATCCAGCCGATGATATGGTAGTCAAGACTGGATGGCGGGAGGACCGCCGATCAAATCACTTACAAAGCTGTTTGGCATCCTACTGATTTTTGTATACCACTGCTTATGCCGGATCGTGATTAGCGGATATCTGGAACATCTGTCGAGGCCGGAGTTGGTGGTGCGCTACTTCCGGGAGTGCTCGGCATCCGGGCAATCGCCAAAGAAGCGCAAAGGCCGGTCGCGGCCGCCAACCATTCCCGAGCTCTCGCCCAGCCCGGCCGCGACCGAGTCCGTATTGCGCGAGTTTCTCAAGCGTTAGGGAAGAGAACGCCGGAATGCAGGCAGTGGGTGGAAGCCTACGCCCGGAACCTGTCCCTGGCGAACTTACTCCCCCGGTCCTTCCGCCAATCCCCGCTCCACACCCGCCTCGGGATCGACCCGGTGAGTCTACGCGAATCTTCAGAAATCCGATATCCCCGCAGCCGGATTCGTTCAAGTCATTTGAGTCAACCCGAGTGGTCCGGTATTCGAACGAGTCCCAACCGGACGATTCCACCGCATGGATCCGATGGCTATGCCGAAACCGGAGTTCGACCGGCGTCCGTATCGATCTCCTTCACGTTGAGCGATCCTTCTGACTGGAAATACCGGGGTATTCCGGATACGTTCGAAGACTATGGAAGTCGCCTAAATGGTGCGGGTTCTGAACGCCTAGTGCGCAGCCTTCTCCTCCGGAGTCTCTTCAGACCGGATGTACGCCGGATTGGCAATCACAACGTCCGCCGCCAACCGCTCCGCCGTCGAGGCTCCAACGCCATCCCCGGCCGATTCAGACCGGCCAATGTCCGCGCCTGTTCCGTATTGTCCGCATTCAACTGATAAGCGACCCAGGCCCCGCCACAGTCGGCTAAGTCCCGGCAATGCGTACCCGCCGCAACGCGCCGCCGCGCAAACACCGCCCTGCGATTCTTCGCCGTTCGCAAGACCCTCATGGGGCGCGCGGCGGAAGTCAGTGATAACCGACTCCCGCGCATCGTCCGAACTGGGACCTTTCCCCTTCCAATTTCGATTTCTAAAACGCTACTAACCGTACAAAGGACCGAAGAAAAGTAACGAGAACAACGATGCCCCCCGAGATCGGTGGCGCGCGATTGAACGGCCCTCCTTCCAGAACTCCGTTCCCTACTGTGGCCCCGATAACCGGACGCGGAACGTCGATCCATATCCCACCCGGCTTGATACGGTGATCTGCCCCCCGTGACACTCCGCAATCCATTTGGCGATCGCCAGCCCCAGCCCCGTGCCGTTGGAACGGTTGCGCGAGGGATCGCCCCGATAGAATCGATCGAACAGTCTAGGTAACTCCTGCTCGGGAATTCCTCGACCATTGTCGGCAACCGCCAAGACCCTGCATCCGCCCTCTCGCGCCAGGCTGACGACAACCATCGTGTCGGCCGGGTTGTGGCGCAGGGCGTTGTCCACCAAAATGTGCAAGAGCCTTCGCAACGACGGCGCATCGCCTGGCAAATGGCAATCCCCGTCTTCGACGTCCGCCTCCACTCGCGGTCCGGCCATCTTGCACCGCTGAGTCACCACCTCACGAATGATCGGTGCCAGATCCACCACTGGCATTTGTGGCGTGTAACGGGCACTGCCGGAGCGGGCCAGAGTCAGAAGGTCCTCAGTCAGTTCCGTGAGCCGAATGGCCTCCGTCTGGATTTCTTGGAGGTCCTGCTTCAACTCCGCGCCGGCCCTGCCCTGGCGTAACGCCAACTCGGCGGTCGTTCGAATCACCGACACGGGGCCGCGCAACTCGTGCGACGCGTCGGCGGTGAACTCATCGAGCCTTTTCACCGAGGTCTCCAGACGATCCAGCATCGAATTGAAAGTCACCGCCAACTGGCTGATCACGTCACCGGTCTCGGGAACTTCCAGGCGTTCCGAGAGTTGCTTTGCGGTAATCCGACTAGCCACGCCGGCGAACTTTTGGAGAGGACGGAGAGCCGCGCGGCTTAGCAGATAGCCGCCCGCCAAGCTGAGGACGATAGTCGCCGGAACGGCCCATAAAAGGGATCGCACCAGGTCGCGCCTCGTCGCGGAAACAACCGCCAAGGACGACGAAAGTTGAAGCCGGTACGAACCTCCAAGCAATGACAAGTCGCGATGATGCGTGCGATACTCGCCGTTCGCGGTTTGGATGGTTATGAAGCCGGATGCCCGATTCTGCCAGGGAACGGGCGTAGTCCAATCCGAGCCGCGCGGCGCCGGCAGCAGAACATCGCCATTGGCGTTGTTGCGGACCGCGATGAAGCGTCCGTCCGGTGTGGCAAGCGCGTACTCGCCAAGCATCTCCTTCAACTCCATCGGAAGGTCCATCACCACGGCCACGGTGCGTGCCTCCCAAGCTGAGTCTGCGCTGTCCCGCTCCACTTCCACTTCAGCGAACTGGCCCGTCTCAATAGCCGAAACCCGGAGACTGCCCTCGAATTTGGTATCGGCGTTCAAGCGGACTCGGGTCCCTCGCAGGGCGATCCATTCGCGGCGCGGGTCGACCTGCTCGATCTTTCCGCGAAATTCTCCCCGGTTGCGGTCGCTCGGCGAACCGATGAGTACGTTGCCGAACTCCGTATCGACGAACTTCTCCAAATTCGCCGCCCGTTCGGCCATCAGGCGGTCCACGGCGGAGACCATATTGTATTCAACGCCGAACCAGAGCGCGGTGCCGAGCGATATCAGCCCGGCGAGTAACAGCAGTGAAAACAGGCAAGCCAGCCGGACTCCAAGGGATCGAACTCTCACTCGCCGGGCTCCTTCAGACAGAAGCCTACTCCTCGAACCGTGTGGATCAGCCGCCTCTCACCGGGACCTTCCGTCTTGCGCCGCAGGGAACTGACGAAAACGTCCACGGTGTTTCGCTCGGCATCCAGCGAGTCTCCCCAAATGTCGTCAAGAAGCGTATCGCGCGGAATCACCCGTCCCGCGCGGCGGATGAGGATCTCGAGTATCTGATACTCGCGAGGAGTAAGACGGATCCCGCGCGTCCCGCGCCGAACTTCATGGGACGCCGGGTCGAGCGTTAGATCGCAGACCTGGAGTAGCGGGCCGGTGGCGATCGGCCCGCGGCGCGACACGGCGCGAACACGCGCCAGGAACTCCCCAAAAGAGAACGGTTTCTTCATATAATCGTCGGCGCCCGCGTCCAGCCCTTGCACGGCATCGCGAGGAGAATCCTTCGCCGTAAGAATAAGAATTGGCGTGCGATTCCCCTTTTGGCGCAGGCGGCGAGCCACTTCGTAACCGTCCATGACGGGCAGCAGGACATCCAGAACGATGACGTCGTAGCTTCGCGCGGAGGCATACTCAACCCCTTGCCGGCCGTTTGCGGCTACGAAAACACAATGACCCTCGCGCTGTAGACCGCGCTCTAACAGCGCCGCCATTCGTTGGTCGTCCTCAACTACGAGAATCTCCACTTAACGTTCCTCCGCCATCGTATCGTAGCCGGCGATCAAGAGCGCGGAAGAATGCCGCCGGGCGGCCTCTGCGCTCCAAAAGGTCTTGCCTGGGGCGCCCGCGGCCGGCACGGCGTCGCCCTGCACAAGGAACACCTTGCGTGAACCGCGACTACCTCATCGGCGCCGCCCTCTACCGCGAACCCCCAAGCCGGCGCCGGGGCCGTGTAATCTTCCCGCCATTCGCTCCCACAAATGCGCAACAGCGGAGCCGGCCCTCCGTCAGCGGCACCCCGCCAACCATCGGGCAGACCCGCAATGGCAGTCGCGCCGTTGCCACGCCGTATCAGCTTCGCGCGTAACGGACACGCACATCGCCGGCCCCGGTCACGGCACGAGAGCCAAAGTCATCGGCGCAAAGAGCAACTAGTTCTGAATGACATTGCCTTGGAGTAAACTGGGAGGTCGCTCAGATTTTGGTCGCGGCAAGGCCGTTGCCAAGAATGCTCACTCAGTATCGGCGTAGCGGTAACGCTGTTTGTTGGCCATTGATGTCACGGATAATTTCATGCTGAAAACTTTACTGCTGAGTGTAGACCTCGAGACCGGCGCCGAGTTGTTCGAAATCCTCGACCGCGCCGGGGTCAAGCCCTCCGTCGCACTCTGGATGTTCGCACCGGAATACGAGGATTGGCGAATCTTTCTCTCCGGGCGCCGCTTTGACCAGCCCGGTGTGTGGGAAGGCTATCGGCTGCTTCACAATACCTTAAGCGCCGCAGGCCTCACCTACCAGAAAACGCCCCAGGTAATGATACTTCCTATGACCGATCCCTTCATCCGAAACGCGCGCCGGCTTTACAGCAAGTCCCAAAACGTGCAATGCAGGCGGCTCGGTGGCCAGACGATCGGCGGGCGCTTCATTGAGGACGCGTACGTCTACCGGATTTCGTAGAGGAGTGGGATCCCAGCCCGCAACCGTAGGTCGACCGGCACGGACGCGGCTACACCCGCCTACGCCAACGCAAGTCCCGCTCTTCACAGGCCAACTCGCGCAAGGCCAGCCAGAACGCCATTCGCGACCGGCAAGGTCGCCATGTTTAGTCCTCCGAGTTACATTGTGTCTCACCCCTCCACCCGCTTTGGCGCGGGGAACCCCGCGTTGCACTGCCCGGCTTCACGTGATCGTCACGCCGTCACCGGTACGTCCGCAACACGCAAATAACCTCGGCGGGGCTTGCTTAGCTCTCTGCGTCGACCATCCCCGGCCGTTCCTGACCGGGGTAAAAGAACCGCTCCAACCATTCAATGCCGAATTTCACGAGTTCCGCGCCGTCCATGATCGTCGATGAGGCGGCGCCCACGGTCCCCGCGCTTCCGCGCCCGGTCGATAAATACTCTCTGGCGATTATTTCAAAGCAATCGGAGGGGAGCCGATCGTTAACGGGCTCGGAGGTGTCGAACTCTTCGAATGCACGCCATTCCGGTCCATTGGGCCCTGGCATCAGGCGGCGATATGTGCGGATTCGCTTATCTGGAATCCGGGCCTGATCCTCGGCATAGTGGAGCAGCGTGATGGTGTCGAGCGGAGCCCCGAGCATCAAAACTTGGACGTTCGCTCGCAGCGCCTTGTCGAATGGCGTGCCCATCCCGTACCCGAATTGGAATGGGTGGTCGACTGTGATCCACGCGGCCATAGCGCCAATCGCAACCACGCCCGCGTCGGGATGGTCGCTTCGGTGGGCTCCCGGCCATGTGCGCAGGGTTTCGTGCAAAACGCCGTGGTCGCGAGCGGCGTGGGCGATGCGCTTGTCGAAAACTGGAATCTCAACTTCATCGGTGTCTTCATGGAACGGTTCATAATCGACATACGCGACCAAGGTTCCAGTCGGCCCGACTGCGTCCAGAAGAGCCTGAACGATGACATTAACGCCGCCCGTGACGGGCCCGATCGACCGAACGCCCGCGTGGACCATAAGGACGCTCCCCTGCCTAACGCCCAATCGCGCAAGGTCCGCGCCGAGAGACGTGCGAGTCGCGGGCATAAGTCGAGTTTACCGTCTACGATCCAGCGCACCCCCTCAGCGTGCGGGGTTACTACTCTCCTGCGAGCGAAGTGACTTTGTTCCCTCTCGCGACAACAGGCTCATCGTCGCGCCGCTTAGTCCCGCGGCACGCGGGGGCTCCGCTCTCGACGATCTAAAAGCCCTCGCGGGAATCATTGCTTTGGAACGGTTTTTTCCGTGCGGGTCGAAGACCTGGTCGAACTGAATCCATATGGCGTCAATGTCCGCTACGCCGATGATTGGATCGAGCCACAAATGAATGACGCCAAGCGGGATCTGGTGCTGGCATCCCCGGTTCGGGCCGCGATGCGTGAGTTGATGCCGGCCTCCGTGGCCGAGTCGGGCGTGTCCCGCGCTTCGCGGTCACATGCCACGCTACGCCGCAATTACTTCACCCCCGTCGCCTCGGCGGCGATTTGCGCGAGATTTACTTGCGCCATGGCGTTTGCCTTGACTGTAACCTTCGCGGCGCCGCTCTCGTGTTTCTTGAGAAACTCGGGATCCATGTATTGACCGGGGTCGATATCTTCCCAGGCAAATAGCCGGTAGTCTCCCGGAGCGATGTTTTGGAGTGTGTACTGGCCGTTCTGATCGACACTTATCATCTTAAACAGGTCGGTCCTATCTTCCTTTAGCGGATCCGGTATCAGCGTTACCATACCGCCCGGCGCGGGTTGCTTCTTTGTGTCGCGCACCATTCCGCTCACTTGCCCGACGCCGGTATCGAGGACGATCTCGATCTGGCCGGGTGCGCCCGCGCTCAAGTCGACGCCGGTCTCAATCAGTTCCTGATCGCCGGCGCGGATGGATTTTAGCCAAAGGCCGGGAGGCAGATTGAACACGGTGATCCGATACCGCTCCGGGCCGGCGTTCTCCAGCAGGAACGAACCGTCGTCCTTGGCCGTGGCGCCGGGCGTATTGAACGCCATGCCATCCATTGACATGAGCTGCACCCGGATTGTCCCCAGCGCGGGCTTTTTCGTTTCATTGGGCGGCGTCTGGTGAGTGTCCCCGGTAACCCGAATGGCGCCGCTCAATGTCGCGCCGCCGCCGAGGGTCAACGTCACGTTCTCCACGTCCTCCCGTGCGACGTCCACCGGCGTCTTTCCTTGCACCGTCATCATCCCCTGCGCGGGCGCGGCGGCTACATAATAAGATCCTGGCTGCACCCCGCCGATTTCGAAAGTCCCGTCTTCCTTCACCATGCCGCCCGCGCCGCCGAAACCGCCCATAAATGATCCCCGTTCCCGCGGCATCAGGAACACCCGTACCCTCCGCGCCGGTTGAGCGCCCCCGCTGATTTTCCCGCGGATACGGAATACCCGCGCCTTACGCAGCCGGATATCGACCCCGGACATCTCCTGGCCGGCGTCGACGTCGATCGGCCGTGCGTCCGATTCGCTCGTCGCACTCGGGTAATAGGTGGTGACGTAGTCTTCTTCGGGTTGGCCCGTCGTGTTGCGCGCCGGTACTTCCCCGTACATCGCCATTCGGCTGTGATAGACGGCGCTGATCCAATAACGGCCCGGGGCCAAATCCGACAAACGGAACTCGCCGGTATCGATCGTCTGTCCGCCGCCCATCGGCATCATCTGCTGTTTCCCTCGAAAAAAGCGGCGGGTAAGCACTTGGATCTGCACGTGCGCGAGCGGTTCGCCCTCGTCGTCCAGCACGCGACCCTTCACCACCGCCTGGGGCGTTAGCTTTATGGTGAGATCTTTCAACTCCTGTCCGGCCGCGACGGTGATTGTTGTGCCCATCATGGAGTTCCGGCGCGCGCCGTACTCCTGGCGGACGAAGCCCTGCCGCTCGGCCATAAGCCGATAGGCGCCGGGTTCTACTTTCTCGAGGCGGAATTTGCCTTCGGCGTCGGTGGTGGCCGCGAATGGCGCGGCCGGCGTCACCGGGCCGCTTCTGGTGAATCCTACCATTCCCGCCGCGCCGAACGGCCGCAAAACCAGATTTACGCGCCGCACCGGTTCGCCGGTCACGGAGTTCAGCACGCGACCCTCCAGCGTACCGGGCTTCTTCCCTTCTAACGCGGACCCGTTCTGCTGCGGTTGTTGAGCGAAACATAACGCCGCGAGCGCAAAACCGGGAATTATTAATGAAAAGCTTCTCATCGATACCTCCTGGGCGTCTGCGTCGCCCGCGTCTCTAATTTAAGCGCATTCTATACCCACTCGAAAAGCCCGCAGTGAAACCGGCCGCCATTTGTTAGTCGTGTAACTGGAAACAGGCCGGAAGTTCCGCCCGGCGCGCCGTCGAGGAAACTTACACGAAACAGGCAATCCGTGACCGCGTCGCGCAGTGGTATGACGCCGATGAAAAAACCGGCGCATGGCCAAAGGATTCCGCCGCTAGCGCCGAAGCCCAATTCCTTAAAAAGCGCGGCGCCAATGGGCGAGGAACTCGCCCATTCTGCCGGGCCGGAGCGAGTCCGTTGTGCGCGAGTTCTTTAGAACCCCCGCGCCAGCGCGAAGAATCGCCGATATCCGCCAGCGGATTGAAATGCGACTATCCCCTTTCGCCAGCCGGGAGTACCAGACCATGGAATCCGGCATCCGCAAACGCTGATCCATCCCCTCGCGCCGGAACGATCCTCTCCTTATTGACCGCGAAACCCTCCGCGCCCTCAACCGCGGAGCCCAGCCCCGCCGGCAAGCCGCGGAGAAATCACTTGGAAAAGACCACGACATGGAACTCCGCTTTTCTTAACATACGCCCGGATGTCCCTCCGTCCGGGATGCTGTAATGCCGGCTAAACTCGTGTGGCGGATCAGCGCTGCAAAGGCTCCGGTTTCCGTTTGTGCCGCTGGGCCTTGATGAATGCCCCGGTTGTCGCGGACCGCACGATATAGGCGGAGCGCGACAGACCGGCCTTCGCGGCCCCGCGGTCAATTTCTTCAAGCTGGCTTTCGCGGGCTGTTATATTCACCCGCACCGTCTTCTCCGGCGATTCCAGTCTCACCAGCACCGCGACGGCGCCCTCCATGGCCGGATCGTCGGCAAGGTCGTCGAGCGTCGACGGGTCCGGAATGACTTGGTCATCCTCGATCATGCCTTTCACGTGCAGCGAAAGCGCCTCCGCTGCCATCCGGCGCGCCTCTTCCAGCGTTTTTCCGGCCGTCACGCAGCCCGGAAAGTCGGGAAAGCTCACTCCGAAATCCGATGCCCGGTCCTTGTGCAGATATGCGATATACTCCATGGCCTTTCTCCATTTGCCGGGATCACCTAAGCTTGATCCCGGCTTGTTTCTCGATGCTTTTCAATGTCCCCCTCGGCATGTCCCGCTTGGGATGCGGTACCGTGACGCGGCCTTTCCTTGTAGGGTGCTTGAACTGTTTGTGGCTTCCGGTCTAATTGACCTCGTACCCGCCATTCCGCTTCGGCGCCTTTATGATTTCCCGGCTGTCCATCTGACCGTCACCGTTGATGGATAGTACTACGCACTATATAGATACACGCCCGTCAACTGATAGTATGCACCCAATACACACTGTTTAATGGATCGACGGACTGACCGGCGGCATGATCCGGATATCGAACTCCTCATCCGGCACGACAATCCACTCCCCGCCGCGGCGGAGCGGCCCTTCCAAACAACGTTTCCCTTACCACCGGAAGGCTGACTTGTCCGCCTGACCGCGTTTGCTGAAGTTCATCGCGCGCCGCTCCGCCGCCCACATCACATGCGTTATGTCCTTGTCGCGTTGCCGCGCCTCGAACGCGGTAGCCGTCTGGACTACCGCGCCGGAGAAGGAGGGCGAATCGTCAAGCGTTTACTCTTTAGCGAAGCCGCCGGGCGGCGGGATTTCCGTACCCGCGTCACCAACCGCATCGTCGCCGATCTTGACACAGACGTCCGCCCCTGGACCGGGCGGCGGAACGTCGGCGGCCGCATCCTGAGGCCGCTCCGTCACAACGGCTTTCCCTATTCCGGAATTAACGTCCTCATGCCCTGGGGCTCCGCCATGGCGCGTGAATTTTCCTCGCCGATGTGGATGACCTGCAACCGGGCCACGGATCTGAGGTCCCATGTCCGCAAGGGCGAAAAAGGCTCCCTTGCCGTCTACGCCGACACCATCGCCAAAACCGAACGGACCGGCGAGCGTCCGGATGTCGAGCGCGAGATCCCATTCATGAAGGCCGGCACGGAGCATTCCGACCTCGGAGCGCAAAGTCATAGGCGTTCCTTCCGAGATGGCGGTATCGAACGCTCGATACAACGAATTAGCGCGAGGCGGTCGACGTGCTACGGCATTCTATATGCGTCGCACGGCAGTCTGTGTTGGGTGATCGATTAGCCGTCTGGCTATCCACGACCACCAGGCGAGATTCGTAGCGAGGGTCACACGCGGCGGACGAGAGGTACAAATCCGTCCGGTCCCGATATCGGCTGTAAATGGGCCGACGTCGAATCCAGTGCGCGAGACTGTGCGGGTCCGCGGTCGGCCGTCTCGACCTGTTTGACGTTATAAGCGATTTCGGACTGTGGAAGCGTCCATCGGGGAAGAGAGCGCCCCTCCCACATGAGGGGGGAAACACTATTGACTTAGATTACTTTCTAGTATAAAGTACTTTTAAGGTGGTTCTTCCTCTCATGCGAACACCGGTTCCCAGCCTTCAATCACGCATCTCCTCGACCAGCGTACGCGGGTTAGTGCGCCGTGCTTGAGGTTGATGAACGATTGGGGAATCGCTGTACATACCCGGCAAATTCCAGTTTCCGCGTACTTCGGCGGCCCAGCGCGCCGCTGCCGCGACGGGTGGGGACGCCCTGATAGATTTGTTGACCGCATTCCAGGAACAACCCGGCTTGAAACTGGACGCGACGAAGGCTCCCGCGGATAGCGGCGATACCATCGGCTGGCCTGCCCCGGAAGATAAGATCGGAGTTGACTGGAGGAAACATGCGGAAGGGACGGATTCCGGCCTGGCTCACGCTTATGCTCGTGGCCGTGGTACTGCTACTTGTGGCGATTCCGGGGCTTTGGGTTTTCGTGAGCCTCACTGCGACGCCCCTGCATCCGAACCCGGAGAACGTGCCCACCGTCGCCCATTCGGCGTCGTCGCCAAAGTCGGCCGGCGCGGTGGAGAAGGCGCGGCGGATCGTTCTTGCGCACCTGACCGGGGAGAATCTGCCGGGACTTTCAGTGGCGGTCGGTATCGATGGCGACATTGTGTGGGCTGAAGGGTTCGGGTTTGCGGATCTCAAGACCGGCGTGCCGGTCACACCGGATCACCGGTTCAGGATCGGAACCGCTTCCACGGTGCTCACCTCGGCTGCGGCCGGCCTGCTGCTGGAAAATGGCCGGCTGAAGCTCGACGACGAGATTCAGACGTACGTGCCTGCATTCCCCAGAAAACAGTGGCCCGTGACGCTGCGCGAGTTAATGGGGCATACGGCCGGTGTCATCCCGGACGGCGGTGACGAGGGGCCGCTTTTTACTAAGCGCTGCGAGCGGCCGGTGGAAGCGCTGCCGTACTTCGCGGACGATCCGCTGCTGTTCAAGCCTGGGACCCGGTACCGCTATTCGAGCTACGGCTGGATCCTGGTGAGCGCGGCCGTCGAAGCCGCCGCAAACCAGCCGTTCCTCACGTTCATGCGGGAGCGGATCTTCGATCCACTGGGGATGCGCGACGCTATCCCCGACCCCGTGGCTGTCGAAGCCGACGATGACTTCCCGTTAGTCAATTTGATACGGGAGCTGATTTACGATCCGCTGGCGACGCGCGATACCACGCCCGACTCCACGAAGAAGACGGTCCAGGACCGTGTGACGCCCTACTTCCCAAGGTTCGCGGCGGACCCCAACTACGGTCTGCACCTGATGCGCCCCCTCGATTATTCTTGCTATGCGGGGGCCAGCGTATTCGTCTCAACTCCGTCCGACCTCGTGCGCTTCGGGATTGCGATTAACAGCGGCAAGCTCCTGCAACCCGCCACCGTCGAATTGCTCCAGACATCACAGCGGCTGGCCTTGGGCGAGGAGACGGGTTACGGTCTTGGCTGGGACATCGAGACTGTCACGCTGATGGGCAAACAAACGCGCGTGATCGGCCACGACGGGGACTCACTGGGCGGGATGGTGGCGTCTTTGATGACGTTCCCCGAGTACGGGATTGTCGTAGCCGTGACGTCGAACATCTCCTACGCCGACACGTTCTCCCTCGCGGTGAAAATCGCGGAGGCTTTCGTGGAACAAGGCGGACGGCCGGCACTCAAGTGATGCGCCGAACTGCGGTCGACGACCGCCCGGAGAACCGTGTTATCTCAAACTGGCCTCTCCTCTGTGTAAACGGATCGCTGCCGGCACGTGCCACCCGGAATTTATCCAGAAGTCCGGTTTGAGGACGCGTTGCGACGTCATCTTCTCGAACGACGCGGTTTCAGTTCAACCGCCACATAGCCGGCATTCTTCCCGGGGGCAGCCTTTGGTCTACGCTGCGCGTTCGGCGAGTTAAACTGAGAATGTGCCTGAGAGTGACATCCAGATCGTGTCGAACGAATCTTGAAGTCTGAGACGATGCGGCGGCGCCTGCTAGCCGCTCTTGAACGGGTGAGCGGAGTGCCGCTCGAGGATGCGGTGGCGAAGCTGGGCCTGTGAGCAGTATCGAGTTCGACCCCGGCCTGCCGTTGTCACTACTGAGCATCGAGCCGCTTCCTCTGGGCGCCGTTGGTTTGCCTGACTCCTCTCTCGTTCGTAAGCCCGCGAGGTAACTTCCCGTGACATCGGTGGCCCTCGGCCGGCTCCTGTGCGCCTCGACTCGACTCGACTCTGCAACGACAAGTACTTGACACCGCAGTGGAGGCGCGTCAAAATGAGCCAATGAGCCGACTTGCGGGCCTCGAACGGCTAACCGGTGACTTAAGGCGGAACAGGTGGCTTCGCTGGTTCGCCGTCTTTTGTCGCATCGCCCTGGCTCTCGGATTCATTCCGGCCGCCATCGTAAAAATGACGGGAGAGCGGTTTACCGGCTTGCCATCCAATAATCCTCTGGGTCACTATTTCGACGCATTACATCTGACTGGTTACTACTACACGTTCATAGGCATAAGCCAGTTGATGGCGGCGCTTCTGTTGCTCATTCCAAGAGCCGCGCTTACGGGGGCGATCTTCTACTTCCCCATCATCCTGAACATTTTCGTTTTGACCCATGCTACCCGGTTTGATGGAACGCGCATTGTCACGCTCATGCTGTTGGCGAACGTGTTTTTGTTGGTTTGGGACTTTGACCGTCTGAAGTGTGTTTTGCCGTTTTGCCAGCCAGGCGAAGATCGCCATGTCGCGGAGACCAGCAAGTTCCCCTTCCTGTTTTTCGGGGGTGTCGTCGCGGTGGCCATGTCGGTAATCGTCTTTAATGATTTTCTATTCGACATCCGGCCCGGCAATGAGGAAGCTGAATGCACGAATGGGTGCAAGTCCAGTGACAGTCCAAACGCCTGCCAACTTTTCTGTGATTGTATCTACAAGCGGGGCAATCCGCTGAATGCTTGTCTGAGCGAATACCGCAATGCAAGGAAAGAAGGTGCGGGGCTTACGCCGCCGGTTCGCTGAGATCTCGCTGACCGCGTTTCGGCTCCTTACGCGCTCTCACTCGCTGAAGATTACGCAAAGTCGCGCAGTGTAGAGCTATCTGTCGGCTCGGGAGCGGAAGTCCGGTTGGAAAAAGCGTTGCGACGTCATCTCCTCGAACGACGCGGTTTCGGGTCAACTTCCACATAGCCGGCATTCTTCCGGGGGGCAGCCTTTGGTCTACAGTGCGTCAGGCTGGAGCTATCATTTCGCCAGGAACAGAACGACATTCCTTGGTGTCAAATTGAAGAATGCGAATACCGCGCTCCGTCGTCCTTGCGATAGGCTTCACGGCGACCATTCCCGCGCTCGCGCAACGCGCTGTGGAACCGGTGCCCGGTGACCCGATCACGGGAATCCTCGAAGCCTTTCAGCGCACTCGGTTGGTTGCTATTGGCGAGGTCCACGGCCTCCAACAGGAGCACGATTTCATCGTCAGGCTCGTTTCGGACGCGCGCTTCGCGGCAGTCGTGAGGAACATCGTCGTGGAGTTCGGGAATGCAATGTATCAGCCGCAAATGGACCGCTACACGGCTGGTGAGAACGTTCCCGCCGAGGAAGTCCAGAAGGTTTGGCGGAACACGGCGTTGTCGCCGCTAAGCCCTTTTGACGCGCCAGTGTATGAGCGCTTCTTTGCGACCGTCCGTGCGCTGAACGCGTCGCGCTCTCAGGCCGACGGAATCCGGATTGTGCTCGCGGACATACCCGTCGACTGGTCGAAATCAGCCGCTGACATCGATGCCGTAAAGTCGGCCAGCACCAGGGATTCGCATTTTCATAAGGTGATCCAGCGTGAGGTGCTAGCCCTACCTTCGCACAAGTAGCGGGTGAATCCTCATTCTAGGGCTTTAGTCAGGTAGGAACAGGCCGCGTACTCATACATGAAAGAAGTGTCGGCATCCAGCGGTCCAGTTCGAATACTC
>JBJXFL010000226.1:0-45457 GCA_046155405.1 Bryobacteraceae bacterium | reverse complement strand
TGGGCCGAAGTCGCCCTCGACTTCCACCCCGACGCCTTCCAAACCGAAATCATGACCGAAACCAACCCTCGCATCATGATTCTCGGCCCGCGCCAAACCGGTAAGTCGACCGCCACCGCCGTCCGTGTCTTATATGAAGCCATGAGTCATGACGACGCCGTCATTCTGCTCGCCAGCGCCTCCGGCCGTCAGTCCGGTCAAATCATGGATAAAGCCCGTAAAATGGCCCGTAGCGTTGACTTGACCATCCTCCCGCCGCCCCCCAAGTGCGACGGTTTCTCGCTCGCCAACGGCTCGCAAGTTATATCGCTGCCGGACAGTGAGGAAACCATCCGCGGCTTCTCCGCGCCGCGGCTGATCGTGGTCGATGAAGCCGCCTTCGCCTCGCCCGAGGTATTCAAAGCCCTCGAACCCATGCTCACCGTCTCCGCCGGGACCATCATGTTACTAAGTACGCCCAACGGCCAGAGCGGCTATTTCTACGACCAATGGCACGCCGCACTTAGTCCCTGGACCCGCCTTCTCGGCAGCCTGGAACGCTGTCCGCGGATCAACCGCGCCGCCATCGACGCCATGCGCCAAACCATGTCCAAGGAGGATTTCCAACAGGAGTTCGAATGTAAGTTCGTCGCCGCCGGCGGCCAGTTCATCGCCCGCGAAACCTTCCGCAAGTGTCTCCGCGACGACTTCGATCTCTTCTTTCCCGAATACGATCTCGAAGGTATCGAGTAACACGAAAAGCGGCACCGGTTTTTGTCTCGAAAATGCTTCGAGACAACCGCGACACTGATCTTGGAATTTCCCATCGTCGGCAGTCCGGACTTGTTCTTTGACAATTGAATATCAATAAGGCTCAGCGCCACCACTGACTACCCGAAGTGTCTTTAGATTTCGGCCGGCCGGGACGGGCACCGCAAAGTTGCAAGTGGTGATCATGAAGCCCTGACTTAATTCCACTGTAACGTCGCCGAGTTGGGACGCCGCGACGCTGGCGGGGCCGAGAACGGTTACCGCGGAATCGACGGTGGAAGAGAGACCGGCTTCGACAAACTGAATCCGAAATACGGCCGTGCCGGTAGTAATTGGCTGCGAAACGGATACATTCGCCGTGACTGTATTCGGCTGCTGCGCCGCGAGGCCGGCGGCTACGGCGAGGGCGATCAGAATAGAACGCATGAAAGCTCCTTTCCCCGATCGTAGCGCCCTGCGACGCACAATAGCCGGCGGGGCGCTTGACAACGTCTCAACTGTATGAAAACATTTCCACATGGCCGGGCCCGCCGCGCCGCCATGTCGATATTAGCCGAAGGAGTCGTCCCTTAATGCACACCAGGCACGGAGTTCTGCTCACCGCCCTCGCCATCCTTCCCCTCGCCGGTGAACCAGCCCCCTCCTTCAACGCAATACAACGGAAATGGTGGGCCATTCAGCCGGTTTCGGCCCCCAAGCTCCCGATCCTCGACGCTACCGGGAAGCAATGGGTCCGCAACGAGATTGACTATTTTATCTACGACAAACTCAAGGCGAAAAATATCCAGCCCGCCGCGCTTGCCAGCCGCCAGGTATTCCTCCGCCGCGTCACGCTCGATCTCACCGGTCTTCCCCCGACCCCCGCCGAAGCGCAAGCCTTCCTGAGCGACACCAAACCCGGCGCCGAAGAACGGGTGGTCGATCGCCTTCTCGCCAATCCCCGCTACGGCGAGCGCTGGGGACGCCACTGGCTCGACGTCGTCCGTTACGCCGACAGTGACGGCTTCAAGCAGGACGACACCCGCCCCAACATGTGGCGTTACCGCGACTGGGTTATCCAGAGCTGGAACGAAGACAAGCCGTTCAACCGCTTCATCAAGGAGCAAATCGCCGCCGACGAACTTTACCCCGGCGACATGAAAGCCCTCCCGGGCTTGGGCTACCTCCGTCTTTTCGAAGACGAGTTCAACCAGGCCAACATCCATCTCCGCCGCCAGGAACTGCTCAACGACGTCACCGACAACACCGCCTTCGCCTTCATGGGCGTAACGCTCGGCTGCGCCCGCTGCCACGACCACAAGTTCGACCCCCTTCTTCACAAAGACTACTACCGCATTCAGGCCTTCTTCGCGAACATGAAGATTGACGATGAGTCCACCACCGCTACCGCGCGAGAAGTGGCCGAATACAAGTCCCAACTGGCCAAGTACCGCGAAGCCGCCAAGCCGGTCTTGGACAAGCTCGACGCCTTCCTCGCCGTCCCGCGCGCCAAGTACCGCAAGGAGTATATCGAGCGCTTCCCCGAAGAAGTTCAAGTCGTAGTCAACAAACCCGCCGTCGCCCGAACCCCGATGGATTGGCAGATTTACCATAAGGCCATTACGCAAGTCGAGGTCCCCGACAGCGAGGTTATAAGCAAGCGGGGCGACGCGGCCGGCAAGGCGAAATACAAGGAGCTGCTTGCCGAACTGGACGCCTATAAAACCCTCCTCCCCACGCCCCTTCCCACCGTGCAGATCATGCGTGACCAGGACATCCAATCCCCCGCCACGCACGTCCTGAAAGCCGGCGCCTACGACGCCCCGCTGGAAGAGGTTCAACCCGGTAGTCTTACCATTCTCGACGCCGCTCCGGCCGCCATTCGCGCCCTGCCCGAACTTAATTCCAGCGGTCGCCGCACCGCACTCGCCAACATTCTCGCCGACGCCAACAACCCCCTAACCACCCGCGTCATCGTTAACCGCGTCTGGCAGTATCACTTTGGGCGCGGCATCGCCGGCACACCGAACGACATGGGCCTTATGGGCGACCGCCCCAGCCACCGCGAACTGCTGGATTACCTGACAAAAACCTTCACCACGACCGACAACTGGAGCGTCAAGAAGCTCCATCGCCGCATCGTTCTTAGCGCTACTTACCGCCAGGCCTCGGGCTTCCGCGAAGACGCCGCCGCGATCGATAGCGACAACAAGCTACTGTGGCGCTACCCCCGCCGCCGCCTGGAATCGGAGGCCATTCGCGACTCCATGCTCGCGGTTTCCGGCCTTCTCGATCCCACCATGGGCGGTCCCGGCGTCTTCCCGCGCGTCCCCGATGGCACCGAAATTCAAGAGGGCCGCCACTGGCGCAAGTCCAAAGGCGATGCCGATGAATACCGTGCCAGCGTCTATATCTTCGCCCGCCGCCTGGTCCGCTACCCCATGCTGCAAAGCTTCGACACGCCGCTTGCCATCGAAAGTTGCGGCCGCCGCCAGGAAACCGTCACCGCCGATCAGGCCCTGGAACTCATGAACGGCGAAGCCTCCGCCAACTTTGCCCGCGCCCTGGCCAAGCGCGTTGCCAACGACGCCGGACAAAGCGGCGACGCCCTGGTGGAACGCGCCTTCCGCTTAACGCTCGGGCGCCCTCCCTCTCCATCGGAAATGCAACGCAGCCGCGACTACCTAACGAAACAACAGAGTCTGGAAGATCTCTGCCTGGCCCTTTTAAGCTCCAGCGAATTTCTCTACATAGACTAAAATGCCACACCAAAATACCCGTCGCGCCCTTCTCCGCGGCGCCGGCAGCGGCCTGGGAGCCATGGCCATGGCCGCCCTCCTCGCCGAACAGTCGCCAGCCGCCACCGTCCATGACCCCACAATTCCGCGCAAGCCCCACCACGCGCCCAAGGCCAAGTCCGTAATCTTCCTTTTCATGGAAGGCGCCCCCAGCCACATCGACCTGTTCGATCCCAAGCCCAAGCTCAACGAGTTGAACGGCCAACCCATGCCCGCGAGCTTCGGCAAGGTGATCACGGCGATGGGTACGGCCAATAACACCCTTATGGGCAGCCCCCGCCAGTGGGCCCAACACGGCAAAAGCGGGATCTGGGTGAGCGAACTCTACCCCAAAATCGCCAGGCACGCCGACAAGCTGGCCGTCCTCCGCTCCTGCCAGTCCGATGGCCTCAACCACGCCGGCGGCGTCAGCCAGATGAACACGGGCGACATCCTCTCCGGCCGTCCCAGCCTCGGCGCCTGGGTCAACTACGGTCTCGGCTCCGCCAACAAAAATCTTCCCGCCTTCGTCAGCATGATCGATGAACGCGAGCCTTTCGGTAACGCTAAGAATTGGGGTTCCGGCTTCCTGCCCGCCTCCTATCAAGGTACGCTCTTCCGCCAAGGTCCCAACCCGATTCTCAACACCAAACTCCCCGCCGGCCAGACCGACGAACGCCAGCGCGCCCGCCTCGCATATCTCGAAGCCCAGAACCGCGAGTACGCCAAGGGCCGCGAAGACGACACCAGTCTCGACGCTCGCATCCGCAGCTTTGAGCTCGCGTACGCCCTACAGAAATCCGGTCCGGAAGTCGTCGACCTGACCCAGGAAACCGAAGAGACGAAGGCCCTCTACGGCCTCGATAAACCGGAGACCGCCGTATTCGGCCGCAACTGTTTGCTCGCCCGGCGCCTGGTCGAACGCGGAGTCCGCTTTATCGAGCTCTACTGCGGCTCCGGCTCCGGCTGGGATGCCCACACCAACCTCGAAGGCAATCACAAGAAGTGGTGCAAGGCTTCGGATCAGCCCGTCGCCGCGCTTCTTGAAGACCTCGAACGCCGCGGCATGCTGCAAGAGACGCTCGTCGTCTGGGGCGGTGAATTCGGCCGTACACCCTTCAACGAAAAGGGCGATGGCCGTGACCACAACCCCTGGGGCTTCACCATGTGGTTCGCCGGCGGCGGCGTCCGCGGCGGCCAGACAATCGGCGCGACGGACGAAATCGGTCTCCGCGCCGTTGAACGCCCCGCCCACGTTCACGATATTCACGCCTCCATCCTCTGGCTCCTCGGCCTCAATCACCTGCAATTGACCTATTACAACAATGGCCGCGCGGAGCGCCCCACCATCGTCGCCGGTGAGCGCATGGTGAAGGAACTCTGGGAAGGCTGATGGCCACCATCCGCGACGTGGCCGCCAGAGCCAAAGTCAGTGTAGCCACCGTCTCTCGCGTTTTGAACGAAAGCGGCTACGCCGACAGCGAAACCCGCGTCCGCGTTCTGAAAGCCGCCGCGGATTTGCACTACCGCCGCAACGTGAACTGGAGCCGCCTGAAGAGTCAAAGCTCCCAGACCGTTCTCTTCCTCCTCGGCAACCGCCAGAGCTTCAACGCCTTTCACATGCGGCTCCTGGTCGCCTGCGAAAAGACCCTGCAAGCCCGCGGTTACGACCTCATTTTCAGCCGCTACGAGTACTCCGGACGGCTGCGCGCCAACGAGGTTCCGCTGCCCCGCATGCTCGACCAGACAGGCGCGCTGGACGGCGTTCTCCTCGCCGGTGTCCACCATCCCAATCTTCTGCAGGTCCTCGATAAACGCCGGATGCCCTACAGTCTTCTCGGCAATAGCTTCGAAGGCCCCGCCACCCACAACAGCGTCTTTTACGACGATTGCGGCGGCATTGAGGAGGCGGCCGGCTACCTCATCCGTCTCGGCCATCGCCGCATCGCCTTCCTCGGCAATGTGACGCTTCCGTGGTTCCGGCGCCGTTGTCGAGGCTATGAACATGCCATGGAAAAACATGGCCTCAAGCCCCTCGCCATCGGCGACAACTGGCAAGTCGCCAACACCGATTACGGCCAACTCGCCACCGCCCAACTGCTCCGCGAGTCGCGCCCGCCAACGGCCATCATCGCCGGCGACGACGAACTCGCCGCCGGCGCCTGGAAAGAACTTATCCGGCGCCGGGTATCCATTCCCAGGGACATGAGCCTGATCGGCCTCGGCGACCGCGCCGAGTTCGCCATCCTCGAACCCGCTCTAAGTTCCATCTCGGTCTTCGAAGACCAACTCGGCGAGCGGCTAACGTCCATGCTCCTCGCCCGGATCGAAGATCCGAAGCATTCGCCGGCGTCCGAAACCTATCCTTGCAAACTGATCGAGCGCGCGTCCTGCGCTCCCGTCGCCGAAGTGAGAACCCTGCAGGAACTCAAGCGGAAAGTACAATGAGCGTCGCGGCAAGGATGTCCGCCCAGGATTTCCGCGCCATCGTCTAGCCGGTCGGATCCCAGGATAAGCCTGGCTGATCTTGTGAACTGAAAGGAGTTCACCATGTAAATGGCCTGTTCAACATGTAGCCGAGCGAGCGGGAGTTTCAGTAATGGGGCTAGGGCGACTCGTGAGGCGAACACGCGAGCCGTAACGCCAGTGAATCCGATTCGGCCTCGATAGGAATACGAAGGTGGCCAGTCTGCCGGCTAAGAGGAAGCCTGCAACCAGTGGCGAAGCCACCGGTAAGCACCCGCTGGACCTTCCGGGGTGGTTGGGGACAGCGCGCGTGGATAGATCGGCCGAGGAGCCTGGGAGATCCGGGAGGGTGGCTGGCAACAGCCAACACCGGCGGGGAATACATAACTTGCCGGGCGGCCCTCACCGGAAGACGGAGAGGTTCGTAGTAGCGAAGAAACGGGGTAACGCCCGTGGAGCGAAGGGGCCTTACTGCAAGCATGTTGTTTGTCAGAAGAGGAGAAAACCGCTTGGACGAAAATCCCACTACGGAGACTCGAGCGGCCGCGGGAAAGGCGACGCCGGAAACGGTGAAGGAGCCGGGACTGCCCGAGAAGATTTCTCAACTGAGACAGAAGCTGGGCCAAAAGGCCAAGCGGGAACCGAAGTTTCGGTTTTACGCATTGTATGACCGGATCTATCGGATGGATGTGTTGGAAGCGGCTTGGGAACGGGTGCGCCGCAACCAGGGAGCGCCGGGAGTGGACGGCGTCACCATCGAACGGATTGTGGGGCCGGACACAGGGGCCGCGGGATTTCTGGAAGGGATTCAGGAATCGCCGCGGACCAAAACCTACCAACCGCGGGCGGTGCAACGCGTCTACATTCCGAAGGCGAATGGAAAGCTGAGGCCGTTGGGAATTCCAACGGTACGCGACCGGGTAGTGCAAATGGCGACCCCGCTGATCCTGGAGCCGATCTTTGAGGCCGATTTCCTGGATTGTTCGTATGGGTTCCGGCCGGGGCGTTCGGCGCACCAGGCGTTGGAAGAGATACGCGGTCATTTACAGGCCGGGTATCAAGCCGTGTACGACGCGGACTTGAAAGGCTATTTCGATTCGATTCCGCACTCGCAACTGCTGGCGGGCGTACGCGTCCGGGTCGTGGAGTCGTGGACCGCTCGGTTGTGCGGTTGATCCGGATGTGGTTGGAAGCGCCGGCGATGGAACGGAGCGGAGGCGGTACATGGAGCCGGGCGGAGAAGGGAACGCCACAAGGCGGGGTTATCTCGCCGCTGCCGGCCAACCTCTATCCGCACTGGTTCGACGCCTTGTTTCACGGTCCGCAAGGACCGGCTCGCCGGGCCGATGTCAAACTGGTCCGTTACGCCGACGATTGTGCGCCACGAGCGCAAAGGGCCGAGGAGGGCCCGATCTTTTTCGTACTGGAATCCCTTAACGATTTCGCTACGATCCAGAGGTTTATCTTCGGCCTGGCAATACAGCTCTTGACGAACTCGAGAATGGTCGGTCGAGTGGAGAAGGTCCAGATCGACGGTCTTTCGCCGCGCGGCGGTCACCAATTGCACCGGCAGCGACACCAAGCCGAATGTCAGGTGCCCAGTCCAGACCGTACTCGCCATATGAAACCTCCTGGAACGGATTCGCTTCCATAGAGTAGAGCGGGGAACGGAAGACCCGGTTTCTCAATGGCATTGAAAGAGTACGAGCGCAAAAGGGATTTCAAGAAAACGCCCGAGCCTCGGCCCGAGGCTGAGTCGGCGGTTCGAACGGGGCAATTCTTCGTGCAGCGGCACGATGCCAGTCACCTTCACTACGATTTCCGGCTCGCGATTGGCGGCACGCTGAAGTCGTGGGCGGTACCGAAGGGGCCCTCCATGGACCCGTCGGTGAAGCGGCTGGCGATGGAGGTTGAAGATCATCCATTGGCATATGGGACCTTCGAAGGCAATATTCCGAAAGGGGAGTACGGCGGCGGAAGCGTGATGCTTTGGGACCAAGGGACATTCCGCACCGTGGACGCCGCGACTGCAGCGCAGCAGTGGGAAAAAGGACATCTAAAATTTCGCCTGGAGGGCGAGAAACTTCAAGGCGAATTCAGCTTGGTTCGAATGCGGGGGAAGGCGAGCGGGAAAGAGTGGTTACTCGTGAAGGCGGCGGACGAGGCCGGCGCGGCGGGGTGGAGTGTAGACGACTACGCGTACAGCGTGGCGACCAGACGCACGCAGGAAGAAATTGCCAATGGCGTTGCGGCACGGGAGATTAGACCGATGCTTGCAACGCTTGCGCAAGAGTTGCCGCGGGGGCCGGAATGGATCTATGAAGTGAAGTGGGATGGCGTACGCGCGCTTTGCGCGATAGAGAACGGCAAGGTGAATATTCAGTCGCGCAACGGGCTTTCCTATAACTCCTACTTCCCTGAGCTTAGCGAGTTGCCGGCGGCGCTGGATCTGAAATCCGGCGTAGTGGACGGCGAGATTGTCGCGATGGATTCCGCTGGGAAAATCACTTTCCAAGCCATCCAGCCTCGGCTTGGAAGACGAACGGGCGCCGCTCCGCGAGGAATTTCGATCTACCTGTTCGATGTGCTCTTCAAAGATGGAAAGGACCTTCGAGGCTTTCCTTTGCGAAGGCGGCGCGCCATTTTGACCGGGATTTTCCGTCCCAGCGATCGATTCAAATTGTCGACCGCGCTGAAAGGCTCGGCGGAAGCGGTTATGGATGTGGCCGCTGAGAACGAACTGGAGGGAGTGATCGCCAAGCGTTTGGACTCTCTCTATTCCGGCGGTCGAAGCAATGCGTGGATAAAGGTTAAACTCCAGCAGCGGCAGGAGTTCGTGATTTGCGGATGGGTGACGGGGAAACGCGCGTCCTTTGGCGCGCTAGTCCTGGGTCTCTTCGACGGCGATCAATTGTACTGGTGCGGCAACGTTGGGACGGGGTTTTCAGAAGCCACACTTCGGGAAATCGATGCCACGCTTAAGGTGACGGCGCTGGCGCGCAAACCTTCATTTGCCGCCGGAGAGTGGCAGCCTAAAATGCAGTGGGTATCGCCGTCAATGGTCGCTGAGATTCGATTTGCGGAATGGACGAACGGTAGTCACCTGCGGGCGCCGGTCTTTTTGGGATTGAGAAAGGACCGAACTCCAAAGGAATGTGTAAAGGAGAATCCAGTGGCCGAAAGCAAAGTCGATTCCAAAGTCGCTGTCACGAATCCCGGCAAAGTGTACTTTCCAAAGGACAATCTGACAAAGGGAGATCTGTTGGCCTATTACGAGGCCGTGGCGCCCTTCCTTCTGCCCTACCTGAAAGACCGTCCCGCCTCACTGAAACGCTACCCCGATGGCATCACGGGAAAGTCGTTTTTTCAAAAAAACCTCCCCGTCTCAACCCCTGATTGGGTACCCTCGATCACCATCTATTCGGAAGACAGCCAGCGCGATATTCGTTATGCCATGATTCAGGACCTGGACGCATTGCTATATGTCGTCAATCTCGGATGCATCGACCATAATCCGTGGATGAGCCGTGTACAGAGCTTGGACTCGCCCGATTACATCCTTTTCGATCTTGATCCGTTTCAATGCGAATTCGATAAGGTGATCGAGGCGGCCCATCATATTCATGACGTCCTGACACAGTTGAAATCGAAGTCGTTTGTGAAGACCAGCGGCAGCAATGGGCTGCATGTGGTCGCCCCTTTGAAGCCAGGCTATGGCTACGATGAAATAAAGGAACTTACGGCGACTCTGGCCGCAACTGTCGTTGAGACAAGGCCCGATCTCTTCACGATTGAGCGGTCACTTTCCAAGCGAACGCCGGATCGGGTTTATTTCGACCATGTTCAGATAGGGAAGGGAAAGACGATAGCCTCTCCGTACTCCGTGCGGCCGAGGGATGGGGCTCCGGTGAGTACTCCCTTGCATTGGGAAGAGATCAAGAAAGGCATTCGTCCCGGAGATTTCAACATAGGGAATACATTGAAGCGCCTGAAGAACGCGGGAGATCCCTGGGTGGCGGTGTTAAAAAGTCGTCAGTCCGTCCCGTCGTTTCTACGTAACTTTGTTTTGGCTCAGCGTGATCATGAGAATCGGCGTTGAGCTGAAAGGAATCGTTCCGCTCTTCGGGCGGGGATTTTCGAGGCATCGGGGTCTACCGATCCGATCTTTCGCCCTGCATGCGGCTGGCGTTCAACTGGGCGAGAATGTTGTAGAGGCTTAGAATCCCGCCACAATGCAGGGCAATGGCGCGGCTCGATCACTTCGGGTCGCGGACGGCCACTGGACACTATGCCGCAAATGCGAGCCGTGGGCGCTGGCATGCGGCCGCAGGGAAGTACTCAACGTCGATTCAACCCCCTCCGATTTCAGCCGCGCCGGTACAACTTGCGCCGACGGTCTAAATGAATTCGGCCGCGGCGGGGGTGAGCGGGAGTTCGTGAATAGTCGGGGGCCGCGGCAGGCCTTGGCGCTTTAAATGACCTCGCGCAAAACGGCCTCGGTCGCGGCGGGGGTGCGCGGAAGTTCGTGAATAGTCGGGGCCGCGGCAGGCCTTTGCGCATTAGAGGTAGCTGAGCCACCAGTCGCGCCGGCGCTCCTTGAGACGGACGAACCATAGGGTCAGCGGGTACATTATGACTACGACGGCGATCCAGATGAGATAGGTTTGGAGGAGCGAGTAGCCATAGTTAGCGGGGTACAAGTTTGCGTTGCCGCCGAAGGCGGGGGAGAGGTTGGCGAGGAATCCGATTGTGCCATACTTCAGCCAAGCGAATGGGTAAGTTAATAAGTGGATCACCAGGAAATGCGTCAGGAAGTAGAAGAGCGGGGCGCGGCCGTAGAGTTCGAGGATTGGGATTCGTCTGTGGTGGAATATCGCCAGGAACAACAGCGCCGGGCCGAGGGTCATTAGCAGGTAATCGAGCGACGGCGGGTATTTGGTGCACCTGAGGAAAGAGAGGAAAGTGCCGTCCCAGGGATTGGGTTCGCCGTAGATATTGAGGGCGCGAATGGCGAGGAAGCCGATTGTCACGGTCGCGCCGATTTGGATTATTTGGTCGCGGTTGTCGATGATGCGGCCGGCGCAATAGCCGATGGCCATGACGGCGAACCAAGGGACCAGCGGATAGACGGAGACGACGCCGATTCCGCCGATTTGGAAGAAACCGAGCTGGTGGAGGATTTGGGCGGGGCCGGTAAGTCTGATGGGGTCGGCGAGATTGTGGAGGGCGATGACGGCGAGGCTGATTGGGGTTAGGAATTTTATTGGGATGTGGATAAGGGCGGCGAGGCACAGCATGGCCAAGCCAAGGGCCCAGAGGATGGTGAGCAGGATCGGTCCTCCGTCGAGGCGGAAGAAGATAATGAACCGCAAGACGACAAGTTCGAGGAAGATTAGCCAGAGGCCGCGTTGGACCAGGTATTTCGAAAGCTGCGCTTTGGTGCGGCCGGGCTTTAACCAGAAGTAAGCGCCGAGACCGGCGGTGAAGAAGAAAGTAGGGGCGCAGAGGTGGGTGATCCAGCGGGTGAAGAAGAGGGCGGCGGTGGTTTTGGTGAGGTCTTCGGGGTTGACGCCGGCCATGGCGCCGGAATGGAAGAACTCGCGGGTGTGGTCAAGCGCCATGACGATCATGACGAGGCCGCGAAGAGCGTCGATGGAGGGGATTCTTCCGGCTGGGGTCATCCGCAAAAATTCAATGGCGGGACTGGTTCCGCATATACACTTCGAACTTCTTGCGGGCGCGCGCGAGCTTCCAGTTCTTGTATTGGGTCTGGAGCCAGGTGAACGGGTCCGCCGATTTGCCGGCGCCGAGGAAGCCGAAACGGATGAGCAGATAACCGATCAACATTCCGCCCAAGTGCGCGACGTGGCTGACGCCGGCGTTGCGGGAAGCGATGCCATCAATCAGATTTATGGCGCCGATGATGGTCACGAACCACTTCGCCTTGATGACGCCGAAGAATAGAACGTCCGGGAAGAGGACAGCGTACGCGATCAACACGCCGAAGAGCGCGCCGCTGCAGCCGAGGGTGGCGATGCCCGGGGTGCCAACCAGGAAGCTGGCGACTATAACGCAGAGGCCGGCGCCGATGCCGCAAAGGAAGTAGTACTTCAGAAATCGCTGCGTACCCCAATGCACTTCCAGCATAGGCCCGGTGAAGAAGAGCGAAATCATGTTCCAGAGGATGTGCGTGGCGCCGTGGACATCATGCAGGAACATATACGAGACCGGCTGCCAGACGTAGCCGGAGACGGTCTGGGCGGGGATCAACTTCAGGAAGTTCAGCGCAATACCGGCGAAGTGGTACAGAATGAACTGGAGCAAGAAAATCGCCGTGTTGCTAATGAGCAACCACTTTACACCCAACGGGAGAATGCCCGAAGAGGAGCCAAACGAAGGGTTTCGAAACGCTGATCCCATCTGGTGATGTACCGCCCTCTACGCCCTAGAATAGCTTACCGGCCGGTTTTCTGGGAACGGAAACGGAGAGCGGCGAACTCCAGCGCGCCGGCGATGATCAGCCAGACGCGCCAATCGGCGAGAGCGCCGTTGGAAATAGGGAAATTGGACGCAATGGCGATCTGGGCGGAGAAAGACCAAAGCCCCAAAGCGAGCGCCATGGCCGCCATCGGTGAAAGGAAGGCGGCAAAAGCGGGCGTGAAATCTTCGTAGACCTTCGCGGTAAGGCGCGCGTTGCGAGTGGCGAATCGAGTCAACATAGTGAGCTACTCCCTCTTACCTACTTGGATGCGGGCCGCCTTCGAATGGTTGCGCGACACCTTTAATACATATCGCGCAAACGGAGGAAATTTTTGCTCATTCGTCGTGCGTTTCGGCGTAGCGGTTCAGAAAAGCGGCGGCGGCTTGCAGGAGGAAAGAAAGGGTGAGCCAGACCTGCCAGTGACTGAGAGGCCCGGCGTGGATGGCGAACCGATTGGCCCATTGGAGGTCGGCGGCCAAGCGCCAGCCGCCCAGAGCGAAGGCGAGGACGGAGAAAGGGGTGAGCAAGGCGGCGGCCGTTATCGCGGCCCGCCGATTCCGGATGCCCTCGCGGCGAACGCGCGAGCCGGTTCCTACACGGAGCTTAACGATCATCGAACCCTTAAGTGTAGTGCATGAGCGGAGGGGTTCAGTTGATATAGAGTAAACACAAGAGAGCGGTTTTCCCCTCCTCGAAAGGATAGAGCGACAAAAATTATGGCACGTGTTTCAACGGCGATCATCGGCTCAGGATTTATGGGCCGGGTGCATGCGGAGCAGATCCGGCGGTTGGGGTTTGTCGACATAGCGGGCGTGGCGAGCATTACCGCGGCGGAAGCGGCCGCGTTTGGCGACGCGATGGGAATCTCGCGCACGACCGGCGACTACAAAGAGTTGCTGGCGGACCACTCCATTCAGGCCGTGCATGTGTTGACGCCGAATGCGCTGCACTATCCGATTTCGATGGAGGCGCTGCACGCCGGCAAAGCCGTGTTGTGCGAAAAGCCGCTGGCCGTCTCGGCGAAAGAAGCCGCCAATATGTTGAAATTGGCGGAGAAGAAGAAGGTGGCGCACGCAGTGAATCACAACCTGCGGTACTACCCGGTGGTCCAGCATATTCGGCAATACATCGCGGCGGGCGAGTTAGGCGATGTTCTGCATGTACAGGGCACGTATTCGCAAGACTGGCTGCTGTACGACACCGATTTCAACTGGCGGATCGACGCGAAGGAGAATGGCGCACTGCGGGCGGTCGGCGATATCGGATCGCACTGGATGGACATGATTCAGCACTTGACGGCGCTGCCGATTACGGCGCTGTGCGCGGATCTGGCGACGTTTCACAAGACGCGGAAGAAGCCGAAAACGGCGATTCAGACGTTCGCGGGGAAGAAGTTGAAGCCTTCGGATTATGAGGAAGTGAAAATCTCCACGGAGGACTACGGCGGATTGTTAATTCATTTGGGCGATTCGGCACGGGGCGCCTTTACCGCTTCACAGGTCGCGGCTGGGAACAAAAACCGGTTCGCGTTTGAGATTTATGGGACGAAGAGCGGGGTGATGTGGAATCAGGAGCGGCCGGACGAGCTTTGGATCGGGAACCGGAACGAACCGAACCGGATTTTGATCAAGGATCCGTCGATGTTGATGGGGCCGGCGGCTGGATTCGCGGATCTGCCGGGCGGGCATAGCGAAGGTTATGACGATGCCCATAAGCAGCTCTATAAGCGTTTTTACCGGCGGGTGCTGGATCCGTCGGCGCCGATCGACTATCCGACGTTCGAGGACGGGTGGCGGGGGATGGTGCTGCTGGAGAAAGTTGTGGACAGCGCCAAGAAGAAGGGCTGGGTGAAGGTGAAGTTCTAATGTTAATTTTGCTAGTTCTTTTGGGAGCGGCGTCGGCGTTTGGACAGGTGGACTTCGCGAGCGAAGTTCACCCTATACTGGCGGCGCGTTGCGCCAATTGCCATACGGGCGATGGGGCGCAGGCGGGGCTGCGGGTGGATGAGCGCGCTGGGTTCGTTCGTGTTCGTTCGAAGCTTATTGGAAAGGTTAAGGGGACGGAGGGGATGCGGATGCCGCCGAGCGGCGTCCCGTTGACAGCGGCTGAGATTGGGGTTTTGGAGCGTTGGGTGGCCGACGATTTGCCTTGGACGGATATGAAGGCGCGGGCGGCATCGAAGTGGATGGCGCCGCTGGCGCCGCGATTGCCGGCTTTGCGCGGCGGCGGGCATCCGGTGGACGTTTTGGCCGGCGGAACTTTCCGGCCGCCGGTTTCGGACGCGGTGTTCGCCCGGCGGGTTTATTTGGACCTTTGGGGGGTGGCTCCAACATTCGAGCAGATAGCGGCGGCGAAGGGGATGGACCGGGGTTTGTTGGTCGACAAGCTGCTGGCGGAGCGGGAGATGTTTGCCGGACACTGGATGAGTTTTTGGAATGACCTGCTGCGGAATGATTTGCGCGCTTATCATGGCGACACGGCCAAGCCATATACGCCCTGGTTGAAGAAGGCGCTGGTTAGCAACATGCCATACGACGAGATGGTGCGGCAACTGGTGAATCCGGTTGGGCCGGATGCGCCGGCGGGCTTCCTGATTGGGGTCAATTGGCGCGGGGATGTGAACGCGTCGCAGTTGCCGCATATGCAGGCGGCGCAGAATACGGCGCAGGTGTTTCTGGGCGTGAATTTGAAATGCGCTTCGTGCCACGACTCATTCGTAAATAAGTACAAATTGCGCGAGAGCTATGGAATGGCGGCGATATTTTCCGAGGCGCCACAGTTGGAACTGGTACGGTGCGATGTGAAGACGGGGAAGACGCAGGGACCCCAGTTTTTGTTTCCGTCGTTGGGGAGCGTACCGCAGAACGGGACGTTGGATGAGCGGCGGGCGGCGGCGGCGCTGTTGTTTACGTCGCCCGCAAACGGGCGGCTGGCGCGGACATTCGTGAATCGCATTTGGGGGCGGTTGTTCGGGCGGGCGATCGTGGAGCCGGTGGACGATATGGACGCGGAGCCGTTTAACGCGGATTTGTTGGATTGGCTGGCGGCGGATTTTGCATCCAACGGGTATGACATTAACCGGTTGCTGCGGCTGGTTATGACGTCACGGGCCTGGCAGCAGCCGGCGTTGCCGCAAACGGATACGAAGTTTCAAGGACCCTTGCCGCGTCGATTGACGGCGGAGCAGTTTGTGGATACGTTGTCGTCCATTACGGGCGAATGGCGTGTGGCGCAGAACGACCGCGGGGCGCGAATGGCGCGGGAGTGGGAGTTCAAATCGACGGCGCTGAGCCGGGCGATGGGGCGTCCGATCCGGGATCAAGTTTACACCACGCGGCCGGCGGAGGCGAGTACTTTGCAGGCCTTGGAGTTGGTGAACGGCACGACGCTGGCGTTAGCGCTGCGGCGCGGCGCGCAACGGTTATCCGGCACATTGCCGCCGGCCCCGGCGGCGGTGTTTGATTCAAAGGTTTTGAAACGCGGGGCAATGGCGTTGGATTTGGATGTCGCCGGTTTGACCGAACTTTGGATGCTGGTGGAAGACGCGGGGAGTTATGACGCCGAGAAGACACTTGCGGGATGGCAGGGGCTTACGTTTGACGGCGTGGCGGCGCGTCCCTTGAGCGGTTTCGATTTGCGTGAGGTAGAGGTAGAGAAGGCTAAGTTAGACGAGGTTGTCGTTACTCCGTTTGGGAAAGCGGTATTGTTATCGGTTCCCACCGGGGCGAAGCGGTTAGCGGGTAAGTTAGTGGTCGATGACATAGGTAAGTTGAGCGACGTGAATAGCGCGGTTCGGTTCTATCTGTTTCCGCGGGCTCCGGACCGGAACTTGCTGGCCAAGATTACGGATCCGCCGCCTGTGCCCGCGCCGGCGGTGGAAAAAGATCCGGCTACGTTAATGAATCGGTTGTTCTGGCAGATGTTGGGACGTGGACCGTCCGCGCCGGAACTGAAACTGGCTTTAGGGGCGGGGTTGGAAGATTTGTTGTGGACGTTATTGTTACATCCGGAGTTTCAGTATGTCGATTGAAGGTATTTCGCGCAGAGAGTTATTGCTAGCGGCGATGGCGGGCTCCGCGCCTATCTTGCGGGCGGGGGCCAAGATTGCGCCGCGAGCGGATTCGATGATTCTGCTTTGGATGGCGGGAGGAATGGCGCAGACGGAGACGTTCGACCCGAAACGGTATACGCCCTATGAAACGGGCTTGGCGTCCGAGAAAGTGCTGTCTACGTTTCCATCGATTCCGACTGCGGTCGATGGGGTGAGGTTGTCGAAAGGGTTGGAACAGATTGGCGGCGTGCTCGACCGCGGGACGTTGATTCGAACGCATCGGGTTGGAGATTTGGGCTTTATTCTGCACTCGCGGCACCAGTTTCATTGGCACACGGGGTATACGCCGCCGCAGTCGGTGGCGGTACCGCATATCGGGTCGTTCATGGCGCGGACGTTGGGGTCGCGGAATCCGGATATTCCCGCCTTTTTGGACATTGGGCAGAATATGGAAATTGGGGCGGAGTCCGATGCGCTGAAGGCGTTTCACACGGCGGGATTTTTGGGTTCCGAGTATGGGCCTTTCCAGATTATGGACCCGCGGGACGCGGTTTCGGTGACGCGGCCGTCGGAGTATGTGGGGCGGACGCGATTTGAGAACCGGCGGGCGCTGCATAAGAAGATGTTGGAGGCGTCACCGATCGGGAAGAACGGGAGCGACTATCAGAAGGAAAGCTTTTTGCGGTCGCTGGAGAATGCGCACCGGCTACTAACTTCGCCGGCGGCGAAGGCCTTTGATTTGTCCTTGGAGCCGGAGAAGAGTTTCGCTAAGTACAATACATCCCGGTTTGGATTGGGATGTTTGTTGGCGAGACGGGCGGTGGAGGCGGGAACGCGTTTTGTTGAAGTTACCACCGAGTACATTCCGTTCCGGTTTTGGGACTCGCATGAGAATGGGCATAAGCGGGCGGAAGATATGAAAGCGACGATCGACTCGCCGGTGGCGCAATTGATCCGGGATTTGGAGGAGCGGGGATTGTTGGACCGGACTTTGGTTGTAATTGCGACGGAATTTGGGCGCGACATGATGACCGAGGGGAAGCCCGATCAGACCGTTAAAGACCAAGTGAAACAGCCGGATATCATGACCGAGCCGAAGCATTATGGGATGCACCGGCACTTTACGGAAGCGGTGAGCGTGGCGGTGTTTGGGGGCGGGTTTAAGAAGGGACTGGTCTACGGGAAAACGGCCGAAGAGCGGCCGTGCCGGATTCTGGAGAATCCGGTAACGATTGAAGATCTCCATGCGACGTTATACACGGCGATGGGGATTGCGCCGGATACGGCGTATGAGATTGAGCAGCGGCCGGTACATGCAACGAGGGACGGAAAGGGGAAGGCGGTGGAGGCGTTGTTTGAGAAGAGCTTGTGATGGATAGACAGTCATAAGTCGGGCAGGCGGCGGAGCGACTCGGGAGTCGGTGGGTGATAGGAAATGTGACCAAAATGCCCGTGCGTGAAGCGGCCTTGCTAGTTTGAAACGGTCCGCCGTGGTTGCACCGGGCGGATGTCCAAGGCCGATGCGACGGACTGGCTCCGGAAGCGGCCGGCATAAGCCCCCCATCTTCCGTATCTGGATTTGCACGACGACTCGACGGGCGGGTGAAAAAGCGAGTATGATTACCCCACACGAAGGGAGTTTGCATTATGCATAATTTACACAGGGTAGTCTTGCTGGCCGTGACAGTGCTAGTTGTATCAATAGTCTCGCCAGCCGCCCAAATTGGCGGAACCGGAACAATAAAAGGCTCGGTGACAGATCCATCGGGAGCGATCGTCCCGGGAGCATCCGTAACAGCGACGCACGTCGCAACCGGTGTGGAATCGAAGCGCGAAACGACCAGCGCCGGGCTGTTTGTGATTGCCCCGCTGGCGGCCGGCACCTATAGACTTTCTGCGACCTCGGCGGGGTTCCGCACCGTGGTGCAGGAGCAGATCGTTGTGGATGCGCTGGGTACGGTGGAATTGACGCTGAAACTCGACGTTGGCGCCACGACGGAGAGCGTAACCGTGACCGCCGCGCCGCCCGAATTGAACACTACCGACGCCCGGATGGGACAGACGATTCGCAATGAGATGTATACAGCCCTTCCGCTGGCGATGGGCAACGGCAACCCGCGGAATCCGGCGAGTTTTATCTACCTGATGCCGGGCGTTCAGGAGGGCGGGACCTTCGGCTTTATCAACGGCGGCCAGAGTTTTTCGAAGGACGTGTATATAGAAGGACTGCCGATTACGGACGCGGTCCGGCAGGGCGAGAGCCGCGCTATGCAGTACGCGGTGTCGGTGGAATCGGTCGAGCAGTTTCAAGTGGAGACCTCGGGGCAGTCGGTGGAGTTTAACGGCCAGGGATCGGAGAACTATCAGATTAAGTCGGGTACGAATCGATTCCATGGCTCGCTGTACGAGTATTTCCGCAACACGAAGCTCGACGCGCGCGGCTTCTTCGCGCCGACGCGCCCGCAGCAGAATCAGAACCAATATGGTTATACGTTCGGCGGACCACTGAAGCGGAACAAGCTATTCTTCTTTACCGCCTACGACGGCTATAAGTACCGTGTTGCGACGGCTTACCAGTTTGTAACCATCCCGACTCTGCGAATGCGCGCGGGCGACTTCGGCGAACTGAGCGCCGGCGTGTTCGATCCCGCTTCGACGAACTGTCCCGGCGGTGTGAACTGCACGCGGCAGCTATTCCCCGGCAATGTTATTCCCGCCAGTCGCCTTTCGGGGCCGTCGAAGTTCTTCCAGGAACCGCTCCCCCAACCGACTCATCCGGGGATCGCCAACAACTTCCTGAACAACAATCCCGGCGTGGGTTTCGACAACATGAACTTCACGAGCAAAGTAGATTGGAACGCCTCCGACGCCCATCGGTTCTCGGTGCTGTTCACGCGCGGCTCCCACGACCAGAGCAGCGCGATTCGCGGCAATCCGGTTCCGCTGCCGCTGCCCTATACGGTTACACGAGTGGTGCAGGAAGTGCCCACCGTGGCCCAGTTGAAGCACAACTGGGTATTGAGTTCCACGATGATGAACCAGATCAGCTATGGCGTTTCCCGGTTGAATGTTCCGATCACAAATCCGACGATCGACGGCAAGTGGGTGGAGCGCGCCGGCATTAAGGGTTTGCCGCCCGGCGACGCGACACAATCATTTCCCGAAGTTTCTTTCGGGGGCCCGAACAATCCGGCCGGATGGCGCGGTACCGACGCCCGGCCGTTCCTGGACGCGCTGAACACTTTCTCCTTCCAGGACAATTTTCAGTGGATCAAGAGCAAGCATTCGTTCAAGGCGGGTCTGCAGCATCAACGTCTACAAGACAACTACCGCGCCCGCATGGACGGCACGCTATTCATCGCCGGATTCAGCAACGCGCAGACAGCCGGCTTCACTAACGGCGCTTTGAATAACGCGACCGGGAACTCCTACGCCAGCTATCTGTTGGGCACTTTGAACTCTTCGACTGTTACCGAAGATTCCGTTGTGACCTCCGGCGCCCGCTTCCGCAACTGGTCCTGGTGGGTGGGCGACGATTGGAAAGTGACGCGCAACCTGACGCTGAATATCGGGGTGCGGCACGACATCATGTTGCCATACGTCGAGGTGGTTGACCGGGTCTCCTGGTTTAATCCCGACATTCCGAACCCGGCCGTCGGCGGCTTCAAAGGCGCGCTGCAGTTCGGGGGCAAGGGGAACGACCCGCTCTATTGCAACTGCTCCACGCGCATCAAGACGCACTGGAACAACTGGGGTCCGCGCATCGGCTTCGCCTACCGGCTGGGCGACAAAACGGTGATCCGTTCGGGCTACGGCATGATGTATTCGCGGCACGGCGCGGTGGGCGGCCGCGGCGGCGCGCGCGAGGGCACCGGCAAACTCGGATTTACCGCCTCGCCCGGCTTCGTTCCCATCGACACGTACAGCCCCGCTTATGACTGGGACGACGGCGTTCCGGCTTATCAAAAGCCGCCGTTCTTCGACGCGACATTGAATACCGGTTTCTACACGCAGCGGCCGACCGGGGGCGGCGTGGCGTTCGACAATCCGGAGGAGGGAGCGCGTCCGCCGCGCTATCAGAACTGGAATTTCTCGATCCAGCGCGCGATTACGTCCACCATCACTTTGACGGCGGGCTACGTTGGCGGTAATGGCAAGCTGCTGCGGGGCGGCGGCCGGGGCATCTGGTCCGGTGAAATCCATCCGCGCTATCTGGCGCTCGGCAATCTGCTGACGGCGCAGGTCAGCCCGACGACACTTGCATCGGCGAGCGCAATCATCCCCGACATCGCTCTGCCCTATGCCAACTACCGGGGATCGTTCGCACAGATGTTGCGCCCGTTCCCGCAGTATTCGAACGTCAATGCGGACTTTGTAAACCTGGCCAACTCCAGCTACAATTCGTTGCAGTTGACCGTCCAGAAACGCATGACGAACGGGCTGACGTTCAACGTGAACCACACGTGGTCGAAAACGCTCTCCGATGCAGGCGCGGGACGCAGTTCGTATTTCTGGCAGCAGGAAAAGACGCACGGCGAGAGCGACCGCCGTCACGTCTTCAATGCGATGATTGTCTACCAGTTGCCATTCGGAAAAGGCCAGAGCCGGATGGTGAACGCGATGACGGGCGGCTGGCGAATGTCGAGCATCACTCGCCTGCGGTCCGGCCTGCCGTATGGCATTATCGCCGCCTCCTGCACGCTGCCCAACGCCGGCGGTTGCCGCGCATCGTATAATCCCGCTTTCAGCGGCGCGGTGCGGATCAACGGCGAATGGGGATCGGGCGATTTGCTTGGCGCACGGCCCGTCTTTTTGGACCGGACGGCGTTCGCGAATCCAGCGCCCTATTCCTATGGCAACACGCCCGGCGCGGGCGCTTACGGATTGTACGGTCCGGGATTCTGGAATGAGGATATGACCGTTACCCGCCAGTTTGCCATCACCGAACGATTCAAGCTGGACTTTAATGTTGAGGCGTTCAACGTCACCAATTCGGTGTTGTTCAATGGTCCCGCGTCGCTCGATATCAACAACGCCAATTTCGGACGCATCACCAGCCAGCAGAACACGCCGCGGTCGCTGCAGTTGGCGTTGAAGCTGCAATTCTGAGCCGGGGCAGTCTCGCGGTCGGGAGGCGCGGAGACTTGAGTTGTTCCGCTCGCGAGCGAGGCGTCAAGTTTCGGGAGACTGCTAAGACGCCGGCGGGATAGGGATCGCCCAGCGGCGCGAGGACGAAGTTGGCGCAGGCAACAATGGACAGGGCGACGAAGGTGACCATCCAGTTGAGGAAGCTGTGGGACTCGCGGCGTTGCGGCGCGGTCATATCGAATCTTGTATTGTCGGCGTCATGGAGGCTGCCCGCAAGATCACGGTCGAAGCCAGCCCACTGAATACAAGCGCATCGCCCTCCGCCTACATCAGCGCGGGCGCGTTTTCAATCGTAATCCGCGGACGGGGATTAGGTAGAGGAACAGGTAAGCCCTGTTCCGCCAGCAGGTTCACGTTCTCCGCAATACCCCACTTGGCCTTGTACAGGCAGTCCTCGACTGAGTGCCCAACTCCACTAAAACCTTCGATATCGGGAGAGTAAAAGGAAAAGAAATCGGGCTCCTCGGTCGCTTCAATTACCAGCGAATAGCGTAAGTCAATCATTGTTTCCTCCAAGGCTCGATTCCGGCCGCTTTCAAGATTGCATGGCAGGTTCCGCTTGGCACTTCCTTGGAACCGTGGAAATCAACGCGGAGCAGGTTATCGTGTTTCGCCTTTCGATAGTATCGAATAGCCAGCGCGGGGCCGCGGCCGGCCTTTGCGCTAATCGCTACGCTTCGCGACGGACAAGGGTGACCAGGGCTAGCGTGGCCAGAAGGGGGACGAGACTGGCGGCAATCAGCACCGGTTCGAAGGAATATCGATCGGACACGATTCCGGTGAGGTAGGTCGCGAGGATGGTGCCAATGCCGGCTCCCGTGCCGCTGAGGCCGCTGACGGAGGCGACACTCCCCGTCGGATACAAATCGCCGGGAAGCGCGAGGACGATGGTGGAGAAGCCGGCGTAGGCGAGTGTTGAGAGGGCGAAGCAGGCGACCATCCAGCCAAAGGAATTGGTGAAGGCCGCGCCGGCGAGAGTCGACATGCCAAGACCGCAGATGACGGCGACAAAGCGGCGGGAACGAGCGGTGTCCCAGCCTTTTTGGATGAGAAAGCTGGAGAAGCCTCCGGCGGCGAAATTACCGATATCGGCGGCGAGGAAGGGGACCCAGAATGCGAGAAGGCTTTGTTCCGGTTGATAGCCTTTGGAGACGAGATAGATGGCGAACCAGTCCGTGATGAAGAACCATACGGGGTCGGTGAGGCTCTTGGCGAGGACAATGCCCCAGGTCTGCGGGAGGCGCAGGAGCTTTGCGTAGGGAAGGCTTTTTTGACCGGTGGGAGCGGTGTCGGCACGGTTGGTTAGGATGTCTTCCCTCTCCGCGGCGGAGAGGCGGGGATGGGTTTCGGGCGGGTGGTACAGCCACCGGAAAAGAGGGATCCAAAGGAGGCCCAGGATGCCGGTGACGAGGAAGGCCGGACGCCAGTCGTTGAACACCCGATAGATTGCATAGACGAGAAAGGGGGCGACGGCACCGCCAATAGCGGAACCGCTGTCATAGATGGCAACGGCCCAACCGCTCTCGCGTTTAGGGAACCACTCGGAAACGGTTTTGGCGGCGCCGGGCCAGTTGGCGGATTCACCGGCGCCGAGAAGGAATCGGAAGGCGGAGAGGCTTACTAAGCCGGTGGCCATTGACGTGGCCATGGCTGTGACCGAGTAGAATCCGACGGCCAGGGGCAGGCCGCGACGAATGCCGATGCGGTCGAGGACGCGGCCGGAGACGGATTGGCCGACGGCGTAGGCGACGCGGAAGGAGATAATAAGGAGGGCGAAGGTGGTGTTGTTCCACTGGAATTCGGCCTTAATGTAGGGCGCGAGGACGGAGAGGGTCTGGCGGTCGATGTAGTTGATGACCGTCGAGAGGAATAGGGCTCCGGCGATCCACCAGCGTAGGTGGGGAATTGGTTTGATCATGCTCCGGTAACTACCTTACCGTGAGGGGACCGCTCGGGCGAACGGCTTAGCCGAGGGATCCATCCGTAAGGTTGTCGAGCACGCCACGCTCGTAATTCCAGGCATGTGTAAAGTCTGCCATGGAACGGTGCATATTTCCTCAATGGTACCCTGGAGTTTCATGCGCCGCACCGGGTGGCTTCTGCTGGTGTGCTGCCTGGCTTTGGCCGCTGCCGTTGGCTGGGTGTACCAACAGCAAAAAGCCGAGCAGACCAATGCCGCTCCTAAAAAACCTGCCACTCTTCCGGCGGGCTTTCAGTCCCGCGCCGGCGACGGGTGGGTCTGGACCCAGACCGCCGGCGACAAAACGATCGCCGAGGTCCGCGCCAAGGAGTTTACCCAGCAATCCGACCCGCCTCGCATCGACTTGCAGCGAGTGGAAGTGAAGGTCTTCCACAAGGACGATTCGGCGTACGACCTCATACAGTCGGATAGAGCGGAGTTGCGCACGGAAGACGGCCTGATGTATTCGGACGGCGAGGTCAACATGACGATGGGCTTCAAGTCCGATCCCACCGCCAGGAACAGGCTGGTTCGCATCAGAACTTCCGGCGTGACTTACAGCACGCAGACCGGCAAGGTCACCACGGACCGGAAGGCGGAGTTTGAGTTTGAGAACTCGCGCGGGTCCGCGGTTGGCGCCGCGTACGACCCCGCGCTACGCGAGTTGCAGATGCGCAAAGACGTCGACCTGGAGTGGACGAAAGGCACTAGAAAGATGCGCGTGGCGGCGGGCGAGTTGGCGTATCGCGAACAGGAATCGAAGATCTACCTGAAGCCGTGGTCGCGACTGACGCGGGACACGTTGACGCTCAACGCGGGCGCTTCGGTGGTCACTTTGAAGGATGGCGAGATCGATCTGGTGGAAGCGGAAAACGCCAAGGGCGAGGACAAACAGCCCAAGCGAGTACTGGAGTATGCGGCGGAGCGTTTGGTGATGCGGTTCGCGGACAAGAATGCGATCAGCCGCATTGAAGGCGAGCGGAATGCACGGCTGGTGACTACATCGGATGCGGGGCGCACGGTGGTGTCGGCGCAGCGGGTCGATATGGACTTTGAGACGCCGGAAGGCGAGAGCGTATTGAAAAAAGCGTTGGCGACCGGGGGGACAACGGTTGAGTCCGTGCCGCCGAAGACGGCGACGCGGATCATGCGGGCGGAGATTGTGGAGCTGTCGATGCGGCCCGGTGGCGAGGAGATTGACACCGTTGTCACGCAGACGCCCGGAGAGATTGAGTTTCTGCCAAAGGCGCCGGCGGAGCGCTACCGGAAGATGAACGGCGAGCGCTTCTGGATCACCTATGGATCGAAGAATCAACTGGAGAAGTTCCGCGCGGCGAAGGTGACGACGCTAACGAAGGGCAAGGGGAAGAACCCGGATTCGAAGACATCTTCGGAGGACCTGCTGGCCACGTTTGACCCGAGGACGGGAGACATGAACCAGTTGGAACAGTGGACCGATTTCCAGTACGAAGAGGGCGACCGGCGGGCGAAGGCCGATCACGCAAAGCTGGAACAGGCCACCGAACACATAACGCTGCTGGGCTCGGCGCGCATTTGGGATCCGGCGGGATCGACCGACGCGGCGACTATTGAGTTGGACCAGAAGACGGGCGACATGGTGGCGACGGACCGGGTGATTTCGACGCGGCTGCCGGAGAAGAAGGCCGCCAAACCGAAGTCGTCGCTGATCGACTCGAGCGAGACCATTCAAGCGAGGGCGGCGAAGATGACCACGCGGAAAGAGAACACTTGGATCCGGTATGAGGGTGGGGCGACGCTGTGGCAGGGCGCCGATAAAGTGGAAGCGGACATCATCACGATCGATCGCAAGGCGCAGATTCTTACGGCGCAGGGAAAGGTATTCACCCAGACGCGCGAGCGGCCCAAGGGCAACGCAAAACAGCCGCAGGCGCAGTTGTTCACGCTGGTAAGGGCGCCGGAGCTCGAGTATAGGGACGCCGATAAGGTGGCCCATTACAAAGGCGGGGTGAATCTGATTCGGGGGGATTTGAAGGTGAATTCCAAGGAGTTGCGGGCGTGGTTTTCCAAGGACGATCCGAAGACGCCGGCGGACGAGGGGAACTCATTGCAACGGGCGAACGCGGACGGGGAAGTGGAGATCCTACAGACCTCGTTGGACAGGACGCGCACGGGAAAGAGCGGCCACGCGCTCTATGAGATCGCGGAAAGCAAAGTGGTGTTAACCGGTGGGACGCCGGTGTTTACCGACTCCGTTCAGGGGACGACGCGCGGGCAAACGATCACCTTTTTCGCCGACAACGATAGGTTGCTGGTGGACGGTGCGGCGGCGGCGCCAACGGAGAGCCGATTGAAGCGCAAGAAGAAGAGCGGCGATTGATGCGGGTCCTGGAGACCAAGGAGTTATCAAAGTCGTACCGCGGCCGGAAGGTGGTGGACAACGTTTCCGTGACCGTTTCGCAAGGCGAAGTGGTTGGGCTGCTGGGGCCGAATGGCGCGGGCAAGACGACCAGCTTTTATATGATCGTCGGGTTGATCAGCCCGGACTCGGGGCAGGTGATGGTGGATGCCAACGACATCACGTCGCTGCCGATGTACCGCCGGGCGCGACGCGGCATTTCGTATCTTCCGCAGGAGGCGAGCGTATTCCGCAAGCTGACGGTGGAAGAGAATTTGATGGCGATTCTGGAAACGCTACCGCTCGACGCGCGGCAGCGGCGGGAGCGGATGAACAGGCTGATTGAGCAGCTCGGTTTGGAGACGGTGCGTGGGTCGAAGGGCTACATGCTTTCGGGCGGCGAGCGGCGGCGTACGGAAATTGCGCGAAGCCTGGTGATTGAGCCGGCGTTCCTGCTGCTCGACGAACCCTTCTCCGGAATCGATCCGATTCAGGTGATCGAACTGCAGCGGATTATCTCCGATTTGCGGCGGAGCGGGATTGGCGTTTTGATTACCGACCACAACGTCCGCGAGACGCTGGCGGTTACCGATCGCGCTTACATAATTAACAGCGGCAAGATCTTCCGAGCCGGCTCCCCGGTTGAACTGGGCCAGGATCCGGAAGTGAAACGGATCTACCTGGGAGACAACTTCCGGCTCGGGCACTAGCGGCGAGCCGCCCGCTGGAGAACACAGAAAGTTGCGGGGTTGAGCGTTGGAATGGCTTTAAAAGGCGATAAGAATTCGGTTCCCTCATCGAGAGTGCAGGCCGCGGCGCGCATCGCGGCGTTGGAAGAGCAGCAAAAGTCGCTGCGGAAGCAGTTGCGGGAGGCCCGGCGATCAAACCGGGCGGCGAGACTCGATATCGGATTCGCGTTGGAATTGGAGCGGCGGCGGTCGCAGGAGTTGGAAGAGGCCTATTACGATACGGTATTGCGATTAACGCGTGCGTCGGCGTATAAGGACAGGGAGACGGGCGCTCACATTCAGCGCGTAAGCCATTATGCGAAGATCGTGGCGAGGCAGTTGGGGTGGTCGGATGAAGACCAGGAATTGATTTTCCGCGCGGCGCCGATGCATGACGTCGGCAAGATTGCCATTCCCGACGATTTAATACGAAAAAGCGGGTCGTTGGACGGCGGGGACCGGCAGGTGATGGATGCGCACACTTTAATTGGAGCGAGTCTGCTGGAAGGCTCAAATTCCCGGCTGTTGGACATGGCGCGGGAAATCGCGCTGACGCACCATGAGCATTGGGATGGGTCTGGATATCCGCATAGATTGATTGGCGAGCGGATTCCAATATCGGGGCGAATTGTAATGTTGAGCGATCACTATGACGCGCTGCGAAGCCGGCGCAGTTACAAGCGCGCCATCGACCACGAGTCGACGTGCCGGATCATGCTGGAAGGCGACGGGCGGACGATGCCGGCGCATTTCGATCCACGGTTGCTCCAAATCTTCGCGGTCGTGCATCGCGAGTTCGAAGCGGTGTTCGAACAGCATAAGGACGAGAGCCAGCGTTAGCGCTTCTTCTTTTTCTTTGTTCGCAGGCTGGCGGCGATGGCGCCGCCGCACCAGCGGCGAAGGGCTGCGTCGTCCTCAAAGATTTCCGGCGGCGCCTGGAAGTATTTCATGACATCGGGCTTATCGGGAAACGGCCGGAAAGCCTGCAGGCCGCGCGCTTCGAATTCTGGAATGTTGTGGCTGTCGCCTTTCAAATACAGCGCCCCGTCGGCGACTAGAGCGAACACGGCGCCGTCGCAATAAAGACACCACCCGCCGAACATGTATCGCGAATCGATGCGGCCCAGAGGCGCGAGTTGTTCGATACAGAATTCGACGAAGCGGTCCTTTGCCGGCATGAGGTCAGAGTAACCGCGCGGCGAAGTTGTTCTCGCCATGCACGTCGGTAAGGCGAAAATCGCGGCCCTGGAAAAAGTACGTCAACTTCTTGTGATCCAGGCCGAGCAGAGTGAGCAACGTCGCGTGAAGGTCGTGCATGGTGACTGGATCCTGCGTCGCCCGAAGTCCAATATCGTCCGTCGCCCCGATCACCTTGCCCCCGCGAATACCGCCGCCCGCCATCCAAACCGTGAACCCGTAAGGATTGTGGTCACGGCCATTACGATTGCCGCTTCCGCCCTCACCGCCATCGGTGAATGGCGTACGGCCAAAGTCGCCGCCCCACAACACGACCGTATTTTCCAGCAAGCCGCGCGACTTCAGATCCGTCAGCAGACCGGCGATGGGTTTATCCACTTTTCGCGCCATGAACTCATGATTCTGGTCGCATTGGTTGTGGCCATCCCAGCCGACTTCGGAGCCCTTCTTGCCGCCTGAATAAAGCTGGACGAAACGGACGCCGCGTTCGACCAGACGCCGCGCCATCAGGCACTGCATGCCGAACTCGGCCGTGATGTTATCGTCGAGCCCGTAGAGCTTGCGAGTGGCGCCGGTTTCCTTGGTGATGTCGGCCACTTCGGGCACTGACATTTGCATCTTGAACGCCAGTTCGTAGGCCGCCATGCGCGCCGCCAATTCGCTGTCGCCGCCGCGAGCGTCCTTATGGTCGCCGTTGAACTGCCGCAGAAGATCGAACATTTTGCGCTGATCGGGCGCGTTGATCTCCTCGGGCCGATTCACGTTCAGGATCGGTGGATTTTCCGAGCGCAGCACGGTGCCCTGATACGCCGCCGGCAGGAAACCCGAAGCGTAGGCCGGCGAACCGGACTTGATTCCGCCATCGAGCATCACGACATAGGCGGGCAAATTGTCGCTCTCGCTGCCAAGGCCGTATACAACCCAACTGCCGATACTTGGACGGCCAACTCGCGCCCAACCAGTGTTCATCCAGTTCTGCCCCGTAATGTGCGTGAACCCATCGTGATGGCAGGAGCGAATAACAGCCAAGTCATCGGCATGGGCGGCGGTGTGCTCGAACAGATCGGAGATTTCCAGGCCCGATTGGCCGCGGCGCTTGAACACGCGGCGCGACGCCATCAGCGGCACTTTCTCGATCTTGGTGAACTGGAAATCCACTTTTCCAAAACTGGGCGGAACGGGTTTGCCATCGAGCGACACCAGCAGCGGCTTGGGATCGAAAGTATCGATGTGGCTGGGTCCGCCGTGCATAAAAAGGTAAATGACGTTCTTGCCCTTGGCGTTGAAGTCGGGCTTCTTTGGCGCGAACGGGTTGTTGCCAACCGCGGGTGCGGCGAGCGCATCACGCTCCAGCAACCAACTGGCGGCTAGAGCGCCAAAGCCGAGACCGGAACGTTCCAGGAATTCGCGGCGGGAGCGGGCGGGAGTGGCGTGTGGGTGCATGGCGGTCAGTCCGTGTAGAGGAATTCGTTGAGATTGAAAAGAACGAGCGCCAGCCGCGCCATGGCGCCGGGCGCGCTGTCGTTAAGGAATGCCTCGGCGCGTTGCGTTTCCACTGTGGTGGGAGTGCGCTGGAGCGTTAGCCGCCAGAGTCGCTCGACGGGGTTCGATTCCTTCTCAACCCGCGCGGCGAGGCGGCGCGCCTGTTGCAGCATGAACTCGGAGTTCATCATCGTCAGCGCTTGCGGCGCGACCGTCGTGGCATCGCGGCGGGCGCAACTGACGGAGGACTCAGGCGAATCGAACGAAGCGAGCATCGGCAACGGGAATGCCCGCTTGACGTAGAGATAGACACTGCGGCGATCATGCTCGGTTTTGTCCATCGCTTCGGGCCACTGTTCGCGGGCCCACATCACTGTGTATTCTTCCTTGCTCAGCGGCGGAATAACGGGGCGGCCGCCCATCTTCGTGTTAAGCGCACCGGCGGTTGAAAGGACAGAGTCGCGAAGACTTTCGGCGTCGATGCGCTGGCGGTTGGCGCGCCACAGGTAGCGGTTGTTCGCGTCTATGGTTGGGTTGGCATTGTCGTCCGCGGAGTCGCGCCGCCAGGCGTCCGAGAGGAGTATCAGGCGTTGAAGCTTCTTGATACTTCCGCCGTTTTCGATGAGCTCCGCGGCTAGCCAATCCAGGAGTTCGGGGTGCGTTGGGGCGTCACCCTGGCGGCCAAAATCGTTGGGCGTGCCGACGATGCCGCGGCCGAAATTCCAGTGCCAGATACGGTTGGCCATCACGCGCGCGGTGAGCGGATGCTTTGGATCAGCGAGCCATTGCGCGAGGGATTTGCGGCGGAGCGTGCTGTCGACATTGACGCCATTCGCGATGACGGCGGGGAGTGCGGGATCGATCCGCGGCCCCTTCGAGCGCCAGTCGCCGCGGCTGGTTAGAAAGATGTCGTAGACCTTGTCGGCGGGGCCGAGCACCGTGGCGGTCTGCGCAACCGGATTGGCCTTCAGCGCCGCGTCCCCGAGTTCGCGGATCAGACCTTCGCGCATGGCGGTCTCCTCCGGCGTGTAGCTGATATCGGCGGCGATGCCTTGCGCGTTCTCCTTCAGGCCGGCCTCGGTCATGGCCAGTTCCACCTTCGGCGCAAGTTCACGTTGAGCCGGCGTTCGCTCGCTGTCGGGAGTATCGAAAGCCTTCAAAACCTCTTCCGAAAAACGCGCGCGCACTTTGTCGACCACGCGCTTCCGCGCGCCCTGGTCGATACGGCCAATGGCGGCCTTGATCTCTTCCGCCTTCAACCAGCGCGGGTAGCCGGACTTGTAGCCGTAAATGTTGAACTTCGGAATGACGGGCACTTCCCGCTCGTCGCTGGCCGCGAAGACAGCCATCATGGCGTGATAATCGCGGGCGGTAAGCGGGTCGAACTTATGGTCGTGGCAGCGGGCGCAGCCCAGGGTAAGGCCGAGGAATGCTTCGCCCGTGGTATCGACAACATCGGTCAGCCATTCATACCGCTGCTGCCCTCCGAACAGGCCGGCCTCATGATAGACGGGGCCGATCGCGTACATGCCGGTGGCGATTTTGGCGTCGAGGTGGCGCTTCTTTTCATCGGGAACCTGAAAGCCGCCGTCGAGCGCCAAATCGTTGGGCCAGATCTCGTCGCCCGCCACCTGCTCCTGCACGAATTGGAAGAACGGCTTGTCGCTATTGAAGGCCTGAATCACGTAGTCGCGGTAGCGCCACGCGTTGGGGAAATAGATATCCGTCTCAAAGCCGCCGGTGTCGGCGTAGCGGACGACATCGAGCCAATGGCGGCCCCAGCGCTCGCCATAGCGGGGCGAGGCCAGGAGTTTATCGACCAGCTTTTCCCACGCCTCCGGGTCCTTGTCGTTGACGAAGGCTTCCACTTCCACGGGGGAAGGGGGCAGGCCGTGGAGCGTGTAATAGACGCGGCGAATCAGTGTGCGGCGGGGCGCTCGCGGACCGGCTCGCAGCTTGTTTTCGGTCAGCTTGGCGTTGATGAAGGAGTCGATTGTACGCTGGCCCGCGGGACGGCGAATCGGTTGAAAGGACCACCAGGAAGGCCCGGCGGGTGTCGATGCGGCGGTCCATGGCGAGCCGGCGTCGATCCAGTCGCGAAGGACTTCGATCTCGGCCGCTTCGAGTGCTTTCTTGCCCGGCGGCATCTGCAACGCCGTATTGCGCAGGACGGCCTGATAAAGCAGGCTTTCCTTGGCGCTGCCCGGGCGAATGGCCGCTCCGCGCGCGCCCCCGGCGACAGCGGATTCGCGCGTGCGCAGGTCCAGACCCGCAACCTTGGCCGCGCCGTGGCAGGAGAAGCAATTGCCCTCAAGTATACGCAATGCCCTTTCGTCCGCCAGTACCGGCAAACATAGCAACAACGTTGCGGGAGGAAGGATGCGTCGCACGTCTCTAACTTATCGCAATCCGTCCATCCGCGCCGGACAGCCATAACAGGTTGCATGCGCGCCCGGGCTCTCTATGTGGCCTTCGACGTTTTCCCCCGTCCGAAGGGGTCTTCAAGCCACATCGCTTCCATGACGACGGCGCTGGCGCGGGACTTCGCGCCCGTGTGCGTGCTGTGTCTTGGCGACCCGGAGCTGCCGGTGGTTCAGAACGAGGGCGCCGCGGTCATCCATCGCCTGCCGGGCGCGCACCGCGACACCCTTCGGCGGGCCACCGCGTTTGCGCAGTTCGTCGAGTTCCACGCCGCGCGGCAAGCGGAGACACTCGAGTTGATTGTCTATCGCGATCCGTGGGGCGGCATTCCAGCGATGCGCGCGGTGCCGGCGTGCCCGGCGATTTTCGAAGTCAATGCACTGCCGACGTGGGAGCTGGCCTATTCGCGACCGGGGTTCGCCGACAGTGCCACGCTGACGGCGAAGCTCGGCGACATGGAGCGGAAGTGCCTGCGCGAAGCGACCGCGATATTGTGTGTGTCCGCGGTGACAAGTCGTGCGCTGAAGGCGGAGGGCGCCGACGGGAATAAAATTGTTGTCATCCCGAATGCGGCCCGTGAGACGTTTTTCCAGACTGCGGCCCACGCGAATCCAATACCGGCCCTCGACGAAGGCGAGTGGTGCGGTTACGTCGGCGGTCTGCATGCGTGGCAGGGCGTGGAGTTCCTGATCGACGCTTTCGCGCTCACGGCTACCGGGCGATTGTTGATTGTGCACAGCGGCAATCGGGACACGCGGGAACTGGAGCGGCGGATCGCGCGCCATGCGTTAGCCTCGCGGGTTCTATTGCATGGGCCGCTGGCGCCCGTTGAGTTGGCCGGTGTATTGGCTCGGCTTCGATTCACCGTCGCGCCGTTAGTGGAGACCGCGCGAAATACTTGGCAAGGCTGTTGTCCGGTGAAGATCGTCGAGTCGATGGCGGCGGGTACGCCGGTGATTGCGTCGGACCTGGCCGTCAGCCGTGAGTTGATTCGGGACGGGGAAGATGGATTGCTGGCGGCACCGGGGGATCGGCGGGCGTGGGCGCTCGGGATGGAGAGGCTTTTCCGCGACAACGGCCTTCGCGACAAACTAGCCGTAAACGCTTTTTCCACCGCGTGTGATTACTTTTCGCGATTGATCGCGCATGAACAACTCAGTGTCGTATTCCGCGCCGCCGCCGCGGCGTTACCAATGAGGGGTAACTAGATGACAGTGAAAGATCTCACTCCCGCCGCCCGGAAAGCGGTGGAGAAGAAGACCATCGGCGGAGGTTGGGATGGCCGTTCGTTGGTGAAGCTGTTGGGTGAGTTGGAACGTTGGGACAACATGGCGGAGGCGCGCAAGGCCTTTGCGAGGAAGGTATTCGTTGGCGGCATTATCGCCATCGTTGTGGGTTTCTTGCTCGGCTACGTAGTCGCGGGGATAGTGGAAGAGCGGCTTTGGGGCCTGCCACTGATTCTCGCTCCGCTGGCGGTGATCATTATTGGCATTCGCATGAAAAAGTCTGCGCGTGCAATGGACTTGCCCAACGAGCTTCGCGTCTCGCTGCGGCCGGTACTCCGGCAACTCAGCCAGGATTTGCACCCGAACGAGAAGATTAAGGTCTCCATGAATCTCACCGGAATCGACGAAAAGAAGTGTGCCGGCACCAAGGTTTTGCCGCCCGGCCGCAACAAGAGCCTGACGCAGAGCGCCTATGACGAAGATCTGTGTACCATTCGCCTGCCGCTCACCGACGGCAGTACGGCCGTCCTGCGCATGGAGAACCGGTATCTGAAGCTGGAGCGGCGATACACAACCACCAGGGGAAAATCCAAATCAAAAACGAAGTGGAAGAAGCTGTCGACCGTGACGGCCATGCTCATCCCCCCTGCGCCCATGCAATGGGAACCGGTGCGCGTCGAGAAACTGATTGACCGGGCTAACGAGAGAATATCCTTCCCGGAAAAGGATGGAGTCGCTGTCGCGCGAATGGATCGCTACTACAAGTTCAAAGCGGCCGGCGATCCCCCCGGTAACGCCGTTCCCGGCGCGGATATCTTGCGCATGTTCGTCCGGCTGACTGCCATGCGGCCCCAACCCGCCGGAGGGGCTCAATGATCTGCCAGTGGCATATGGGCCTGCTGGTGATGCGCGAGTGCGGCGCTCCAGCGAGTTCGGGATGCGCCATGTGCGGGCGGCAGCTCTGCATTGCCCACACAATGATGGGGCGGAACGGCCCCGCGTGCCCGCAATGCGCGTCGACCAACGAGGGCTACGAGAAGACCGAAGACACGGAGATGGCGTCCTCGCGCGAAGAGTACTATCGCCCATACGGCGGTGCCGCGGGATATGGCCAAGCGGGCTACTTTTCCGATTCCGATTCGGCCGCTATGAACAGGCCCGGTTTGCCGCCGCTCAAGCCAAAGCGGGACGAGTATGACGCGATGGAGACATGAACGGCCGCATCCTTTGGATTACCGACCGCTATCCACCGGGAAAGGGTGGAATGGCTGTCAGTTGCGCGCGACAGGTGCGCGGATTGCGACGCCGGGGCATCGCTCTTGACGTCCTGGTGCTAGGCGCGCCGCAAGTCTTCGATGCGCGAGTTGAGGAGCGCGACGGAGGCGCGGATATCTTAGTTCCGCCGGAAACCGAACCGGCAATGGCCTCCAACCACGCATGGCTATTGGTTCAGGCACGCCATTCGCGTACGCCGTACTCGCGCGTTGTTGGCTTCGGCGCGTCCACCGGCGGCTTTCATGCCGTGACTTTCGCGGCGTGGTTGGGCGCTCAATCGATAGTGCTGGTGCGTGGTAACGATCTCGACCGCGACTGGTTCCTGCCCCAGCGTGGCGGCATGGTCCGCGAGGCTCTCTCGCGCGCTACTTCGATCGGCGCTGTGACAATGGAGAAGGTCCGGCGGACCAGCGCGCTGTACCCAGGGCGGCGCGTGGAATGGACGCCGAACAGTGTCGACGCCTCGCGCTGGCAACTGCTCCCACCGGATCGCGTACGGCGTGACGAGACTCGCGGTCTGCTGCGCGTGGATGGTGGCGCCCGTGTGATCGGGCTCTTCGGAGAATTGAAGGCGAAGAAACGCATTCCGTTCTGGCTGGAGGCGGTTCGGGATCAAGGCCTGCTGGATCGAATCCGGCTATTGGTGGTGGGCACGCTCGATGCGCCCACGGCGGCGATCCTCGACGATCCCGCCATTGCGCCGCGAAGTGTGCGGATTCCGTTCTGTCCTCCGGATGAACTCGCCGGGCTCTACGCCGCATCGGACTTTGTGGCGATTCCATCCATGTTTGAAGGCATGCCCAACGTGCTTTTAGAGGCGATGGCGTGCGGCGTGGTCCCCATCGTTTCCGATGCCGGCGCCATGCGGGAAATAATTGTGGATGGCCGGACCGGGTTCGTTTTCGCGAGCGAAGATCGCACGGCCGCGGGCGCCGCCACGGCGCGGGCGGTCGCGTTGGGTGCGGCCGAACTGGCGGTAATGTCGGGACGGGTACGTGATTTTGTCATGGCGGAGTTTTCCCTGGATCGCGAGCTGGACGCGCTGTGCAAATTAATCCAGGAATAGTCGCGTACTTCGCGCCCGGTGGCGGATTGGGACATTTGAACCGTGCGCTCGCCGTCTGTCTGCGGTTGCGTGACGCGGGTGTGGACGGGCGCATTATCACCAATTCGCCGTTCGCGGAAGGCTTGGCCTTATTGGCACGCTGCCCCATCGTGCGTCTACAAACGAACCGATGGGCGGAGTCCGCCCGCGCCTTCGTGCAAGAGATGCGCCTGCGCGCCGTCGTAACAGATACGTTTCCCTACGGCCTGCGCGACGAATGGCGCGGCGCGCCGCCGGACGTGCCGCTAATCCATGTCGCGCGGCGCCTGCTAACCCCATTCCGCATCGAGCCAAAGAAATTTTCGCTTATCCTGCAAGCCGAGCCGCTGGCGGAGGAACACCGCACCGCGCTCGGCCTAAGCGTTGCGCTACCAGGCCCGATTCTATTGCCCCCGGGCCGCATTGCAACACCCATTCCACCGCCGTTGGATCGCGATGGCCTGACCTTCGTCGTGCATAGCGGACCGGAGGAGGAAGTGGCCACGCTAACAGCGCTAGCCCAGCCTCCGTTTGTCGTCGTCTCGCCGGGGTCGGAACTCGAATATTACCCCGCGACGAACCTCTATTGCCGCGCCCGCCGCATCATCACCGGCGCCGGCTACAACTCCATGGCCGATCTGTTGGCCCAGCGCGCGCGCCACACCTCGGTCGCGTTCCCGCGCCGCTACGACGACCAACACGCGCGTGTGCAATACTTCTTCCGCGAGCCCGCCGACGGCACCCCGCAAGCGGTGGCGGCGATACTCTCGCTACTCTAATTGTCGATGCGAATTTTTCCGCTAGCCGCCCTCTCCCTCCCCGCTCAACCCCCAATCGTTTTCGTCCACGGAAATGGCGATGACGCCGCGAAATGGATGGGCGTCATCTGGCTCTTTGAATCCAACGGCTATCCGCGCGAAAAGCTCCACGCCATCAGATTCTCGAATCCCAGCGCCCGTTTGGACGATGCGAAGTTCGAAGCCCACCGCTCCTCCACCATGGATCAAGCCGCCGAATTAAGCGCCGCCGTCACCCGCCTGCTCCTGGAAACGAAATCAAGCAAAGTAGCGCTCATCGGCAGCGGTCGCGGCGGCAACGCCATTCGAAACTATGTCAAGAATGGCGGCGGCGCGGCGGCCGTGTCCCATGCCATTCTCGCCGGCACGCCAAACCACGGCGTCTTCGTCACCGCCACCAACATAGGTAACGAATTCAACGGCAAAAGCGCCTTCCTCGCCCAACTAAACGAAGGCGATGAAACCGTCCCCGGCGTGCGCTTCATGACCACGCGCAGCGACAAGCTCGACAAATACGCGCAGCCCAGTGGCGGCGGCTACGACAGCCCTACTCTGAAAGGCGCCCAGAACATCGTCCTGCCCGGCCTCGATCACCGCGAGGTCGCCTTCCACCCTGAAGCTTTCCGCGTTATGTACAAATTCCTCGCCGGATCGGAACCCGCCACGCTCATCGTGAAACCCGAATTGCAGCCGCGCATCGGCGGCCTGATCACGGGTTTCGCCGGCGGCGCGGCCACCAATTTGCCCGAGTCCGGCGTCCGCCTGCGCATCTACGCTCTCGACGAACGAACCGGCCAACGCGACGGCGCTCCGATAGCGGAAACCACCACAAATATTGAAGGCCGCTGGGGCACGCTATCTGTCGCGCCCACCCGCAACTACGAGTTCGAACTGGAAAAAGACGGCTCCACCATCCGCTATTTCCGTTCCCCGTTCCCGCGCGCTCCAGCGGCGTAGTCAACCTTCGCTTCCGTCCCGTCACCGCCGCCGCCACAATTGCCGCGCGCCCACAGGGCTACTGGTCGAGGGATCGCGATCCCCTCACGCTTAACGGCACAACCGTCGCCAACATTCCGCCCGGTACTCCTATTAACGATACGGTGCCGCTACCCATCACGGAAGGCGGCGTCCTGGAACTCCGCGGCGAGCGCATCGCCATACGCCCCGCCAGGGAATCCAACAAGGAACTCCATATCGTCGGCTTCAACTGGGATTGATCAAGCCCGCGCGTGCTTGCGGATCAGCGCCTCCGTGATCTCCACGCCGAACCCAGGTTTATCGCTCGGATAGAGAAACCCATCCGCGAACCGCGGCGACATCGCCTGCATGATTTCATTGCCCGGCTCGCCAACGCCGAAGCTCTCCGCCAACCGGCAATGCGCCGTGGCCAGTATGAAGTGCAGCCCATAGACACTTCCGCCGCGGTGCGGAATCAGCGGCAGTTGATGCGCGCTGGCCAACGCCGCGATCTTCCGCAACTCCGTCAATCCCCCGCTCCAGGTAATGTCCGGCTGCAGAATATGCGCCGCCCGTCGCGCAATCAGATTCTCAAATCCATACCGCGTATACTCGTGCTCGCCGCTGGCAATCTTCGTCGAACGAACCGACGCGCACAACTGCGCGTAACCCGCCATGTCATCCGGATTCAGCGGTTCTTCAATGAACATCAACCGCGATGGCGCCAGCCGTTCCGCCATCTCCAGCGTGTACGGCACGTCCCAACGGCACAGCACATCGATCATCAATTCCGCATCCGGCCCAATCTCCTTCCGCGCCGCCTCCACCTGGTCCACGGCTTTTTTCATCCCGGTCTTGCCCTCGTGCGCCGCGCTGTCCACCGGCAGTTTGAACGCACGAATCCCCAGTTCCAAACCAAGCCGCACATTCTTGCTTGTCAGGTAGACGGCCACTCTGTCCTTAGTCGCGCCGCCCAGCAGTTGATACACCGGCTTTCCCACCGCTTTCCCAGCCAAGTCCCACAGCGCCAGATCGATCCCGCTGATCGCCTGTATCGCTAAACCCTTGCGGCCATAGAAAATCGACGAGCTGTACATGTGCTCCCACAGCAACTCGATATTGGCCGGATCCACTGTCAGCAGCAGGTCGCGCAGGTGATTTTCAATGACGTGTACCGCGGCCGAACCGCCGCCGCCCAGCCCATATCCCGTCAACCCGCCCGTCGTCTTGATCTCCACCAATATCGAACCCGCCAACTGCGAAAACGGACCGAACCATCGCGCCCGCGCCGGATCGTGATCGCCCTTGAAATTCGCCGTTCCAAATCGCCCCGTTCCCAACAACGGCATCGCCCACGCCCGCACCGAATCAATTCGCTGCACGCCCTGCGCCGCCATCGGCAGCGCCGCCAACAGCGCCCTGCGGGTGAAACTCACTTCCCCACCGCTTCCCACAACAGTCGCAGCGCCCGCTTGCCGGCCTCGTCCAATTTCGTGCGCGTCGCCACCGCCCCAACGTCCGCATTCCTCGGTCCCCGCACCACATGGTTCGCAAACACGCCGCGCACCATCAGCAAATATTTCAACCCTTCGATCCCGTACTGTTCAAATTCCGGTACAAACACCGCGGCCCGCGCAAATGCCAATGCCGCCTCCCGCTGCTTGCCGTTCTCCCAAAGTACGAACGCCTTCGCATACAAATCCGCCGGCCCCGCCGCGGGCATGCTGCCAACCGCGCCGCGCAACAATTCATCGATCATCGTCCGCCCGTGCGCCCCCGTAAACACGCCCAGCTCCGGCGCCTTTTCCCGGAACTCCGAAATCCGCGGCAGCGTCACCCCCGCCTCATCCTTCACGAACCGAACCGCCGGAACCGCCCGCGAAAGCGCGATCACATCGGCCACGCTAATCTTCCCAACCGCTTGCAAAAACAGGGGCAAACCGGGCGCCGCCGCGGCGATTTTCGTAAAGAACTCACTTAATCCAATCCCCGCCGGCGGCAATGAAATCAACGCGTCCGCGCCATGCGCCGCCGCATGTTTGGCCAAACGAACCGACAAATCCGCATCGTCCGCCTGGACGCCGATTACCAGGCGCGCCCCGCGTCCCTTGCCAGCCGTCAACAGCGCTTCCGCCCCGCGCGTGCGCTCCTCCGGCGTCAAGGACCAGAACTCGCTCGCCAGTTGCGGCCACGCCATGCCCTGCACCCCGCACCGCAGCAAAAACACGGTCTCCTTCGCCAGAGTCTCCGGATCCAACGAGCCGTCGTCATGAAACGGCGTCTGCACGATTGGATAAATGCCGCGGAAAACCGGCGGCGTGCCGGCCAGTAGAGGAGCGAACAAAACAGCGCGTCTGGAAATCTTCATCATTGCGATAATACCAACGCATGATCCAATACGATCCCCACAAGTGGCTCGACCATTTTTTCGACGTCCGCGGCTCGCTAGTCCGCGAAATCGCCGGCCGCGTCGCGTTATGCGTTGCCTGGTCCGCCGGCGTCGTCGCCTTTCACAAGCATGTTCACAACGTCGGCATGCCCTCCCTGTTACACACGCTGATGGGTGTGGCCATGGGCATGTTGCTTGTTTTCCGCACCAGCTCCAGCTATGACCGTTTCTGGGAGGGACGCAAAATGTGGGGCGGAATCGTCAATGAGACGCGCAATCTCATACGCGCCGCCTGCGCGCACCTGCGCGACGATCCCGCTCTCCTCGCTCGCCTCACCCGCTGGACTGCGGCCTTCCCCTGGGCCGCCATGCATAGCCTTCGCGGTACTGACGGACTCGGCCCTCAATCTCACGAGCTCCCGGCAGCGGAAGCCCAAGACGCCATGGACGCCCAAAACACCGCGCTCGCCGTCGCTACCCACATCACTCGCTGCCTCTGTGAAGCTCGCGACAAAACGCTCATCTCCGACATCGTCCTCACCTCCCTCGACCAGAACACGCAACAGCTTATCGACTACCTCGGCGGCTGCGAACGTATCCGCAAAACGCCCATGCCATTCGCCTATGCCGTTCATCTCCGCCGCGCCCTCGTGCTCTATTGCTTCACACTCCCCTTCGCCATGGTCGAAACTTTCGGCTGGACCACTGTTATCGACGTGCTCGTCCTCGCCTACACCTTTTTCGGCATCGAGGAAATCGGCGTCGAAATTGAAGGCCCCTTCGGCCACGACGATAACGACCTCCCCCTCGAAGACATCTGCGAAACCATCCACAAAAACCTCTACGCCCTCGCCGGCATTGAAAAGCTGAATCGCGACGCCTTGCCCGAGGGGCTATAGTCCGTGTACCCGCGTCTGCGCTGGTTGATGATCGGCCTCGTCTTCCTGGCCACCCTGATCAATTTCATCGATCGGATGACCGTCTCCACGCTCGCGCCCATCATCGTCACCGAGCTGCGTCTCTCGAACCAGCAGTACGCCGCCATCGCTTCCTGGTTCCTTGTCGCCTACTCTATCAGCCACGCGCTCAGCGGCCGGCTCTATGATCGCATCGGTCTGAAAAGAGGCTTTTCATTCTCCATCACGCTCTGGTCGCTCGCCGCCATGGCCCACGCCACCGCCCGCGGCGCCGGGTCGCTCAGTATTTTCCGCTTCCTGCTCGGCCTCGGCGAAGCCGGCAACTGGCCCGGCGCGGCCAAGGTCTGCGCCGAATGGTTTCCCGTGAAGGAGCGCGCCTTCGCCATGTCCATCTTCAACAGCGGCGCCGCCCTCGGCAGTGTCGTGGCTACGCCCATCATCGTCGCGTTGCAACTGCGCTTCGGCTGGCAGGGCACGTTCCTCATCACCGGTTCGCTCGGCTTCGCCTGGCTTGCATTGTGGCTCTGGCTATATAGGCCGCCCACGCTCGCGGAGAGCGCCGCTCTCGGCGTCAAGGAAGCGACGAGCGAAGAACGCACGCCCTGGCTCCAACTCATCCAACACAAACAGGTCTGGGGCATCGTGCTCGGCCGCTTCTTCACCGACCCCGTCTGGTGGCTCTATTTGAATTGGCTTCCGCTCTACCTGAGCCGTGTCCACGGCCTCGATTTGAAGAGCATCGCATGGGCGGCAACGGTGCCATTCATCGTCTCCGATATCGGCAGCCTCCTTGGCGGCGCCAGCGCCACCTTCCTGATCGGGCGCGGTTGGAGCGTCAACAGAACGCGCAAAACGCTCATCGTCATCGGCGCCTCCTGCATGGCCGCCGGCTGCGGCATCCTCACCTCTCACAGCGTCCACGCCGCGCTCGCCTGGATGTCCATTGCCGCCTTCGGGTTTCAATTCTGGGTCAACAACGTGCAAACGCTCCCATCGGATTACTTCCCGCCGCAGTCGGTAGGCTCCGTCGCCGGCATGGGCGGCCTCGGCGCGGGTATCGGCGCGCTGCTCTTCACCCTCTCCACCGGCTGGCTCGTCGACAACTTCGGCTACACGCCAGTGCTGATCGTCGTGGCCATCCTTCCCGTCATCGGCAGCACCCTGCTCCTCACCTTCGCCGGAACCATCCAGCCGGTGTCGAAATGAGATACCGTTGTCGCTATGAAGATCAAAACTTTGCTCCTCTGCCTTGCTCTAGCGGCAATTTCGTTCGCCGCCGACCTAACCGGAAAATGGATGGCCAAAGTCCCCGGCCAGAACGGCGAACAGGAAACGACGTTCGCCCTCAAACAGGACGGCGATAAATTGACGGGAACGGTAACAAGCCCGAGGGGCGAGCGCCCTATCTCGGAAGGCAAGATTAGCGGAGATACAGTAACTTTCGTAGTCGAAAGCCAACGCGGCAAGCAGACCTTCACGGGCGCCGTCTCCGGAAGTGAGATAAAGTTCAAGCGCGAAGGCGGGCAGGGTCAGCCGCGCGAGTTCACCGCCAAAAAGGCCCAGTAGGAAATGTATATTGGCTTGATGACCGCGGCGGCACTGGCCGCCGCGGCTTCGTTCGGGCAAAGCAACCCGGCGTATGTGCAGTTCTCGCCCTCCACCACGAAGGGCGCGCTCTATAAACCCGATTCCGGTTCGGCGCCACACGTTGCCATTATCCTCACCCACCGCACCGCGAACTTTCTCTCCCACATCGCCACGCGCGAACTCGCCCGCCGAGGATTTCTTGTGCTGGCGATGAACCCCCGGTTCGAAAACAACGAATCGGCCGTTAACTGGGACGAAATCGCGCTCGACATCAAGTCTGGTGTCGAATACTTGCGTAAACAGCCCGGCATTACCAAAGTCATCCTCTTCGGCCACAGCGGCGGAGGAACGTCCATGAGCTATTACCAAGCCGTGGCCGAAAAAGGTCCGTCCGTCTGCCAGGGCGCATCGAAACTCGTACCGTGCACGAAAGCCCTCGCCGGCCTTCCGCCGGGCGATGGCGTCGTCTTCATGGACGCCCACCCCGGCAACTCCATCAACGGTCTCCGTAGCGTCAATCCCGCCGTCATCGACAACGACCCCGCCAAAATCAATCCCGCCCTCGATCCTTTCAATCCCCAAAATGGCTTCAACCCATCCGGTCCGTCCAACTACTCCGCCGCGTTCAAACAAAAATATTTCCAGGCCCAAGCCTCGCGGATGAACCAACTGATCGACCTTGCGCTCGACAAAGCGAAGCGCATGAAGGCCGGGACTTACCCCTATTCGGACGATGACGCATTCATCATTGCGGGCGGCCAGGGGGCGCGGCTAATCGGCTTGGACCCGAGCCTTCGCGACCACACCGCGCAGCCCCGCAAGCTATTAAAGAACGACGGAACTATCGCCACCCAGATCGTCGAAAGCGCCATGCATTACGGTGCCCCGCCGCCACGAACCGCAACTTTCAATGGCTCCGCGCGAATGTTGACCGTGCGTTCGTTCCTCAGCGCCAACGCCATTCGCGCCACCAATTCGCAAGACGGCATCGACTACTGCTCAACCAACAATTCGGTTCCCTGCGCCGTCAAAAACATCGCCGTCCCCGTGCTTTTCGCCGCGATGGGCGGCTACACGTTCATCCGAGACAATGAGCTCCACTACGAACTCGCCGCCAGCAAAGACAAGGACTTCATCGTAGTGGAAGGCGCCACCCACGGAGCCACACCCTGCAAGGAATGCGAGAAGACGCCAGGCCAGTACGCCAACAGCGTGAAGAACTTCTTCGACTATGTCGCCAAGTGGATCAACGGTAGATACTGATTACTGGTGATGCGCGTTCTCACACTGCTCTGGCTCGTTCTCGTTCCGGCATACGGCGAAACCGCGTTCTCCCACAAGCGCCACGCCGAACTAAACCTGCAATGCACCTTCTGCCACAAAACCGCCAACACCGCCGAACGCGCCGCCTTCCCCGCATGGAAAACCTGTCAAACCTGCCATACCGAAAAGGCGGAACAGCCCATCCCCTCCCGCCGCGTCTACAAACTCCCCGACTTCGTCTTCTTCAGCCACGCTCGCCATACCGCCGCCAAAGTAGACTGCGCCGCCTGCCACGGTGACGTAAAATCACAAGCGAGGATCGAACTGCACCGCTCGACAAAAATGGCGGCTTGCGTCGATTGTCACAAAGAAAACAAAGCCACCGTAGTCTGCAACGCCTGCCACGAACTCGGACAATAAAATGCCCCTCTCCCGCCGTCACTTTCTCCTCGCCACCGCCGCCGCCGCGCAGGAAAAAAAGATCATCCCCTGGTACGAAGAACCCTTCCTCGGCATCCACAAAAAGGTCAAAGTACCGGTAAAGATAGCGAAAATCGAACTCCTCAAAGTCGCCAACAACTACTTTCTGGAAGTCACCTCCACCGATCAAGTCAAAGGCATCTGCCGCACCAAGCAGATCGAAGACTACATCGCCATTCTCCTCCGTCGCGTCGTGCCAACGTTTCTAGGCAAGGACGCCCGCGACATCGAAACGCTGGTCGATGACGTCTACACCGCCAACTACAAGCTCGCCGGCCAAGCCTTCTGGTGCCCCGTCGCCTACGTCGAGCAAGCCATCTTCGACCTGCTAGGCAAGACCGCGAAACTGCCCGTGGGGGAGCTTCTCGGTGGCGTCATAAGAAAAGAAATCCCCGTCTACCTCTCCGGCTCCGGCCGCGAAACGACGGCCGAGCGGGAGGTCGACGTCTACGTCCGTGGCATCGCCGAGACAAAAGCGAAGGCGGTAAAGTTCAAGATCGGCGGCCGCATGAGCCGCAATCTCGACGCCTTCCCCGGACGCACCGAAACCATGATGAAGCTCGCCCGCAAACGCTTGGGCGATGCCGTCGTCATCAACGTCGACGCCAACGGCAGCTACAACGCGGCCAAAGCCATCGAAGTCGGCCGCATGCTGCAGGACCTGAACGTCAACTTTTATGAAGAGCCCTGCCCTTGGGAGGAACTCGGCGAAACGAAGAAGGTCGCGGACGCGCTGACAATCAAAATCGCCGCCGGGGAGCAGGACGCGAGCCTCTGGCGTTTCCTCTGGATGATGGAGAACAAAGTGGTGAGCATCGTCCAGCCGGACTTAAACTACAACGGCGGCTTCGTCCGCGCCCTGCGCGTCGCCCGCATGGCCAGAAAGTTCGGAATGCCCATCGTGCCCCACAACACGCAAACCGGCGCCTCCGCCGTCAACATCGTCCAGTTCGCCTCGGCCGTCGAGAACATCGGCGGCTACATGGAATTCCCGCACCGCGGCGACGAAAAGAAGGAAACCTGGTACACGCCCGAATTCAAAATCCACAACGGAACCGTCACCGTCCCCGCCACGCCCGGCCTCGGCATTCAATTCGACCCCATCTACCTCGCAAAAGCCGAAAAGGTGACGGCCTAATTTTTCTTAGCCGTCCATGTCCCCGCACCCTGTCCGCCGTAATCGCACTTCCCCTTCATCTCGGTAGCACTCACAATCGTGCCCGTATAGACTACGTCAATCCCGGCGGTCTCGAACTGAAATTCCACGATGTCGCCCTTCACGGTGCCCTTCAGTTTCGACTCCCCCAACTGCCCGGTATAAGTCCCCGTCACCGCCTCACCCTTCTGTTGAAAGGTAAACTTCGGCGAGCCGCTCTGCCCGCCCAAATCAACATGAAACGTCCAGTTCCCGCTAATATCGGCGGCAACTAAAGGCAACGCGAGAAACGCAAAAAGAATTCGTCGAGTCATATCGCCCCCGATTATGACGCACTACAGCGGGCTTGTGAAGCGTCAAGCGGCGACTTCTACGTAATCCACCAACGTATGGGGATCCGGGATCGGCTCTCCCACTTCGCGCATCGCCTGGAAATGTGCGATCAGGGCATCCTGGAAGTTCTGCCGCGTCTCTTCCTCCGTGTCCCCGACGGCCGCACACCCCGGCAC
>JBJXFL010000224.1:0-2605 GCA_046155405.1 Bryobacteraceae bacterium | reverse complement strand
CTTCATCACCAACGCCACGGTATCGTTGAGATTCTTCAGTTGCTCGTATTCGTCATCTGGAATCGAGAGCTTAAACTTTTTGTCTACCGCGAACATGATCTCCAGGGCGGTCAGCGAATCAATGCCTAGTTCGCGGCGGAACGAAGCGGCGTCGCCGATCTCGTCCAGTTCGCGCTCCGTGACTTCTGCCACCAACTTGCGGATTTCCCCGCGGACAAGGTCCTCAGAAAAGGTCTCCATTTTAGTTACTCCATCCTTTGTCGTCCGGCCCGCAGCTTCGACAGCAAGTGGAGGGCCGGCCTGGTATTGTACGTCCGCCGGTAGTGGAGATGAGCGTCGTCTTCGGGAAACTTCTCCGAAGCCGGGTACGGATAGCGGCTCATCGCGTGGAAAGGCAAAGGCTCCACGGTGCGGGCAAACGCGGTATTAGCGTCCCCATCCTTGGCCCAACCATCCACGAACAGCAGAAAATCGCGCGAGCGGCCGGCCGCCAGTTTGGGCAGCCGGTCCGTACTAAATTCGAGAGCAAGCTCGTCGCCGGCTCCCATGATCACCATTTGGTCATCAACGCGGTCGAGCAGGGGCTCCACGTTGCCAAAGCGTGTGTACAGGCCTGGCGTCGGATTCCAGGCGCTGGCGGGCTGGGGAAGTCCGTAGTTGAAACGCTCGGGCTGCTTACGTTGCGGATGCACTACGACTTGAGAGAAGCCGCGATACGACAACTTCGCCGCATCAGGTCCAAGCCGGGTAATTGTTGTTTGAGGCGCTGCCACGTCCTCGCTCAGGAAAATCTCATCCCAGTAAACGCACAGGTCGGTCAAGATCCGCACACGGCGCGACGGCGAGAGGAACTTGCCGGTGAGATCCACCACGATGGACTTCGGCTTGCCGGCGGGAATGCCCATGTCCTGAACGACCGTCTGCCAGTGGCCGTCCCGATCCAACACTTGGACGACAGGCATTTCCAGGCCTTCGCTCTTCTCCTGCGAGACAGCCCGGAAGGTGCTGCCATCGGCCCAATCCACCCAACCGCTGAGCACGAGCAGCGCACGGTTATCCGGCGCGGCAGCTTTGCCGAAATCGAGTTCGAGCGAATGACGCTCGGCGACTCCGGCAGAGTTCCGGTCAAACGTATCGGCATACGTGGAGTCGCGCCGCAACACCTTGGCCAATACATCAACGCCTTGATGGTCACGTGCCGATACCGGCGCAATGCGGTGGCGGACGCCGAAAAGGCGAAATTCGGGGAAGGGCGGCGACTTGAACTTCTCATTGGTGTAAAGCTCTTCGCCGGCGGCGTGATCGATGGCCACGAGTTCGATTTTGTCGAGATAGGAAACCTCGCGAAGCTCCTCGGTGACGCGCACATGGTAGCGTCCATCGCGCGGCGCGAGGGCGCTAGCCGGTAGCGGAACGTACTCGTCGTGGTCCACCGGGAAGTAGACGCCGTCGCCGGCCGCCGCTCCCAACGGCGCTACGGCGAGCACGTCCGAAATGAACTCGAAGCCGCTCCCGTTCCAGGTGAAAATCATGGGACACGACCCGGACAGCCGGGGCGCTTCCTTGGCCGCGAGTTCCTTGCCCGCCGGCTTGCGGAGTTCGTTCTGGATCAGGCCATTGGCCCAGGTGATCCGCACCGTTTCCACTGCGGTAGCATTGCGCAATCCAAAGTGAAGCGGCACGCCCAGATAGGTTTGCTTTTGATACAGGGACCCTGCCTTGACCTCAACCTCGGCTCCCAGCGCGAGCTTCATATTCTTAACGCCGGTGAGCCGCGCACGCAGCCACGTTTGCGGACCAGCGGCGTCGTTGCGCCAGATTTGTGCTTCGCCGGACTCGGTGACGGCCGCTAGATCTTCGTGCCCGTCGGCGTCAAAATCGCCAACTACCAGCGCCAACGCGGATGGTAACGCCTGGCCCGCCTTGACGAATCGACCAGCGCCGAGATTGCGCATGACGACGCCTCCGCCTACCAGATCGGCCAGACCGCGATTGTCGAGGTCCACGAAAGCGACGGCAACATCGGACGCAGCGCCCGCCGCCTCAAACTTCCCGTCGGTGTTGACCATCAGCTGAGCTCCCGCGGCAAGGTCGGTAGCGCCATCACTATTGAAGTCTCGAGCCGAGAGATGTTTGGTACCCGCTTTGACGGCCGGCAATTCCACCGCTTCGTAGTGCCCGGCCATATTGTCGCGATAGAGCACACCAGGCCGGTCCTCATAGGCGACGGCGATGTCGAACCCATCGGTATCCGGGATCACGTCAAAGACTACGCCCGCGTTGGCCAAGCCCTTGACGAAGGGAAATGCGGCGGTCTCGTCACTGAATCCCGCCTTGCCATTGTTACGGAGGAGAACAGAGTGGGCACCCAAGAGGATGAGATCGAGATCGTAATCATGATCGAAGTCTACCCACACAACCGAGCGGTACTGTTCCTTCGGCAAGGCCGGTGCGGCGATCAACTCAAATTTGTCTTTGCGGTTGGCCAGCAAGACACCGCCGCTGGCCGTCAGCACGTAGAGATCGGCGAGCCCATCATTGTCGAAGTCGGCGGGCGAAACATGGACGATATCCTTGATCTCCGGGCTGGCCATCTTTGGTCCGT
>JBJXFL010000221.1:0-46660 GCA_046155405.1 Bryobacteraceae bacterium | reverse complement strand
TTCAACCGCACATATCCTTGGCGAAAGTAATCAGCAACTGGAACGACATCAGTACGGCTCTCCGAGAGGGTTCTCGGAGACGCGTACAGCAAATTGAACGCGTTTTATTATCTTAGCGCTTATGGGGAACTCTCCCCTTCCCTAACAAATTAGCGCCGTTCCAGAGGCCCGATCCTGTCAGGCCGATTTCTTGATCGCAAGTCCGATGCGTCGCGCCGTGGCGTGTGTGATTCTGTGAGCGTGTACAGCGCAAAAGCCGGTCGCAACCCCCAACCGTTCACAAACTCTCCCGCAACCCCAGCCGCGGCCGAGTCCGTTTTGCGCGGGTTCATCAAGAAACCGCTGCTCCTGCTATCGCTGGCCTGCTGGGGCGTTTGCGCGCAGGCTCCGGACGAGATCTGGCGCCGTCGCGAGCGATTGCAGAAAGAAGACCTCGGGAGGGTGACGGCCTGGTTCAGGAAAAAGAACGAGTCGCTCTCGAAGTTCTATGTCTATGACAAGCGTGCCGTCCACAACGACTACTCGGTCATAGCCGTCACGGGCTTCGACGACAAGCGGCCTCCTCCTCGCGACCCCTGGTTTGGGATCTTCGCCGTGTATGGAAGGACCAATCGGGTTTATATGGTTCTGGATGTGAGCCTGGCGCCTCCCTGCTGCGGTCCCCGGCTCGGAAACGCGACCGGGGAATTGGTCTATGTCGATTGGTTCGGCGACTACGGATTCTACGCGGGCACTCACAAGTACGTATATAGCTCAGCCCAGTCGAGCACCAACCCAACGGCCCGGCGAGGAAGCTTTCCCTCAATTACCTCCAACGTCTCGATAGCGATCTTTGCTTCGTGCTCCCCGTATATTGCGTGAAAGTGGGCGGTGGGTGGTCGTCATAGTACATCCGGATGACGATTCCAAAGAAGATGCTGAGCGTTGGCATAGACGGGTGATTCTACTTGGTTTGCCTATCTTTGTCAGCGACCGTCGGGATCGTTGCGGTCGTTTCTACCGGTACATCGTGGTCGTCCGGGAACCCGAAACTGTCGGGGAACGGCGGGCGGCCAGCACTTTTCCCGTTCCGGGGACACTGCCTCACATCGCTATGTGAACGACGTCGGGCTTAGGTGGTCAGAAACACCCGCGCCACGACATTCGTCAGCGCGTGTGTAATCATGGCCGAACGAATGGAGCCGGTCGCCTGATAGGATCTGGCGTAGAACCAACCGGCAACTGTGGCGACCAGCGCGAAACGCCAGTTGGGCAGGTGCACCGCGCCGAAAATCACACAACTGGCGAGCAGCCCGGCCATCGCGCCAAGCGATTTTTGCAGGTTTGGAAGCAGCATCGCCCGGAAGAGAACCTCCTCGCGGAGCGCGACGAAAATGTAGTGCCCAAGAAACGTGCCGATGACCGCGAGGGCTAGCCTGACAGCGTCGTCGGGCAGCGCGCGTACTTTCACAAACCCAATCGGGATGCCAATGGCCAGCGCCGCCGGAATCAATAATAGGAACCACTTGACGCCTTGTCGCCATTCCTCCTTCGATGGCAGGAACCCGTAGTTAGTCAGCGCGGGCCGGCGGAACAGCAGGACGGCGAAGAGGAGCGTTCGCAACCAGGCGAATTCGCCAATGATCGCCGTCGGGGCCTTGGGCCAGGGCATCAAATAAAGCACCGCCGCCGCCTTGCCAATCGCCAACGCGCCGTAGAACAGCAGCACCGGCGCGTCGCTCTCCGGGAACCGAAGATACCAGAAGGCGAAGAAGGCGGTAATCGCCGTGGTGGCGACCATTTGCCAGAGTTCACCACCGCCGGCGAGTAGCCAGGTGAGGGGCGTAACCAAGGTAAGGACGGTGGCGAGCCGCGCGGGCGGCAGCGCCGCCAGGCGGGTTCTGGCCGCGCCGGAACCGGTCGCCAGAAACAGCGCCGATTCCATCAGGAATGCCAAAAGAATCCCCACCCCCTGGGCGATAGGGATATTCTGTTGTTGCATGTATACAGCGCCGCCAATGCCCGCGAGAGGCAGGATGGTCGACAGGGACGCGATAAGCGCGTTCATCCGCGGGGCCGCGTGCATTGTTCTAGTATCCGCCATCGGCTCCGGTGCGGAACCGCCGCCCGGCTTGGCCCGTAAGGCGGCCGAGCGAGAGACCGCCAGCGAGGCCGTCCGGTCGCAATACCTCTACCGGCAGAAGGTGCTGATTGAGGAGATCGGCGCCAAAGGCGTCAAAACCGGCGAGTTCCGCGAAACGCGCGAAGTGCTGTTTTCGCCCGGCGGCGAGCGGACGGAGAAAGTGCTCGCCAAGGGTGTCTCGTCGTTGGTTCGTTTGGTCCTCACGGACGAGGATTTTCGCGATCTGCGCGAGATTCAGCCGCTCCTTTTGACCAGGGAACGGCTCTGGCTGTACTCCACCGCTTACCGCGGCGAGGAAACCGTCCAGGGCGCCGCCTGCTGGGTGCTCGAAGTGAAACCGCGCCAGATTCTCGACGGCCAGCGCCTGTTTCAAGGGTTGCTGTGGATCGCGCAAAACGACTATTCGGTCGTGCAAAGCGAAGGCCAGGCGGTCCCGGAGATCCTCGGCACGAAAAAGGAGAATCTTTTCCCGCGTTTTCGTACCGTGCGGCATCGAATGGCAGACGGGTTTTGGTTCCCGGTTCTCACCGTCGCCGATGACACCCTTCCCTTCCGGAACGGTCCGCTTCGGCTTCGAATGCGTGTCGAATACGCCAACTATCGGCGGTTCGGCGCGGATTCGGTGATCCGGTTTGACCAGCCCCCGCCGTCAGAGGACAGGAAACCTTGATCGCAAAGCGCGGATTGTGCGCCGTTTGCCGCCATCAACAGCAGATTCACTCGCCCAGGGGCAGCGTGTATGTGTTGTGCCGGTTGGCCTTAACCGACAAATCGTTCCGCAAATACCCGTCGCTGCCCGTCCTCGTGTGCCCAGGCTTTCAGCCGGCCGGCAATTGACAACGGCCCCCAAATCTGAGAAGACTTGGGAAAAGCCGTATGGGTACCGTCGAACGTCGCGCCCGCGAAAAAGACGCCCTCCGCCACAAGATTCTGGAGGCGGCGGTGGAGTTGTTTCTGCAGAATGGGTTCGAAAGTGTCACCATGCGCGGGATTGCCGACCGGATCGAATATTCCGCCTCCACCATCTACCTCTACTTCAAAAACAAAACGGAAATCGTCAGCGCCATCTGCTCCGAAACATTTGAAACGCTCATCGAGCGTCTGGATGAGATTGAGAATCGGGGCCTCCCGCCGCTCGATCAGTTCGTCGCCGGTCTTCGCTGCTATATCGCTTTTGGATTGGAGCATCCCCACCCGTATCTGCTTGTTTTCGGCGGTCCCATTCACGATGAGGAAGAGCCTAACCAGTTGGGAATGCAGGCCTTACAGAGCCTGGCCCGCTGTATCGCCCGGTGCCAGGATACTGGAGTTTTCGTGCTTGGGGAACCGCTCCAGGAAGCGATCACCGTGTGGATGCAACTCCACGGCGCCACTGCGATCCTTATCACCGACCACGGCAAACACAACCTTCCCTGGCCGTCGAGGGAAGCGCTGATTGATCGCACCATTGCCTTGATCGTCCGTGGGATGCGCGCGTAAACAATTTTCGAAGTCATGATCTTTCTTGACTATCTGAACCCGCGTGTTAGACTGAACAGTGTTCAGTAACTGATTGACGGACGGTAAACGATGAACATTCTGGCTTGGAAAAATCTCCTGCATGACCGGGTTCGTTTGGTGGTCACCCTCACCGGGATCGTCTTCGCCCTGGTGCTCATCGCGGTCCAGTTCGGCATGTTCCTGGGCTTCCTGGACACCAGCGCCAACGTCGTGGAACACAACTCGGCCGACCTCTGGATTTCGGCCCCCGGGATTCCGCACGTCAACGGCGGGTCGCCAATCGCGGAGAGCAAGCGCTGGAAGGCGATGCAGGTACCGGGCGTCGAACAGGCCGTCAGCTTTACACTGTTCTTCCTGAACTGGAAGCTGCCGAACGGGGCATTTGAGTCCTGCCAGATTGCGGGTTTCGATCTCGATACAGGCATGGGCGCGCCCTGGGACATCGTGGAGGGCCGGCTCGAGGACCTGCGCGGGGAGGACACTGTGTTCGTCGACGACCTGTACAAGAAGAAGCTCGGCGTTTCGAAGATCGGCGACACACTCGAATTGAACGGGATGCGGGCCAGAGTCGTTGGCTTCACGCACGGGATCCGTTCGTTTACCACCGCGCCATACGTTTTCACGTCCTTCAAGAACGCGCAGACCTACATGCGGCTGCGGGAGAGCGAGACGATTTTCATTCTGGTCCGGACCAAACCGGGCGCGGATCTCGGAGCGGTGAAAGCCGGGCTGCTAGCCGCGGTTCCGGGTGTTGAAGTGTTCACGCGGCTGGAAATGCTCAAACGAACCCAGAACTATTGGGTCTTCGGCACCGGCGCCGGAACAACGACGCTGATGGGCGCGATTCTGGGTTTGTTAGTCGGAATCGTCGTGGTGGCGCAGACCATCTATTCGGCGACGATCGACCATTTGAAGGAGTTCGGCACATTGAAGGCCATGGGCGCGACCAACGGGCAGCTCTATCGGGTCATCATCCTGCAAGCGGTGCTTGCCGCCGTAATGGGTTACGCGCTGGGCATTTCCATCGCGCTATTTGTGGTCAATTCCACCGCGGACACCGACCTGCTCATCAAGCTCCCGTGGCAGGTGTCGCTGGGCATCTTCGGGTTAACTCTGTTCATGTGCATGAGCGCGTCGCTCTTGTCCATCCGGAAGGCGACGACCATCGATCCGGCGATGGTATTTCGAGGCTAGTTACTCATGGAACCGCTAGTTACAGTTCGCGACTTAGTCAAGACATATGGCCGCGGCGCCAACGCGGTACAAGCGCTCTGCGGCGTATCGATGGACATTCGCGCCGGGGAGGTGCTAGTGCTGATGGGGCCGAGCGGCAGCGGAAAGACGACGCTCATCTCGATCCTGGGCGGCATTCTCTCGGCCACATCCGGCAGCGTGCGCATTGGCGGACGGGAGATTGTCGGCCTGCCGGAGAAGGAACTGCCGGCCCTCCGGCGCGATCTGTTCGGGTTCATTTTTCAGGGTTTCAATCTGTTTCCGGCGCTGACGGCCGCGGAGAATGTCTCCATCATGTGTAAGTTGAAGTTAGTCAAAAACCCGGCCCAGCGGGCGGCGGAGTTATTGGACTCGGTCGGGCTGTCCGATAAGTTACGCAGCTATCCGGCCGACCTGAGCGGCGGGCAGAAGCAACGGGTGGCGATCGCGCGAGCGCTGGCCGGCGAGCCGCGAATCATTCTCGCCGACGAGCCAACGGCGGCCTTGGACTCGGTCAGCGGCCGAACTGTGTTGGAGATTCTAAGCGGGTTGGCGAGGGACAAGAACCGGGCCGTGGTCATAGTTACTCATGACCCCCGGGTTTTGGACTATTGCGACCGGATTGTACACATAGAAGACGGCCGCGTGGGATCGGAAGAGATACGGGAGAAAGAGGAGGCAATGGCATGAAAGGCCCAGCCCGCTCCAACGCCCTTCGCCCCGCCGGCCGCACCGCGACCAAACCGCGCGGGCTGGAAGAGAGACGCCAGCCCGTTTCGACGCCATTCGCGCCGACGGTCGCACCGCGACCAAACCGCGCGGGCGGGGAAGATGTTCGAAAGAGAGTGGAGGCCGGGGCATGAAACGCCAGCCCGCTTCGACGCCATTCGCCCTACCGGCCGTACCGCGGCCAAGCCGCGCGGGCGGGGAAGATACTCGAAGGAAAGTGGCGGCCGCAGCATGAAACGCCAGCCCGCTTCGACGCCATTCGAGCCGACGGCCGGGGCGCCGGCAAGCCATGCCGGATGGGACGAGAAAGAGAAGGCAATGGTATGAAACGCCCAGCCCCGTCCAACGCCCTTCGCCCCGCCGGCCGCATCGCGGCCAAACCGCGCGGGCGGGGAAGATGTTCGAAAGAAAGTGGAGGCCGCGGCATGAGACGTCAGTTCGCTCCAACTCCATTCGCGCCGACGGCCGTGGCGCCGGCAAGCCGTGCCGGATGGGACGAGATACACGAGAAAGAGGAGGCAATGGTATGAAACGAAGTGTCTGGACGACGGGAATATTCTTTGTGGCGGTGTCCGCGCTGGTGCTCTTTCGCGGCCGTGTTGTGGATCGTGAGCCGGCGCCCGCGGTCGCGCAAGCCGCTTCGACGCCATCCGCGCCGCGGGCCGTGGTGGCGCCGGGCCGCGTGGAGCCGGTCTCCGAAGAGGTTTCAATCGGTACGGAGCTCGACGGGAAGTTAGCGGCGGTGCTTGTGGAAGAGGGCCAAGCGGTGCGGCGCGGCCAACTGATCGCGACGCTCGCGAATGGCGACTTCGCGGCGCGAGTTCGGCTGGCGGAGTCGATTGTCGCCGAGCGGAACGCGGAGTTGGACCGGCTGCGGAATGGCGCGCGGACGCAAGAGCGCCGGGAGTCCGATGCATTTGTAGCGGAATCTGGCGCGGTGCTGGACCAAGCGCGGGCGGAGCGGGAGCGACGGCGGTCCTTGCTGGAGCGCGGGGCGATCTCGCGAACCGAATATGAGTCGGCTGAGCGCGAGTTCGGCGTCGCCCAGGCGCGGGTGGAAGCTACACGCCAACGCGCCTCGTTAGTAAGTGCGCCGTCGCGCGAGGAAGACATCCGCCGCGCGGAGGCGGAGGTCGTTTCAGCCGAAGCGCGCGTGGCGGAAGCGAAAGCGCTGTTGGGCAAAACGGCCATTGTGTCGCCCATCAATGGCGTCGTCCTGCGCAAGCGGATGCGGACGGGCGAGAGCGTGTCGACACAGATGAATGGGCCAATCCTGGTCCTGGGCGATATCTCGCGGCTGCGCGTCCGAGTGGACGTGGATGAGACCGATGTCGCGCGAGTGGCGGTGGGGCAGAAAGTGACCGTGCGCGCGGCGGCCTTCGGCGAGCGGACGTTTCCGGGGACCGTAGTTCGCGTTGGCCGGATCCTGGGCCGAAAGAACATCCGGACCGACGAGCCGTCGGAGCGCGTGGATACAAAGGTACTGGAAACATTGGTGGATCTGGACCCGGGCGTCGAGTTACCGGTAGGTCTGCGGGTCGACGCGGTCATTGGGAGTTAGTAAGTCATGCGGTCAATTTGGATCAGCCCGCTCGTAGTGTGTCTGTGCGCGGGACAGACGATTACGCTGGAGACCGCGTTGGAACTGGCGGCCAAGCAGAACCCCGGCGTGCAGATCACTCGGCTACGCGTGCTGGAGCGCGAGGCGCAAACCGCCTCCACGCGCGCGGCCTATTTACCGCAAGCGGATGTGATTGTATTCGGCACGTACCAGACGAGTAACTTACAGGGGATCGGCCTCGCGTTCCCGGGCTTGAGTGACCGTATCGGACCGTTCCGGACATTCAACGCCCGGCCGGTGGTGACGCAGAAGGTGCTGGATTTTTCGCTGCTTTCGTCCATTCGCGCCTCGCGGTTGCAGACGGCGGCGGCGAAGCTGGATGTCGAAGCGGCGCGGGAGGAGACGCAGGCGGCGGTCGTGACGCTGTACTTGCAGACGTTCCAGGCGCAGAGCCGCGCGCGCGCGGCAAAGGCCCGGCTGGCCGTGGCGGACGCGTTGTTGGGTCAGGTGACGGACCGGGAGAAGGGCGGCGCGGCGTCCCAGTTGGACGTCGCCCGAAACCGCCAACAGCGCGAGTCGGAGCACGTGGCCCTCATCGGCGCGGAGCAGGAGTTGGCGCTGCTGCGGCCGGCGCTGGTGGAGTTGCTTGGGGGGCCGTTCGATGGCGAACTGGTGGAACCGCGTCTGGTGATAGCGCCGGAGGGCATTCGACCCGATGTCCGCGCGGCCGAGGAACGGGTAAAGGTCGCCGAGCAAGAGGTGACGAGGGCACGGCGGGAGCGTTGGCCCCAGTTAACGGCGTCGGGCGACTACGGCGTGCTGGGAGCGGGACCGGACCGGAGTACCTCGACATACGCGGTGGGCGCGACGCTGCGGATTCCCGTCTGGACCAGCGGCCGTTTGGAGGCGGATCAGCGAGCGGCCGAACATCGCTTGGCCCAGGCGCGCGAAGAAGTGAAGCGATTGAAGCTCGGCGCGGAACGCCTGTCGGTACAAGCGTTGATAGCCTTCGAGGGCCAGAGCCGAGCGGGAGCCGCCGCGGCCTCATCGGCCGAAGCGGCGCGTAAGGTACTGGAGCTGGCGCGCCTCCGGTACGAGTCCGGCATGGCCACCGCGGTCGACACGGTAACAGCCCAAGGCGCGCTGGCCGAAGCGGAAGACGCCGAGATCCGGGCGCGCTACGAAGCGTCGATCGCCCTGGCCCGCCTGGCCTTCGCCCGCGGGGATGTGAAGGCCGTGCTTCGCTGACCTAAGAGAGCGAGCCGAAGGTGCGGCAGTTCGCGCGGCCGTGAAACCAATCGGACATCGCGACGGCGAAAGCGGCGGACGCCGAGATCCGCGTGCGGCAGGGCTGTGCTTCGCTGACCTACAAGGCCTTGGCACCCATCCCCGATTCGAGTGGGCGGTTGTAAGTCGTCCGGTCGTGGAACGAATCGGACATCGCGACGGCGAAAGCGGAAGATGCCGAGATTCGGGGGCGCTCGGGCCATGCTTCCCGGACCTACAAGGCCTTGGCAACCATCCCCGATTCGAGTGGGCGGTTGTAAGTCGTCCGGTCGTGGAACGAATCGGGCGTCGCGACGGCGGAAGCGGAAGATGCCGAGATTCGCGCACTACGAAGCGTCAACGTGACGGCAGTGGCGTCGCCGGCGCTAGCCCTTTTGGATGTCGCGGTGCAGGCCCTTTACGCTATACCCGGCTTTTCGCAGGCGCTTGCGCATCTCTTCGGCCATCATCACGCTGCGATGGTGGCCTCCGGTGCAGCCGAAGGAGATCGTCAGGTAACTCTTGCCTTCCTCGATGTAATGGGGCAGAAGGAACGTCAGCAGGTCGGTGATCTTCGTCATGAAATCCCGCGTCTGCGGGAAAGACCGGATATACGCGGCGACCTTTGGATTCTTGCCGGTCAGCCGCTTGTACTCCGGAATGTAGTTTGGGTTCGGGAGGAACCGAACGTCGAACACCAGATCCGAGTCGGCGGGCACGCCGTGCCGGAAGCCGAAGCTCGTCACGTAAATCAAGACGCCCGACTCATCGCGGGCCGCTCCGAAACGCTCGCCGATGAACTCGCGCAGTTCATGCACATTGAAACGAGACGTGTTGATCACCAGATCGGCCAGCCGCTTGATCGGCTCGATCAACTGGCGCTCCTCCTTCACGCTCGACGACACGGAACGCTCCGCGCCTTTGAGCGGATGAGGCCGCCGGGTTTCGCTGAAGCGCCGGACGATTGTGGCGTCGTCCGCTTCCAGGTAAATCAGCCGGGTGCGCAGTTGCCGCTGCACTTGTTTATAAATGGCGGGAAAGCGCCGCAGCGCTTCCCCTTCGCGAATGTCGACGACCAACGCCGCGTTTGAGATCTTGGAACTGGATCCGGTCAATTCGGCGAACTTGGGGATCAGGTCCAGCGGCAGGTTATCCACGGAGTAGTAGCCGAGATCCTCCAGGCTTTTGAGCACAGTTCCCTTGCCGGAACCGCTCAGGCCGGTGATAATGACAAGTTCAGCTCCCGGAGTAGCCGCAGGCGGCGCGGACATTAAGCGCGGACCACGTCGAAGTTGCCGTCGGCGCGCTGGATCACAATGCTAATGCCGCCGGAATCCGCGTCGCGGAAGGCGATGTAGTTCACCTTCTTGCGCATGGACACCAGCACGGCTTCGTCGACATTCATCGGCTTCTTGCTGACCTTGGCTTGGTAGAGCTGAGGGCCGGCGGGCGCCGGGGCCGGTTTGACGGCATCGGCGGCGGCGAGAACGGCGGGCTTGACGCCATTGCGCTTGCCGTCGCGGCGCTTGTCGGTGAGCTTGCCGATCTGCTTTTCCATCTTGACGAGCGCCTCGCTAACAGCGGGCGGGAACGCCGCGCCGGAGCCGACGGCGACGAAACTGTGGTGCAGGTAATTCACCGTGATTTCCGCCTTCTTGTCGCGCTTCTCGGCGGTTAGAATCACGTGCGCTTCCTGCTCCCCTCTCTTGTCGATCATCTTGCCGAGCTTGGCAAGTTTCGCCTCCAGGCGAGATTTTTCGGCGGCGCCAAATTCGCCATTACCGCCGGTATACGTCACTTTCATCATCGTCTCCTCGCGCGTGTCCTTACGTCTAGTTTTTTACGCGCCGCTGGTGCGTCGACGGTATCTTCAAATCCTCGCGATACTTTGCGACGGTCCGTCGAGTCACCTCGAACCCCTCCTGCTGCAACCGTGCGGTAATCTGCTCATCGGTCAGCGGCTTTTTGGAGTCCTCGTCGTCGATTATCTTCTTCACCTTCTGCTTAAGAACCAAGAGAGGGGTGCTGCTGCCCGAAGGACCTTGGACGGCCTCCGAGAAGAAGAAACGCAGTTCGAAAACGCCCTGCGGCGTATGCACATATTTACTGGCGACGGCCCGGCTGACGGTGGAGGCGTGGACGCCGATTTCCTCGGCCACGTCCTTGATCATCATCGGCCGGAGCTGCTGGATGCCCAGATCGAGAAACTCGCGTTGGCGGTCGACGACGCACTGACAGACGCGCAGGATGGTGTGTTTCCGTTGCTCAATATTCTTGATGAGCATGGCGGCCGAACTGAAGCGCTCCTTAACGTAGTTACGAACGTCCTTGTCGGGCTCCTTGTCGCGATCGAGCATTTTCAAATACTCGCGGTTGAGGCGGAGCTGCGGCAGGTCGTCGTCGTTCAATTCAATGATGTAATTGTCGCTGTCCTTAATGATATATACATCGGGTTCGACGACGCGAGCGCCGGCGCCGGAATAGCGAAGTCCGGGCTTGGGATCGAGGCGGCGAATGGCGTCAACGGCGATCTCAATGTGTTCCGGCGGGCGGCTCAGGACGCGGGCCAGTTCCCGGAACTGTTTCATCTCCAGGAGCCGCATGTGCTTGTCGAGAATCCGCCATGCGACGCCGCCCACTCCGCCGCGGCTCTCCATCTGGAGCATTAGGCATTCGCGGACATCGCGGGCTCCGATGCCGGCCGGCTCCAGTGTTTGGATCTCTTCCAGCGCCTTTTCCGTGTCGTCGAGCGAGTGGTTGCCGTAGGTGGCGATTTCATCGATGGCGGCGACCAGGTAGCCGTTGTCGTCCAGGTTCCCGATGATCGTGTCGGCCGCGTAGCGCACCTCTTCGGGCATGCAGAGCAAGCTCAACTGTTGGCGCAGCAGATCGGGCAAGGTGACCGGGGAACTGACGAAGGTTTCCCAACTGGGCTTTTCCGACTGCTCGCCGACGGGGCTTTTGAAACCGGGCTCGAGGTATTCCTGAAAGTAGTTGTCGAAATCGATTTCATCGAACGGATCGGAGGCGGTGGAGACGGGATCGGCGGGAGCGCCATCGGCGATTTCGACGCCGCCGTTTTCGGACGCCATCTCGATCCGGTCGGCTTCGGCTTCAAATTGGGCGGGCGAGGCCGCGACGTCCAGGACGCCCTGATCGAACGGGTCGGAGACGCGTTCCTGTTCGAGAATGTTTTGGAGTTCTTCCGCCGTAATCTCTTCCGCGGGGTCGAGCGACTCCTCGAGCACGGGATTTTCGGAGATTTCCTGGACAATCTTCTCGCGCAGCTCGAGCCGGTTAAGTTGCAGTACCGACACTAATTGGACAAGGCCCGGTGTCAGGATCTGCTTCTGCGCGACCCCGACTTGAAGCCGCTGAGAAAGCATGCTCATCGCCCTTCCATTTTAACGCTAAGTAGGTTGGCGAGACGATCGGCGATTTCCGTGATGTTTATCTCGGGCAGCCTGGCGGGGCGGATACCCGGGCCCCAGGCGGCGTAGACGGAGCGGTAGCGAGTGGGCCAGTGGCCGTGGTTGCCGGTCTCGCGGGGCTTGGCGATGAGCCCGTCATTGCCGGGGCCGAACCAGACGCCGGGCGCGGGTTCAAAGATGTATTTTCCTTTCCACGGCGGGGCGAAGCGGGCGATCTCGTCCGCTGGGATTTCGCGGCCGATGCCGTGATCGGGCTTGAGTTTGCGGAGCCAATCCGCGGCTGGGGCCCCGACGGCGACGACGAAGCCGCCCCGAGGTTCGACGCCTTTCACTTTGTCGCGTTCGGCGGCGAAGGTTAGCTTGACCGACTTCGTCGCCTTTTCAAAGCCGTGGTCGCTGACGAGGACGAAGCGGGCGCCTTTCGGCAGGGCTTGGAGCATGTCGCCGATCAGCTCGTCGGTACGTTCGACGATGGCGTGGGCTTCGGGCGAGAAGGGGCCATTGTCGTGGGCTTCGGAATCGAGATCGACGAGGTGGACGAAGACGGCGTCGGCCTTGGCGTCTTGGAGAAGAAAGCGAGTGGCGAGGGTGCGAGTGCGGTCGTCCATCCACTCCTGGGGGAAGGACGAGAAGCGGGCGGCGATGTCCTGGCAGAGCGTGGCGGGCTTGGCTTTGGAGCAGATGGAGGCGGTGTCCATGGAGCCGCCCCGGCGGCGGCGGAAGTATTCGGGGAGGTTAAAGGCCACGGGAGCGTCAACGGTGACAGGCCAGGTGACGGTGGCGGCGCGGAGACCGGCTTTGGCGGCGGCGTCAAGCAGCGTTGGCCGTTTGAGCAGGTTAACGCTCCAGTAATAATCGCCGCCTTGCTCGCTGGGGCGCCGGTTGGAGAGGATGCCGTGGTCCCAGGCTGGTACGCCGGTGATCAGCGTGGTGTGGGAGGGCCAGGTGACGGTGGGTACGATACCGGTGACGCCGCGCGACCATTCGCCCTCGCGCAGGATACGGCGGAGGTTGGGAATTTTGAGATTGGGGTCTTCGAGATAGCGCTGGTCGAGGCCGTCGACCGAAACGACAAGCAGAGCGGCGGCGAGAAGCGGTGTCATTTGGAGCCTTGGGTGGAACGGAGGTCGGGGAGGGCGAGGAGCATGGCGAGGGCGATGAAGGCGGCGCCGGTCCAATAAGGAGAGGATGGGCCGAACCGGTCGAAGACGAGGCCCGCCCAGGCGGGACCGGCGACGCGGGTGAGGCTGAGAACGCTCTGCGTGGTTCCGAGGATGCTGCCCTGTTCAGTGGCGGGGGAGCGTTGGGAGATAAAGGCGTTGAGAGTGGGATTAGTGAACGAGCTGCCAACGGCGATGAGGGCGACACCGGGGAAGAGCCAGACGGCGGTGGGCGCGGCGGCGACGACCAGGAAACCGGCGACGAAGAGCACGAAGCCCTGGATGGCCATTCTCCGTTCGCCGATAACGGGTATGAGCTTGCGGACGACATAGCCCTGCATGACGGCGACGGTGAGGCCAATGAAGGCGAAGACCCAGGCATTGTCGTCGGGACCGAATTGGAAGCGGTCAATGGTGTAGTTGGAGAAGTTGGTCTGGAGACCGGCAAAGGCGAAGTTGAGGAAGAAGAGCGCGAAGAGGAACATCCGGATTTCGGGGCGGGCGAGCGCGCCGGCGAGGGATTGGAACGGGTTCGACTCGGAGGCGGAGACGAGGCCGGTTTTGCGGCGCTCAGGCGGGAGGGTTTCGGGGAACATGAAGTAGCCGAAAACGGCTGTGGCGAGGCCGATGAAACCGGCACCGTAGGCGGGGGCCTGGAGGCTGATCTTGCTGAGCAGACCGCCGAGCGCGGGACCGATAATGAAGCCGAGACCGAAGGCCATGCCGATGAGGCCGAAGTTTTTGGCGCGGTCCTTAGGAGCGCTGATGTCGGCGATGGCGGCCATGGCGGTGGAGATGTTGCCGCCGGTGGCGCCATCGACAATACGGGCGAGGAACATGACCCAGAGCGAGCCGGCCCAACCGAAGAGGAAGTAACCGAAGGCGCTGCCGACGATGGAGAAGAGGAGGACGGGGCGGCGGCCGACGCGGTCGCTGAGCGCGCCGAGAATGGGGGCGCCGATGAATTGGGCGGCGGAGTAGGCGACGGAGAGCATGCCGACGGTGAAGGCGTCGGTTCGGAACTGGCGAACCAGGTACGGCATGATCGGGATCAGGATGCCGACTCCGAGGAGGTCCAGGAAGACAGTGAGAAAGACGAAGATCAGCGTACGCCGCTGTTGGGCCTCTGACATCTCCATCTAGTTTCGCAGACGGGGGACGGACGGGCGTTGGGTTATCTGGGATTCCCGTCGGTTTTCCTGGGTTGTATTGGGTCTCGGGCGGGTTATTCCGTGGGTGGTTCCAGCTACTAAGTCGTTTATTTTCACTAAACGGTGGGAGGTTCCACGCATTTTGAGGAATTTCGGGAACCTTCGCCGCGACTACCCGAAATTTAGAAGACACTTCGGGTAGTCGACGGAGGCCGCGAGCCTTATTGATATTCAATTGTCAAAGAACAGTGGCGGTTGCCCCCGCGATAGTCTTTCGACTAAGACGGCGGGCCGCGCAAACGCAGCGAGGGCCTGTCTGATTTGTGCCAGACAGGCCCTCACAATTTCATTATATCAGTCTGTCAAGGGGTTGGAAGGGTCTCGGTTTCGTAAGTCCTTTGTTTTCAGCGTAAAATATTCTTACATCGCACTGGACTGGGTTTTTGACAGGGGGGCTTTTTCGTCAAAAAGACAAGTCCAGGAGGAATCGAGGTGTAGCCATCGTTGGGTGCCGTAGCCGCTGGAAGGTATTTCGGGAACGTGGAGAAGGCCGTGTCCCTTTCCGCAGATCAATTCGGTGCCGTACCAGTCGAGGAGCGATTGCGAGGGGCGGCCAATTCTAGTGGGGTTCGTGAGACGGCGCGAATCGAGGCTCTACATCACTTGCCTGCCGCGACCGCCGGAACACGGAAAGACACGAGGCCATCGATCGCCTCGTCCGCGAAGCAGTTGTGGCTGGCGTTTATGATCTCATCTTCGTGCGGGAGGGCCGGAAGAAAGATAGCAGACATACCAGATAGCGCCTACCCGATTTTCAGTGAACGCAGAAGGTAGTCAACTTTTTCGAACGCATCGCGCATGCGGGCTGCGCGATCCTCCGCATCCTGGACATCCTCCAAGTCGGCCACAAACTTCGGCCCCATGTGCGCCAGCGTCGCAAACTTGTCCGCTATCTTCCCGAATCCTTCCCGCACCAATCCATGATCGGCGTGCGGCTGAATCTCTCTCGCCAGCGCGTCAAGCCCGCCTGGATAGAGGCGTCCTTTTCCTTCAGCCGATCGAACAGTGCCATACCTTTCATTACCAGGAAGGCGACCAGCGACGATACTCGCACCGTAGTCCGATCCTTGCCGCCTCCAGGCAGTTCACCGCCGATCCGGGTCTCGACGAACAAGTCGAAAGCGAGGTCGCCGCCCCGGGCTTTTCGCGCTGGGCCCTCATGCACCTTTGCGTCCGGTGGCCTTTGCCCGTGCCTTCGCATTCGCCAGCGAGAAAATCGACTTGGACTCTGATGGGATTTCCGCGCACGTTAACGGTCCGATGGAAGATAAAGGGCTGACGGTGGTACTGTTCGTAACCGCGGGAAAGGAGTAGCGCCTGAATGGTCGCGTAGCCGGCCTCTTGGAGGTTGCCGTGGTTAAATGCCAAGTCGACATCGATACTGCCGACGTGCTTCAGCGGTTTCGCGGGAAGGATCAGTTGAGGCACCCAACCGCCGACCACCACAATGTCGTCGTAGTACTCGCCGAGTAAGTGAACGAGTTCTAACAGGACCGAATGCGCGGCCTCGACAAGGTCGCTGGAGTAGTCACGAAAGGTCAGCGCCATAGGGGTTTGACGACTTCCTCCAGGATCGCGGACGCCGCCTCTTCACCGCGCCCCTTGTTCTGGATCAGATCGAGGTAGATCTGAACCGGCGAGACGACAGGCGCGCCTTCCAGCTTCCGCGTTCCAAAGAAAACGCCGTCGTCGTAAGGCGTAATCAGCGTCACGTTAGCGCCAGACGGCACCGGCTTCAATCCCAATTTCTTGGCCACTGCATCCATATCGCCGCCGACGTAGGCACTGACCCGCTGGTAGCGGACTGCGGGAGCGAAACGAGCGGCTCCCGAAAAACCCGTGAATGCAACCGGCACGTTCAGCGATCTGCCGGCTTCGACTAAACTCGCCTCGACCTCTGGAATCGCCCTTAGCGAATAGAAGTCGCTGGGAAAATTGCGAGCCGGTCTGTAATTCCGTGCCCATTCATCGAGTAGCGGGAACAGTTCGGCGTCGAGCGACTGCAATCCGAATCCCGCTGGGAGTGTTTGGATCCACTCCCGGTCAGCCAACAATTTCTTCACACTCGCTACTTGTCCGAGGCTCACGTTCGCCGCATCGGCCAATTCCTGCGTTCGCCAAGTTCGCTTGCCTGAAGCAAGTAGAACCCGCAGCACGCGCTCAGCCTTCGGGGAGTAAAGCGAGCGTAACTCTCTCTTATGGACTGCTGGATTCGGGAAACCCTCCCGGCGGATGAAGACCATGTCGAACGCCAAGCTGCAATTGCCCGCAAAGTCAAGATACCCCGTATCGTATCGCCGACAAATCGCCGCGGACGCGGGCGAGATGTAAGGCGCGATAAAAACAGGATACGCGAGCCTATCCGAGCGGACGTATTCGGCCAGAATCAGACAAGCCTCTCTTGCAATCCTTGGCTGTCCACTTGCTCTAACGCCGCAAATCAGACGGCGGTCCAAAGGCCGGGAGTGAGCCGGAGTTCTGGACCGGAGCGAGAGGACGAAGTCGGCACTGGCGTCTTTACGCAAACGTTCTGGGGTGATGATTGCCTGCGCGAGGAAGGGTGCCTCCCGCAGAACCTCGGTGAGGCGAACAATGGCCGTGCGGGCCAAGTCTCCACCTTTCATCGAAATTGCAGTTTTCAGCATCTGTTGAAAACTATTCTTTCACTGAAATAGTGCCGGGTCAAATTGCCGTGGACAGCATGCGTCAGACCGCAACAACATGTGGGTTGAACCATGAACTGGCGGCATCGTGAAGCATAAAGTGGCACTAAGCGCAAAACGGAAGGAAAACGTGGCGGTGACTGCAAAGATATGGCTACCGTTGCGGCCCGACTCGCGCTGGATCGCTGCGGTGTTGAATAGGACCCTCCGTAGCGCCAGGCGGCGCGAGCGGACCGGCATTCCCAGCATTTCGAAGAGATTGAAACTGGCAAAGGCGAGACGGTGGAACTTGGACTGCGCGCGATCAACGAGCGAGCGTTATTCGTCTACAGATAGCGTCGCGGACGGGGATCCGATCGCCGTTCGCTTCACGGCTTCGCCTCCACCTTCTTCCCCATCCAGATATTGCTCGGATCCCAGGCAGCATACCCCTTCGCGGCGGGATTCTTGGACGCATACCACGTCCCTACATAGTAAGAGTCGAACGATTTGCGGTGGATCATCACCTGCTTGTCCGTAATCAACGATACGGTCAACTCGTCACTCGCCTTCTCGCCGCCGCCGCCCTGCCACGTCGCGTCCAGCTTGTTCGTGCCCGGACGCAGCTTCCACTGGAACTTCCAATAGCCGCTGCCCTCCGTACCTTCCCATCCGCCGCCGAAAATCGTCGACACGCGCGCCGCGTCGAGCGACGGGCTGAACTCCGGCATCTGGTCGATCAGCGGCCGCCGCCCGGGCGTCAAGGGCAGCGTGGTCCGCGAGATCAGGCAGGCGGGGCCGGATTCGCAGCTCGTCTCCACCAGCACGTGGTCGAACGCCTGATCGGGGACGCTGGTTTTGAACGCGGAAAGTTCCGCTAGCGGCACCCATGCCGAGGGGCTATTGGCGAGCGTCTGGGAGTTGAACAAGGTGAACCGAACGAAGCCGGTCTGGGCGAGGTTCAGCCCCTGGGCCGGCCCGGCGACAAACAGTTCAATGGCCGGCGCCTTACGCGCGAACTTCAGCGGCAGCAGGAACATATCTTCGCAATTCGGGCATTCGGTCAGACACGTGGGACCGCCGCACACCACTACTTCGTCGCCAGCCGACATGGTTCCCAACAGCTTTAATTCGCCCATCCGGCTCGCCCGGATCGCCGCCGGCACATCCCAGGCAAACCGCGAATTGTACGACCACAGTATCAGGTCGATTTTGGATTTGACTGGGTAGATTCCGGTGAAGTAACGCGCCGCCGGATTCAGGCGCATCATGTTCCAGTACAAAAGCTCCCAATGCGTGTAGGTAATATAGACCAGCTTTGCCTTGGCAACGACGCTTCGCAATAGCGGTGAGGTCTGGCTGACGGTAGTTTCGCCGTCGCTCACGCGGAAAGCCTGCGTTAGATCCCGCTTCTGGCTGCTGAAGAAAAGCGTTCCCGCCAGCAGCGTATTACTCAGCAGGACCAATACCAGGAAGCGGCTGCCATAACGGCCGAGGGCGCTGTCCGACTTGCCCATCCGTTCCCAAATCAAACCCAACCCGGCCACGCCGACCGGCGCGGCATACGCATAGTAGGTGCCGACGGCTTCCACATAAATATGGACGATACACAGGACCACGTGCCACGCGGGAAGGGACAGCATTAGTATCCAAATGGGCAGGCTATGCCGCCGCCAACTGGAGATCATCCAGCCAAGGGCCGCGAGAATGGCCCAAGGCACCATGCCCATCCACAGGGTTTCTTCAAAATACATTTTCGCGTCGGGGCTGGAAATGCCGCGGAACTTGTAGAAAGCGCTGGTGTACGGCGGACCTTGTTTGACGTTCTTGAAGATCGTTCCGTTCGTCAACTCGTTGACGGCGTTATACGCTTCCGCACCTTTGGCGACGCCGAAAGCCCGGGCGTGATCCGGCAAGGGCGAGATAAGCAACTGGGCCGTGAACAGTTGGAGGTTTTGAAGCGCGGCGCCGAAATGGAACGGAGAGTTAAGAGCCCGCTCATTGAACTCGGACTTGGTGATTCGGCCCGCCGAAACGTAATTCGTCACCATGAAGCCGACTGCTAGCGGGACTACCAACAGCATTCCCGCTCCCAACATCTGGACCTTCGGCTTAATCGTCTCGTTCCATAGAGCCAGCAAGTTCTCCGGGTAGTACCGCGCCGCCAGCGCCAGCGCAATCAACAGGCCCGGGCCGAAGAACATCAGGTGCAACTTCACGCCGATGGAAATGCCCAATCCGATCAGCCCAAAAATCAGGCTGATGAATGTCCGGTCGCGCAGCCAGCCGGCCAGAAAAATTACGGCCAGCAAAAGCGGCGCGCCGGCGAGCAGTTCGTCGTTGGTGGAGTTGGCAACACAGAGCACAATGGGCGTCGTCAGCAGCGCGTAGGCCGAGAACATTCCCGCCCGCACCGTGCCGCCCAGAAACAGCGGGAAGTAGAAAGCGCCCAATCCCGCCGCCATCCAGCCAAATACGGAGACCAGATTCCAGGTCACGCCGGTAAACTGATACTGGCCCAGGAAAAGATATAGCAGGCTTCCGTTGTAGGGATAAAACAGCAACCGGGCATCGAGACCGCTGTTGATGGGGTGGACCAACGCCGCCGAATTCAAATAGAAGTTTACGCGGGGGAACCGGTAGGCCAGCGTGTCCCAATTGTTGGGCAGGACGGCGAGCGCCATCAACACCACGCCAAGGGTAATCACGGCCAGGGCGGCTAGCAAAACAAGGGAGAAAAGGCTGGTGCGCAACCGATCCCACACCGCGCGGAAACTCAGTCCGTCGGAGGGCGCCGCTTCCGGACAAATCCACCGGAAAAATTTGCCGTAAACCGACGAAATACCCAACGATATAAGGAAGTACGCCAGCGGTATATCCAAAAGCCCCACTAGCGACGCCACCTGCGCTGTGTGGATGAGGTTGGCCCATGCCAATAGAATGGTGGCGAATAGAGCGGGAAAATCGGAAGCGAATAATCGCCGGGCGGTGCGCCAGTTCCAACAAATTAGAATACAGAGATGGGCCAGGAAGAGGAGCTTAAGATACGGCATTGCGGGGTCAGAGGTAGGGTACCATATCCCCTGTTTTTTATGGTCATACCGCAACGTTCGCAGCCGCGGAATGCTACCCTGAAGGAAAGTGAACTTTGGCGTCGTTGTTTTTCCCGGTTCCAACTGCGATCACGATGCGCAGTTCAGCGTCACAACCAATCTTGGGGAAACGGCGGAGATGCTGTGGCACCGCGACGAGGCCATTCCCAGTCACATCGACGCCGTCATCCTGCCCGGCGGTTTTTCCTACGGCGATTATCTGCGGTGCGGCGCTATCGCCAAGTTCTCGCCTATAGTGGGCGCGGTAAAGGCCTTTGCCGCCAAGGGCGGTCCGGTCATCGGCATCTGTAACGGATTTCAGATCCTTACCGAAGCCGGCCTGCTGCCCGGCGCGCTGGTCCGCAACACGAATCTTAAGTACATCTGCAAACCGGTCGCGCTGCGGATCGAGACGACGAACACGCCCTTCACTAATCAGGCTTCCCAACGCCAGATTGTTACGTTCCCGATCGCTCACGGCGAGGGGCGCTACACGGCCGATGAGGCCACTCTCGATCAACTCGAAACCGAAGATCGCATTGTGTTCCGCTACATTGACAACCCCAACGGCTCGCTGCGCGATATCGCCGGTATCTGCAACAGGGAACGTAACGTGCTGGGAATGATGCCCCATCCCGAACGCGCCACCGATGCCCTGATGGGCTCCACCGACGGTCTGACCGTCTTCCGTTCCCTCGTCTCCGCCTACGCGGCGAAATAATCCATGGCCACCATCACCCCGGACCTACTCACCGTGCACAATGTGACCACGGATGAGTACAGCAAAATTCTCTCCATTCTGGGACGCGAGCCGAACCTCACCGAACTCGGCATCTTCAGCGTTATGTGGAGCGAGCACTGCTCCTATAAGAGTTCCCGCGTCCATCTCAGAAAGCTGCCCACGCGGGGTAAACACGTGCTTCTCGGTCCCGGTGAGAACGCCGGGATTATCGACATCGGCGACGGCCTGGGCGTGGCGTTTAAGATCGAGAGCCACAACCACCCCAGCTTTATCGAGCCGTTCCAGGGCGCGGCCACGGGCGTCGGCGGCATTCTTCGCGACATCTTCACCATGGGCGCCCGGCCCATCGCCGTGCTCGATTCCCTCCGCTTCGGACCGCTCGACGAGCCCCGCAATCGCCGCATTGTCGAGGGCGTCGTCAGCGGGATTTCCCACTACGGCAACTGCTTCGGCGTGCCCACCGTCGGCGGCGAATGCGTGTTCGACGAATCGTATTCCGGCAACCCGCTCGTCAACGTCTTCGCCCTCGGCGTTATCGATAAGCGGAAGGTGTTCCTCGGCCAGGCGCATGGCCTCGGTAATCCCGTCATTTACGTTGGCGCCAAGACGGGGCGCGACGGTATCCACGGCGCCACCATGGCGTCGGACGAGTTCACCGAAGAGAGCAAGCAGAAGCGTCCGAATGTTCAAATGGGCGACCCGTTCCTCGAAAAGCTTCTGCTGGAAGCATGTCTGGAAGTGATGGAAACCGGCGCCGTCGTTGGCATTCAGGATATGGGCGCCGCCGGGTTGACCTGTTCCACCTGCGAAATGGGTAGCCGCGCCGGCACGGGGATTGAGATCGATCTGGCCAAGGTTCCCCAGCGCGAATCCGGCATGACGCCGTACGAAATCATGCTGTCCGAATCGCAGGAACGCATGCTGCTGGTCGCCATCAAGGGCCGTGAACAGGAAGTGTTCGACGTCTTTGAAAAGTGGGGCCTCGACGCCGCCGAAATCGGCATCGTCACCGATACCGGCCTGCTCCGCGTGTTGAACCACGGCGCCACTGTCGCCGAAATTCCGAACCGCGAACTCGCCGACGAAGCCCCCCTCTATTCCCGTCCCTATACCAAGCCCGCCCGCAACGCGCCCATGGAGGCCCCCGCCTTCACCGTTGGCGATTTGAAGGCCGATCTCGTCCGTCTTTTAAGCTCCGGCGACCTGTGCGGCAAGAAGTGGATCTACGAGCAATACGACTACATGGTGCGGACCAACACGCTGCTTCCGCCTGGGAGCGACGCCGCCATCGTGCGTATTAAAGGTACCGATACGGCCGTCGCTATTTCGCTCGACGGCAACGGCCGCTACTGCTCGCTCGACCCCCGCGAAGGGGCCAAACTCGCCGTCGCGGAGGCCTGCCGCAACGTCTCCACCGTGGGCGCGCTGCCGCTGGCCGCCACCAACAATCTCAACTTCGGCAACCCGCAAAAGCCGGAGATTATGGCGCAATTGGTTGAGGTGATCGAAGGCATGGCCGAAGCCTGCCTGCACTTCGAAACGCCGATCACCGGCGGCAACGTTAGCCTCTATAACGAGACGCTTGGGCGGGCCATTCACCCCACGCCCGTCATGGGTATCGTCGGCGTAATGAAGGCCGGAAAGCCAACGCCACTGGAGTTTCAAAGCACCGGCAAAACCGTCCTTCTGCTGGGCGGCTTCCGCGATTCCACGCTCACGCACTTTGGAAGCACGCAATATGCCAATGTTATCCTCGGCGGCCCTTGGGGCCTGCCTCCCGCGCTCGACATGGACTATGAAAAGCGCGTCCACGCCGCTATTCGCAAAATTGTTTCCAGCGGCTTGGCCGAGTCCGCTCACGACCTTTCCGATGGCGGCCTCGCCGTCGCGCTCGCCGAATCGAGCTTCGGCGGCATTGGCGCATTTATCACTCTTCCCGCCGCCGAACGGCCCGAGCTGCAACTCTTCCACGAAGCCCCGTCGCGTGTTCTGATTTCCACCGCAAACGCTCGGGAAGTGCGCGCGATCGCCGATGAGTTTCAGGTGGAAGTCGTGGAGCTTGGAACCACCGAAGCTGGGAAACTGGTGATCGTCGGCCTTATCGACGCGAGTATCGACGAACTCCGCCAACCCTGGTCGACAAGTTTGGAGAGGATGCTACATGCATGAAGACGTTGATGACCTGCAATTCGACAAGCTGCATGAAGAGTGCGGCGTCTTCGCGATCTACGGCCACCCCGAAGCCTCCAACGTAACCTACCTCGGCCTCTACGCCTTGCAACATCGCGGGCAGGAATCGGCCGGCATCGCGTGCGGTAACGGCCGCCACGTCGCGTGCCGCAAGGACATGGGCCACGTAGCGGAAATCTTCACGCCGGAAGTGCTTGCCCAACTGCCTGGCCACATGGCCATCGGCCACACGCGCTACTCGACCACCGGCGACTCCAAAATGCTGAACGCCCAGCCGTTTAGCGTCGCTTGCAATAAAGGACCCATCGCCGTCGCCCACAACGGTAACATCACCAACGCCGCCGAACTCCGCCGCGAGCTTGAAGCGGACGGCTCGATTTTCCAGGCCACCAGCGACACCGAAGTTATTCTCCACCTGGTCGCCCGCTCCCGCGAACGCACCATGGCCGGCGCGCTGCGCGAGGCGCTCCTCCAATTGGAGGGCGCATTTTCATTGGTGTTTCTGGCCGCCGATCAGATCATCGTCGCCCGCGACCCGCACGGCTTTCGCCCCTTAGCCATGGGGCAGATGGAGCTGAGCGAACACGGCGTCGGTTACGTCTTCGCCAGCGAAACCTGCGCCTTCGATCTCATCGACGCCGTCTACTTGAATGATGTGGAGCCGGGCGAAATGGTGATCGTCGGACCGAAGGGCGTCACTCGCGAGCGCTACGCCCCCAAGCGCCCCCTCGCCCACTGCGTGTTTGAACACGTTTATTTCTCCCGTCCGGACTCCATCGTTTTCGGACGCCCCGTCCAGCAGACTCGCGAATGGATGGGCCGGCTTCTCGCTCGCGAGCAGCCCACGGATGCCGACGTGATAGTGCCCGTTCCCGATTCCGGCGTGGCGGCCGCGCTCGGCTATTCCTCCGAAAGCGGCATCCCCTTCCGCCAGGCTCTCATCCGCAATCATTACGTGGGCCGCACCTTCATCGAGCCGTCCCAGGCCATTCGCGATTTCGGCGTTAAACTCAAGCTGAATCCGGTGCGCCACCTGCTGGAAGGCAAACGCGTCGTTCTCGTCGACGACTCCATCGTCCGCGGCACCACCTCCCGCAAAATCGTCCGTATGGTCCGCAAGGCCGGCGCCAAGGAAGTGCACGTCCGCATCTCCTGTCCCCCCACCATTTCGCCTTGTTTCTATGGCGTCGACACGCCCACCAAGCAACATCTCATCGCCGCCAATTCCACCGTCGAAGAGATCCGCCGCTTCCTTGAGGCCGACTCCCTCGGCTATCTCTCCCAGGGCGGCCTTAGCCGTGCCGTATCGGACGAAAACCGCGATTTCTGCTATGCCTGTTACACTGGTGATTACCCCACTGAACTCGTGCAAATCGAAGCGCTGATGCGCGAGAAACCCGATCTGGGTTAAAACCAAAAAGTGCCCATTGCCGTAGCCGAATCCGCGCGTTCAGTCCCCCACTCCCGTATTCGGGAGTTGGCGGAACTTGCCATGACGATGGATGGGGTGTTGAAGCTCTATTTCGGCGAATCGAATTTGCCGACTCCGGAGTTCCTGAAACAGGCCGCCGCCAAAGCCATGCGCGATGGCTTTACTTACTACACGCCCAACGCCGGACTCCTCTCCACTCGCCGGGCGCTGGCCTGTTATTATCTGATTCATCACGGCGTCGCGCTCAATCCGGATAACGAAATCGTCGTCACTAACTCCGGCGTCCAGGCCCTTCATGTCGGTGTCCGCTGCACCATTAATCCCGGCGACGACGCCCTGGTCCTTACCCCCGCCTGGCCCAACGCCTGCTCTATTCTTCAGATGTATGGCGCCCGGCCTATCGAACTCGCGCAGCCGTTAAAAAACAACCGCTACACTATCGATATCGCCCAGCTCGAAGCCGCGATTACGCCTCGCACTCGCCTCCTCGTTTACACCTCGCCGTCCAACCCGCTCGGCTGGGTCGCCACGCTCGAAGAGCAGAGACAATTGCTCGACTTCGCCCGCCGCCACCACCTCTGGCTGCTCGCCGACGAAGTATACGAACGGCTAGTCTATGACGGCCGGCCGATCGTCCCCAGCATCCTCCAACTCGCCACGCGCGATGACGCCGTTCTCGTCGTCCAAAGCTTCTCCAAAGCCTGGTGCATGACCGGCTGGCGTCTCGGCTGGCTGATCGCCCGCGGCGATCTTGCCCAACGCGCCGCCCAGCTCAATGAGTTCATTATCAGTTGCGCCCCTTCGTTCGTCCAGCGCACCGGCGAAAAGGCGCTCGATCACGGCGACGATTCCGTCCGTGAACTTGTGAAAATGCTCAAGGCCAATCGCGATTTTTGCCTGTCCGCCCTCCGCACCATGAAGGGCGTCACCGTCCCGGAACCCGAAGGCGCGTTCTACCTGTTCCCCCGTATCGAAGGCCTCGCCGATTCATTCGATTTCTGCAAACGGCTGCTCCTCGAAACGCGGGTCGGCCTGGCGCCCGGCGTGGCCTTCGGCGCCGGCGGGGAAGGGAACGTCCGCCTCTGCTACGCCGTCGAGAAACCCATTCTGGAACAAGCCATGGACAGGCTTGCGCGGTTTCTACCGGCATCATGAAACTGCGTCCAGATCTGGTTTTACGCGAGTATGGACGGCTGTTCCCTCCCCACATCAAGGAGCGCGGCCGCCAGATTCTTTCCGATGGATTGCTGGACCCCGTCGTCGTCGAAGAATCCGGATTTTCCTCCATTGCCCATGGGGAACGCGATTACGGCGTGGCCATTTATAATAGCGACCTGATCTGCGAATGCCCGTATTATGAGGACACCGGCGTCTGCAAACATATCTACGCGCTGCTGCTCGCCATCGACAGCATGCCGCGCAACGATTCGCATTCCCCGCTTGCCCCTCGCGTTGCGCCCGCGCTGCGTGCCAACTGGCAGCCGATCATCGAATCCGCCATCAGCGAAGAGGATCCCGAACCGCGCTTCGGCGACGACTCCCGCTTCGGCGAACATCTCATCTACCGCCTCAGCCAGCCGCCCTCCGCCGTCCATCACGCCATGGAGATTGAAATCTTCTTCCGCGATCGCAAGAAGAACGGCGAACTCTCCGTCCCCAAACCGGCGCGTATCCGCCGCTCCGATATTGAGCGTCTCCCGGACGCGGAGGATCGTGCTATCCTCGCCGAACTCCTCCTCGTCCTCCCGGACCACGCCGCGTGGAGCACGTATTACCTCAACGATCTCCTGAAATCCACCCTCTACCTGACGGGCCCCCGTCTCCCCGACCTTGCCCGCAAGCTCGCCCAAACCGGTCGCCTCTTCTCCGGGGCTTCCTTCGCCAAGGAACACTGGCGGCCCGTCTCCTGGAGCCCCAACAAGTGGCGTCTCCGCCTGCGCCCCGCGGTCAAAAACGAAGACTGGATTGAGGCTTCCATTGACCTTATGGACGGCGAGCGCGTCGTTTTAATCAAGAAAGCCGCCTTCCTCGATTACCGCGTCGTTCTTTACGACAACACCCTCGCCGAGCTCGAAACCCGCTCCAGCAACGCCTGGATACGCCAAGCCGCCCAAGGCCAGCCGCTGCTCGTTCCCCGCGCCGATTGGCCCCACTTCTTCGGCCTTGTCACCAGCCTCCGCCGCGGCCCCGCCTGGGACCTGCCCGATGAGCTTAAGCCCAAGGAAGTTCGCGGCCGCCCCACGCCCCGCATACGCCTGAAGTTCGACGCCCATCGCGCCACCGCCGAAGGGTATCTCACCTTCCTTTACAAGGACGACGATCGCCAGATCGAAGTCATCGATACCGATATCCAATTCATGATGTCCGAGGACGCCGGCGAAGTCGTCGTCTTCGACCAACCCTTTCACGAGGCGTGCCGCAATCTCCTGCGCACCCTTGGCCTGCAGCCCGGGCAAGATCCGTCGAGCGCCAAACGCATCTGGAACCTCGCTCTGCCCCGCTTCGCCGTCACTGTCCGCACTTTGCTCGACGAGAAATGGGAAGTACTCGCCGAGGGCAAGCCGGTCCGCACGTCGAACTTCACCAAAGTTAAAGTCTCCACCAACATCAACTGGTTCGACGTTGAAGCGACGGCCAACTTCGACGGCCTGGAAGCCCATCTGCCGGAACTGATGGCCGCCATGCAGAACAAGTCCCGCTACGTCCGTCTGGGCGATGGCAGTATCGGGTTGCTGCCGGAAGAGTGGATCCAACGCTATGCCCCGCTCGCCAATTTCGGCAAGGAAGTGGACGGCGTGTTTCGCCTCCGCATGCCGCAGGCGCCCCTGCTTGACGCGCTGCTTGATGAGAAGAAGGACGTGCAAACCGACGAGGGGTTTCAGAAGGTTCGCGGCCGTCTCCGCGGCTTCGCCGGCCTGGCCCCCGTCGCTCAACCCGCCGGCTTCGTCGGTACCATGCGCCCCTATCAATGTGAAGGCCTGTCTTGGCTGCTGTTCCTCGAGTCCATCGGCCTCGGCGGCTGCCTTGCCGACGATATGGGCGTCGGCAAAACCATTCAGATGCTCGCCCTGTTGGAGCTTCACCGCCAGCGCCGCGCGGAAGGCGAAACTGTTCCGCCCGATCTTGTCGTCGTCCCCAAATCTCTCCTCTTCAATTGGGAACTCGAAGCCCGCCGTTTCACGCCTCAACTCAAAGTTCTCAACTACACCGGCACGGCCCGCTCCCGCGCCGAAATCGGCGAAAACGACGTCGCCCTCACCACCTACGGCACACTCCGCCGCGACGTCGTCGACCTTAAGGATTTCGAGTTCGGCACCATCGTCCTCGACGAAGCCCAGGCCATCAAGAACTCTTCCAGCGATTCCGCCAAAGCCACCCGCATCCTCAACGGCCAACATCGCGTCGTCATGACCGGTACCCCCGTCGAAAACCACCTGGGCGAACTTTGGAGCCTCTTTGAGTTCCTCAATCCCGGTCTCCTCGGCGCCTCCACGTTCTTCAAAGCCGGTGCCCAACTGGAACCGGAGTCGCGCGAATGGCTCCGCAAATCGCTCCGTCCGCTCATCCTCCGCCGCACGAAACAGCAGGTCGCCCGCGATCTCCCCTCGCGCAGCGAACAGGTTCTCTACTGCGAGCTCGAGCCCGAGCAGCGCAAGCTCTACAACACCATCCTGCTGAAAGTGAAAACCGATCTCGACAAACGGATCCAACAGGACGGGCTGGCCAAGTCGAAACTCCACGTTCTCGAGGCGCTGCTTCGCCTCCGTCAAATCGCCTGTCATCCGCAACTCGTGCAGGAGACCGCCAAGCCCGTCAGCGCCAAGTTCGATGTGCTGATCGAACATCTCTCCGAAATCGTCGACGAGGGCCACAAGGCGCTCGTTTTCTCCCAGTTCACCAGCCTCCTCGCGCTGCTCAAGCCGCGCCTCGACGAAAAGAAACTCGCGTACGAATATCTGGACGGCTCCACCACCGACCGGCAGAAACGCGTCGAGCACTTCCAGGCCAATCCGGACTGCCCGATCTTTCTTCTCAGCCTCAAGGCGGGCGGTACCGGACTCAATCTCACCGCCGCCGATTACGTCTATCTCCTCGACCCCTGGTGGAATCCAGCCGTCGAAGCCCAGGCCATTGACCGAACCCACCGCATCGGCCAGACGCGCCCCGTCTTCGCCTATCGGTTAGTCGCGAAGAACACGATCGAGGAGCGCATCCTGGAACTCCAGCAGAGCAAGCGCGACCTGGCCGACGCGATTTTGAGCGAGGACAACGCCTCGCTCGCCACCCTTCGCAAAGAGGATCTAGACTACCTGCTGTCGTAAGTTTGCCGACGTAATCACCAGAAACGCCGGTGCGTGCTGCGGAACTGTTCACTATGTTCGGCCGCTGCTCGGCCTTTCGATAAATGCTGAGGCATTTTTTTTTGCGGCCAATGCAGGCCGCGAGGTCCGGTGCCGAATTCGGCGACCACGCGATAATTTCCGAGGACGCTGTCAACCGACCACTACCGCCGGGCACCTGTCCGGATAGCGACTAAACGTGGATTCCTAAACGCTGCGCTTTCAGGCAGGATCCGATTGGCGTCGATCCCCTTATCAAGCCATTCCTAGAACCAATAAAAAAAGCCCAGATGCTTTCCGTCATCTCCGTACTCCCGCCGGCGTCGTGCCTACCGGGGCGCTAAACTAAGTTGTGGCGACCGCGCCGTGGCGGGGCCGACAGAGGCGTGCGTTCTTGGCTTCGAGGAGCGATACATTCTCCTGCCTGTGAGCCGGGACGACGACCGCAGCAGCTGCGCCCTCGGTTTGGGATGCAGCGGCATAGGTCGAAAACCTTTAGAACGATTTCCGATGAAATGGGTCAACGCAACCGACATCAAGCTGTGGGCTGGACGGCTCGATAGTCAAAGCCTAATGCCCGAGTTGCTGCGACGACTCGTTTTTGCCAGCATCCACAATCCCCACCGAGTGGAGTTTCCTTCGGCGGAGAGTGTGCAGTCCGGAGGTTGGGATGGCATCTCCGAGGTCAGCGAGCAAAGTACTTTCGTCCCATTCGGGCCCGCAGGCTGGGAACTCGGAACAAAGAAACACGTCAAGGCGAAAGCCGATTCGGACTACGAAAAACGGAGCGCCAAGCCAGCGCCGCTTGATCCTGGCAGATCGACTTTCGTTTTTGTAACTCCACGCGCTTGGTCAAAGAAATCTCAGTGGGCGATGGGAAAACTCGCGGAGGGTCGATGGGCAAGTGTTCGCGGCTATAACGCCGACGACCTCGAAGCGTGGATTGACCTTCATCCGGGCGTGGGCGCATGGTTTGCCAACCGGATCGGGAAATACCCGACGGGAGTTCAAAGTCTCGACGATCTTTGGGAAGAGTATGCGTACTCGACGAGCCCGCCGCTATCGTCGCTACTTCTGCTGTCCGGTCGCGAGGCCGAAGCAACTCGCTTGAGGGAGTGGCATCTTGGCCAGCCTTCTGTCCTTGTGGTTGAAGGCGATTCCTTAAACGAGGCCGCCGCATTCGTAGCTGCTGTCGCCAACACGGCCCCGGAGCACGAGCGGGCACAAATATTTGGGCGCACGATCGTGGGAACAACCCATGAGGCTCTCAGTCAGATCACTCGGTCGGCGAAGGATCTGACGATCCTATGGAAATATGGTGATGTATCCGCAGTCGGCAGTGTGGTGGCCCGCGGCCACCGGGTTTTGATTCCATTAGGCAAGGGTGGAAGTACCGGCGAGGGCGACCATGCCGTTATCGCGCTACCCCGTCCCGCCAAAGAAGCATTCATAGCGGCCCTACAGTCTTGTGGCGTCGAGGAAGATAGGGCTCGGTTTCTTGCCAGTAAGACAGCCCGAAGCATCACGGTTCTTCAGCGGCGAATCCCGGCCGCCGGACTGTATTCGCGCCCGACTTGGGCAGTGTCGGGGAACGCGCAGCTTCCGATCCCCATTCTATTGGCCGGGAGCTGGATAAACACTCGTGAGGGTGATCGAGAAGTCGTGAAAACACTGGCCAAAACTGAATATGCTGAAATCGAGAGGACTATGGCGGCCTCGGCCAATTTCCAGGACCCTCCCGTCCGAAAGATCGGTGAGCAATGGAGTCTGGTTTCGCCCCTGGACGCATGGCAACTTCTCTCGTCGCTCCTCACACGGGACGATCTGGATCGGTTCCAGGAGGTGTGCCTCAGCGTCCTTGGTAGTGACGATCCTGCACTCACTCTCGACGCAAAAGATCGATGGGCCGGCAGTGCTTACGGCAAGGAGTTTGCACAATCCGGCGTCTTGCGGTCCGCTCTGGCCCAGTCGCTGGCCCTGTTGTCAGTCGTAGTGCATGAAGCATGTACTACAGCGGGTAACCTTGAGTCATACGTCCATCACATCGTCTGTCGGCTTCTTGAGGATGCGCCCGATTGGCGGCGATGGTATTCGCTTTCGCATGTGCTGCCACTGCTCGCGGAGTCTGCACCTGATGCTTTTTTGCGGGCGCTTGAGGGCGATTTGGCGCGCCAAGAACCGTTCGTGGTCGCGTTGTTCCAAGACAAAGGAGACTTTGGCGGAAGCCCGCACCCCGGCCTACTGTGGGCGCTCGAAACTCTGGCATGGTTCCCGGCCCACCTTGGACGCGTTTCGGTAGCGCTTGCAAAATTGGCGAGGCTTGACCCAGGCGGCAAACTCTCCAACCGGCCGAGAAACAGCTTATGGGATATTTTCCTAAGTTGGAAACCTCACACGGCGGCAACGCTGCAACAGCGGCTTCAAGTGATTGATCTCGTTTTGATGAAGGAGGAGGCGGTCGGTTGGCACCTCCTGCTCGACTTGCTACCAAAAAGCCATACGACGACAAGCGGTACAGCAAAACCGAGATGGCGAGAAATTCCGGAGATGAAGCCGGTGACGTTGAGCGAGCGCCTCGCGTCTGAAATAGGGATCGTCGAACGTGCGGTGGATCGTGCCCACATGCGAGCGGAGCGACTGGCCGAACTGGTCAGTCATAATAGTGGGTTCCCGCCTTCGGGACGCAAGGCGCTTAGCTTGCGTCTTGATGAGGTTGCCGAGCATTTGCAAGACGCGAGCCAGAGAGTCTTACTCTGGAACGCTCTGAGGGTTTTCATAATCCGCCATCGAAGGTTTGTAGGAAGTGAGTGGGCACTTCCGGAAGTAGAAATACGGGCGTTGGACGAACTGCTGACAAGGCTGGAGCCCGAGGATCTAATTGAACAATCTAAGTGGCTATTCTCCGATTGGCTGCTGGACATGCCCGGTACCCACGGCGATCATCGCCAACGTGAGCATACCGCCGAAGCCCTGCGGATGGCGGCTATCAAGAAGACGCTGGACATTTTTCAGATCGCAGGTGTTTACCGCCTCGCTCAATCGGTCGCTTATCCCGGTTTGGTCGGAAAGACACTCGCGGGAATGGATCGGGACGGTGCGTTTGCACTTGAACTTGTTGATCGTTGCCTTGGTAGTGATGATGGATCTCTTCGGATTCTCGGCATGTCTTTCGTTTCTGAGTACACGAAGCTTAATGCCTCCAAGGCGAAGCTGGTCGAGATCGAGGCGCGGCTTTCAACACTCAACGCGAGAGCACAAGGAGACTTTTATCTCGCATTGCCAACCGATTTACAAACATGGGATGTAGTTGATGCCGCCGCTGAAGGTGTTCGGGGGCATTATTGGTCTCATTTGCAGTGGTTCCCGGTCGCCAGTGCAGATCCCGCGACAACTCAACGGGCTATTGAAAGATTCCTGGAGTTTGGCCGCTCGATAGAGGCGATACAGGTCGCTGCCCACAAAGCGAAAGATCTACCCTTAGAACTACTCGTCGCAGTCCTGGACGCTCTAGGAGGATGGCTAAACGAAGGAAAGCTCGGCAAGCACAATTCTTCGCACCATCCCTCCTATGACGTCGGTCAGATTCTGGACGAATTGCGGAGCCGGGCGGATGTTGCGCGATCCGAGATGGTTCGCCTTGAGTGGTTTTTTCTCCCGTTCCTGGATCACGGCGGAACGACAAGTGCGCCCACCCTGCAAGAGGCGTTGATGGAGGATCCAGTACTGTTCGCGCAAATGATACGGTGGACCTACCGTCCACAAGAAGGAAAAGATGGCGATGAACAGGAACCGCGGACTGAGCAAGACAGGTTGCGGGCTGGACAGTCCGATGACCTGCTCCGGTCACTACGACGGGTTCCCGGGTCGGGCACGGAGGGTGGACTCGACTGGGATCGACTAATAACATGGGTGGTTAGAGTTCGGGCTGAATGTAAAGAGTCTGGCCACGCGTCTATCGGCGACCATCTGATCGGGGAAATGTTGGCTTGGGCACCGCAAGGCCCGGACGGAATATGGCCGCACCAGTCCGTTCGAAAGCTGCTCGAAGAGCTCGAAAGTAAAGAAGTTGAATCAGGCCTCGCTATTGGCGTGTTCAACAAACGGGGCATGACTTCGAGGGCATTGAATGAAGGCGGGAAGCAGGAGCATGCGCTCTCCGCGCAATACCGCGTCTGGAGTGAGGCAACGGCTTCGGCGTATCCGCGCGTGTCTGCCGTTCTCCTCTCAATAAGCAGGAGCTATAAACATGACGCGCGCAGGGAAGACGACGATGCGGAACGCTCGGATCTGACATTCTGAATTCAGAAGTAGGCCGATGGGACGCTCAGCCTGTATTTTCAAGAGGCCAGGACGATGGATCTAAGGCGGGAGAGGCATAGTCCTCAGCATTGCTGCGGGAGACTAGGGCAGGTCGCGTCCTGGCTCACATCTTTGACGACATGGCCGACTCGATGTAAATGATCCTGCTGGGCAGGGCAAAGGAGTGACGCCTACGGTAATTACCCCTATGGTGGTTCTGCCAGCCCGCGTGACTTCTTCCGCAGGCGTTGAGCTTGGATCGACAGATCAGATCTTAGCCACCGCGTTTTCGATTAGGTCCTCAATAAACGCCTCGGCTTGGAGCTTAGTGATCGTAACGCTCGACCGGTGGGCCGCGGAGTTCCTTTGCCCAAGCTTCTCTTCAAGAACCTTGCCAACCGCTGCGTGTTGGCCGGCTATCCGGAAGCTATCCTCGAGTCCGGCAAGGGCACGAATGCCTACCCGCCGACCGTCGGCAAGTGTGCCTCTTTCCGCGCCGGGAATGTGTGAACGAACTTCCGAAATCGAGTCCCAAACCATTCCGCTAAACTGGGCCAATGCCCGAATCAGAGATTCCGGACGAGATCCAACCGGATCCGCCGGAGGAAATAGCGCTCGAACCCGAGCCAATCCCGCTCACCCCGGTCGCCCGACAGGAACGTATCGCCGCCATGGATGTCCTCCGCGGCATCGCCGTCTTCGGCATTTTCCTTATCAATATGCCATTGTACCTGGCGCCCTCCGCCGGATTCTTCGATTGGCAGGAAAACGCGCTCTGGTCCGGCGCGGCCGACCGCCTCGCCACCCTCTTCATCTACATCTTCGCCCAGGGCAAGTTCTATACCCTGTTCTCGTTCCTGTTCGGACTCGGTTTCGGCGTGCAAATGCTCCGCGCCGAAGAGCGGAATTCACCCAACTTTCTATCTACGTACCGCCGCCGCCTCTTCGTTTTGCTGGCCATCGGAACGCTGCACTTCACACTGATCTGGTGGGGCGACGTCCTGCACGTTTACGCCCTGCTCGGTTTCCTGCTGATTTTATTTCGCAAACGAACCGACAAAACGCTACTCATTTGGGCCGCCTGCCTGACGTTTGTTCCCTTCGTCCTGGCGGTCGGCGGAACGGCGTTCGAGAAACTCACCGACAAGGAACCGGTCGCCGAAAAGGAGAAGAAACGCAAGGAGCGCAAGGAGAAGAATGAAAAGCGAATCGCCGACGACCTCCGCCTCAAATCCACCGGGACGATTCCGGAAATCCTAAAGCTCCGCCTCCAGCGCGACGCGCGCCAATTGGGCGGGGAAGCGGCGTGGTCCACCGAACTGTTTACCTCGTTCCTGCTCGGCCTGTGGGCCTCGCGCCGCGGCATTCTGCAGGGGCCGTCGCTATACCGCCCGCTCCTGACACGCCTCGCCTATGTCGCCTTGCCTCTCGGCCTCGCCTTCTCCAGCGTTGATCTCATCTATGGCTACTTCCATCCAGCCGAGGAGTGGCCGCTCTGGCGGGTACACTCGAGTCTCATCCGCGAGTTCATCGCCCGGCCGGCCATGGCCTTCGGCTACGCGGCCGTGCTCCTGCTTATCGGCATCAAGGAATGGATGAGCCCCTTCGCCGCCGTCGGCCGCATGGCGTTGACCAACTACCTCTTGCACTCGCTAGTCTTCACAACGATCGCTAACAGCTATGGCCTCGGCCTCTACGGTAAAATCCACCCCGTACAAGGCTTGGCCTTGTGTTTCGCGTTCTACGCTCTGCAACTACCCTTCAGCGTCTGGTGGCTGCGCAACTACAACTACGGCCCCGTCGAATGGCTGTGGCGCAGCTTCACCTACGGAGTCCGGCAGCCATGGAGCAAAATCACCGCCTAAACCGCGATCCTCGTTCCGACGGCGAGATTCTCGGATATGGCCCCGGCGGATTGCCGAACTAAAGCGGTTCTCGACACCTCCGCCATATCGTTTCCATCGTCGAAGCCCGCACTACCAGAAGTAAGAGTAAGTCGAACCTCTACCCGATCGCCCGCGCTGAAAAATTAATCTAACCCTCCGCCGAATCGTGACATCTCCCTGCGCAAGATGAAACTCTTCCAACTCGCTCTCGGCGCTTCCTTGCTGGTCACCGCCAATGCGCAAGTGCAAACCCGTCCGCCCTATCCGGTCGGCGCACAGGCGCAATCTCTCAAACAGCAGATTATTCAAATCTGCCTTGCCAATCAAACCCGTACCGACAACTGGCCCGAAGTGCGCGCCCAACTCGATCCCCTTATCGCTCAACTCACCGCCATCACTCCGCCTCGCACCGAACCGGAAAAGCTCTACCAGGTCGCAGGCAACTGGTACCAGGTCTGGTCGGACGCCCCCTTCTACAGGCCAACCCGCGCTTTTTCCATCGATTTAAAGACTGTTTACCAGGTCGTGTTCCCCGGCTACTATTACAACGTCAGCGCCATCGTTCCCACTGACGGCTCCGGCCCATTCACGGGATTTCTCAAAGGCGTCTACAAGGTCAACACCAATTCTTTGCAGCCGCTCTTCACCAAATACGTCTACGGCATCGGCGTCATTCCGCCCGGCGCCGACATCACCACCTACGCCATGTGGGCCGAAGCCGGCCTATACGACAGTCAGCCCGCGCCTTTTTTCAGCCCATCCCTGGTCCCGCTCGAGTCGCCGCTGCTCAACCAATACGTCGATTACGACTTCCGCATTCTCACCAATCCTCCCGGCGGCAACGGCGCCAAACCGGCGATCTTCGTCCTGGTGCGCGCAAACACTGTCTAAGCGCCTACCACCCCAACCGCCCAATCCGCCCGCTTTCCCCAACGCCCCAGCCCACGCGCCCACCCGGCGCCGGGCTAAACGCGTGATACCCAGGCCCCGCGACCGGGGCCCAGGTCCGCCCATCGTCGTGCGAAATATCCGAGCCCGACGGCCCCACCGCCAACCAGCCCCCGGACCGCGGCAGCCAAGTCACGACGGAGCGCAACCCACCCAGCCCAGCCACCGATCGCCAACTCCGCCCGCCATCGTCGGTGACCGCGGCATTATCAACGGCCCGGCTCTCAAGCTTGTAGTCGCCGCCAACGGCAATCCCGTGCCGCTCATCGCGAAACGCAATGGAGAAGATCCCCGCGCTGGGCGAAGTGGCAAGTCCGGTAACGGCAATTTCCCAACTACGCCCGCCGTCGCCGGACCGCAGCACCCGTCCCGCGCCTGTGCCAATCCAAACATGCCGCTTCCCATGAACGGCGATGTTGGTCCCGCTGGCCGCAAAAGCCCCCTCTTCCGGCAGCGCCGGCGGCAAACCGTCCGCGGCCACTCGCGCCCAAGTCCCTCCGCCATCCTCGGTCGATAGCAGCACAAACCGCCCGTCCACCGAATCGCTGATCGCAATGCCTCTTGTAGCGGACCAAAAAGTCATCGCATCGAAAAATGCCTTCGGGTCCGAATTCTTGAACTGCAATTGCCACGTAACACCCGCATCGCGAGTCTTGTAGATCCGCGACGCCTCCCCGGGCCCAATGCTCAGCGCGTAGGCGGTGCGTTCATCCACGGCGTCGATATCGCGAAAATCCAGCGCCTCCGTCCCCGGAATCGTCAGCCGCCGCCACGTCAGCCCGCCATCGGAAGTCCGCACAATCGTACCGTTCGCCCCGCTCGCCCATGCCACACGTTCATTCACGGCGCTCACTCCTCGAAGCCGGGCGGTAACACCGCTCGCTTGCGGCGTCCATTCCGGAACGGCGGCAAGGAGAGTGGCGGCAAAAACGAATAGGGGTCGCATCACTAGCATTGTGCCATTGACTCCTCGCTCGCAACTGCGTAACCATGCTGTACAGTCCGGCAGCCGGTAACGCTGCCCGCCCCGGCTTCACTAGTCACTAGAACGTCCAATGTCCCAGTTCCTTTTCATCCACGGCACAAGCGTCCGGAAGGAAGACTACAACCAGACCATATTCGCCATTGAAAAGCGCCTGAAATCCCTCGGACATACAGTGTCGCCCTGCATCTGGGGCGATAATTTCGGCGTCCCCGATCAAGGCTGGGGCGACTCGATTCCCGGTTTCAACGACGACAATCCCAAGCCGCCCGATCCAGACGAGGCGCTCTGGATTCTTCTCTTCCAAGACCCCTTCTTTCGTCTCCGCGAACTCAAGGCCGACGACGAACACTGGAGCGCTTTTCAAGACAATCCCGGCGATCCCATCTGGCGGGCCTTCAACGAAATCGCCATCCCCAAGGAACTGCTAGCCATCGTCGCTACCCGCGGCCTAACGCCATTTTGGGACAAAAACCTCGCCAAACTAAAAGACGGCCAGGAGTTCGCCGCCGTCGTCCGGGCCGTGCCCAAGCCGCCGGCGGAAGTATCCGTCGACCTGGCTCGCGCCGTAGTCGCGAGTTTCCTGATCGAAGCCACCGAAGCCGGCGCGCCCGCCATGATGCCGCTCTCCCGCGATAAAATGGTCGATCTTCTCGCAGCCGCCATCGGAGTCGAAAAAGGCCTGTTCGACCGCCCTATCAGCTTCGTCGTGCGCGGCTCGCGCAACCGCGCCATGAAAATCTTCATGAAGTACGCCGCCGATATCCTCCTCTACCAATCGCGTGGCGAGGGCATCCAGACGGCCGTCCGCACCGCCATTCAAAAAGCCGACGGCAAAGTCGTCGTCCTCGCTCACAGCCTCGGCGGCGTCGCGGCCGTCGACGTATTGGCGAAAGACGATCTCCGCCACAAGGTCAGCCACCTCATCACCGCCGGCTCCCAGGCGCCGTTCATATACGACGTCAACGCCCTCAATAGTCTCTCTCAGGTCAAGACGCTCCCCCCGTTCTTCCCCGAAAACTGGCTGAACATCTACGACGAAAGCGACGTGCTCAGCTTCCTCGCTGAGCCCGTCTTCAGCCCCGCCCGCGTCACTGACTTCGCCAATTACAGCAAGCTCGCCCCGCTGGCCGCCCACAGCGCCTACTGGGATTCAGACGCCGTCTGGAATCGCATCTCGGAGTTTGTCGCGTGAACGCCCGCGTCATCCTCATCGCCCTTGAACGCTACGACGGAGGCCCGGAGTGGAATCGGCTGAAAGGGCCCGTCAGTGACGCGCTGGCGTTCGCCGCCTGGCTCACGGCTAACGGCGTCAACCCCGGCCAGGTCCACGTCCGCATGAGCGCCCACGACAAGCCCACCGCCACCGCCGGGTTCGAGAAACTCGGCGTACAAGACATCGGCCCGGCCACCCGCGACGCCATTCGCAAACTCTTCCACGAAGATCTCCCCGCTTGGGATCCCGGCGATTTGATCGTCTTTTGGAGCGGCCACGGCTGGTTCGGCGAGAAGAGCCTCTGCCTCAGCGCATCGGAAGCTTCCGACAAGGATATGCGGCTCATCGGCGTCGACACGCTGCTCGGCCTCCTGCGCTCCGACAAAGCTAAACAGTTCAAACGGCAGACCCTCTTTTTCGATGCCTGCGCCAAGTTCAAACCCGGCGACACCGGCGCCGACCGGTACGTCCCCGGTAAGCCGCTCGAAGAAATCGAACAGGACAGTTTCTATGCCGCTTCCCCGGGCCAGGGCGCGGTCGAAAAGGACGGCGCCGGTCACTTTAACGCCCGGTTCTGGGAAACGCTTGCCTGGCCTTTTCAACCTCGTAAAATCCGTAATCAGCTCGAGGAAACCTATGACGAGGCCGTCAGAAACGGCATCACCCGGCAACAACCTTTCACCGTCGGCTTCCGCCTCGGCAAAGCCCCCGAACCCACTTGGCGCGGTGCCCGCCCGCGCACCGACGCACTTTCCCGCTTCTCCCGCCGCGCGAGACTCACGCCCAAACTACTCGAACGCCTCGCCACCCTATCGGCGTCTTGCCTGAACTTCACCATGCCCGAGTCTCGCGACCCGCTCGCCGTCAGTCTTTCCCAGGCCGTGGGTAAGCCGTTTAACCGCCCCGCCGATCTCCGTTCCAGCCCCGCCCTGGACTTTCAAATGATTTGGGCCTTCGCCCGCGAGCAAGATCTCACCATGCAGCTCTTGACCGAAATGGACGACGTCGAACAATCCAGCAACGAAATCGCCGACGTGCGGGAGTATCTCGACGCGGCCGCCGGCATCGCCGCACTCATCGAGATCGTCGCCGGCCTCGGCATTCCGTCCCGCGTCTGGCGAGCCTGGGTCGACGAGTTTTCCACTACCTTGGAATTCGCCGCGCAGTACGATCTCGAGGATCTGTTCGAGCCATTCTTCTTGAGCGCCAACTCCTCCCCGAAGCGCCGCCGCTTTCTGGAAATCCTCGCCCGCGCCTACCGCCGTGAAAACTCCGCCGATCTCCTCGCCTGGCTGCGAGATCAACCCGGCTGGCGGGACGACCTCATCACCGCCGCCGTGCCGCCCCGCCAAATCGTCCATCTCGACGCCGGCTACACTGCGGAGCGCGGCGTCTGGATTGAAGGCGTAAAGCTATGGAGGCCGCGAACCCGGTCCTATCGCACCGTCGATCTCACCGCCCTCGGACTCGACGCAAAACAGGTCCCCGATATCGCGGACCAGTTCGACGGCCTCGACCAGGAACTGACCGCCAAAGGCCTCATCGGTCCAGAAATTACCGAGATTATCTATGAGCTCGCCCTTCCCGCCGAAGCGCTGAACGCCGCCCGTTGCCACCAGCCCAAACACGCCGTAGTTTTCCGTTGGCTGGACCGCCTCCGGACCAAGGAGAAAACGATGGGCGCCGGCGATTGGGTCCGCTTCGGCGAGGATATTCGCCTGCGCTCGAACGATCCCAAATGGAGGCCGCGCGCAAAATGGCTGGCCCTGGAAAAGTGCTGCTACGATGAAGCGCTCTGTCATTTGCGCGCCCAGGGCGAAAACGCCCGCGAACTCATCGGCCTCGCCCGCACCATCAAGTCCGCGCCCGCCGATCTTGAACAACTTCTCGACGTTCTCAAATCCGGCGCGCCGTTCGCCTGTTGGCACATCGACGATCCCGGCGGCTGGGACCCGTTGGAACTGAAGGTGCAAAAACTGCTCGATGAGGACGGCCTGGATAAACTGCCGTTGTCGCTTCGCGGCGCCCGGTACAATCACGGCGACCTGGGTCCCATGGTGCTGTTCTTCGACGACCCGCGCCGGGACCCCTATAGCGCTCACTTAAGCGGTTTGGGATAAGAGGGAAAAATGAGCACCAGTTGGCCTGTATTCACGGGGAAGTTGAAACCGCGTAATGCGTTGACGAATCTGCCCCCGGCGCCGCCCTGGCGGCCATTCGCGCCGGGCGAACAACCGAAAGGACCCAGTCCGCTCGGCGGCAGGGACGCCGTCGCTCGAGACCAGAAACTCGGCGAAACCTTCGTCACCTCACCCGCCATGGTCGATGCGGTCAACGCCGCCCTTTTCCTCCGCCGGCCCCTCCTGCTCACCGGCCGCCCCGGCGTCGGGAAAAGCTCGCTCATCCGCGCCGTCGCCCGCGAACTGCGGATGGGTGTCGTCCTCGATTGGTCCATCACCTCGCGTTCCACCCTCAAGGAAGGCATCTACGACTACGATGCGCTCGGCCGCCTCTACGCGAAAAACACCGGCGCCGGGAACATCTCCATCGGCAACTTTGTCACCCTCGGACCTCTCGGCATCGCCATGATGGCCTCGGAATGGCCCCGCGCCCTGCTCATCGATGAAATAGATAAGAGCGATCTCGATCTCCCCAACGATCTCTTGAACATCTTTGAAAAAGGCGATTACACCATTCCCGAGCTATCCCGCGCCGACGAGAGAAAGGTGACTGTCAAATGCGTCCAGAATCTGCCGCCCATGGAAATCGAGGAAGGCCGCATCCAGTGCCGGCAGTTTCCGTTCGTCGTGCTCACCAGCAACGGTGAGCGCGAATTCCCCGGCCCCTTTCTCCGCCGCTGCGTCCGGCTCGAAGTGGAAGAGCCAAAGCTCGCGCAACTGGAATGTATCGTCACCAGCCATTTCAACGAAGCGCAGAGGCAATCCGCGCAAGATCTGATTGAAGAATTCGACAAGCTCCGCGCCAAGGGACAACTGGCGTCCGACCAACTGCTCAACGCCGTGTTCCTCCACTTAAGCGGCGCTCCGATTGAGGAAGATCCGGAGGCGCCGCTCGCCGAAGGCGAACGCACTTTGAAGAGCCGCATTTTCGACCCGCTGGACTAAAATGAACGGACTATCGCAACGCGTCGAAGCGCTGATCGACTCACGCCGGAAAGCCGAAACCGACGATGTCGTCGTCGAACTGCGCGACGCATTGTGGCTCGCGCAGTTCGCCCATTTTGCCAAGGAACCGGACACGCCCCAGCCCGCCAGCCCCGCCGTCGAAAAAACATCGCCCCAGCTCCCGCCACCATCCCTGGAACTATCTTCGACACCGGAAACCCCGCCAACGCCGCCTGCCCCGGCCCCGCCCAGCGAAGAACGGCAGGGACTTATTTCCGGCCGACAACCAAGCGCCACTGGCGACATGCGAAAAGCCTCCCGCATTCGCACCCCGGCCGCGACCGCGCTGCCCAACGCGCTCGGCATCGAACGCGCCCTCCGCCCGCTCCGCAAACGCAAACCTTCCGCGCGTTCTTGCGTCCTGGACGAAGAAGCCACCGTGCGGGAACTGGCCGAAGCCCAAACCGCCGGAGTCGACGTTTGCATACCGCGTTTTCGCCCCGGAACGGAGCGTTGGTTCGAACTCGCGCTCATCGTCGATAGTGGTGCGGAAATGCTCCTCTGGCAGCGGACTATTCGCGACCTCCGCCGTCTGCTCGGCCGCCAGGGAGCCTTCTCCGATGTCCGCGGTTGGACGCTGGTGGCGGCGGAGGACGGCAAGCTCCAGCTCGAAAACAACGCCGGCTCGCGTCATCCCATCCGCGCGTTGCACCATCCGAACGGCCGTCGCCTGGTCCTGGTTTTGACTCAAGGAACGGGGCCCCATTGGCAGGACGCCGCCTGGCAGGCGGACCTGGAGCGCCTCGCCCGCAACACGCCTGTCGGCATCGTGCACTTCCTGCCGGACCGGTTGTGGCCGTACACCCGCCTCGGTCCCGCGCGGCGCGACGCTTCGTCTCGCCTGGCCGGCCAACCCAATCACGGCCTGCGTCTCGCCGCCTGTTGGGAAGACTGTCTCGATCCCGGCGCGAAGCCGGTTCCGTTTCCTGTTCTCACCCTCGATCCCGAACTCATCGGAAACTGGGCCCGCATGGTCATGGCGCGCAAAGGCGGCCTCTCGCCATGCGTTCTCCTCGGCCGCACCGCCGGCCCAGCGAAATCCTCGGATACCGAAGACTGGGACCCGGAACAAAAGGTGGAACAGTTCCGCTCCATCGCGCCCCCGACGGCCTTCCGCCTCATGTGCCATTACGCCGCCGTTCCGCTCACCCTGCCCGTCATGCGCATCGTTCGGGAGGCCATGGTCCCGGAGGCTTCCCAAACCGACATGGGCGCCATTCTCGCGAGCGGCCTTCTGCGCGTCGCCGGACCCGCCACCGATCCCGAGATGACGTTCTTCGAATTCCTGCCCGGTGTCGACGACGTCCTCCGCGAATCGCTTCGCCGCGGCGAGGAGCGCCGCACCTACTCGAGCGTGAAGGACGAAATCCGCCGTTTCCTCGAAACGCAAATCGGCCGCCAACTGCCGGAGGATTACAGCTACGTCTTCGACGAGGAAGGCGAATTTGAACTCTCCTCTTCCGCCAAAGCCTTCGTCGACGTCAACCGCAAAACGCTGGAACGTCTCGGATATCACAAGAAGATCCTAAGCACGAAGACCCGCTGGCCCGGCCTCGAAGTTTGGCTCCATCAGTCCAGTGTGGATTCCACGGCGAACATGCTCTTTCAGATACTGGACCGCAGCCTGCAATCCAGCGGCTATAAAGTTGGACCTATCACGGATCGCGTGGACGACCGGCTGATCTTGGACGTTCTCACAAGGCCCTCCGGCGCTCTCGTTACGGTGATAGCGCCGTTCGGCTCGGGGCGGCCGATCAACTTTTCCAATCAGCGCCGCTGGGACGCCAGCTATCGCGAACTGGTGGCTTGCATCGATTCCACCCACGATGAACCCGGCGTTTTGGTCGGCGTACCGGAGATCCCTCGGCCCTATCTGGAGCGCACCGTGCTTGAGAACGCGCTGCTCTACCACCTCGGTTTGAGTTCACCCGTGCGCGTCAATCTGACCGGTCCCCCATACTCCGGTAAATTTATGCTGATGGCGGCGGTCGCCCGGCGCTCCCTCACGCGGAAGGCGTACCTTGGCGGCATCTATTGGCGGGCGCAAGCCACTCCTGAATCGTCCCAGCCGGGCAGCCGGCTTTTCATCGAACCCGGCCCAGCCGTCGAGCTCCGCAACGAAGACGACGCAGTGTGGTTTGACGATCCCGAACGTGGAACCGCGTTTGAAGTGGATGTGCTTGGCAGGCAGGAGGCCGACCACTATTTCCTCGCGTGCGGAGGAGAGGCCGTGCGCCCGTCGCTCGATTCGCTCTGGAAAAACGGCGACGGGCGGCTCGACAAATGCGCTTGGCTCGGCGTCGCCATCCGCGAATTTCCGCAAGCCGCCGAGATGCCGCCGTACACCGACTTCTTCGAATGGCTGCTCCAACAACTGGACGTCGTCGCGCACGAAAACTTAAGGCGGCTGGCGGTGCTGGCCGGCCAGGCGCGCCTGCCGGAACCTTTGGTGGCGGCGATGATCCCGGACGATTCGGTTCGCGAATCGCTATATCGGCAAGCTCGTTCTCTCTGTCTCCTCCGGAGCGCGGAAGAAGGATGGTGGCCGCTCATCGAACCGGTGGCGGAGGAACTGCTGCGCCACGCCGATAAGCGGGAACTCCATCTGCTTGTCGTGAACTACTACGAGCGGTTATCGGGAACGGCCCACTGGGAAGACGGCTACTTCCGGACACATTTCGTTCACCATTGCGTGTCGGCAAACCGCACGGACGCGTTGGAGCGCTTCTACAACAATATCGATTACCTCCTGTGGATGATCCAGCGCGACGGATGGGAGCATCTAGCGGCGGAGCTGCGCATTTACGGTTTGAAGGATTTGGCTTCCCGCGTCGAGCGCCTCGCCCCCGGCTTAAACGTCACGCGCGAAGAGCTGTCCAAGGGGCTGTCGCTGGGCCGCGCCGAGGGCCGCGTCTACGCGCTGGATTCGCTTCGCGTAATGCTTGATCGCGATGGCTCGCAAAAACACAGGACCGCTCTAGAGGAGTTCTTGTGGCGGGAAGGCTACACGATCAGCGAGAATTTCGTCGACGCCGACGTATTGCTCACAGAGGATTCATCATCGCCAAATATTTGGATAGCGCGCAATTACGGGCTACTGGTGGTGCTCGTGTTCGACGACGCACTAACCGGCGGTTACGGCAGTCTATTCGACGCCGCGGTGGATATCACTTTCGACACCGACTTTGACGAACTCCGCGCCAAATTGCTTCGTCTGACTCTGGATCGCGGACGGCTCTTCCGCATCCCGGAACTTCCCACTCCATACATAGTGCGCGAGGAGCTTTTACGCGACGCGCGCGAAGCGCTGATGGAGTCACGCCGTAGCTTGCTCCTGCTGGGTGATCCCGGAGTGGGCAAACGGACGCTCGCCGCCGCCATCTGCCGCATGCCGGCTATCCGGCGGCATTTTCAGGGAGGCATCGGTTGGGGAATTGGAAACCTGAACCCGGAGATGGGTTCCACCCTCACCGTCATCGATGAGGACTTCAAGGGAGAATGGCCGGACGTCCGGCCGGTGGATCGCTTACTTGTCATCAGCCGCAAGGAAATCAACACGGAAGGGATGCAGGTCTTCTACGTCACGGGCTTTGACTCCTCCCAGGCCCGGCTCCTCATCGGCCTCCACTCCGTCCACGGCGACAGCCACGGCGCAATCGTCCGCTTCGCCGGCGGAAACCCCGGCCTGATTTGCCGGGCCTGCCAGACTATCCGCCACTTCTCTTGGAAATCGCTGCAAGTCGATTTTCGCCTCTTGCGCGAAGGCGATGGGCGGGGCCTGCGCGACCTCGCCGCTCGCAAGCTGCCGCCGGAGCGAAGAAAGCAATTGCAGGCTCTCTTGATTCTCGGAAGGAATCCGCCGCCCACTCGGGAACTGGCGGAGTATGTTTGCTCCGCGCCTCTTCACGAGGACTTGTTCACCCTCGGCGCGCTGAAATGGGAGGGACCCGGTGTGCGGGTTCTGGCGCACGTCGAACAGGCGCCGGACCATATGCTCAAACAACTCCACCAACGGGTCTGCGACTACTATCGTCACAGGTGGCCGGAAGCGTTCCCCGCAAGAATTCCCGCTTGGGAAACCTACTATTGGCAATACATCCGCCATCATCTCTCAAGGGCTGGCGACCTGGAGACACTGCCCGCCGAACTGTGGCCGGACGAGCGGTGGTGGGAAAGGACGGATTGGCAAGAAACGGCCGCGCTGTTGGCCGGGCTTCCCCCGGAAGATCGCCCACGCGTGATCCTGTGGTTGGCCGCGGCCCAGCCGGAGAGCGCCGTCCAATACATTCTGGAAAACGGCGCGGATATAGTCGACCGGCCCGGGCTGTTCCAAAAACTGCAATCCGCCTGGCTGCCCCGGCTCACCGGCCCGGAACGCGAGCCCCAACCCGAAGGCCGCGCCGCCATCGGCCGCGCACTCGGCCGGCTTGGTCTCGACAATCGAAAGGGTGTCGGTCTAACGCCGGACGGCGTCCCGGATATCGACTGGGTGGCAATTCCCGGCGGAGAATTCGTTTATCAGGCGGACGAGAGGCGCCTGATCGAACCCTTCTTCATCGCCCGCTATCCGGTGACAAACGCGCAGTTTCAGGCGTTCTTGGAGGCGGAAGACGGCTATCGGCAGGATCGCTGGTGGCGGGAGCTGGACCAACCGGATCGAACGCCCCGGCTCCCGAAGTGGACGGAATCGAACCATCCGCGCGAAAGAGTGAGTTGGCAGGAGGCGATGGCTTTTTGTGCATGGCTCGGATACAAACTTGCACGCGATGTTCGCCTGCCCACCGAATGGCAATGGGAGCGCGCCGCCCAGGGCGCGGATGGCGGCGGATATCCCTGGGGTGCCAAATACATCCCCGGCTACGCGAACATCGATGAAACCCACGCAAAAGAGGGCCCCCACTATTTGCAGCGGACCAGCGCCGTGGGTATCTACCCGGAGGGCGCTTCGCCCCATGGCGTCTTGGACCTCTGCGGTAATGTCTGGGAATGGTGTCTCAACGAATACGAAAATCCGAATTGTACGCAGCCGGGTGGCCGGGAGTCCCGCGTGTTGCGCGGCGGCTCCTGGGGTCTCAATTCGGAGTACGCGCGCGCACGCGACCGTAACATAGACCATCCCACTGACCGCATCGCCGGTGTCGGCTTCCGTGTGGTGTATTCGTCCCCCAATCGCTGAGCGCTGAACGCAAATTCATCGTGCCATTGGGCGCTATTCACCATGAATGCGCGTCGCCCGGGCGGAAACTGTCTCCTATGCCGGCTACGGTGCATAAAGCAGTGACTGATTGGAACGGGGATCCCGCAGTGTAACCCTCAGCCCACATTCCATATTCCTTACAATGTCATCGTAGCCGGACACGGGAAATAGCTACGAAAATCCCACCTAGCTAGTGCTTAGTTGCGTAAGTTGACAATAGTATTTCGGAGTTGGCTGCCCTTGACCTCGCGTTTGCGCCATCGAAACGGTTTGGCATGTTCATTGTGGTTGCGGATGAAGTGTTCGACGGCGTCCCG
>JBJXFL010000215.1:0-4842 GCA_046155405.1 Bryobacteraceae bacterium | reverse complement strand
TGCCGAGCGGCCAACAGAGTATCGACCGCTGGTTTGATTTGAACGCGTTCACCACCCAGGCGCAGTTCACGTACGGAAACGCGGGCCGCAACATTCTGGATGGGCCGGGCAATCGAAATGTGGATCTATCGCTGGCGAAGAGCTTTGCACTGACCGAGAAATTCCGGCTGCAGTTCCGGACGGAGGCGTTCAACGCGACCAACACGGCGAACTTCGGCTTCCCGGGGGCGAATATCAACGCGGCCGGTGTTGGCACGATTACCAGCTCGGACGAGCCGCGCCGGGTGCAGTTTGCGTTGAAGTTGATATTTTAGGCGTATGCGTTGCCCGGCGGTCGCGCTAGTCTGTTTGGCGGTACTGTGCGGCGCGCCTCCAACGCGGCATCGACTGGAACTTGCGGACTGTGACGATGTTGCCTTTGGCCCCGATGGCGACTTGTATCTCGCTTGCCACTCGCCCGAAGATCGACTCCAGATTGCGGTGAGGGGCGCCAAAACCGCCGTGGACGAAATGGACGCCTATGTGCTTCGGCTAAATCCTCGTACTGGAAAGCTGGTCTTCGCCACCCGGTTCGCTGGCAATTCGTATGATGCGGCGTTGCGGATCAAGGTGGACGACCAGGGCTTCGCGTATACAACGGGGGTTACTAAGTCGTCCGATTTTCCAGGTACCGTCGATGCATTGCAGAGGAAGGTTGGCGGAGGAAGGGACGCCTTTGTGGCGAAGATCTCACCGAGCGGGGAGATTGTATATTCCACGCCGATCGGCGGCTCCGGCGTCGACGTGGGAAGCGCATTGGATATCGACAGCCGGGGTAACGTCTATGTGGGCGGTTGGACGTCGTCGAATGACTTTCCAGTTCAAGTCACGCGGAAAGCGACAACGGAAAATAACGCCTTCGTTTGCCGGCTGCGGACCGATCGGCATGGTATGTCGTGCCGCGTGTTTGGCGGAGGGAAAGACGAAATGCTGACCGGAATCGCGCTGGATCGACAGGGAGGGATATATGCCGCCGGTTCCACCAGTTCGGCTGACTTTCCGGTGTTACAACCGACGCAGAAAATGCTGGGCGGGCGCACGGATGTGTTTCTCACCAGGCTTGACGTTTCGTCACTGGAAATCACGTTTTCGACGTTTATTGGCGGGAGCGGCGACGACACGGGCTGGGGCGTCGTTGTCGACAAACGCGGGGACCCAACGGTAGCCGGTACGACAGATTCGACAGACCTGCCCGGAACAACCGGTTCCTATCAACCTTCAAATCGCGGAAAGAAGGATGCGTTTCTGGCTTCGATTCGGATGCGACATCGGCGCCAGGTACGGGCAACGTATTTCGGCGGCGCGAACAACGATGAAAGCGGATACGACGGGGGCGACATTAAGGTGGACCGGCGAGGCAATTTGTGGGTTACCGGGACGACGTATTCGGACGATCTGCCCACTCGAAAGGCCACGCAGGCGCGATTCGGCGGCGGCGATGGGGATGGCTTCGTCGCAGCCTTTAGTCCCGACCTTAGCAAGCTCTGCGTCGCGAGCTACCATGGCGACGAAAATAGGAATCTATTGGAAGGTATCGCTATTTCCCCTTCGGGCCTGGTAGCCGTAGCCGGAGTATCTTTCGCTCCCGCACCGTCCGCGTTGCATATCCAAATTGGACGGGCAAACATCTTTGCGGGCGCAAACGTGCTTGTGCTGCGAGCACAAGAAGTTTGTGCGCAATGACACACTCTTTGGTTCTTAAACGCAACTCCTTCGCTTCGTTCAGGGAAAAACACAAATTTCCATGCGGGCACCGACGTGTATGCAGGGTAAGAGCAGGAGACGCGGCCGCCGCCGTTCAGTAACGAACCCGCCGTCAGCATGAAAAACAGAAGAACCTGCGTTCGCCAATGCCGAGCTTCAGTTGGAGACGGGGCAGTGCGAGTATCGCCGCCTGCGCCTCGGGAGTTTCGGGCGCGACCCGTAGTAAGTATTCGTAGAGTTCGATCGCTTTTTGCCGCGCGCGTTCGGCCGATGCCTTGGTGACGGCCGCGCCTTGCGCGCTGATGTCGCCTGGTTCAGCCTGTGAGAGCGACCACCACGTTTCGTTGGCCAGCGCCAAGTGGTGAATCTGTTCGTTGCGAAACGGGGTTTCGGGGTAGCGCTCGAGAAAGCTTTCACCTTGCTTAATGACGGAAAGGAAGCAGTTCGAATTCTTGCAGCCGAAGCCGGGGGGCGCGCAACCGACGCGCTGCAGCATCAGGAACGCGCGCTGCCCCCAAGTGGTACCGGGATATTCTTTCCAGGCGCGTTGAAGGAGAGTGGAATCGTAGTCGAGAGCGCCGCTGTAGTGCCCGATCTGGCCGAACCGGACGCCGTAGGATGCGAGTTGCATTCGGACCTTTTCGAGGCCTTCGGGAACGGAAAGACTCTCCGATCCATTGTTGATGGCTCGGACAACCAAAAGGCCTGCCAGGCGGCGGGCGAGGTCGTCGGCCGCGACAAGGGCCGCGGCACGTTGTTCAGGTTCGCCGGTGGTTTGGCGCAGCAGGCGCAGCAGAGCGACCCTCGTTTGACGTTCCGACTTGACCCGATCCGGCTCGGATTTCGGATCCGGGGCGGCCGCGAAGTACGCTCCGGGCAGTTGCCGCTCAAGTTCCTTCGCCACCACCGGCGGGGAAAGCGTGGCGAGGGAGCGGTATGTCTCGTCAAGACGATGAATCGCCTGGCGCCGCTCAAGGATCTCGTCCCGGACGGCGATGAGAACCACGCCTTCACGAACACCGGCGGGCGCCACGTGATTACGGTTGCGATGCAGGAAGATGGTAAGTTTTCCACTGCGCCAGGATAGTCCGGGGTTAGGGCGCGCGGCGCCGATTTCATAGATATGATTGGGCACGACGCCTGCGCCGTAGGCTTTTACCAACCGGCGAACCAGCCACTGTTCGACCTCGGCGCTTAACTCGGGGTAGGCGTTAACGGGCCGGATGTCCGCGCGTAACAGCAGGAGTTGCGGGTTGGTGTGGTCTACAGGGTAGTAGAAGGACTCCGCGATCACATCGTCTTTGGCCTGCGCACAGTAATAGGCGTGTCCGTTCAAGGCGTTGCGAAAGCCTTGATGAGCGGGAACGGAGTCGCACCGGCCCACCCCCGGCGCGTATTGCCGCTGCCATTTGACGTGGTGCAAATCCGACCACATTTTTCCCGCAATCCGCTCCGGCGAGCCGGCCGGAGCATCGGACGTAAGCGGCACTAAGACTGAGGGTCCAGCCTGCCCTTTGTGGAGCACGCGGATGCTGGTTTGGCCTTGCGTTTTCGCCGCCTGCGGCACCTTAAAGTTGATTTGTCCGGCGGACACGTAAAGCAAACCCGCGGCAACACCGCCGACCCGCACTTCCGTCTCGCACAACTTGGCGGGGAATATCTGGGTCTCAATGAGAGTTTGATTGGGGCGGAGCGGATTGGAAATTTCGCGGCGGTCCGGATCCGGGGATCCGCTGCAAGGCTGCGCCGGGCCGAGGTCCCGGCCGTAAATGGATGCAACCCTGCCGGGTGCGAGTGGGGCGGGTTCCCTCGCCCCACTGGGAGCGACAGAGGCGGCGGAGTAGGATGGTGTCCGCGTAACCCGAAACTCCAATACCGGCTTGGCGACCGGTACCGGTGGAGGAACGTCCGAGCACGCGAAGTTCAGGCAGATAGCCCCAAGAAAAATATCTAGACGTCCGCGCGACATGTGCCACTTTGACGCTTCCGGAGGCATTCCGGTTCCTTACTCCACCACAGCGTTTGCGCAACTCTCCATTAACTGGCGCCTCACCCGCGAGCGGTACTACCCAAGTTGTTGACGCTCTTGACCGCGAGCCTGCCCGCGGTTAGCGGCTCAGGATTCGGGCCGAGGGAGGAGCGATATGGGGTCGCCCTCGCGGACACGGCCGTCGGACTCGACGGCCGAATCGAGGGCCATGGTGCCATCGAGTTCCCGGGCGATTCGTTTGATGACGTTGATGTCCTGCTTCAGCGTGTCGGGGTCATAGGTCGTCATCACGCAGCGACCGCGCAGTTGTGCCATGTGGAGAGTGACGTCGCCGATTTGCAGGCGGCTGCCCGGCCATTCGCGCTCGGTGAGGCCTTCGACACCGCCGACTACTATGTTCGGACGAAGACGGCGTCCGTCGATGTTCATGTGAGCGATGGCGCCGTCGGTGGCGACCAGGAGCGGCAGGATGTCGAAGCGTTCGGGGCCTGTAAAGTGGGTGAGATCCGCGCCGGAGCCGACCGCGGTTTGGACGAGTTCGCGGGCTTCCGTCGACTTCCAGTGCCGCCCGTCGATGAGAACTTCGCCGCTCAAGTCGAGAGTGGCTTTCAGGCCAAGCAATTGATGGTGGGTGCGGGAGGTGATGACGCGGCCGTTGGCGCCGATGACCAGGACTTGGCGGTCGCCCGCCAAGCCCAGTTTCGTCACTTCGGTTTGTTCAATGCGCTCGCCGGCCATGGATTTGACCGGGTAGCGCCAGATCTCTTTCACGTACATTCTATTTGTTCCGCGGGGCGTCGTTGATGCTGGCGATGCGGCGGCGCATCAGGCCAACTTCGTCGAAGTCCCACAATTCATTTCCATAGGAGCGATACCATTGGCCGGCGCTGTCGTGCCATTCGTACTCGAAGGTGACGGCGATGCGGTTCTGGAGAAAGCACCAAAGGGTTTTCTTCAAGCGATAGTCCAGCTCTTTGGACCATTTGCGTTCCAGAAAGGCGCGAATTGCCTCGCGCCCTTGCAGAAACTCAGTGCGGTTGCGCCATTGGGATTCCTCTGAATAGGCCAGCGAAACGCGCTGAGGATCACGGCTATTCCAGGCATCTTCA
>JBJXFL010000209.1:0-42760 GCA_046155405.1 Bryobacteraceae bacterium | reverse complement strand
CTCAAGGCCGGATTCGGCCAAGAATCCACGCCTGTCCCGTGGTGGGACGGACGGCCGCTGACCATAAAGTTTCGGTAGAGGGCCCCCAAAAGTTAGGTGACTATTTGGCGTGAAAATTCAGGCTAGGACTAGATCCCGCAGCACACCTTCCCCACTGGAGTACATCGCGCCCAAATTGGACTGTGCTAACGCGAGTCCACGTTCCGCAGCTAATCGGTACCACTTCACGGCCTCAATGGCATCTTTTTGCACCCCGTCGCCATTGTCGTAGCTTCGGCCCAAGTTGTATTGCCCCATCGCATTCCCCTGTTCCGCAGCTAATCGGTACCACTTCACTGCCTCAATGTTATCTTTTGGCACGCCGTCACCCGCGAAGTACATCGCGCCTAGGTTACACTGGGAATCAGGCAAGCCCTTCTCAGCAGCTAATCGGTACCATTTGACCGCTTCAACCGCATCCTTGGGGACTCCCTCACCCTTGTGGTACTTATCGGCCAAGTTGTGTTGTGCCGATGTAAGGCCCTGTTCCGCAGCGAGCCGGAGCCATTTCACTCCGACAGTGGCATTCTTGGGAACCCCCTCACCTTCTGAATAGAGATTGCCTAAGTAGAATTGCGCCAACGCAAGGCCCTGTTCCGCCGCAAGAAGGTACCACTTCACGGCCCGCCCGGCATCCTTGGGAATGCCAATACCGAAATCATACATGTGGCCCAAGCTCAACTGCGCCGATGAATAGCCCTGTTCAGCCGAAAGTCGATACCACTTGACGGCCATTGCGGAATCCTTGGGAACACTTTCTCCGTCCAGGTGCATTTGGCCAAGGAGGTATTGCGCCACTGCGTGTCCCTGCTCCGCCGCAAGCCGGTACCACTTCGCGGCGATCGCCCCGTCCTTAGGGAGGGCTTCACCGTTGGTGTACATATAACCCAACCCTGCCTGCGCCGCCGCAACCCCCTGATCCGCAGCGAGCCTCAGCCACTTCACGGCCTGCCCGGCATCCTTCGGAACGCCCATACCGCTTGCGTACATCGACCCCAATTTTGTTTGGGCCGCTGCATCGCCCTTTTCCGCACGGGCAAGCAGTTCTACGTGCTCACGAAACGCTTTCAGATCAAAAATCGGAGGTTGTTGAGCCTGTACCTCACGCAGTGCTACTGTTAGCAGCACCAGCAGCAACTTCAACAATGTCGCCATGTACTCCTCTCAATTCGCAGTTTAGACAGATTCATTCTACTGCGCCGTTCTCCTTAAAGAATAACTAAGCATTCATTCGGGGCGAATCCCGCGCCGCCGGCGTTATCGCCGGAATCGTAGTGTTTTTGTGGGGCGCTGTCGCCCACATGGCGTTAAACGTCGAAAACTACATTAAGAAAGTTCCCAATGAGGAGGCGGTGTTTCTCGCCCTGAAGGCCAACCTGACAGAGCCGGGCGTCTATTTTATCCCAATGAAATGGACCCCGCAAAGATTGAACTGCGTGTCCAAACCGCGCCGCGCGGCTTGCTTACCTACACGCCGGCGGGCGTGCCGTTCTCGTTCGGCCAGTCGCTTGGCGTTCAGTTCGGCATCGACTTGATTTACGGGCTGGTCGCCGCGTTTCTGTTCTCCATGGCCGCGCCTTCGCTCAACGGGATGGGGCAACGGCTTCTCTTTACGGCGCTGCTGGGTATTTTCGCCGTATTCGCGATTCAGGCGCCGTATTGGAATTGGTACGGCTTCCCGATGGCGTCGGTAATCACCGCGGTCTTTGAACAGGGCGTGAGCGGCCTGCTGGCGGGCCTTGTTTTCGCCAAGCTGATCCGCTAGCGCGGGTTCCGCGAATACGTGGACCCAGCATGCTGGCGTCATTTCGAACGCCCCACGCTTACCGCGAATTTGGCTTGGCTACTTCTTCACGGGCTCGTCGCGTTCCACTTTGCCGTCGCGCAGGAACACGATCCGGTGCGCGTGCATGGCGATGTCGTGTTCGTGCGTCACCAGGATGATCGTATTACCGGCCTTATGCAGCCGTTCGAAGAGCGCCATGATTTCTATACCGGTGGTCGAATCCAACGCGCCGGTGGGTTCGTCGGCGAGCAGAATCGACGGCCGCGTCACCAGCGCGCGCGCAATCGCCACGCGCTGCCGCTGGCCGCCCGACAGCTCGTTCGGCTTGTGGTACATGCGCTTCTCGAGGTCCACTTCGCGCAGCGTCTCCCGCGCCCGCGCAATGCGCTCCGCGGCCGGGATGCCGGCGTAAATCAGCGGGAGCTCCACGTTATGCAGGGCCGTGGCGCGAGGCAGCAGGTTAAACGTCTGGAAAACGAATCCGACTTCTTTATTCCTGATGTGCGCCAATTGGTCGTCGTCCATGGACGAAACCAAGTTCCCGTTAATGTAGTAGTCGCCGCTACTGGGCGTGTCCAGGCATCCGATAAGGTTCATGAGCGTCGATTTACCCGAGCCCGAAGGGCCCATGATCGCGACGTATTCGCCCTTATTAATCTCGAAGGAAATGCCGGAGCACGCGTTGATCGTCTGGTCGCCCATCTGATAGGTTTTCCAGAGTTCTTCCGTGTGTATGATGACGCCTTGCCGGCGGAGTTCTTCCCCTCGTGCCTGCGCGCTGAGCTGGGCTGCCTGTGCCATGTTTGTGTGTTTGAAACCTTACGATTCTGTCTTGACCGGCGACTTATTGTCTACTTTGATCTTAGCCTCATTCCGAAGGGTACGGATCACCTTGTAGCTGCCGGTGATGATCTCGTCGCCGTCGTTCAGGCCGCCCAGTACTTCTATGTCGGTCGCCCCGGTGATGCCGGTGTCCACTTTCACAAACTCGGCTTTTTCCCCGCGCACGACAAACACGCCCTGGATCTCCTCTTTCTTGGCGCGAATGGCGGCGGGGTCGGTTACAGGTTGGTCCTTTTGGCCCTCTTTCTTTTCGAGATCGCCCTTGGTGCGAACCGTCAGAGCCTGGATGGGAATGGAAAGCGCCTTGGAGCGGGTGGCCGTCACGACCTTCGCGGTGCAAGACAGACCGGGGCGGATTTCATCCGGCGGGTTGTCGAGCGCGATCACCACTTTGAAATCCTTGGCTTCCTGGCCCGAAATAGCCGATTGGGAGGCGGCCAAACCGGTGGAGCGGAGGATGGCCGTGTTGCCGATTTCAATCACGCGGCCCTTGTGGATTTTCCCGGGAATGGCGTCAATCGTGATGTCCGCCACCTGGTCCAGCTTCACATTGACGATGTCGGTTTCGTCGACCTTCACTTCGGCGGTGATCAGGGACATGTCGGCGATGGTCATGATGAGCGAGGCGGCCGAATTCTGAATGCCCGGCACCACGGTTTCGCCGACGCGCACGGGCAAGTTGGTGACGACGCCGTCAATCGGAGAAGTGGCCATGGTCCGCTGCAGCGAATCCGAAGCGCGCCGCAAATTGGCCTGGCTGACGGTGATTCGCCGCTGCGAGGAGACCAACTGAGCGGCGAACTGTTCCCGCAACGCTCTGGCCTGCATGATGCGCGCTTCGGCTTCTGGAATGGCCGAGGAAAAGGAGTCGAACGAAGCCTTCCGCATGTCGAAGTCCTGCTTGGAAACCAGGCCGGCGGCGAGGAGTTCCTTTGAGCGGTCAAAATCCGCTTTGGCCCGGGCGAGGTCCGTCTTCACCCGGTCCAGGTTCGCTTCAAGGGTACGGATATTCGAATCCTGCGCCTTCAGCGCCGCCTCCGACGCCCCCGATTCGGCCTCAGTGGAGCTTACCGTCGCTTTCTGCGCCGCCACTTCCGCTTCCGGCTGTACGCTTTCCAGTTTAGCGAGAAGTTGCCCCTTGCGCACGCTTGCACCTTCCACCACGGCGATCTCCGTGATCCGCGAGGCGGTCTGAGCGTTGCTGCCGATATTGATATAGTTGCGCGGCTTGATCTCGCCCGACGCCGTCACGACGCTGGTAAGATCCTGCCGTACGCTGTTCCCGGTTTGGACAGTAACAATGCCCTTTTGGTTCCACTTCATGCTGGCGTAAATCGACCCGCCGACGGCTGCTAGCGCGACAACGCCGACCACAATTTTCCACGTTTTCACAGGTGCAAACTCCCGAACAGTTTAGACGGCTTACCGCCGTCAAAAGTTCAAAAAATCGGATTCTCGTTATGGTTGCCGGCCCTTGAGCCAGTTGACTTTAGTCGGATTGGAAACTTGACAGTTGTGTGAATCTGTCATGCCGGAAGAGATCTTGGCGCACGCTACCTGGGTCGCCGTATTCATAGCGTCCGTTTCCGTGGTGCCAACGGCAGTCCCGCAGGCGTCGCGGCCCTGGAACGACTTACAGACCTCGACGCGGAATCCGCCGAGCGATCTAGTTGAATACGCCATCAGAGCCACCACCACGACTACGACGCCAACGATCATCCAGGTAATCGGCTTCATCCCATCAGCCCTCGAAGAAGCTGCCGATTTTGCGGAATTTCTCATACCGATGGTCGACGAGTTCCTTCGGCGTCAAGCCGCCCAGTTTTCGCAAAGCCGCCTGCAAACCCGCGTTCAGGTTCGCCGCGGACTCGTCCCAATCGTTCTGCGCGCCGCCATTCGGTTCGGGAATAATGCCGTCGATCAGGCCCAATTCCAATAAATCCACCGCCGTCAAGCGCAGGGCGTTCGCGGCTAATTCAGCCTTGCCGGCATCGCGCCAGATGATGGCCGCGCACGATTCCGGGCTAATCACGGAATAGATGGCGTTTTCCATCATAAGGACGATATTCGCCACGCCCATGGCGAGCGCTCCGCCGGAGCCGCCTTCGCCAATGACGACGGAGACTACCGGGCTTTCCAACCGCGTCATCTCGCGCAGGCTGATGGCGATCGCTTCGGCCTGGCCGCGTTCCTCGGCGTCGATGCCGGGATAGGCGCCGGGCGTGTCGAGCAGCGCGAGAATGGGACGCCGGAATTTAGAAGCCATTTGCATGCAGCGCAAGGCTTTGCGGTAGCCTTCCGGCTTCGGCATGGCGAAGTTACGGTAAAGCTTCTGCTTCGTGTCACGGCCCTTCTGGTGGCCCAGGAGGAGGACGGGTTCGTCATGGAAGAAGCTCATGCCGGCGACGATGGCGGGGTCGTCGCCATAAGCGCGGTCGCCGTGGATCTCGGAGAAGCCCGTCAATAGCCGTTCGACGTAGTCAAGCGTGTGCGGGCGTTTCGGATGCCGCGCCAATTGCACGCGCTGCCACGTTAGAGCAAATGGGGAGACTCCGCCTTCCATTCCTAAAGGTATATCTTCGGTAGACAACGTTTCTATTGTAACGCGCCTTGGGGGCACTCGATGTCGAGGATCATTCGCAGGCCGTCGTCCACCGCGGCCAAAAAATGGAGCGGAACGATGCCTTGGAAGTCCTCCAACATCATCCGGTCTACACAGTTCAACTGCGTCACATTCACAACGCTCGCTTCCCGCAAGCCCGCTGTGCCCTTCGGGAGCAAGACGTTTCCGCGCGCAGTAGCCCAGCGTTCGTTCGTCGTCAGAGGAATCACCAGCACTGTCGCCAACCGCGTCGCGTTCAGCCGATTGTGCTGAACAATCAGGGCTGGCCTCCGCAGCCCCGGCCCCGATCCGATGGGTTCAAGAAAATCGATCCACCAGATCTGACCGCGGCTTATTTCCACTCGGACCGCTTCAGCATCGCAATTCGCGCACTCTCCCAGGCCGGATCTGGCGTCTGATCAATCTCTTCCAAAGCGCGGTTCATCTCCTCCGTTATTTCGGCATCACGCCGCTGTCTCAAAAGAATGGCGAGGGCTTCCGCATATAGCTGGCTTCGCGAGACTCTTTCTTTTTTAGCCCGTTTCTCGGCCGCGTTGAACAGTACATCCGGAATCGAAACCGCAGTCCTCATACCGCCAGCGTACCAAAAGTTATACCCAAATCAAACGCCGCCGCACAAGGTCCGGAAAGATCAAATCCCGCAGGCTCGGCGCCAGGAGCGCCGGGTCGTCATTCGCTCCGAACCAGACAAGTTCCCCGATCTCCGCCGCCGCTCGCGGTTCGCCTTCCACGTCACCCGCGAACAACTCCACCCGGACTGTCTTCCCCGGCACCGCCGCTGGCGAGACGTAGTCCCCCAATAAAAACAGCGGTCCCAACACAACGTCCCCCAACTCCTCCCGGACTTCACGCCGCAAGCAATCCTCCGCGGTTTCGCCAGGCTCCATCACGCCGCCCGGCAGGATCAACAGCGCGGTGGTGTGCTTCTTCCGGCAGAGCAGCACCCGCCCGTTTCTGACCGCCAGTAAACCGGCCTTTTCGAAGTCCGCGGTCACTTCCATTCGATCCTATCGAGGATTTTCCGTAGCTTTCGCCCGCGCGCCGGATTCACGCTCTCGACAAATCCCACGCGTCCCGCAAGCACATCCCAACTCTCGTTCCCCGGCCCTCCTTGGACGCAATTATGCAGCGTCGCCTTTAACCGGTCATATTCATCGCGCTTCACATTGCAGACGGTGTTCACGACCAACCCAGCCAAGTGCTGCCGTACGCCCCGCCGCATCACGCGCGTCTTGCGGAACTGGACCGCAAATCCCTCTTCATACGCGATGGCCCCGACGCGGGCGATGAGCGCATCGGAAACCGAATCCCCGGAAAACGCGAGGTCGTCGGCATAGCGGGTGTACTGCAAACCCGCCGCCTGGGCCAACCCCGCCAATCGGCAGTCTACCCGGTAGAAACACAGGTTCGCCAACGCCGGGGAGGTTGGCGCGCCTTGGGGCAGGTGTGGCTGGCGGTACAGCGGGCCGCCCGACGGGGCGGCATTCGTACAGAGACCGCCCAGCAGGTCGGCCACGGTTTCCGGATATCCAAGAGTGCGAAACACCGCCTGGACGCGCGACCGGCCGATGCAGGGAAAGAAGTCCCGCAAGTCCATCCGCAGGACAACGGCTCGGCCTACGTGCGGCGCGGTGAATGTCCGAATGGACCGGCCTGCGCGGAATCCATGCGCCGCGTCGTGTCCGGGAATAAGATCGAGAATCTCGCGCAGAATCCGGCGCTGGGCCGATTTTAGCCTTAACTTCGGCGCCTCCAGCAATCGGACCGCTCCGGACTGCTTCGCGACGGTTTGATAGTGGTAATGGCCCGGTCGCGCCGTGCCCCGCAGATCGGCCAGCCACTCCAGTTCCGGGATCGCTAAACAAAGCCACTCGGCCAGTTCTCCCGCCGATACAAGTGAAGGTAATCCCCACGGCCGCGCGGCGTCGACGGGTTGCATGATGGAAGGCTCGGCCAGCCAATGGGCGACTTTGTAACGGCGCTTCGCCAGCACTTGCTGGAACGTCTCATCGGCTCTCAAGAATTCAATGACATTTTTAACCCGCGGCCGCGTTCCGAAGCCGAAAGCCGCGACGAAGCGCCGCGCCAGCGCGGGCAGCCAGCGCGCCATCCGCCCCAGTGCGACGGCGCCGCGCCCGGCCGCGGCCTTAGCGTCCATTTCGCCCCCGAGAAAAGCTCTGGCAAGGATTTGCGGCAGCATAAAAGGAACGGCGGAGAGCCCCAACGAGTCTCACCCGGCGTGAGCATATCTGCGCTATGCGCAGCGGCGCTCACGCGACGAAATGCACCATCGGAAAATATCCCTGGGGTAACCCCAGAGTGGCCAAACCGAACGGAGACCGCCCAGTCCAACCAAGCTTAGAGCCCTCAGCCGTCGCGTACAGAATAGCAGGTGCGGGGACCGAGGCCGCTTACCGTCCACAAAAGCCGCGAGGCACGGAGCATGAAGCGAGCGGTGACGAGCCGCTCCTTCCGCCTCAACTCGCCTTCCATAGAAGCATTCCCGACCGCCTGGAACGAGGATCCGAAACCATTCGTCTGGACCGCAACGGTAGAATCCATTACGGACAAAGCTGGAGGAAATACGGCCCGGTTGCACCACGCCGCGGAGAGGGAAACGAAAGAAATAACTGTCAATCTATTTACCGGACACTTCATGAGCGGAATGAGAGGCGGCGCGATCCGGCCCTCGCGAGCCAAGAAAAGCGCCGCCTCGGTTTTTGACAGCTCTCTTTCAGCCAAGCTCAGGCAAGGTCGTAGCGATCCAGGTTCATCACCTTGTTCCACGCCGCCACGAAGTCCTTCACAAACGCCTCCTTCGAGTCGTCGCATGCATAGACTTCCGCGACGGCCCGGATCTGAGAGTCGGAACCGAAGACAAGGTCGACACGGGTGCCGGTCCATTTGATTTCGCCCGTCGCGCGATCGCGCCCCTCAAACACGCCCTCGGTTGTAGAGGAGGCCTGCCACTTCGTGTTCATGTCGAGCAGGTTGACGAAGAAATCATTCGTCAGCGTCTCCGGCCGGGTGGTGAACACGCCGTGTTTGGACTGCCCGGCGTTTACATTCAAGGCGCGCAAGCCGCCGATGAGAACCGTCATCTCAGGAGCGGTCAGCGTCAGCAACTGCGCCCGGTCCAGCAGCAGTTCCTCAGCCGGCAGGGGCTGTCCGCTTCGGAGATAGTTGCGGAAGCCGTCGGCAACCGGTTCAAGCGGCGCAAAGGAATGAACATCGGTTTGCTCCTGCGAAGCGTCCGTGCGCCCCGGCGTGAAAGGTACGTTCACGTCGTGTCCGGCTTTCTTCGCCGCCGCCTCGACGGCCGCGCAGCCGCCCAGAACAATCAGGTCGGCGAGCGAAACCGTTTTCCCCCCAGACTGCGAAGAGTTGAACTCCTTTTGGATCCCTTCAAGCGTCCGCAGCACCTTTCCCAGTTGAGCCGGCTGGTTAACTTCCCAATCTTTCTGCGGCGCTAGGCGAACGCGCGCCCCGTTAGCCCCGCCGCGTTTATCGCTGCCACGGAACGTCGACGCCGACGCCCAGGCCGTCGCGGCCATTTCAGAGATGGACAGTCCCGAAGCGAGAATCCTGGCCTTCAGAGCGGCAATATCCTCATCGCCGATCAACGCATGATCCACCGCGGGAACAGGGTCCTGCCAGAGCAGCGATTCCTTCGGCACCAGCGGACCGAGGTACCGCGAGATCGGCCCCATATCGCGATGCGTGAGCTTGAACCAAGCCCTGGCGAACGCGTCCGCGAACTCTTGCGGGTTCTCGTGGAAGCGCTTCGAGATCTTTTCGTAAGCCGGATCCATCTTCAGGGAGAGGTCCGTCGTGAGCATCATCGGCGCGTGCCGCTTCGACGAATCGTGCGCATCCGGCACGGTGCCCGCGCCTGCGCCGTTCTTGGGCGTCCACTGATGCGCGCCGGCGGGGCTCTTCGTCAGTTCCCACTCATGGCCGAACAGCGTGTCGAAGTACCCGTTGTCCCACTTTATTGGGCTCGGGGTCCATGCGCCTTCCAGACCGCTGGTTATTGTGTGGGCGCCTTTGCCGCTGCCAAAAGTGTTTTTCCAGCCCAAGCCTTGCTCCTCAATGGGGGCGCCCTCGGGTTCGGCGCCGACATGTTTGCCGGCATCGGCGGCGCCGTGGGTTTTGCCGAAGGTGTGCCCGCCGGCAATGAGCGCAACGGTCTCCTCGTCGTTCATAGCCATGCGAGCGAACGTTTCGCGGATATCGCGGGCCGCGGCGATGGGATCGGGCTTTCCATTGGGCCCTTGCGGATTCACATAAATCAATCCCATTTGAACGGCGGCGAGAGGATTATCGAGTTCACGATCGCCGCTGTAGCGCTCGTCCCCGAGCCAGGTGCCCTCAGGCCCCCAAAAGACGTCCTCTTCGGGCTCCCAGACGTCCGCGCGCCCGCCGCCGAAACCGAAGGTCTTGAATCCCATCGACTCCAATGCGACGTTACCGGCGAGAACCATGAGGTCGGCCCAGGAGATTTTTCGGCCATACTTCCGTTTGATCGGCCATAGCAACCGGCGCGCCTTATCGAGGCTCGCATTGTCCGGCCAGCTATTCAGCGGCGCAAAACGTTGCGTGCCGGAGCCCGCCCCGCCGCGGCCGTCGCCGATGCGGTACGTACCTGCGCTGTGCCACGCCATACGAATGAAAAACGGTCCATAGTGGCCATAGTCGGCCGGCCACCAATCCTGTGAATCCGTCATCAAGGCATGCAGGTCCTCGATCACGGCGTTTAGATCGAGACTCTTGAACTCCTCCGCGTAGTTGAACGCCTTCCCCATCGGATCGGACAGGGACGAGTTCTGGCGCAGAATTCTCAGGTTGAGCTGGTTCGGCCACCAGCCCGCGTTCGTCGGGGCTCCAGCCACCGTGTGTCTGCGAATGCCAACCTTTACGGGGCACTTGGCTTCGGTTGGATTACTGGGGACAGCCGCCGCCGTCCCCATGAGTTCTTTCTCCATATGTTTATCCTTTTTCGAATGAGTCGATAAATAGCGACGAACTGCCGCTGTCGTGCGTTCGAAGCGCGCCCTTCCGCTGCGCCAGCCTCTAAGTCCGATTGCCGGCGATCGGTGCGCCGGCGCCGGTGGTGAGAACTTTCCGATCTGACATTATGGTTACTCCGTCCGCAAGTCATCTTCGTCTACGAACCCACTCAACCGCTTGCTTTGGACGTCTTCCGGCGGGCGGTCCGGCAGCCCTTGCACACGCCGACAAACTCCACCCGGCACTGCTTGATCGAGAAGCCCGCAGGCAACCCGGTCTTCGGCAACTGAACCGGCTCCACCGCCGATTCTTCAATGTCGAAGATCGCCTTGCACGAGGAACAGACCAGATGATGATGCGGGGTCATGTTCGATTCGAGGCGCAGCGAGCCGTGGTGGAGCGTGACTTCCTTGAGCACACCCGAATCCAGGAACGTCTTCACGTTTTTGTAAATCGTGCCCAACGAAATCGATGGGATCCGCCGTTTGACCCGCTCGTAAATCAATTCCGGAGTCGGATGTTCACGCGAATCGACAACGGCTTCGTAGATGACTTGGCGTTGGAAGGTGAAGGCGAGACCTTGGTCTTTACAGCACCGGCGGAAGTCGTCGAGGGCTTGCGTACGCAGGTCCGACATAGACACTAATAATTAGATAGGAATCATTCTCCAGTGTCAAGCGCTATCTTTCAGGTATTTTATCGATGTCAGGGCCGGCGGATCAGTTGCGCAAATGCCGTCTCTCCATGAACTCGCGCCAAACGGACTCGGTCGCGGCCGGTGTTGGGCGGGAGTTCGCGATGGCCGGCGGCCGCGACCGGCCTTTGCGCTCACAATGGCGACCTTCTTTTTCGGCGTGTATCGCTTCCCGGAACGTCTCATCGGCTCTCAAGAATTCGATGACATTTTTTAGCCCGCGGCCGTGGCCTTGGCGTCCATCTCGCCCGCGAGAAAAGCTCTGGCAAGGATTTGCGGCAGCATAAAAGGAAAGGCGGAGAGGCCCAACGAGTCTCACCTGGCGTGAGCATATCTGCGCTATGCGCAGCGGCGCTCACGCGACGAAATGCACCATCGGAAAATATCCCTTGGGGTAACCTCAGAGTGGCCAAACCGAACAGAAACTGCTCAGCCCAACCAAGCTTGGATCCCTCCGCCGTCGCGTACAGAATAGCAGGTGCGGGGGCTACCTCCAATTCAAAGGGAGATACTCGATTCGTCCGCGCCATCGAATTCGGCGGCGCCCTCCTTCTGGGCGGTAAGCGCATCGATCTTCCGCACCAGCACGGAGCAAACTTAACGGTCCGGCTTCAGACTCCTCATACGGCGCCTGAATTCGGGATCGGAGACACTAGAGGCGAGCTGATCCGCTTCATGTAACCGCCGCTGAATCTGTGCGTCGATCTCTTCTTGGTTCTCGTAGTAGTAGGTGAGGGCGCCGTGAATTTGAGCGAGCGATAGATGGGGATGCTGGAAGTGAACTTCTTCCGGACTCCAACCATGAGCCATTCTCTCGACAATCACCTCGATTACCTTGACCCTGGTCCCGCCGATCCAGGCAACACCGTTGGCATCGATTTCAATTTGCGTTGTAAATACGGTGGTCATTTTGGCGACACTTAATCATTGCAGAATCGGAAACGCCAGATAATCCTTTGACACAAACAGGCTCCCCTCCGTCGTTCCTTCCGGCGCGATTCTCCGTAACCTGGCTCCCAGTTCCGCGCCGGAAATCTCCCCGCTCAGCGCCGCCTGAAACGCCCGCACTACGCGCCGCGCATCCGTCCCACTCTCATGGACAAACTCCAATCGAAAATGCCGAATCCCCGCCGTAAGCCACTCACCCAAATGCACGCTCGCTTCCTGGGCCTCCGCCCCGAAAACCGTGTTCCGGCACCCGACATCGGCCATCACCGGATGCGCCCGGCCCTGTCGATCCCGCAGCGCCACGCGGTGCTCCTCGCAAGGCCGGCCGCAGTCCTTATGCGTCGTTCCCGTTGACAGAAACCGGCAAAACACGCAGTGTTCCGTGTGGAAAACCGGTAGATGCTGATACGCGATTACCTCCATCCGGTCCGGCCCCACGTCCCGCGCCAGCGCCGCAATCTGCGCGGCGTTAAGGTCGTGCGTCGGCGTCAATCGCGCTAAGCCCATCTCCAAATAGGCCGCCGCGGACAACGCGTTCGCGGCGTTCAAACTGAAGTCGCCAATCAACGTGCGTCCGGATTTCTCCAGTGTATGCAGCATGCCCGTCGCCCGCACCAAAATGGGGCAATCCAGGCTCAACAGGAATTGCACAATCCGCGACTCTTCCGGCTTCAACACTCGCGGGCTGGCGACTCGAACGGCCATTCCCGCGGCCTTCACGCGCTCGACGGACGGCCGCAACCCGTACAGGTCCAAATAGTCGAGCGTCACGCTGGCGATATCGAGATCCAACGCGGCTTTCAACTGTTCCGCCGTGCGCACGAGCACGTGCAATTGCGCCTTGCCGGCGGCCTCATGTTCCACTCGCAAAACAGCCCGGCGCGGTTGAATTTCCCGGTCCAACGGACGCATCTGCAATTTCCGCAGACCCTCCACGGCCTGTCGCCGCCACTGGTTTAGCAGCGAAGACGGCGCGAAGACGGAGCCGGAAATGGCAACCGTCACCTCGCCCAATTCATAGGCCGTGTTGCCCAACCGTCCCAACTGCTCCCGTAAGGTTTCCTCGCTCAGGACGCGGTTGGAGGCCCGATCCAAAACGGACTCCGAACGGACCAACAAACGAACCGATGAATTCCGCCTCAGCACCCATTCCATCTCCAGCGGAAGCCCTTCGCCACCCGACACCCGGACGTCCACCAACTGCCGCGCCAATGGCGTCGCCGGCTCCAGAAAGGGCCGGACGATTTTCGCCAGATCCGGGTCTTGCGTCCGCCAAACCAGGTCGCCCTCGCGGATTCTATCGAACCGGACGGCTCCATTGGCAAACCGCAGCAGCAACGTTCCGTCCAGCTCGGCCAGCACCTGGTAAACGCGCCCGCCCTCTTCCGGCTCCGACGGACTTCGCCAGTCCGCCGCGTCGAAGACCAACCCATCGCCGGCCTTCAGCGGTGCGATGGGCTGCGCGTGCGATGGCTCCACGGTTACAGAATCCGCACCGACTTTCGCCACCCGTCCCATTCGAACGCCGCGATGCCGCGGCGCCCGCCCCTGGACTACGGTCTGGTGATTCACGCCGCTTATGAAGTGCGCGCCAAGCCCTCGCGAATAGACCTGTTCCAACTGTAATTCCTCGGCGGCCGTCAGCCGGGACGCGCGGCCCGCCCACGCATCGTCCACGGCTCGCCGGTACGCGCGCGTGGTCAACGCGACATAGTCCGCGTCCTTGTACCGGCCTTCAATTTTCAAAGAGGCAACGCCGGCGGCAACAATCCGAGGCACGTGGTGCAGCGCCGACAAATCGCCTGGCGAGAGCAGGTACCGCGCGTCCGCGAGCGGCTCCACTTCACCATCGACGAGCATTTCGTACTCCAGCCGGCACGCCTGCGCGCACTGGCCGCGATTAGCGCTCCGGCCGCCCCAGGCCTCCGAAGAAAAGCACTGGCCGGAGTAAGCCACGCAAAGCGCGCCGTGGACGAAAATCTCGAGTTCCGCGCCGGTCTTGGCGTAGATGGCCCCCACCTCTTCAATTGACAACTCGCGAGCTAGCGTGACGCGTTGAACCCCCAAACCGAGCGCAAACTCGACGCCCTCCGCGCTGGTGATGGAGGCTTGCGTACTGGCGTGCAACTCCAGCGCCGGCGCGATCTCCCGGGCCATCTTCAGGACCCCGATATCCTGCACAATCAGCGCGTCCACGCCCGCTCGGGTAACCGCCTCAATCGCCTTCGCCGCCGCGTCGAGTTCATGCTCGAAAACCAGCGTATTAAAGGTCAGATATCCTCGCACGCCGCGCCCGTGCAGCGTCCGCATCACTTCCGGAAGCTCGTCGAGAGCGAACCCAACCTTCGCCCGCGCCGTAAAGTGGTGCAGACCAAAGTAGCAAGCGTCGGCGCCCGCCTCGATGGCAGCCCGCAACTGCGGCCAATAGCCGGCCGGCGACATGACTTCGGGCTTCTTCGCGGGACGCACTCTACTAACAAGTATGGCCCCATGCCGGAGCCGCTGTTAGCGGCCGGCCAGGAATGCCAATCCGGCCGCTGAACTTACCGCCAATAGCGCCAATCCAGCTCCTGCGGTACGGCGGAACCGGCCGCCGCCCACTGTCACCGTTACACCCAGCTTCAGGACGCCGTTCGCGAATACCCCGGCCAGCAATGCCGCGGGCGCCGCCGGATCCTCCACCGTCCGGGCCATCGACAGTGTCAGCGCGTCCACGTCCGTCAACCCCAGCACCGCGCCCGAAGCCACCAATCCCGTTCCGCCGCCCCATTCCCGCGCCCAATAGACGGCATACAGGACCGCCTGGAAAAGCAACGCCATTTGCAGTGCGGCGCCCAGTTGGAGCGGGTTTTCCGCCGACCCGTCTCCATCGGTCGAAGGCGGATTGCGCCACAATCCAAACGCCACCAGACCCACGCCAACGGCCGCCGGTATGGCCAAATACGGCAGGACGTCGAACGCCATCCGCCGCTCTAACACCAGCAGCGCCGTGAATACGCGGAAGTACATCACCGTGCACGCGGCCACGACTCCCAGAGCGAGCGGCCCGGCCAGGCCCTGTTCCCGCCTGCTTAGCTTCGAGAACGTCCAAGTCACATTGGTCGATGAGATTAGCCCGCCCAGGAATCCGGTCAACACGTAGCCGCGACCGGGCCCGGCCACCCCGCGGGCAATATATCCGGTAAAGCTGAGGCTCGAGAAGAACAGTACCAGCATCCAGAGCTCGCGAGGCCGCAATCCGCCCCACGGCCCGTACGGCCCTTCCGGCAGCAATGGCAGAACCACGAGAGCCAACACCGCGAACCGGGCGCCGGCGCTGAGACCGGTACCGGGAATTTTTTGGACCAACGAATGCAGCCGGGATTTTTCCACCAACAGCAAAGCCGTCCCGGCGAACAGGCCGCCCGCTACGCGTCCATTCCCGAGCCCGGCCAGCAGTCCCGCCGCCAATACCATCATCGCCGCGACCTCGGTAGTCCCGTCCACGTCCACGCGGCTCGCCGCGAGATACGCAATCAGGATCAGCCCCACCGCCCCGGCGAGCAGAATCCCGGCCGCCCAAGCGAAGCCGGCCGTCCAAAGCACGCCCGACAAACCGGCAAACAAACCCAGCAGCGTAAACGTCCGAACGCCCGCGAATCGCGCCGCCGGCCCGGAGGCGTGGCCGGACCATTGCCGCTCCATGCCGATCGCCGCGCCGCCAAGCGCGGCGATCAGCAGACTCCAAACGGCCTGTTGATCGAGCGGCATCCCGCCTTAATTCTGCAAAACCTCAAACGACTCCGCGCCGCAAATCTGTTCTACCAACTTCCGGAACTCGTGGTCGGGCCGCACTCGTTCCACCACGTCGAGGACGACTGAGAAGTCCTTTGGCGCTTCGAGTTTCAGCCGCACCTGGGCGTCGCCGGGCTTGCGCTCGAACAGCTCGTGCAACTCGGCCACCGGATCGTTCCCGTTCTCGTGCAGGCGAACGCGGATTGTGATCAACGACGCTAGCGGCACTCGGGTGTTGGCCAGCGGCACCAGTTCCTTGATGCGCAACCGCGGAGCCGCGCCTTCATCCGGCATTACCGTCGCCACGATCAGGCAGGCATTGTCGCCAGTCAGGCAGGGCGTCAACTGGTCGATCAACCGCTCGTTATCGCGCCCGTTGAAGATCATCGCTTCCAAAGCGCCCATGTGGTCTTCCACGCCCAGCGTCACGTATGACTTGCCTTCCTTTGACCGCTTTCGCTGAATGTTGGTCAGAATGCCGCAGAGCTTCACTTCATGATTTCTTGGCAGGTCAGCCAACTGATCCGTTTCGTGCGTGCGGAGGTCGGCGATGCGGTCTTCAAAATCGTCGAGCGGATGGCCGGTGACATAAAAACCGATCGTCTCCTTTTCGCCCTGCAGCGCCTGCATCCGCTTCCAATCCGGGACCTTCGGCAGGTCCTCCCGCGGCCCGTCGTCCGCGGCGAACATGTCTCCGAAAAGCCCGCCCTGGCCGGACTCTTTATCGCGGCGCGCCTTCTGGCCGTGCTCCATCGCCCGATCGATGGCGGCGAACAACTGCGACCGCGTTCCGTCGAGCGAGTCCATGGCGCCGGCCTTGATCAACGATTCGATGGCGCGGCGGTTCACGGCCGCGAGGTCCACCTGTTCGCCGAAATCGAAGAAGTTCTTGAAAGGCCCGTGTTCCTTGCGTGCCCCGATGATGGATTCGACCGCGTTCTGGCCGAGGTTCTTGATCGCTCCAAGTCCGAAACGGATCGCCTCGCCATCGGGAGCGAATGACAACAGGCTCTTGTTCACATCGGGGGGAAGGACTTTTATGCCCCGGTCCCGGCACTCGTTGATGTACTTGACGACCTTGTCGGTGCTGCCCGTTTCCGAAGTCAGCAGGGCCGACATAAATTCAATCGAGAAGTGCGCCTTCAGATAGGCGGTGATGTAGGCCAAGTAGGCGTAGGCCGCCGAGTGCGACTTGTTGAAGCCATAGCCGGCGAACTGCGCCATCAGGTCGAAAATCTTGTCGGCCTTTTTGGCGCTTAAGTTGTTTTTGGCGGCACCCTCCAGGAAGCGCTCCTTCTGCTGCTTCATCTCCCGCGAATCTTTCTTGCCCATGGCGCGCCGCAGGATGTCGGCATCGCCGAGCGAGTAGCCCGCGAGCACGTTGGAGATCTGCATCACCTGTTCCTGGTAGACGATGACGCCGTAGGTCTCCGACAGCAACGGTTCCAGTTGAGGCAGGTCGTAGACCACTTCCCTCTTGCCGTGCTTGCGGGCGATGAAGTCGTCGACCATGCCGCCCTGAATGGGGCCCGGGCGGTAGAGGGCGTTTAACGCGCAGAGATCCTCAATACGCTCCGGTTTCGAACGGCGCAGAATGTCCTGCATGCCGCCGGATTCAAACTGGAAAATGCCGGAGGTGTTGCCTTTATGGAAGATCTCGACATAGGTGAACTCATCGTCGAGCGGGATCTCTTCCATCACGATTCGTTTGCCGCGGTTGGCCTCGATGAGCTTCAGCGCATCGTCGACGATGGTGAGCGTGGTGAGGCCAAGGAAATCCATCTTCAGAAGTCCGAGTTTTTCCAGTCCGCTCATGTCGTACTGGGTGACAATTTCGTCCTTGTTCGTCTTGTAGAGCGGGACAAGGTTTTTGAGCGGTTCCGGTGAGATGACGACGCCGGCGGCGTGGACACTGGCGTTGCGCGCCATGCCCTCCAGCCGCTGAGCGATTTCCAGGACGTCCTCGACGCGCTGGTCGGCCTTGGCCGCTTCGCCGAAACCGGGTTCCTGAAGGATAGCCTCCTTCAGCTTGATATTGAGCGTCGGCGGGACGAGCTTGCTGAGCTTGTCGACTTCGCCGAGCTTCATTTCAAGCACGCGGCCGACATCCTTAATGGCGGCCTTGGCGCCGAGCGTTCCGAAGGTGATGATCTGGGCCACCTGCTCGCGCCCGTACTTTTCGGTTACGTATTGAATGACCTTGCCGCGGCCGCGAGGCTCGAAATCGGTATCGATGTCGGGCATGCTGATACGCTCGGGGTTCAGGAACCGCTCGAACAGCAGCCCATACTGCAAAGGGTCGATATCGGTGATGGCCATCGAGAAGGAAACCAGGGAGCCAGCCGCGGATCCGCGGCCGGGACCGACGGAGATATTCTGTTCGCGGGCATAGCGGATGAAGTCCCAGACGATGAGGAAATAGCCGGAGAACTTCATCTGCTGGATCATCCTGATCTCGCTGGTTAGCCGCTCCTCGTACTCCGGCATCGCGCGGCGCAACTGTCCGTGGGCCGCCATATACTCCAGGCGCGGACGGCGTTTCTCGAACCCTTCGCGAACGGCGTATTCAAAGAAGCTGTCGATGGAATGCTCGGGCGGGACGTCGAACTTCGGGAACGGTTCCTTCACCTTTTCGAGCTTCACCTGGCAACTCATGGCGATCTCGTAGGGTGTCACCAGCGACTGCGGATAGTTGGAGAAGAGCCGCTCCATCTCCAATTTATTTTTGATGTAGAAGGCCGGCTTGTCCCACTTCATGCGGCCGGGGTCGCTGTAGGTCTTGCCCGTGGAGATGCACATGAAGATGTCATGGGCGCGGGCGTCGGCTTGGCGAAGATAGTGCGCGTCATTGGTGGCGACGAGCGGGATGTCCATTTCCGAGGCCAGGCGCGCGACTTCCGGGATCAGCTTGTGGTCCTGGTCGAGATCGTGGTCCTGGATTTCTAGAAAAAAGTTTTTGGGGCCGAAAATTTCACGATACGTACCGGCGAGTTGGCGGGCGTTTTCGTACTTGTCTTCAAGAAGGGCTTCGTTGACATCGCCGCGGAGGCAGGCGGAGAGGCACACGATGCCTTTGGAATGTTGTTGGAGCAGGTCCTTATCGACGCGCGGCTTGTAGTAGAAGCCGTCGAGATAACCGGTGGAAACCAGCTTAATCAGATTGCGATAGCCGTCCTGATCCTGGGCGAGGAGGACCAGATGGTTGTAGCGGCCGGCATGCGCCTTATGGTCGTCAACGACATAAAGTTCGCAGCCGAGGACGGGGTGGACGCCCTTGGCTTTGGCCGCGTTGTAGAACTCAACACCGCCGAAGAGGTTGCCATGGTCGGTCATGGCGATGGCGGGCATTTTCTCCTCGGCGGCTATGTCCATCAGTTGCTTGATTTCGCATGCGCCATCGAGCAGCGAGTAGTCGGTGTGGCAATGAAGGTGAACGAAGGGTACGTCTGACATCACATTTCCGGTGGAAGGGTTCCGGGGGGAGGAAACCTCAATTATACTTTTGGTGTGGAACGCAGAAAATTTATTATCACCGGCGCAGCGGCGCTTTCGATTGGTTCCCGGCGCATTTTGGGCGCGAATGACCGGGTGCGGATGGGCGTGATTGGTCTGGGCGGGCGCGGCAACGCGCACCTGGGCGGTTATCTGTCGATACCGGGCGCGCAAGTTGCCGCATTATGCGACGTTAACCAAGCGGCGCGGGAGCGGGCGAACGCCCGGGTGATTAAAGCGGGCCAGGAGAAGGCGATCGAGTTCGTCGATATGCGGAAGTTGTTCGAGTCGAAGGATATTGACGCCGTGTCGATGGCGACGCCGAACCACTGGCACGCGCTGGGCGCCATCTGGGCGATGCAGGCGGGCAAGGATACCTATTGCGAGAAGCCGGCAAGCCACAATCCGTTTGAAAGCAAGCAGATGATCGCGGCGGCGCGGAAAACGCGGCGGATGTGCCAAATCGGGTCGCAGAGCCGGTCGACGCCGCATGTGATTGAGGCGATGCAGGCGCTGAAGGATGGCGTGATTGGTAAGGTCTACATGGCCAAGGGACTGTGCTTCAAGCGGCGGAAGTCGATTGGCAAAAAGCCCGATGGACAGGTTCCTCCGGGCCTGGATTGGGACATGTTTCTGGGGCCGGCGCCGATGCGGCCGTTCAACGAATTGAGGTTTGCCTACAACTGGCACTGGTTCTGGGACACCGGTAACGGCGATTTGGGCAACCAGGGAGTGCACCAGATGGACATCGCGCGCTGGGGAATGGGCGTCGCGAACGACCATTCGGGGCTGAAAAGTGTCGTTTCGACGGGCGGAAAGTACGCTTATGACGACATGCAGGAGACGCCGAACACGCAATTGGCTTCGTTTGACTACGGGGACCGGGAGATTGTGTTCGAGGTCCGCGGGGTACTGACCGGCGGCGAGGGCACGCTGGGCGCTGGCCCACGAGCGACGAACGCGGTTGGGAACCTGTTTTATGGCGTCGACGGGTGGATGGAACTCGACGGCAGCGGGTACCGGGTCTACAAGGGCGAGAATAATGAAGTGGCGAAGGACGTGAAGGCGACTCGCGGTACCGATGGCACCGTTCGCCATATGGAAAACTTCCTGGCGGCGGTTAAGTCCCGTGATTACAAGAGTTTGAACGCGGAGATCGAGATCGGCGCGGCGGCCGCGGACTTCTGCCATTTTGCGAATATTTCCTATCGGGCGGGCAAGCGGCTGAACTGGGATGGCGTCAAGCACACGTTCGATGATGTGGTGGCGAATAGGATGCTGACCCGGGAGTATCGGAAGCCGTATGTGGTGCCGACGAAGGTGTAACCTGCCGTAAGCGCTTATTTTAGTTGTTAAAGAGGGTTTGAAAAGGGCTTCTAGTTATTAAAGAATTGTGGTGTAATCTTTAATAGCAAGGTGCCGTTTTATGTCCGCCCCACATTTTTCCCGCCTCGGCGATTATCAGATTATCAACACACCCGGGGAGAAGTATCGATGCTATCTACCGCCCCCGCTGCCGCCACGGCTCATGGTCACTTTGGAACCGATGATGACGGCGCTGGAGCGGGCGGGCTATGCAGTGGGCGGGCTGAACGGGATCAGTTCCCTGCTTCCCAATCCAGAGTTGTTTCTCTACATGTTCGTCCGGAAAGAAGCGCTGGTCTCTTCGCAGATTGAAGGAACGCAGTGCTCGCTCTCCGATATTTTGCTGGACGACTCCGGCGATGAAACGGAGGGATCCTTCGACGATGTGCGGGAGGTATCCTGCTATGTCGATGCGATGGAGTATGGGCTGGCGCGGATGCGCGACGGCTTCCCGCTTTCGTTACGGCTAATCCGGGAGATCCACGGCCGGCTGTTGGCGCAGGGCCGGGGAGCGGGGAAACAACCGGGCGAGTTCCGGACGAGCCAGAACTGGATCGGCGGGACGAGACCGGGGACTGCGATGTACGTACCTCCGCCGCCGGAGCGGCTCATGGAGTTCTTGGGTCCGTTTGAGCTATTCCTGCATGCGGAGGAGCCGATGTTGCCCGTGCTGGTCCGGGCGGCGCTGGTTCATGTGCAGTTCGAGACCATCCATCCGTTTCTGGACGGGAATGGGCGGCTTGGACGGCTTCTGATTACACTGTTGCTCTGTCATGCCGGCGTGCTGCGACAGCCGCTGCTGTATTTGAGTCTGTATCTGAAGCAGAACCGGAGCCAGTATTACTCCCTGCTGCAGGAAGTTCGGGAACGCGGCAATTGGGAAGACTGGATTAGCTTCTTCCTGCGCGGTGTTCGGGAGACGGCGGAGCAGGCGGTGGATACGGCGCGCCGGATACTGGCGCTGTTGGCAACCGACCGGCGGCGCGTGGAAGAAACCGGACAGGCGGCATCGAGTACGCTTCGAGTGTTTCAGATCCTGGATCGCCATCCAGTGACAACGATCACGCGTGTGGCGGAAAAAACCGGGCTAAGCTATCCGACCGTCCAGAGCGCATTCAATCGGTTGGAAAGGCTGAGAATCCTCACGCGCTCGGGAACTGGGAAGAGGAACAAGCGCTACGCGTACAAGGCGTACCTGGATATTCTGAGCGAGGGGACGGAGCCGATCCGTCCCTGAGCACCCACCTTCCCCAACGGCGAGACACGGCCTACTTCCACCCATTCCGCAACCGATCAAAAACATAAAGCTGGTTTTATTCGTATCTGTGCTAACCTCGGGGATCCAAGTGTGTAAAATATGGTCCAATTTAATGCGCATCCCCTGCGTGGCAGTGTTACTCTGCGCCTCTGTCTTGTGCGCGAAGCCGGTGATTTCAATCGGAGGCCAAAGTATCGGTGCTACAGGAATCGATGGCATTTCGCTTGGCTGGTCGATGAACTTCAGCGCAACAGTCTCCGTCAGCGCCCCACTCGAAAACGGCAACGGAGCGATTCCCGCAATCGGAAATACGGCATACCTTACTCAGGGCGCTTTGCCCAATCTCCAAAACGTCGTGGCTAACACAACCTTCGAGTTACCAGGCAACTTCGCGGGTGAGTTTATACTTTTCCCCAGCGTAACGCTCGGCGCCGGAAGCTATTGGCTCATGTTCGACAGCGCCGGACCACCCAGCAGCTACGCGAATATCTGGGCGGCAAATCCGGTACAGATTACCGCGGCGCCGGGAGCGCAGTTTCTGGGCTATTATCTTGACAACATCGGAGTTCCAGTCAATAACGCATTCTCATGGCAGTTTTCGGTTACAGAAATTGCCGATACGCCCGAACCCTCTACTTTCAGTTTATATTTGGCGGGTTTAGCCGCTGTTGCTGTGGCCGTCGGCAGACGGAAGAACCGCAAGACCTGAACGAAGGCCACTGAGTTTCGTTGCCCGCTAAGGCAGTCTAATACCCACCGGAAAGCGCTCTAACCTCCGGTCCCTCTCAATTCCATTCGACTCCGTCGCTTACCTGCACTCCATCGCCCCGGTTGCGGAATCGCTGATTCCGATACTTTATACCTGGGTAAAGACGCCTCGGCGTGTACACTGAAAATGGATTATGCGAAAGTTTCTTCTGCTACTGGCAGCCGGGTCGCTGTCTTTCCTGTTCGCGGCCGGCGAACTCTCCGGGCGCCGCGCTCCAGGATTTGCCCTGCCGGACTTGAACCTGAACTATCACGACATTCAAGACCATCGTGGAAAAGTGGTCATCGTCGACATTATGCGGACGAGTTGTCCGCACTGCCTGACGGTGTCGAAGAACCTTGAGAAGATCAAGGCGAAGTTCGGATCGCGGATAGCGATTTTGAGTATCGTCAATCCGCCCGATAACCAGGCGGCGGTCTCCAAATTCCTGCAGGAGAACAAGCTGACGACGCCGGTTCTTTTCGACTGCGGGCAGGTGTCGGCGGTTTATCTGAAGGTGACGCCGCAGAATCCCTCCATCACCATTCCCCACATTTTCGTGATCGACCGGCAGGGCATGATCCGCAACGATTTTGTCTACAACGACGCCACCAAGAGCATCCTAGAAGGTGAAGGCCTGGCCGGTGAAGTGGAAAAACTGTTGAACCGTTCCGCCGTTCCAGCCGCCAAGAAAGCCGCCAAATAGTTTTTTCGATATTCTGATAGTCCCCGCATGCCTGCCGAAACACTCACCATCACCGACAATAGGACCGGTAAGTCCTATGAAATCCCGATTGAGAACGAGACGATCCGCGCGGTAGACCTCCGCCAGATCAAAACAGACGCCGACGACTTTGGCCTGATGACTTACGATCCCGCCTACATGAATACGGCGGCCTGCAAAAGCACCATCACGTTCATCGATGGCGACAAGGGCATCCTTAACTACCGGGGCTACCCAATTGAACAACTGGCCGAAGACGGCAGTTATCTGGAGACGGCCTATTTGCTATGGCACGGGCAGTTGCCGACGGCGGAACAGTTAGCGACGTTCACGGCGACGGTGAATGCGAATCTGGCGCTGCCGGAGAACTTCAGCCGCCTTTATGACGGATTTGGGCGCGATGCGCACCCGATGGCATTGTTGATGGCGGGGTTTGCCGGAATGGCCTCGGGATATCCGGACGCGAAAAAGGTTCTGGACAAAGCGACGCGCGCGAAGCAGATTTTCCGCGGAATAGCGCAGTCGCTGACGCTAGGCGCGTGGGGATATCGATTCCGCAAGGGCCTGCCGATGGTGGCGCCGCGCCCGGACCTCTCGTTTGCCGCCAACTTCCTGTACATGCTGTTTGAGAAGGAAGCCGATCCGCGGCTGGCGCGGGCGGTGGACATTCTCTTCATCCTTCATGCCGACCACGAGCAGAACTGTTCGACATCCACCATGCGGCTGGTGGGGAGTTCGCAGGCCGATCCGTTTTCTTCGCTGGCGGCGGCTTCGGCGGCGTTGTATGGCCCGCTGCACGGAGGCGCGAACGAAGCCGTCCTGCGGATGCTGCGGCAGATTGGTTCCGTTGAGAATATTCCCTCTTTCATTGAAAAGGTGAAGGCGGGCGAAGGCCGGCTGATGGGTTTCGGCCACCGCGTCTACAAGAACTACGATCCCCGCGCGCGCATCATCAAGGATGCGGCGGAAGATGTGTTCGCGGTTACGGGAAAGAATCCGCTGCTGGAAGTGGCCTCCGAGCTCGAAAAGATCGCGCTGCACGATGATTACTTCGTGAAGCGCAAATTGTATCCGAATGTCGATTTCTACTCGGGCCTGATTTACGAAGCCCTGGGCTTCCCGGCGGAGATGTTCACCGTGCTGTTCGCCATTCCGCGGGTGAGCGGATGGCTGTCGCAGTGGGAAGAACTGATGTGCGATGAAGATCAGAAGATCGGTCGGCCACGCCAGATCTACCTGGGAGAAGGGAAGCGCGACTACGTTCCGCTGGCTGATCGCAAGTAGTATTCTGTGGGGCTCGTTGTCCTCGGCCAGCGAGCTGCACACAGCCGCTCGCGCGGGTGATGTGGAACTTGTGCGCGCGCTGTTGAAACAGGGTGTTCCGGTCAGCGCGCCGGATACGCTAGGCGGAACGGCGCTGCACGATGCGGCGTGGTCCGGGCATAAGGAAGTTGTGTCGGTGTTGCTGGCCGCGGGGGCGGACGTGAATGCGCGTCACGTTGAGGGAGGGTCGACACCGCTGCACTATGCGGTGATTACGAACCGGCGGGACGTGGTCGATTTGTTGCTGGCGAAGGGCGCCGATTTACGGGCGCGGGACCGGGCGGGGGCAACGGTGTTGCACTTGGCGGCGAACCGGGGATACGAAGAATTATTCGTGGATTTGTTGGGACGATTTGACGGGCCGGACGTGGCGGATGCGTCCGGCGCGACGCCATTGGATGAAGCGTGCTGGCGGGGGCAGGCGGGAATCGTAAAGATTCTGCTCGGGCGGGGCGGGGACGTGAAACGCAAGCATCCACGGTCCGGGTTGCAGCCGTTGCACGTGGCGGCGCAGAAGGGCGCGGCGGATGTGGCGGCGCTCTTGTTGGGGGCTGGGGCGGATGCGAATGTTCCGGATGGGGAAGGGGTTAGGCCATTGGAGACGGCGTTGCGGATGCGGTTTGTGCCGGTGGCGGAGGTGCTTTTGAAGGGCGGCGCAAAGATGCCGGATCCGCAGAAACTACTGGAAGCGGCGGTAACGAACGGGCATGCGGACATGATCGGCTGGCTGTTGCGGCATGGGGCCGCGGTGGGGCCGACGATGCTTCATGATGCGTCGTTGAAGGGCCATTTGGAGAGCATGCAAGTGTTGCTGGAACATGGGGCAAAAGTGACGGCGCTGAATTCCGATGGGGCGACGCCGCTGCATGATGCGGCGCTGGCGGGGCAGACGGCGGCGGCCGGACTGCTGTTGGGGCGGGGCGCGTCGATTGACGCGAAAGACTCGGCGCATGGCGCGACGCCATTGTTCCTCGCGGCTTCGTGGGGACGCAAATCGATGGTGGAGTTTTTATTGGAGAAGGGCGCGGGGAAGTTGATTCGGAACAAAGACGGCAAGTCGGCGCGGGAGGCGGCTTTGGAGAATAGTCATGATGAGGTCGCCGAGCTACTGCGGTAAGCTTCCCAAGATGGCCACGTATAAGAACCTACCGGACGATGAGTTGCTGCCGCTGATCAAGCGCGAGCTTTTCAGCGCGATTATCGGCGACGTTTTGGACCAGATGGGACGCCTGTATTGCTTTTTGCCGCCGCGCATCCGGCCGCTGCGGGCGGACATGATTGTGGCGGGGCGGGCGATGCCGGTTCTGGAAGTGGACCTGGCCGACGATGCGCCGGCCGAGCGGAAACCATTTGGGCTAATGCTGGAAGCGCTGGACGATTTGAAAACGCACGAAGTATATGTCGCGGCGGGAGCGTCGGCGACATACGCGCTTTGGGGCGAGTTGATGTCAACGCGGGCGATGAAGTTGGGCGCGGCGGGAGCGGTGATGGATGGGTGGGCGCGGGATACCTCGGGGATCTTGAGACTCGGGTTTCCAACGTTCGCGCATGGGAGTTACGCGCAGGACCAGGGACCGCGGGGCGAGGTGCGGGATTTCCGGATTCCAGTGTTTTTGGGAGACGTGGAAATTCGACCGGGTGACTTGATCTATGGCGACCGGGATGGAGTTCTGGTTGTGCCGCGGGAGGCGGAAGAGGAGGCGTTGACGCGCGCTTTTGAGAAGCTGGCCGGTGAGAATTTAGTGCGCATCGCGATTGAGAATGGGATGTCCACAGTGGAAGCGTTTCGCACGTACGGCGTAATGTAATGACCGCGGAGGAGTGTTTTCAATTGGGATTGCGGTTGGCCAGGGAGGACAAACTGGGCGATGCGTTCGTGGCGCTGGAAGAGTGCGTGGCGCTGGACCCGGACCATGGACTGGCATGTAAAGAGTTGGCGCGGCTGTCGCTGTTGGCGAACGAGGTTCGGGCGTTTATCAACTGGCTACACGAGGCGCAGCGGGTTAACGAACGGGATTCGGAGCCGCATGTGATGATGACGGAACATCTCGTCGCGCGGCGCCGGTGGGAAGAGGCGGATATGGAAATTAGGATCGCTCTACGGAAGGACCCGGGGCCGGAGCTGGTGGAGCGGCTGGCGGCGGCGCAGGCGCGGATTCCCGATCATTTTTAGTATGGCGCGCATTCTGATTTTGGGTGCGGGCTATACGGGCGGGCGCGTGGCGGCGCTGCTGCGTGCGAATGGTCACCATGTTGTTACTACCCGGCGCGAGGGCGGAGATTTGCCGATTGTGCTGCCGGAGACGGGGCCGTTGGGGTTATTGGGGGGAGCGGACTGGCGAGTGTTGTGGAGTGCGCCTTCGGTGGAAGGAATTTCGGTGTTGGCGGGAGTTGCGGCGCGGATGGTGTATTTATCGACGACGGGGGTTTATGGGGACGCGCATGTAGTCGATGAGACGACTGTCGCGGCAGCGGCGACAGAGCGGACAAGATCGCGTCTCGCCGCGGAGCAAGTTGTGCTGGCGGGGCCGTGGTCGTCATGCGTGCTGCGGCCGGCGGCCATTTACGGACCGGGACGCGGGGCGCATGAATCGATTCGCGCGGGGCGTTGGCGCATAGCGGGGGACGGGTCGAACTTTACGTCGCGGATTCATGTGGACGATCTGGCTTCCACCGCTGCGGCGGCGGTACTGGGGGAGCTAAATGGAGCGTGGCCGGTAGCGGATGAGGAACCGTGCACCAATGCGGAGATTACGCGTTTTTGCTGTGAACTATTGAACCTGGAAATGCCGCCGAGTGCGCCGCCCACGGTTTTGGACGAAACGCGCCGAGCGGACCGGAGGGTGGACGGGAGCGCGGTGCGGCGGTTGCTTCAAGTCTCCCTGCGGTATCCGAGTTATCGATTTGGTGTACCCGCGGCCCTCGGTGCATCATCTTAGTGACATCCATGGTCAAATTCGATGCGTTCCTGCTGCTGTCGTTTGGAGGCCCCGAGAAGCGTGAGGACGTGCTGCCGTTTTTAGAAAATGTCACCCGCGGACGAGGCGTGCCGAGGGAGAGACTGCTGGAAGTAGCGCAGCATTACTATCATTTCGACGGGATTAGCCCGATCAACGATCAGTGCCGGGCGTTGTTGGGGAAATTGACTTTAGAACTGCCGATTTATTGGGGAAACCGGAACTGGAATCCGTTTTTGAGCGATACGATGCGGCAGATGGCGGCGGACGGGCGGAAGAGGGTGTTGGCCTTTCCGACGTCGGCGTTTAGCAGTTACAGCGGGTGCCGGCAGTATCGGGAAGATATTGCGCGGGCGCAGGCGGCGATTGGGCCGGACGCGCCGGAAGTGGTGACGGTGCGGCGGTTTTTCAATCATCCGGGGTTTATTGAAGTTATGTCGGAATCGCTGCGGACGGCGCTGGCGGAGCGGCCGGCGGCGAAGGTGATTTTCACGGCGCACAGCGTGCCGATGTCGATGGCGAATTCGAGCCAGTATGTCGAGCAGTTGCTGGAGGCGGCGCGGCTGGTGGCGGAGGACGCTTCGTATCGGCTGGCGTATCAGAGCCGGAGCGGGCCGCCGCAAATTCCCTGGTTGGAACCGGACATTTTGGATGTGCTGCGGGAAGAAAAGGCGGCGGGAACATTGGATGTCGTGGTGCAGCCGATCGGGTTCCTGAGCGACCACATGGAAGTGATGTACGACCTGGACTATGAGGCCAAGCATTTGGCGGATGAACTCGGAATAGGCTTCATTCGGGCGGCGACGGCGGGAACGCATCCTCGGTTCGTTCGTATGATCCGGGAGCTGGTGGAAGAGTACACGCTAGGGGCTCCGGCGCTAGCGGTGGGGAGTCTGCCGGCGCGGCCGCCGGTGTGTCCGCTGGATTGTTGTCCGGCGCCAGTAAGACCGGGAAGATAACTCGATTTTGAGCCGCTAACCGCGGGGCAGGCTCGCGGTCAAAAGCGATGGAAACTTGGACTGTGCCGCTCGCGAGCGAGACATTAAGTTTCTGGAGAGAAGTTTCCGGCGGAATCGACACTCTATAATTGAGACTTACCGATGCTTGACGAAAAAGAAAAACTCCGCGCCCTGCAGGCCACGCTTGGCGCCATTGAAAAACAGTTCGGCAAGGGATCGGTGCTGCGGCTGGGCTCCAAAGAGGCCGTGGTCCCGATAGCCGCGATTTCGTCTGGTTCGATATCGGTGGACTACGCGCTGGGCGTGGGCGGGTTACCGCGGGGCCGCATTGTCGAGATCTTCGGACCGGAATCGTCGGGCAAGACGACGCTGGCGCTGCAGGTAGTCGCACAGGCGCAAAAAGCGGGCGGAATCGCGGCTTATGTCGACGTGGAACACGCGTTGGACCCCGGTTATGCGCAGAAACTGGGCGTAGATATCGACAATATGCTGGTTTCGCAACCGGACTATGCCGAGCAGGCGTTGGAGATCGCGAATACGCTGATTGCATCGAACGCGATTGACGTGCTGGTGGTGGATTCGGTGGCGGCGCTGGTACCGAAGGCGGAACTCGACGGCGAGATGGGCGATGCGTTTGTCGGTATTCAGGCGCGGCTGATGTCGCAGGCGATGCGGAAATTGACGGGCGTCGTCGCCAAGAGCAATACCTGCCTGATTTTCATTAACCAGATTCGCGAGAAGATCGGCGTGATGTTCGGGAGTCCGGAGACGACGTCGGGCGGGCGGGCGCTGAAGTTTTATTCGAGCATTCGCATCGACATTCGGCGGATTGCGGCGATCAAAGAAGGCGACGTGGTGACCGGGAACCGGACGCGCGTAAAAGTGGTAAAGAACAAAGTGGCGGCGCCGTTCCGTGAGGCGGAGTTCGACATTATGTACGGGGAAGGAATTTCGCTGGAGGGTGACTTGATCGATCTCGGGGTGGCCCAAAATCTGGTTGAGAAGTCGGGGTCGTGGTACAGCTTCCAGGGGGAGCGGATTGGGCAGGGCCGGGAGAACTCGAAGCAGTTTTTGAAGGAAAATCCAGACATGACGTCGAAGCTGGATACGGACCTGCGAGTCAAGTTGGGACTGCCGCCTATGGCGTTTGTGGAGAAGCCGGTGGCGAAAGTCAAGGTGGCGGCGTCCTAGCGGAAGTGTGCGGAAGCGGACATTGCGTTCCGGGCGGGGACAGCTCAGCTATTTCGGTGTCGGCATGAAACGTTGTTTTTTCAGTGAGTTAGCGATTGGTGATGCAGTTGCGTTAGATATCGGCGAGGTTTCGATGCCCTACCAATCTCCAATTTCCCGATATCTTCTGCTCGGTATCGCCGTACTGATGTTGGGCGCGGCGATTCCGGATGCGAAACTGCTATTGCAGCAGGCGCGGCAATGGCGGCAGCACCGATCGGTCCAGACTATCGTTATCGACACGGCGCCGTTTCGCTGAAAAGGCTCCGCGTGTGATTCAATTTGTACTAACGCAATGTTGAATCGCCGAACTTTCCTCCGGCTCACGGCCGCGATGCCGCTGGTGGCTCAAGGGCAGCCGAAGCCCAACGTTCTATTTATCCTGGCGGATGATATGGGTTGGGGGGATCTAAGTTGCTACGGCAATCCCGGGATGAAAACGCCGCACTTGGACAAGCTGGCGAGTGAAGGGACGCTGTTCACGCAGTTCTACGTGAATGGGTCCGTTTGCAGCCCGACGCGGTCGGCGTTTATGACAGGGATGTTCCCCGGCCGGAACCGGATGCACGGGCATCTGGCGACTGAAGAGATAAACGGCCGGCGGGCGATGCCGAATTTCCTGGATCCGAAAGTTCCCAATGTCGCCTCCACGTTGCAGGCGGCGGGTTATCGGACCGCGCATTTTGGTAAGTGGCATTTGGGCCGCTTCTCGGGCGCTAAATTGCCGGACGCTTATGGCTTCGAGGAGCACAAGTCGGTGGCGTCGAATGACGCGCGGTTTGAGGAGATGGCGCCGGGGTTCCGGGCCAAATCTTCCCAGTGGATCGTCGATAACGCCTTAGAGTTCATCCGAAAAGGCGATCAATCGAAGCCGTTTTATGTGCAGTGCTGGATGCTGCTGCCGCATGCGCCGCTGGCGCCGACGGCGGAACAACTGGAGCCGTTCAAGGCCATGCAGCCTGGTCCGCATGTGCCCTGGCCGGGCGCGCGGCAGATTTACAATGCATCCTTGCGGGATCTGGACACGCAGATTGGGCGGCTGCTGGCGGAATTGGAAAAAGACGGTTTGGCCGGGAACACGTTGGTCGTATTTTCATCCGACAACGGGCCGGAGGACATCCATGTCGTGAATGCAAGTCACGGGGCATTCGGTTCGCCAGGGCCGTTTCGCGGGCGGAAGCGTAGCCTGTATGAAGGCGGCGTGCGGGTGCCGGGGATCTTCCGCTTGCCGGGACGGGTTGCGGCGGGAAAGGTAGATACGGTGTCGATTGTGTCGGCCATTGACTTGCTGCCGACGGTGGCGAAGTTGGCCGGTCTGCCGGCGCCGGCGGGGATTGACGGTGAGGATGTGTCCGATATTCTGGCGGGGACACCGCGTCCGCGGCGAGCGCCATTGCATTGGGAGTGGCGTTTCAACGTGGCGGGGTATGCGGTGAATCGGAGCCCGATTCTTTCGATCCGAGATGGAAAGTGGAAGCTGTTGTTGAATCCCGATGGCAGTCGGACGGAGCTTTACGACATTCCAGCGGATCCGATGGAGCAAAGCAACGTGGCGGCGGCGAACGGCGCGGTGACCGAGAGGCTGCGCGCGAAGGCGTTGGCCTGGCAGAAAACGCTTCCGCCGGGACCAATGGATACGACGGCGGGACAGAACGATTGGAAATGGCCCAGCGCTCGATAGTAAGATCGTTATAGGTCATGAAATTCGCCGCCGCTATCCTACTGCTTTCCGTTGCCGCCGCTTGCCAGAGTAAGCCGGGAGACGACGAGATCGTCTGGTTGGATAACTATCAGGCCGCGTTGAAACAGGCGCGGGCTACCGGCAAGCCGATCTTTTTGGAGTATCGGTGCGAGCCTTGAACGAACGGTAGAGTTTTCGACGCACAGGTTGTGTTGTCGCCGCCGGAATCGCCGCTCGGGAAACAGTTGCGTAACTACGTCTGCGTGCGGATTGTCCGGATGGATAACGTGGATATCGGCTTGTTTGAATATGACCGCAACAATACTCTGTACTTCTTCCTGATGAACGCGGATGAGCAAATCTATATGCGCTACGGGGGAAGGGATTCGCGAGCGCACGATTCGTATTTGAACTTGGATAGTTTGGCGCTGGCGGCGGAGAAGGGGTTGGATTTGCATCGGCAATATCAGGCGGGGACGTTGGCGAAGGCGGTGCGGCCGAAGGCTATGTCGCCGCGGGATTATCCGATGCTAGTCGAGCGGACATATAAGCAGAACGCCTGCGTGGAGTGTCATTTGATTGGCGATTTCCAGAATTTGCATCGGGAGAAGGACGGGACGTTGGACAAGCTCGTTCATTTGTTCCGGTCGCCGGATATTCGAACACTGGGGATTGAACTGGATGTGCCGAAAGGGTTGGCGGTGAAACAGGCGGGGGGCGCGGCGCGGGCGGCGGGTCTGCGGGCCGGGGACAAGATTGCGAAGTGGGAAGGCGACACGGTTTGGACGTTCGGGGATTTGCAGCATCGCTATGACAAAGCGCCGCGGACGGCGAAGACGGTGGCGCTAACGGTGGAGCGGGACGGGGGTTTGAAGGATTTGACCGTGACGCTACCTGTGCGTTGGTGGTGGACGGACACGCGGTATCGGCAGTCAAGCATTGAGCCGCGTTCGTACTTTGAGGACCGGGCACTGACCGCCGAGGAAAAGAGGAAGCTAGGGCTGCGGGAGGATGGCTTGGCGAGCCAGGTGAAGTACGTGTCGTCGATGGCGCAGAGTGTCGGGGCACATGATTTGAAGGTCGGGGATGTGATTGTTTCGGTGGATGGGAAGGATCGCGATGAGCGGGCGGACACGGCGTGGCTCTATATAGTTCTTTACAAGACGCCAGGGGATACGGGTACGCTGGAAGTATTGCGGGATGGAAAGCGGATCTCCATGCCGCTGAAAACGATCCGGATGGGTTTTCGGAAATGAAACTACTACTTCTTGCGTTCGCGGCGTTCGCGGTTTCGGCGGCGGAATGGTCAAAGCCGGCGGAGATTGTTGTCGACGACGAGATCCGCGCAACGTATCGCGCGCGAGTGGACGATGGCGGGCGCCTGCTGATTCAACTGACGCTCGCGAATGGATGGCACACGTTCGCGATGGATAACGAGATTCGCGCGAATGAGAAGCTGGCGGGGAAGAAGGCGCTGGGTATGGATAAGCCGACATCGTTCGTTGTTGCGGGCGGATTGGCTGTTGAAGGACCATGGATGCAGCCCGCGCCGGCGGATTTCTCAAAGCCCGAGTTGAGGATCTTTTCGTGGGGTTTTGAGAAGCAAGCGCTGTTTGCGGCCAAAGCCAAACGAACCGCAAACGAACCGAGGGCGCAGGTGGCGATCAAGGCGCAAGCGTGCACGGAATCGATCTGCAAGAATATCGACACTTCCTTGGAATTGGACCTAACGCTCGCCCCCGGACCGACGGAGCCCGCGCTGTCTACGCTCACCGCCGTTCGCGCGCAGTGAATATACTGGTCGTGGATGTGGCCTGTCTCGTTCTTTCTGCTGGCGGCTGGACTGTTCGATACCCAAGTCCTGCCGATCTTCCGCGCGAAGTGTATTTCGTGCCATAACGCGAAGGCGAGGAGCGGCGGGTTAGCGCTGGAAACGGCGGACGACGCACTGCGCGGCGGCAAGTCGGGCGGCGCGATTGTCGCGGGTAAGCCTTCCGATAGTTTGCTGCTTTCTCTGGTAGCGGCGGGGAAGATGCCGATGGGCGCGGCGCGGTTGAGCGATAGCGAAATTACCGCCATTCGCACCTGGATTGAGCGAGAAGACCGGAAGCCGCCGGTGGCGGAGCGGGACGTTACGGCCATTCTCAGCGCCAAGTGTTGGGTGTGCCATGGGCGGCGGGAGAAGATGGGCGGGTTGGACTTGCGGACGCATGAATCGATTCTGCGGGGCGGGAAATCGGGCTCCGCGATTGCGGCGGGGCGGCCGGAAGATAGTTTGCTGGTGAAGCGGATCGCCTCGCAGGAGATGCCGCCGCCAAAGTTGCAGGAACAGTATTCGGTACGCGGGTTGACGGACGATGAGTTCGCGATAGTCCGGCAGTGGATTGCCGATGGCGCCCGGGCGGATTTTGAAAAGCCGCTGGAAGTGAGCGTTGCGAGCGATCCGGCGATTCGGGTGAAGGACCGGGAATTCTGGGCATTTCGGACGCCAGTTCGGCCGGCGGGTGTCGGTTCGTTTGACGCGTTGGCGGTGAAGCCGTTGGCGCCATCGGCGAAGGATCTGACGCTGATGCGGCGGGCGTATTTCGATCTGATTGGACTACCGCCCACGCCGGAAGAGGTCGCGGCGTTCGAGAAAGACGCAGATCCGAAGCGTTACGAGAAGTTGGTAGACCGGCTGCTGGCATCGCCGCGCTATGGCGAACGCTGGGCGCGGCATTGGTTGGACGCCGTGGGCTATACCGATAGCGAGGGGGGCAACAGCGGCGACCAGAATCGACCGCACGCCTGGCGGTTTCGCGATTATGTCATTCGGTCCTTCAACGCCAACAAGCCGTATGACCGGTTTCTGGTGGAGCAATTGGCGGGCGATGAATTGTTTGATTATCGGGCGGCGAAGCGACTGACGCCTGAGCAGATTGAGATTCTGGCCGCAACGGGATTCTGGCGCACCGCGCCGGACGCGACATACAGCACGGAGCAAAATTTCATCCCGGAACGGATGGACGTGATTGCGGGGCAGTTGGAGGTTTTGGGGTCGGCGGTGATGGGACTATCGGTAGGTTGCGCGCGTTGCCATGACCACAAGTACGATCCGATTCCGACTCGGGATTACTATCGGCTGGTCTCGATTCTGACGCCGGCGTTTGACCCGTATCATTGGCTGCCGCCGGTGTATCCATGCGGCGGCGTGGGCGCGAAGTGCGATGAGAAGAGCACGCGGTATGTGCTGCCGGTGGCGACGGCGGAGTGGGAAGAAGCCACCGCGTTCAACGCGCCGATTGAGCAACGCGTGAAAGAGTTGCAGGATCAGATCGAGGAGAAGGCCAAGCCTTACCGGGAGAAGAAGGGCAAGGACGCGAAGCTGGCAGATTTAGCGGCGGAGTTCGAGCCGTTCAAGAAAGAGAAGTCCGCGCTGGACGAGCAGATTGTCAAGGAAAAGTCGAAGCTGAAGCCGCTACCGCTGATACGAGCGCTGTTCGACCTGGGGCCGGAGCCGCCGCCGTCCCGGATACTGGTGCGCGGAGATGCGACGACGCCGGGCGCGCTGGTGGGGCCGGGCGCGCCTTCCATTCTGTCCGCGCCCGCGCGGGATTATCGTCTCGAGCCATTGCCCCATTCGAGCGGGCGGCGATTGGCGCTGGCGAAATGGCTGGTGCATCCGGAGCATCCGCTGACCGCGCGCGTGATGGTGAATCGCATTTGGCAGCATCATTTCGGCGAAGGACTGGTGGCGACGCCCGGAAATTTTGGGCGAATGGGAGCCGCGCCCACGAATCAGAAAATATTGGATTGGCTGGCTGCGGAGTTGGTCAGTAGCGGTTGGGATATCAAGGCCATGCACCGGTTGATCATGACTTCGGCGACGTACCGGCAGCGGTCCGGCGCGGATGGCTTTCCGTTGCGGCGGATTGACGCGGAGAATGTGCGCGATTCCATCTTGCAGATTGCGGGCCGGTTGGACAGTAAAGCGTTCGGGCCTGCGGACAAGTTCAAGGTGCAAGCGGATGGGGAAGTGGTGACGGACAGCACGCGGCGCTCGGTATTCGTTTCGCATCGCCGGACGCAGCCGCTCTCTTTGCTTGAGACATTTGACCAGCCGTTCATGAATCCGAACTGCGTGCGGCGGGGGCTTTCCGTGGTTTCGTCGCAGGCGTTGCACCTGATGAACGGCGACCTGGCGCGGGAGAATTCGCGTTACATGGCCGGGCGGATTATTGACGCCGTCGCGGAAGATCCGGCGGCACAGATGGAGCGAGCATACCTGCTGGCCTTTGCGCGGCGGCCGAGCGCCGATGAGACTCGCGCCGCCGTGGCCGCATTGGAACGGATGAATGCGGAGTGGGAAAAGCCACTTGAGAAAGACCTACCGGCAGAACCGGTTCGGAGCCGCGCCAAATGGCTGGCGTTGGCGACGCTCTGCCACACGCTCATCAACTCCGCCGAGTTTCTGTACATTGATTGAGGGACCATATGCCGACACGCCGCGACTTCTTTTCCCGTATGTCCGATGGCCTGATGGGCACCGCATTGGCTGGGCTTTTCGACGAGAGATTGAACGCGAAAGAGGGCCTGTACGATCTGACTCCGAAGAAGCCACATCATGCGCCGAAGGCCAAGTCAGTCATTCAACTTTTCATGAATGGCGGGCCGAGCCAGGTGGACCTGTTCGACCACAAGCCGGCGCTGACAAAATATGCCGGACAGGCTCCCAGCCGCGATCTGGCGGCGGAGGTGCGCGCCGTGCGCGAGACGGGCGGGCTGATGCCGTCGCCGTACAAGTTTTCGAAGCACGGGCAGTCGGGGATTGAGCTTTCGGAGATGCTGCCGCACTTGGCGAAGGTCGTGGACAACATTAGCGTCGTGAAGTCGATGTACACGACGCACCTGGCGCATGAGGCCGCGCTGTTCCTGATGCATGGCGGGCGTATTCTGCCGACCCGGCCGTCGCTCGGTTCATGGATAACGTACGGGCTCGGTTCGGAGAACCAGAACCTGCCAGCATATGTGGTGCTGGATGATCCGAAGGGGCCGCCGATCAACTTCATACAGAACTGGCAAGCGGGATGGTTGCCGGCGGTGTATCAGGGGACTCGCGTGCGGTCGGAGGGGTCGCCGATTTTGAATCTGCATGCCAAGCAGGAGTACCCGGGAGGGATTGTCGACCTGAGCCGCAGCCTGCTGCATCGCATGGATTCGGAGCATCGCGACCGGCATCCGGGGAACGTGGAACTGGAAGCGCGGATTGCGAATTATGAACTCGCGGCGCGCATGCAAATGGAAGCGACGGACGCGCTGGACATTGAGAAAGAGAGCGCGGCGACCAAGACCGCCTATGGGTTGAACGAGGAGCGCACGGCTTCCTACGGCAAGCGTTGCCTGATGGCGCGGCGGCTGGTGGAGCGCGGCGTGCGGCTGGTGCAGGTCTACATTGAGCAGCAGATCTGGGACAACCACAACAAGATCCGGCAGGGCTTGGAGTATGCCTGCGGGAAGACGGACCAACCGGCGGCGGCGTTGATTCAGGATTTGAAGGATCGCGGGTTGTTGGACTCGACATTGGTGATATGGGGCGGTGAGTTCGGGCGGCTTCCGATCGCGCAGGATCCGGGGCCGAACGCGGGGCGGGATCATGGCCCGTCGGGGTTTAGCATTTGGATGGCGGGCGGCGGGATCAAAGGCGGTACGACTTACGGGGCGACCGACGAGATTGGATACCGGGCGGCGGAGAACAAAGTGAGCGTGCATGATTTCCACGCGACGGTGCTGCATTTGCTTGGGATGGATCATCGCAAGCTGGTGTTTGAACGCGAGGGGCGGAATGAGCGGGTAACCGATGAATTTCCGGCGCGGGTGTTGAGCGAGATGATCGCATAACGCATCCCGCGACAACATCGATTCAACCCTTGACTCTCAATAGTCCCGATGATAATGTCCGCACACATGGCACCGCAAAGATTTGCCCGCGTCGTCCTTCTCTTAGTAACCGCCGCGCTGGTCCCCGTCACCGCCCAAACCTTCGGCGAATTGACCGGCGCCGTTACCGACTCCACCGCGGCCGCCGTCGCCGCCGCCAAGGTGACCGTCACCAATGTCGCCACTGGGCAAACCCGCCAAGCGGACACTAACGACGCGGGCAGCTTCACCATTCCGTTCCTCGCCCCTGGGGTCTACCAGGTGATGGTGGAGAAGGACGGCTTCAAGCGGGCCACCCGCGGCGGCGTTCAACTGCAAGTCGCGGACTCGGTACGCGTCAACTTCTCCATCGAAGTGGGCAGTGTATCCGAATCCATCGAAGTACAGGGCGGCGCTTCGCTGCTCACTACCGAAAACGGAACCGTTGGCACCGTCATCGACAATCGGCGCATCGTGGAACTCCCATTGAACGGACGAAACTATCTGCAAATGGTGGCGCTCAGCCCCAACGTTTCCGCGGAGCAGGGCGCGGGCGGCGAGGCGGCGGCGCGAAAAGGCGGTACGCGCACCGAGAAATCGCTCTCGGTGGCCGGCGCGCGGAACCAGTTCAATCACTACACTCTCGACGGTCTGGAAAATACCGACATGAGCTACAACCTTTATGCACTGCAGCCGTCGATCGACGCTCTTCAGGAATTCAAAGTGGAAACCGGCGTGTACTCCGCCGAGTTCGGGCGCGGCGCGGTGCAAATCAACGTGGCCACCAAGGCAGGGACCAACGACTTTCACGGCACCGTATTCGAGTTCGTTCGCGGCGACGCGCTCGACGCCAAGGAGTACAACAAGGTCGGCGACAAGAACCCGTTCCTGCGCAATCAGTTCGGGTTTACGTTTGGCGGCCGGCTCATTCGCGACAAGCTCTTCTTCCTGTCGAACTTCGAAACCCTGCGCGAAACAAAAACGCTGCAAGGGCTCAACAACGTAGCGCCGGACCGGATGCGCGCGGGCGACTTCTCGGCCTCCGGGCGCAACGTCTTCGATCCCGCCACCCGTACGTTTACAACGGATGCGGCCGGCAATCCGCGCGCCTCCTCCGCCCTCCAGTTCCCCGGCAACATCATCCCGGCCAGCCGCTTCCACCCCATCACCCAAAAGCTCCTGGAGTTCTATCCGCGCGCGCAACGGCCGGACGACAATATCCTGAATAACTTCATCCGCCAGCGCGCCCGGCCCATCACCTGGGAACAGTTCAACCAGCGAATCGACTACAACCAGAGTCAAAAGTCCATGTGGTATGGACGCTTCAGTTGGGGCGACGAGGACTACAAGGAGATCGCCGCCTTTGTCGATCAGGAAGCGAACATTCTCACGAAGACCAGACAAAGCCTGCTCAGCAATATCCGCACTTTTACGCCAACCGTTGTTAACGAATTCCGGTTCGGAGTGACCGAGTTTCACAACGACCAGAAGCGCTTCTACGCCGGAAAACGCGACGTCACCGGCGAGTTGGGAATCCGCGGTTTGAACTCTCCGGTGGAGCTGTCCTATGGCACTCCCTCCATCGGTCTCGGCCTCGGCCTGTCCGGATTCGGCGAACAAGGGAACGGGCCGTTCGTCGGCCGCACCGCGATCTTCCAGTGGATCGATAACATGTCCGTCATTCGCGGCAAGCACTCGTTCAGATTCGGCGGCGAAGTCCGCCGGGATCGCTACAACGAAACCGGCAACGCCTTCACTCGCGGCAGCTTCGGATTTTCCGAAAACGCCACCCAGGATCCCGCGCGCCGCGCCGTAACCGGTCACCCGTTCGCGGACTATCTGCTGGGCGAGGTCTTTGGTCCCACGCGTGCCCGCGCCTTCTCAAACGGCCTGTTTCGCGCCACCGTTCTCGCGGCATATTTCCAGGACACCTGGAAGATTACCCCGAAACTCACCGCGGAACTCGGCCTTCGCTACGAGTTCACGCCGCCCTATCACGACAAGTATCGTGGCATCATCAACGTAATCGTCTATGACTCGGGTGTCTATAACGGCGACCTCGTGCCGGGCGCCAGAGTCCCCGTATTGATCCGGCCCGGCAAGGGCGACTTTCATGAAGGGTTGCCGTTCCGCTTCCACGACGGTAATCCAACCACCACCGGGGACGACCTGCTCGGCCGTGAGACCGTGTTGAAGGACAAGAACGATTTCGCGCCTCGTATCAGCTTCGCCTATCGTCCCGCCGAAAATTGGACAATCCGCACCGGATTGGGCGCGTTCTACGTGCAGGACATCGTGGAAGCGCGTTTCGACCTGTCCCGCAACGTCGGCGGCCGGTCGCAGTTTACGGCCGACTCGGAGCGCCCGAACGCCAACATCGCCGACCCCTGGAGGTTTGAAGGCGGCACCTGCTCCAATTGGACCGGCAACTGCCAGGGACCCACCTTCACGCTCGCCAACAACACCAATCGCCGCACGCCCTATATGCTCCAGTGGATTTTCAACGTGCAGCGCCAGATTGGCCAGGACACCGTGCTGGAGGTGGGTTATATCGGCAACGGCGGACACAAACTGGAACTGTTGCGCGTTTGGAATCAGCCCGTGTTACGCAAGGGCCCCACCGACTCGCGCACGCTGCTCCAGCGCTCTCCGTTCCCCGCCTATGGCCTCATCCAAACGCTCGACAGTCATGGAAATTCCAACTACCACGGCTTGGCTCTAAAGGCGCAGCGGCGATTCTCCAAGGGCCTCACTTACCTCGCCGGATTCACCTGGTCCAAGGCGACCGACCAGGGCAGTTCCATTCGCAACAACACGGGCGAGAATCAGTTCGCCACCGACAACTACAATCTCCAGCGCGAGCACGCGCTGTCTCAATTCCACAACGGGCATCGCTTCGTCTCCTCGCTGCTCTACGAGTTGCCCTTCGGAAAAGGAAAGCGATTTCTCGCGGGCAGCCGTGCCGCCGATATGTTGGCGGGCGGATGGCAAGTCGGCGCCATCGTCACTCTCTCCGATGGCACGCCGATAAATGTCGGCCAGATCGGAGACCCGCTGCTGATCGGAACGCCGAACGTTCCCGACGCCACCGGCATCAGCCCGATCCCCACGGATCGCTCCCCGAGCCGCTACTGGGATCCGGCTGCGTTCAACGCGACCAATCCCGAACTCCTCTACCGCTACGGCAACAGCGGCCGGAATCTCTTGACCACCCCCGGCCTCACTCAATGGGACTTTTCGCTCATGAAGGAAGCGATATTCCGTGAGCGTCACAAGTTCGAGTTTCGTTATGAAGCGTTCAACTTCTCAAACCACCCGAACTATCTCACGCCCGGAATCGATGTGCGCGCGCTCGCGACGTTCGGAAAAATCACCGCCGCCCGCACCATGCGGGAAATGCAGTTTGGATTCAAGTACATATTCTAAGCTGGTGTGACGCGGTGGCTCAGAGTTGGGCATCGGAAAACCGTCTGGGTGCCCATCCCGCGCACTTTGTGTTTGGCGCACAGCCACTGACGCAATCGTTCAAGTATGGCGTCCCCAGGTATTGAAACTTGGAACCAAACGGTCAAGTGGCTTCGCGGCGTGGCTGCGGTTGCGGAGTTGTTGCCTAGCTGTCGCCCTCCCTCGGCCGATTCACAACCCTGGGGACCTACTTCGCCACTTTCGCGGTTCGAAGGATTTATTTGGAGTGTCGTTTTTTGAATACTGCCGCTTCGCAGTTTCCGGTATTGAGCGTCGCGAAGCTGGGCACGAAGTCGTCTAAGTCCATGTATTTATTCGTGTTCGAGGTCGGCTGAATCATTGCGAAGTTGCGATCTAACCCCCTGCCTACTATACCGATCATGGACTCCTGCCGTATCTGGTCTGGTTGTGATGGAAAATTGTGCAGTAAACCGAAGCGCGGAGAGTTATTGTCGCGCACCAAGTACCCCAAACCACACCCCGCGTGGCCGGTCTGGGATGAACAAGGAAGCCGAGCATCTGGACGCCAAACGACAGTAGCGTCAGCGCGTCTTCAGTGTGAAGCAGCGCGATTGAAATCGGAGCAGTATCGCGCCGCGAATCCAGACTGACCAAACACAATTTTGCTCGGTGCGTTACGCTCAGTAAATGCGGGCCGCAAACATGGGAGGGATTTTCATGAATTGGATTCTATATGCGAATCTCGTCGCCGCTGGAGTTCTTTTAAGCACGTCACTCGTTATTGCCTACCAGAATCTCGGTTCGCGGAACATCCCGCTTGGCACAGGTGCATTAACGGCAGCCGTTATCGCATTTCTCCTACAGATATTCTTCGATCTCCGATCATCGGCCCGGAACGATCAAGTGGGTTTCGCCTACACGTTGGATTTCCATGATGGGGAAATTAGGCAGTGGGACTACACGAAAGTGATTAAGGTCAACAATCCAGGCGACACATTAGATGGCACTCGCACTATCCTCTCAGGTAGAATCCCTGCCGAACTAGAGGCAAGCCGATGGCTGTTTGCTCAACATAAGGATATCGCAGAGCAGAATCAGGGAAAAGTTGCCTCCGATTTCGCCCTCTTTAGTCTGGTAGCCTTTTTTGTCAACGGAGGTGCCAACTGGCAGTGGGAATTCAGACGATATAACTCTCCCACCATATCGTTTGGAAGATTTGTTCCCACCTCCAACCCTAGACAATGCTCAGTGATCACCTTAAAGGATCTGCGACAGCAAATGGTATCTGCGGGAAATCTATTTGCAGACGCTCCGCTATTTTCACGTGATGTTTGCCTGCCTGTTGAAACAACCATGCAGGTAGGACGCGACCAGATAGTGATACAAAACGCAGTGCTCCAGATCGTATTCAAACTAGAGGATCCAGGAACGATTGGCGGAGACTATGTGCGGCCACCTGGGCCGCTACCTGAGACAGGCTATCCACTTCCACTAGAAGTGCCAAAATTGAAGGATGGCCGCTTTCGGTACGACACACGAGTCCAGTCTTTCGTCATTCAGACAAAGTTTTCCGCCTTACGGGCCTATGATTTAGAAAGACCAACCTACGAGGCATGGTCGATTCGGCTGATTGAGACTGTCAAAGCTTGGTTCGCGTGTTGTTAACCGTCGGAGTTCAGCAGCGCGACTTCGGCGGGGGATCGAACTTGTGACCTCTGACACGGACCAGAAGGGATTTGGGAGTTTGGGTCGCTCGAAACGCGGCGAAGACTTCAGTTCGCCCTGTTTCCAAGTGGCCTTGAAGTGTCGTCTGAGGGACTTGGACCCCCTTCAACCACTACATTCTTAAACCAGTTAGCTATGCCTGATGTGACCGGTTTGGAATTGGCGTCCCCAGGGGGATTCGAACCCCCGTTATCGCCGTGAAAGGGCGGTGTCCTAGGCCGGGCTAGACGATGGGGACGCAGTGAAACAGAAGTGGCGGC
>JBJXFL010000197.1:0-8934 GCA_046155405.1 Bryobacteraceae bacterium | reverse complement strand
GGACCGTCCCAAATGTCGTTGAAAACAAAAGACCGCCAATCGACGAAAATCGCGGACGCAGAAGCTGGCGGCGAACACCCGGCCCTCGGTTCTTGGGGTTCGAACCTAGGTTGGGTGGGTGATCTCCGGTTGGTTTTTGAGCGGGGTCTGAACGCGAACTTTAGGCTCGAAAATAGCGCCTGTACAAGCGGACCGTCCCAAATGTCGTTGAAAACAAAGGACCGCCAATCGACCAAAATCGCGGCCGCCCGAAGCGGGCGGCGAACACCCGACCCTCGGTTCTTTGGGTTCAACCCTGGGTTCGGTGGGTTGATCTCCGGTTGGTTTTGGGTTGTTTTCTCCAGAAACTTGTCATCCGCCCCGCGAGCGAAACATCCCACGTTTCCTCCACTCTTGATCGCGAGCCGCCCCGCGGTTAGCGGTCAGAAATACAACTTCAGCGCAAGCTGCACGGCGCGGGAGTTGGTGTTGGCGGCCAGGCCGGTTACGGTGCCGAAGTTCCCGGCGTCAATGTTGCCGGCGGGATTTCCGAACGTGGGCGTGTTGGTAAAGTTGAACGCTTCGGCGCGGAATTGGAGCTTGATGCGTTCCCGAATGGGGAAGGTCTTCATCAGCGAAAGATCGATGTTGTTATGTCCGTCGCTGCGCGTGCGGGGCAGGTTGCGCCCGACGTTTCCGAAGGTGAACGCGGGTGAGTTGGTAAACGCGGCTTTGTTCAGCCAGCCATCGATAGTAGGGTTCGCGAGCGAGGGGTCACCGGCGACGTTGGGACGGCCACTGCCGAAGGCGGTTCCGTTCTGCGAAACGGCGATAACGTTGCCGCTCTGGAAGCTCATGATCGCGTTGAGTTGCCAGCCGCCGGCCAAGCCGCGGTAGACGGCGGGGCCGGACTTGCCGATCGGGAGTTCGTAGCTGGTGGAAATAACCAAACGCTGCGGCAGATCGTTCGTGGAAACTGAGCGTTCGGCGGCTAGATTGTCCCAGTTGCGGACGCTGTTGTCGCCGGATTCGGTGAAGTTGTTGCCGCCGTCGCCGGTGTTATTGTCAATCAGCTTGGAGAACGTGTAGGCGAGCAGGAAGCTCAGTCCGCTGGAAAAGCGCTTTTCGACGCGAAGGGTCGCCGCGTGGTAGATGGAATCCGCCAGCGTGGCATAGCCGCTGACGCCGTTAAACTGCGGGTACGTATCGAGCAGCGTGGCCCGGGTCACTTGGCGCTGGCCGAGAGCGAGGTTCGATGGAATAATGCCGAAGTACGGGTTATCGACCAGCAGTTGTAACTGCGTGCCGAGCGCGCGATACTGTTGCGGCAGGTAATCGAAGGTGGGGCGGCCCGGAAGTTTGACGCCGCGGTTACCCATGTAGCCTGCTTCGACCAGCCAGTTGCCGGGGAGTTCGCGCTGGACGGAAAAACCCCACTGCTGGGAGTATCCGCGAAGAATGTCGCGGCGGTTGCCGCCGATGCCCTGGCCTAAAAGGGTAAGCGCGCCCTGGCTGCTGCCGATGGGATCGAGCTTGCCGTTCGGGAAGGGATTGGCGAGGGTTTCGTTCGGTGTGAAGCCGCCGTCAAGTGAGGAGACGAGGGGTGTGGTGATAGAGAAGCCGGTGCGATCCAAACCGACGTAGATGCCGGAGGTGGGCAGATAGGAAATACCGTAGCCGCCGCGGATGACGGTCTTCGGAATGGCCTGCCAGGCGAAGCCGATTCGCGGCTGGAAGTTGGTAAACTCGGCATCGCGGTGGCCGCGGGCGAGGCCGCCGACGCCGGGGAAGACCAATCCGCCCTTCAAGTTGACTCCGTTCACGGTGGAGATAATGTTCGGATCGAAGTTGCTGATGGCGTTGAACCGGTCGGTGATACCGCCTTCCACTTCCCAGCGAAGCCCAAGATTGAGCGTCAGTTTGGGCGTGATTTTCCAATCGTCCTGCGCATAAAGAGCGAAGTTTTTGACCGTCTCGGTTACCGGCGCGCCGAAACCGACGGAACCGCCGGAAGGCGTCCCAAGCATGAAGCTGGCGTAGCCGAAGCCGGACGTGGCGCCGGCGTTGTTGGGGTTGGGACCCTGCGTGAATCCGCGGTTGAAGCTGAAAGTCGCGCCGGCGGCGCCCTGTGTATTGTTGAGCTGATAGGCGCGGTTATCGCTGCCGAATTTCCAGGTGTGGGCGCCTCGTATCCACGTCAGCGTGCCGGTATAGCTGAACGCTTTGTTGGATTGGACGAGTTGATCGCCCTGGTCGGCGCCGATGGCCGTCATGTCGCTCATGTCGAAGCGTGGAAAGCCGGGGATCTGCATCAGCGCGTTTAGCCGCGGAGTGAGGTTGATTTTGGTCGCATCGAAACCGAAGCTGCGGGTGATGCGATTCGGCAGGTAGAAGTTCAGCCCGCCGCGAATATCGAAAAGCAGGTTCGGCGTCAGCGTGTCGGAGAAACTTACGAAGGCGCTGTGCCGCTGGAGAGGCAGATCCGAAGTCTGTATTTCCGCGAGGTTATCGTAAAAATTCGGAACGCCCTGGAAAGTTTTGTCCCAGGTGTAGCGGCCGGCCAGACGGCGGGTCGGTGAAAGGTAGTGATCGAGACGGAGACCGTAGATGTCCTTGTTAATGGGGGCGGAGCCGACGCCGAAAAAGTTGTTGGCGTTAGTGATGGCGACGCCGGTCGTGTTCGGTTGCGGATAGAAGGCATTCACGCCGGTGGCGGCCGGAGACAGGCGATTGGCCGGAATGCGATTGCCGGGATACTGGTCGCGGAGGCGATTGGCGGGGTTGGCCGGATCGGCGCGGGTGGAGAGAGGGTCAAACACCTGAATGATCGCGCCGCCCGCGGTTCGGGTGTCGCTGAAATCGCCGCTGCGCTGGAGAGCGGTGGGGACGGAGCGAATGGTGGTGGCGAGAGAACGTTGCTTGAACTGTTCCCAGTTGAAGAAGAAAAAAGTCTTGTCCTTCTTGATGGGACCGCCGACAGTGGCGCCCCATTGATTGAAGACCAGCGCGGGGCGGGCGCGGCCGGCGCGGTTGCTGAAAAAGTCATTCGCGCGAAGGCTCTTGTTACGGTGAAATTCGTAGAGGCTACCGTGAATCGCGTTGGTGCCGGCCTTGCTTATGAGATTGATAACGCCGCCGCCGGTGCGTCCGAATTCGGCGCTCGGGTTGCGGACGATCAAACGGAACTCTTCGGTGGCGTCAACGGACAGAGGCGTTTACAGGCTGCCGGAGGTAAAGTTTTCCGATGCGATCCCGTCCACCATGTAGTTGTTGACGCTGGCGCCGCCGCCCCCGATGGAAGCGCGTCCGCCGCCGAAAGCGGAGACGGGCAGGTCGCCGTAGGAACCGACGGCGCGCACGCCGGGAACGAGGAGTGCGAACTGGAGCGGGTTGCGCCCGACGGTGGGCATATCGAGGATTCTCTGGTTGGTGACGACGGTTGAGATGGTCGCCCCTTCGGTCTCAAGCAGCGGCGCGGCGCCGGTGACTTCGATCTTCTCGCTGACTAGGCCGACTTCGAGCGCGAAGTCGATGCGGAGCGTTTGGCCCTCGTCGAGCGTAAGGCCGGATCGAACGGTCTCCTTGAAACCGGTCTGCTGGGCGCGGACGCTGTACGTGCCGCGGACCAGCAGCGGCGCGGTGTAGTAGCCTTCTTCGTTCGACAGGATTTCGCGGCGGACGCCGGTCTCCGTATTGACGACCGCAATCTTTGCATTGGCCACGATGGCGCCGGAAGAATCGGCGACGCGGCCAGTGATCTGAGCGGTTTGCGCCAACAGGGCGGCGGCGCAAAACAGGAGGGCGAAGAGGGTTTTCATAGGTCTGACGCGGAGAACTCCCGCATGGGATTTCGATACACCAGTTTAGCGTCAATAGGCGGCCGGAGAAGTAACATGAAAGGACATGCGAGTTGACATTGCCGGAGCCGGCATTATCGGACTCTCGATTGCCTGGCGGCTGGCGCAGGCGGGGTACCGGGTGAGAATAAGAGACGCTGGCCGTGTTGCCGGCCAAGCTAGCTGGGCGGGCGCGGGGATGCTGACGCCGGCCGGGGAGTTCCGTGCCGAATCGAGATGGACGCGGCTGGCCATTGAGAGTTTGGCGGAATATGGCGCGTTTGTCGAAGAGTTGACCGCGGCGACGGGCGTGAAGATCGATTATCGCGTTTCCGGGGCGCTGGAGTTGGCGTTCGACGACGCGGAACTGGAGGTGCTGGACCGGCCGCGTCCGGAGGGAATTTACATGGAAGAGGTGACGGTGGCGGGCGCCCGCTACTTCGCGCCGATTCCGACGACGGGCGTGCGCGCCGCGCGGTGGTTTCCATATGAGGCTGTAGTCGACCCGCGTGACGTTTGCGCGGCGCTGGTCGCGGCCTGCCGGGCGTTGGACGTCGAAATCCGTGAGAACGATGCGGTAACGGAATGCGAGGGGCCCCAGGTGATCGCATCCGGCGCCTGGGCCAGCCGGATAGCTGGGTTGGAATCGGCGCCGCGCTCGTTCCCGGTGAAGGGTCATCTGTTGGGGTATTACTGCAAGGAAGAGTCGATGCCGCCGATTGTCCGCCACGGGCATCATTATGCGCTGCAGCGAGGGAACGGTTTCACCATCTTCGGGTCCGACGAGCGACGGGATGTGTGGGACACGACGCCCGAACCGGAGCGGGTGAAAGAGCTGACGGAGGCCGCGGCGGCGCTACTGCCAAGGTTGCTCCAGCGGCCCCCGGACGAAGCGTGGGCCGGACTGCGGCCGGGATCCGATGCGGGAGAGCCGGTGGTGGAGCGGATGCCGGAGAAAGAGATCTGGCTGGCGTATGGGCACTTCCGAAACGGAATTCTGCTAGCGCCGGTGACGGCCCGGATGATCACGGCGTCTATTGTTTCCAGCCTGGGAAAGGGTTGATGCGTCCGCGATGCCGGTCAAAGAGATCTGTCCGGCGCGGGTTGCTGCGGGCGTGATCGGAGGCGGGTGAGCAGCCGGTGGACCAAGGCCGCGGTCGGAATCGGGTACACCGTTGGTGGAGCGGATGCCGGGGAAAGAGATCCGTCCGCCGCGGGTTGCTCTGTCCAGGACCGGAGACGGGTGAGCAGCCGGTGCACCAACTGCCGGGGGAAAGAGATCCGGCCGGTGACGGCGCGAATGATAACGAAGTCTATTGTTTCCAGGCTGGGAAAGGGTTGATGCGGCCGGGATCGGAGACGGATGCACCGATGGTGGAGCGGATGCCGGGCAAGGAGATCTGCCCGCCGCGGGTTGCCGCGGCCGGGATCGGAGACGGGTGAGCAGCCGGTGGACCAACTGCCGGGGAAAGAGATCCGGCCGGCGACGGCGCGAATGATAACGAAGTCTATTGTTTCCAGCCTGGGAAAGGGTTGATGCGGCCGCGCGTGCAACTTTCGATGAACTCCGCGATGCGTTTGCGGCGGCGGAGCAAGGTTTCCATAAGCCGGGAGAGATGGTCGCGTTCATCGCCGGGCAGCCAGGATTCGGGGACCTCGCGAAGTACGCGGTCCATGATCTCCTCCGGGAAGTTTTGAATTCGCTCCATCCAGGGGCTGAAGTCGGCAAGGCCGCGAACGCCCGCATAGACAATGGGGCGAAAGAAGAGGCCGAAGAGAGGCGCATCGCGGAACGCCCAGTTGGGTCCGTCGAACAGATAGCCGTGGTCCATCATCTGCGCCACGAAGCCGACTTGAAGGGGGTTGCCGGGAGCTTGCGGACGCCAATCGGCGAGCCGGGCACGGAAGAAGATGGCTTGGCGGGAATCGGAGTTACCGGCCCATTTGTCGAAAGCGAGAACACCCAGGAAGTCCTCGGGATTGGCGACCTTCGTCATTAGAGCGTCGGGCAGAATATCGTAGACGGCCTGGGTGATGGGGTTGCCTGGAAAGCGGGAGCCGAAGTGCCAGCCGGGAGTGACCTCACGGCGGGACGTGCCGAGCTGAATGTACACGTCGGGGAACTCGCGAAGGAAATCGGCGGAGACTTCAATGACCCGGGATTCGGGCTGGGAGATATCGAGGTGAGTGAGGAGGATGGAGGCGACGTATTCGTTGACCAGCACGCGGCGATGCTGCGGATTGTCCGTGAATTTCACGACGTAATGATGGCCGTCGGCGGCTTCCATCAGGAAGGCCTGGGCGCCGCCGCGCATGCGGCGCAAAGGTCGACGGGCGAGAACCGGCATCTTAGACTAGTCTAGAGTTATGGAAGATGAAAAAGCGCCCGAGACAAAACCGGGTGGAAAGAATACTCGAGATGAAGTCGCGTTGGAACTGATGAAGTTCATCGCCGTCAGCACGGGCTATGGCAAAGGGTCTCCGGCTACCGGCTTCGGCGGCGGCAAGACGGCCACGCGCACGCCGGAAGAGTATGCGGAGTCCTTGCTGGAGCTTTACCAGCGCTGCCGGAAGGCCGTCGAGCCCGCGGCGAAGTAGCTATCTCTTCTTACCGGCCGCCTTTTTCGCGGGTTTTTTAACGGCCGTCTTCTTCGGGACGGGCTTTTGGGGAGCGGCCTTTTTCGGCGCGGATTTGGGAGCGGCTTTCTTTACGACAGCCGTCCTTGCCGCCGCCTTTTTCACGACCGGTTTGGTTGGCGCGGCTGTCGGGGCCACCGCTTTTTTGACAACGGCTTTGGGCCGGGTAGCCCTTCGAGGAGCGACCGGTCCAGTCTCCGCCGCGCGCTCGAATATCGGGACGGATTCAAAAGCGGGGGCCGGCGGCGGGCGGTGCACCGGTAGAAACACCGGTGCGCCGATGGTCAGGCTCGCGCGTTCGTCGTCGACGAACTCATCCTCGTCGTCATCGGCATACTCGCGGATTTCCGCCGCCAGATCGGCGTGTCCCTCTTCAAAGCCAAAGTCGTCGTCATCGTCGTCAAATGGACCCGACTGCCAGGGAAATTCGTACATAGCGAAGGACTCCCAAAATAAGATCGTTCACGGTATAGAATACACCGTCGCCCGATCAGCTTTGTGGGCGCCGCACAACGCTTCGAGCGACGGTTGCGGACTTGCGTACCGGCTTGGGAGCCACCTTCGCGATCAGCTTTACGGGGGCGGAACCGCGTGTCCCTCGCGCCGTTGTTTGAGCCTTGGAGCGAGCCGCCGCGCGGACAGGCTTCTTAACGGAGCGGGCCGCCACCGGCGGGGCCACTGCCGGAATCACCACCAGGGAACCCGCGTTCAAATCTTGATCCACGATGCGGTTTGCGGAATGAAGCGACGCCACGGTAGTCCGGTAGCGGGTTGCCAATAACGCGACGCTCTCCCCGGCCTCCACCCGATGAGCGCGCCAGGTGGCCCGACGGTCCGCCGGAACCATTTCGAGACCCGCGGTCAACATTTGCCGGGCGCCGCGGGGGATATGCAGCTTGTAGCCCGCGGGCGCAAAATCGCGCAGCAGGGCGGGATTCAGCTCCTTCAGTTCCGAAACCGGCCGGCCGGTAATATCGGAGACAAGAGCCAAGCCGGTCAGCACGTTTATGTCGATGGTGTCGTACACCAGCGGTTCTTCGGGGACGACATCCTCGATCCCGTAATTGCGAGGATTTTTGGCCATAATGGTCATGGCCAGAATGATGGGGACATAGTTCGACGTTTCGAGCGGCAGCGTGCCCCGGGAGCGAAGTTCCCAAACATCGGCATAGCCGGTTTTGGCGACCGCGCGATCGACATTTCCCTGTCCGCAGTTATAGGCGGCGATGGCGAGATACCAGTCGCCGAACTCATGATAGAGGTCGCGCAGATGGCGCGCCGCGGCCCTGGTGGCCATTTCCGGGTCAAATCGCTCGTCCACCCACCCATCGTTTTTCAGACCGTACCGCGCCCCGGTTTCGCGAATAAACTGCCACATCCCGCCGGCGGCCATATAGCTCATCGCGCGCGGCAGGAAGCCGCTTTCGGCCTGCGCCAGAAAGATGAACTCCTGCGGAATGCCCTCTTCGTCGAGGATTCGGGAGATCATCGGTCTATAACGGCCGGCGCGTTTCATGCCCGCTACCAGCGTCCGTTTCCCGCGGTCCCCGGAGAAATAATTGATGAAGCTCAGGACGGCGTCGCTCGCCTCCAGTGGCAACTGGCTGACGGTGGCGCCGACTTCCTCGCGGACTTTCATCTTCAGCTTCGGATCGACGGGAAAGGTGAGCGAGAGAATGTCATCGATGGGCGCCCGGTCATAGGAAGGCGGTGCCTCCTGCGACTTTTCGCTTTGCATATCGACATCGATACGATAAATTTTCCGCACCAACTCTTCAAAGCGCTTGTCGAACGAAGAGCGATTTACCGGTTCCGACATGTTGTTCAAAACCAGATCGAGCGCCAGATCGAACTGTTTCCGGGCGCCGTCCCGGTCGCCGGCCTGATAGAGCTTATAGCCCTCCAAATACAGGGCCTCGGCGCCGACCATCCGCTCTTCCTTCCAGCTTGGTTTCGGCGGATACACCGTTTTCAGCAGCGAAGGAATCGGAGCGATCGGCGGCACGGCTTCCGCCCCGCGGGCACCCGAGTCGTCGACCTCCGGCATGGCGGAAAGGGCGATTGAGGGAACCACTTGAGCGGCCGCGCTTCCTGGAACAACGACGAGGAATCCAACAGTCACGATAGCGGCTACAGCCGCCTGCGCGGCATACAGCACTGGGAAAGTTCTCATTCCGTCTCCCGGCGGTTTTTGAATTTGAGGTTACATTGCAACCTTTTGACCTTACTATAGGCGCGAAGCACGATTCAACCCCCGGCGTTTACAAGTGTCACGGGCGGGTAGGCGCGAAGGCCGGTCGCGGCCCCGACCAACGACGAACTCTCGCCCAACCCCAGCCGCGACCGAGTCCGTTTTGCACCGGTTCATCATCGGCGCAAAGGCCGGTCGGGGGCCCAACCAACGACGAACTCTCGCCCAACCCCAGCCGCGACCGAGTCCGTTGTGCGCCGGGTCAGCATCGGCGCACAGGCCGGTCGCGGC
>JBJXFL010000189.1:0-8907 GCA_046155405.1 Bryobacteraceae bacterium | reverse complement strand
AGCGAGTCCGTTGTGCGCGAGTTCCGTAGAAGTATGGAGCATGACACCCTCCGCCGTTCAAAAAGCCTACGAAACCGCGCTCTGGCTGATTCCGAAGGCCAACCGATTCAATCGCGCTTACAAGTTCACCGTGGGCGACCGCATCGTGACCCACACGCTCGACTTGGTCGAGTCGCTGGCCAGCGCGGCATACGCCAGTGGCGCGCGGCGGGCGGCTTTACTGGAACATGCCAGCGAGCGCCTGAACGGCCTGCGTTATGTGCTTCGCCTGGCGCATGACCTGCAACTCTTGAGCGCCGAGAGCTACGGCCACGCCGCCGGGCTACTCGAAGAACTCGGCCGTATGACCGGCGGCTGGAAGCGGTCCGGCAAATGAAGCGCGCGGGAAATCTGTGGGCTGCGCTGACGGGTTGGCCGAATCTGATCGCGGCGGCGAAGAACGCGGCGGCGGGAAAACGCGGCCGTCCCGATGTCGCTGCGTATCTGCTGGACCTGGAAAACGAAGTCGCGCGACTGCGGCGGCGATTATTGGATGGCTCCTACACCCCGGGCACGTACCGGACGTTCATCGTCCACGAGCCAAAGCAGCGCACGATCTCGGCCGCGCCGTTTCGCGACCGCGTGGTTCATCACGCGCTCACGCAGATCATCGAGCCCATCTTCGAACGCCGCTTCTCGACGCGCAGCTTCGCGTCGCGCGCGGGCTACGGCACGCATCAGGCGTTGACGCTGGCGATCGGCGCGAGCCGCCAGTATCCGTACGTTTTGCAGTGCGACATCGCCAAGTATTTCCCGTCGATCGATCACGGCATTTTGAAAGACCTGCTGCGGCGCGTCATCAAGTGCAAGCCGACGCTGGCGCTGGCGGATCGGATCATCGACTACTCCAACGCGCAGGAACCGGTGTTGCGCTACTTCCCCGGCGATTCGCTATTCACGCCACACGAGCGAAGGCGCGGGCTGCCGCTGGGGAATCAGACTTCGCAGTTCTTCGCCAACGTGTATTTGAACTCGCTCGACCAGTTTGTGATGCGCGAGTTGAAGCCGGGCGAGTACGCGCGCTACGTCGACGACTTCATTTTGTTCGGCGACTCGAAGGAGCAGTTGCGCGAATGGCGGGTCCGCATCGTGGAACACCTCGACGGGCTGCGGCTGTCGCTGCACGAAAGCAAGAGCCGAATTCATCGCACGTGTGATGGCATGACGTTTCTGGGCTGGCGGATTACGCCGGATGGTGTATGGCTGAAGCGGCACTCGGTGATCCGGATGCGGAGGCGGCTGCGGAAGATGCAGGCGCAGTGGGCGATGGGTGAAATCGAGTGGGATGAGATTCAGCAGCGCGTGAACTCATGGATTGGCCATGCGCAGTGGGGCGATACGTGGCGGTTTCGCGAACAACTCTTCGCGGAGTTTCCGTTCTTACTCGGCGGCAAGCGCTAAAAAATTTTCCGCGGCTTCGCCGCCGTGGCGGGCGCCGCCCGCCATTGGGTTTGGGTTGTCGCGCTTTCAGAATATGGTCGAAAAAGACAGGGTCAAGCGAAAAGAAAAAAGAGTCAGGGGACGAGTGTTTCCCCGACACACCGGAAGCCGTAGAAGTAGTACCGATTCGAAGGTTGATTCCAATAGCGGTTGGAAGCGCGCGCGTGGGACGCATTATAGTTCCAAGAACCGCCCCGCAACACGCGATATTCGCCGCCTGGAGGGCCTTGCGGGTCGGTCGCTTGCGCACTGCTTTCGTACTTGTCCTTGTACCAGTCCGCTGTCCATTCCCATACGTTGCCCAGCATGTCGTGGAGTTTGAAGGCGTTTGCGTCTTTCTGCGCTACCGCCCTCGCCTTACCGCTCGAATTTGATCTGTACCACGCTACCGAATCAAGATTCCCGTAACGCGCACCCGTCGTTCCCGCTCGGGCTGCATACTCCCATTCGGCTTCCGTTGGCAACCGAAGACCCGCCCACGAACAGTATTCTGCCGCGTCATGCCAAGACACTTCGGTCATCGGTTGCGCGCTCTCGCTGAATGTTAGACGGGGCATGGTCTTGCCCGTGTTGCTTGCAAACCGCTTGTACGCCTCGACGGTCACCTCCGTTTGCCCCATCCAGAAGCCCTTCGTAATTCGAACGTCGTGCGCTGGTTTCTCATCGGGATCGCACGGCTCATCGCCGCTACTGGCGCAGCCCATGCGGAACGTGCCCGGCGAGATGTAGGCGTAGCGCAGACCGTCCTTCGGATTTACTTTGATTTCGGCCGCTTGCGGCCCGGCGGGCTTGGGTGGTTCGACGACCTTTACCGGCTCGGGCTTCGGTGGCGGAGCCGCAGGCTTCGGCGCGACTTCCTTCACCGCCTTGATGAGCCCCTCCTCCGCACCCGCTTCCTTCAAGTCCGCTTCGAGATCGGCGGTGAAAGGGATACGCACGCCGCAGGTCTTGATGAGATATTCAGCGCGCACGGGCGTCTGATCGCGGATAACGTCGATCAGCCGCAGTCGCGTGTACGGGCGCTCGGCCAGCGGACGGTCGAGGCACGGCGCGGGGGCTTGTTGCGCCGCAAGGGCAATCGACGCGAAGACGAACAGTGCACGCATGGGAAGACTTCCATTCTATGCCGGTTGCCAAGGTTTTGCGGAGGTGCTAGCGTCAAAGCAGAGTCGAAAAAACGCCATGCAAACGATGAATATTTCGCTGCCAGAACCGCTGAAGGAGTTTGTCGACGATCAAGTCGGCTCGGGCCGCTACAGCGATGAGCACGAGTACGTGCGGGAGTTGATCCGCCAGGATCAAGTTCGCTGGGCCGAGGAGCATGTGGAGGCTTTGATAAAGGAAGGGCTGGAGAGTAGCGAACCGAGCGACTTTACCGCTGATGACTGGAAGAGAATCCGGGCGGAAGGCATGCGCCAGTATTTGGCGAAACAGGGCGGGACCGATTTATAGGTGCTACGGATACAGAAGCGTGAGTCCGCGCTACGCGACCTCACTGCAATATGGCTCTGGTATGCAGAGCAAGGTGGAGCTGAAATCGCCGACCTTTTTTTGCGCGGCCGTCGATCGAACGTTAGAGATGATCGCAAAATCGCCCGACATCGGCGTACGGCTGAAACGACGAAGAAAAACGGACGCCGGGTTGCGAAAGATTGCAGTCGGAGGCGGCTTCGGAAAGATACTACTGGTGTACCTCCGCGCCGATGGCAGAGTCGAACTGATCCGGGTATTGCACGGTAGCCGCGACCTGGAGGCGCTTGGCCTACTCAAACACGCGCCTGGAGAATCTACTGTGAAAGAATGAAGGGATGAAAGAGCGATTCCCGGTTCTTGCGTGGCTCTTTCTGGCTTACCTAATCGCCGTCATCCTCTTCGGCGCCTGGGTGCGGATCGCCGGCGCGGGCGCGGGATGCGGCAATCACTGGCCGCTGTGCAACGGCGAGGCGATTCCGCCGGCGCCCGAAACCAAGACGATCATCGAATACACGCACCGGATCACCAGCGCGTTGTGCGGCTTGTTCGGCATCGCGATGATCTGGCTGGCCCCGGCGCGGCATCGGCGAATGGCGATCGCGGCGTTTGTGTTCATTTTGATTGAAGGGTTTGTCGGCGCGGTGCTGGTAAAGAAGGAGCTCGTGGCGAACGACGCGAGCCTGAGCCGGGCGATCGTGATCGCGCTGCACCTGACCAACACGCTACTGCTAACAGCAAGCGCGGCGGCGATGACAGTGGAAGAGCGCCACGCGAGTAAAGGGCGCGCGGTATTAAAAGCGGCGCTGATCGTCATTGTGATCGTCAGCGCGACCGGCGCAGTGACAGCGCTCGGCGACACGATCTTTCCGAAACAGGCCGCGCTGGACGGTTCGCTATGGGCGCAAATTCGCGACGATGCGACGTCGAGCCAGCATTTTCTAATCCGGTTGCGGGCGGTGCATCCCGTGCTCGCGGTTCTAGGCGCGGCGTTCCTGATTGGCGGCTTGAGCGCACTGCGACGGCGGGAGCCGTGGCTCTCGCACTGGCCGGTTTCATTAGCGGGAACGCAGGTGTTGATCGGCCTGGCCAACATCGCGCTGGCGGCGCCGGGGTGGATGCAGATTGTGCACTTGCTGGTGGCGCAGGCTTTGTGGGTGGCGTGTGTCAGGGCCTCCGTCGCTTCCTCTCCAAATTAGCGGCGTACCCGCATCGCCGTCGACCCGACCGTGTCCAGCTCCAATCCGCCGCGAAGCCGATGGACGGTTTATAGTGCAAGTTGAACTGGTTTTGGATTCGTTCCCGAGCAGCCAGAGTGGACGCAAGGAGTTTGCATGGATACGCGCACAGTATTTAGGATCGGTGTCGGAGCTTTGGCGGCGTTCTCTCTGCACGCACAACAGCCGGATATGGCCGCCCTCCGTGCCGAGTTCGCACCCACGGGACGACTGCGTGCGGCAATCAACCATGGGAATCCGGTTCTCGCATCGCGCGACACAAAAACGGGCGAACTGCGCGGCGTGACTGTCGATCTGTCGCGCGAGTTGGGACGCCGGCTTGGTCTGCCCGTTGATCTCGTCCCGTTCGATGCGGCAGGCAAGGTAAGCGCGGCTGCGAAGGAAGGAGTCTGGGACGTCGCCTACCTGGCTATCGATCTCGAACGCGCCCAGGATATCGACTACACCGCGCCCTACGTGGAATTAGAGGGTACCTATTTGGTGCTGGACGGCTCGAAGCTCCGGAACATAGAGGATGCGGATCGCGCGAGAGTGCGGATTGCGGTCAGTCCGAAGAGCGCGTATGACCTGTTCTTGAGCCGCAATCTCAAGCAAGCGCGGATTGTTCGCCCAACCTCGGCCGCCGAATCACTCGAGCTGCTGGCCAAGCGCGAACTGGATGCCGTAGCGGGAGTGAGAACCGCTTTGGTTACGGCATCACGGACCATCCCCGGCTCGCGCGTGATGAAAGGCCGATTCATGACGATTCCCCAAGCAGCCGGACTTCCCAAGGGTAGGCCGCAAGCCCTCCGCTTCCTCCAGGAATATATCGAAGGGGCCAAGACGTCCGGCTTTGTCGCAGCCGCACTAAAGCGCCACGGAATGACCGACGACGATGCGATTGTTCCCGGGGCTAAGGCGCAGTAAATGGGTAGGGATAATAAGATTTTCGAGTACACCAAAAAGCTCCACATGTACTCCGGACTGCTAACGTTTTCGGCATTCCTCATATGGGGCGTGACCGGAGTTGAGGCCATGTTCCTCCCGGCCGCCGGCGAATTCCGTCCGCCGCCGGTAACCGGGACCCAGGAGGTCGCCTACCAGGCGCCGGGCAACCTCGATGACGACAAACTCTCCCGCGCCATCTACGCCGCCGTAAAAATCCCGCTCGCTGCCGGCCGTTACAATGTCCACCGCGACGAGCAATCGCACCTGGCATTCAACGTCTTCACCATCAACGGCGGCCGCGAAGTGACGTGTCTGGAAGAAAAAGGCGTCGTCCGCGTCGATCACCGCCGCAACTCCACCTTCAGCTACCTCTCCTCCATGCACACCGCCCACTCCGGCCGCCACCAGTTGACGTTGATGGCCAGCCTCTGGGGCTACTTCAACGAGTTCTCCACCTGGGCATTTCTCTTCATGACCTTTTCCGGCCTGTACCTGTGGATCGCCACACGTCCCGGCCTGCGCTGGGCCCAACTGGCGCTGGCCGCCACGGTCGTGGTCACAGCGGCCCTCTGGTTCGCAATCCGGTGAAACTATGTTCCGATTGATGCGCAATATCCACCTTGGCCTCGGGTTGGGATTCTTCCTGATGGCCCTGATCTTCGCAGTCAGTTCGCTGACGGTGATCTACCGGCAGCGTCTCGGCCAGCCGAAACCGGAAGTCACCGAAACGGCCGTCCAACTCCCAACCGCCGCCCTGGCGACGCCCCGAGCCGCCGCCTTGGAACTAATGACCGCGCACGGCCTCCGTGGCGATCTCCGCGAGATCAAGGAAAAGAGCGGCACGGTCACGTTCCGCATCGTCAGGCCCGGCGAAGTCGCCGAAGTCGCCTATCCCGCGGCCACCGGCGAGGCGAAGATCACCATCCGCCGCCAGACCGCCCTAAACACCCTCATGGCGCTCCACACCAACCACGGTATCTGGCACGAATACATGCCCGCCAACCTCTGGGCGGTCCTGGCCTTCTGCACCTCCGCCGGCCTGATCCTTCTGGGCGCATCCGGCATCTACCTCTGGTTCAAGCACTATGACGAGCGCCGGATCGGCTCCGTCCTGCTCACCTCCAGTCTCGCCTTCGGGCTCATCGCGCTCTACCTCACCCGGCTGGAGCAGTAGCACCGCCACACCGCCTCTCCGCGCCGTTGCGGCATGGAAAGGCGGAGAGTTACGGACGAACCCTTCTTACCGATTTTGGGCCTCTCGGTTTGCACTGGAAGTTGTTCATCGTGATAATGGCGCAGGAGCGTGGTTATGAGCATGACGGTCCGAGTGCCGATCCCGGACGACCTCATCCCTCGGCTTGAGCAGAAAGCCCGAAGCGCTGGCCTCGACGGTGAACAGTACGTTCGCGCCCTGGTATCCCGGGATCTGGCCGGCCCGAGAACCTTCGACGAAATTCTGGGCGGCTTTCGCGAAGAGGTCGCAGCTCTTGGTGTGTCGGAATCAGAGTTGGATCAACTGTTCGAGTCGGCCCGGCAGGACTCGCTCGCCGAACGCAAAGATCTCCGCTCGAAATAGCAGATGCCTGAACACCGGCCGCGCGTAGTGTTCGGCTGCATGATTTTCCTTCAAGCCGCTGCGCGGCGAGCGAGTCCGTCTGGTGCCTGCCGTCGCATGTCAGGCCGAGTATTTCGTGTCGCGTGATCGCGACCTTCTTGAGGGTGCTGACACCATCGCGAGGATGTCCATTGGCTTGATTCAGTTGACTCTAACTCGAAAATCACATTTCGTGTCTCGAAGTGTTCTTAGTTTTCGCTTACTCGGCGTGCAGATCAATATCCGAAACCCAAAACTTGCATCATTCTTCTTACTCACAGCGTTCGCTCTCTCCGCCCAAGGCCCAACGGCCTATCGGGTCGCCACCGCCGCCGGCACCGCGGTCGCTGCCGGCACCCCCGTCGACACCGCGAATCTATCGCTCAACACCCCCATCGGCATCGCCCGCGATCCGCGCGGTAATCTCTACATCGCCGATTACGGCAATCACCGTATCTGGAAATCCACCCCCGATGGCCGCTCGACCGTCATAGCCGGCACCGGAGTCCTTGGCTTCACCGGTAACAACGGCCCCGCCACAGCCGCTCAAATATCCTTCCCCCGCGCCCTCGCCCTCGATGGCGAAAAGTATCTGTACTTCGCCGAAAACACCATCCAACGCGTTCGTCGCATCGATCTGGCGACCGGCGGGATCACCCATGTCCTGGGCACAGGTGCTTTTACCTTCAACGGTGATGGTCTTGCCGGCACCGCCACCAACATCGGCGAAGTCCTCGGCCTCGCCGTCGACCCTCAGGGCAACCTTCTCGTCGCCGAAAAGCCCAATAGCCGCATCCGCAGACTCAGCGCCGATGGCCGCACCGTTTCCACCATCGCCGGCAACGGCACCGCCGGGACCTGGGCTGAAGGTGCAACCGCCACCCAAACTCCCATAAACGCCCCCGGCGCCCTTGCCCTCGATGCCAATGGCGATCTCTATTTCTCTGACATCGGCCTCGGCCGCATCGGCCGCATCCGCAACGGGCAAATCACCACCGTCGCCGGCAGCGCCCAAGCCACCGCCCTCGCCGGTGCCGCCCTCCAGGTCAGCATTCGTATCTGCATCGGCCTCGCTCTCAACCCCGCCGGTGGTCTGCTCTATTTCACCGAAGAGACCTCTAATTCCGTCCGCGTGCTCAATCTCGCCTCCCAACAAGTAACGCTCCTTGCCGGCACCGGCGCCCGCGGCTTCTCCGGCGATAACGGCCCCGCCGTCCAGGCCACCTTCAACACTCCCAACCACATCGTCGTCGACAACAACACACTCCTCATCGCCGACGCCAACAACCAACGCATCCGCCGCGTCGTCCCTGGCGGCAACGTCACAACCATCGCGGGCGGTCGAGTTCCCGCCATCGGCGACGGCGGTCCGGCTACCTCGGCCCTCCTCTCCAATCCAGTCTCCTCGCGTCTGGACCCGAACGGCAACCTCATCATCGCCGACAAAGGCCACTGCCTCATCCGCCGTGTCGACTCCTCCGGCCGCATCTCCACCGTCGCTGGCGCCGTCGGCTCCTGCCTGCTCCCCAACCTCATCACCGCCACCGCCGACGCTCAGGGAACCATTTATTGGCTCACTTCTCAAGGCCTCTTTGTCCGCTCCATCACTGATCCCCCGCAGGGCCGGCGGCGCTCAACCTTCGCCTTCGAAGATATCCTCATCTCCAAAGACGGCACTCGCTGCTACTTGCTGGCGAACAACGGTGACTTCGCCTTCGTCGTCGCCGAAACGCCCGCTCACTGCAACAGCACCGGCGACCTGTCCCGGATCGTCTCCGCCGTCGGCGCTTTCCGCGGCCAAGGCGCGGCCTCCGGCAGCGGTACAATCTCCGATAACTTCCTCTTCGTTCCCAAAGCCCTCGCCGACGACGCGCAAGGCAATCTCTACATCCTCGATGTCGGCAACCGCAACGTCCGCAAAGTCGACTTCAAGGCCGGAACCTATTCCACCGTAGTCGCCGGCTTTTTCCTCGCCAACGCCGCCGGCTTCGCACTCGATCGCGCCAACAGCCCCGTCATCAGCAGAGACAACCAGGTCCTCCGCCTTGGCCCCGACGGCAACCCCGATGCAGGGGTCGGCTCCGGCCCGGCCGGCCTCAGTGCCGACGGCGTTGACGGCTTTCTCGCCACCCTCTCCGGTCCCGCCGGGCTCAGCGTCGGCCCGGACAATACCGTCTACGTCGCCGAATCCGCCAATAA
>JBJXFL010000169.1:0-32381 GCA_046155405.1 Bryobacteraceae bacterium | reverse complement strand
GGCGATCGTCCCGGACGGGCGGGCCGGGCTAATTGGGTTCGATTTGGTGAATCGCCGTTTTCGCCGGTCGCGGGCCGGGCGGCTCGGTGTCCGGACGGCGGACCCAGACGGCCTGGTGGCACTCGTCGACCTCCAGATCCCAGATTTGACGGGGGCCGATGCGGCCGTGCATGAGCAGGTATGTCTCGCGGTCGCCGGAGGACCACTCGGACTTGGCGTAGACCGACGGCTCGACTTCGGGGGGGCGCTCCGTTTTCTCGACTTCGTGAAGATGGCGGTCGCGGGCGGCGCGGCGGGTTTGGAGTTCGCCGAACGTTTTCATGGCTCGATAGAAGGCCGTTTCGACGGCGGCGCGGTAACGGGCGAGCTGTTTGAGCGCGGGGGCACATTCCGGAACGATGAGCGGATCGAGTTGGCGCTCGGCGGCCAGTTCGGCGTGCAGGGTGTGGAACTTGCGGAGGCGCCAGGCGGAGTCGGCAATTTGCTGGAAAGTGGCGTGTTCGAGGGCGCCTTCGGGCAGGAGAGCGTCGTCGAGGCTGGAATTGAATTCGACGTAGGCCTCCTTCTCCGTTTCGGCGACGACCAGGTAGCCGGTGGTGAAGCCGTGGGTGGTGGAGTTGGCGGCGGAGCGGGCCTTGCCTTCGGCAGTGCGGGGGCCGGTTGATTGCTGGGCGTTGGCCTGGTTGGCGAGAATTTGGGCTGGGGTGGCCATGTTATGCGGCCTCCTTCTTGTTAAGTTCGCCGTAAAAGCGGTCAAAGTAAGCCGGGCCATCGCAGCCGTCTTCGATTGTTGCGATGCGCCATCGCTGGAAGCTGGCGGTGGAGTTTTTGCGGCGCGGGACTTTGGCGAGATTGGCGAGCAGAGGCGAGTTGGGCGCGCCGATCTCGCCGCAGAGTTCGGCGGAGGCGCGGGCGGACTGGAGGGCGGCGAGTTGGCGGGAGGCGCGCTGCCAGTTGCGGGTAGCGCGGGTGAAGGCGGCGTGGAGGGACTCCTCGGCCTCGGCGTGGTTGGCGTGTTGGCGGACGCGGTGGAGTTCCCATTGGGCGTGGAGAAGTTGATCGACCACCAACTGTTCGGCGAAGTTGCCGGGGCGGGTGGTTTCGACGAGGCCGTCGCGGAGTTGGTGGAAAGTTTCGAGTTGGGCGGGTAGGACGACCGCGCCGATACCGTACTGGAAGTTGGTGAGCGACATATTGTTCCTCTACCTTCATCTGTAGCACGGGGTTGGGCGGGAAAGTACCTTTTGGTTTTTAGTACTGGGTGGGGTAAGTTGTTGATAGGGTGGGGGTTGTTGGTTAAAAAATAAATATCGATCTAACGTGACTCCGTTACCGGCTAATACCAAAACGCCGTCTGATAGCGGCTAAGTGCAGGCTTTTCTTCCAGATGAGGGATCCAGACGGCCCTTCGCCGCCGCCTGAGACTATCTCGCGGGTTGTTGGCGAGATGCGTCCAGGTTTCGTGAGCGTTCCGGACTGATTAAAGCCTCGCGCGGGCCGGCAATTAAGGATAATTTCATCATGTCCATTCTGCCCGTATTCCTGCTGGCCGGCGCGCTCGCCGCCACGGCGCAGGAGCAACAGTTCGCCGAGATCAAGGCCTTCCGGCTTCAGTCCGGCCAGACGCTGCCCAGCGTCAAACTGGGCTACCGCACGGTCGGGACGCTGAACGCCACTCGCTCGAACGCCGTGCTCTTCCCGACCTGGTTCGGCGGCAACAGCCAAAGCCTGCTGCAGTACGCGGCCAAGGATAAGCTCGTCGATCCAGCGAAGCACTTCGTCGTCCTCATCGACGCGTTGGGCAATGGCGTCTCCACCTCGCCATCAAACACGCCGCAACTGCCCGTGTTCAACATCCGGGACATGGTGGAATCCGAGTACCGACTGGCCTCCGAGGTCCTCGGCATCCGGAAACTTCACGCCGTCATCGGTATCTCGATGGGCGGCATGCAAAGCTTCGAATGGGCCGTCGCACACCCGGAGTACGCGTCGCGGATTGTGCCAATCATCGGGTCGCCGAAGCAGTCGACGCCGGACCTGCTGCTATGGCAAGCGCAGCTCTCCGCGATTGAGACGGCGGTCGCGAATGGCATCGACCCGCGCGCCATCATGCCCGCCGTGCAGGCGATGCACAACTTCGCGCTCCGCACCCCGGAATATGCCGCCGACGAGCAGCCGGCCGCAGACTTCCCGAAGTTGAAGGAAAGTTTCGTCAAGAGCGCCCGGACGGGCGTGCATCCGCTCGACTGGGCGTCGCAACTGCGCGCAATGATGGCGCAGGACATCGGCCACGGCGAATCGCTCGAAAAGGCCGCGGCGCGGGTCACGGCGAAGATGCTGATCGTTGTCGCCACGCAGGATCACATGGTGAACCCGAAGACCGCGCTCGCCTTCGCGCGCATCGGCGGGCACGCCACGCTCGAGTTGACCGGCAACTGCGGGCATATGGCGCTCGGATGCGAACAAGCGCGACTTTCGAGCATTGTCCGCAACTTCCTGGAACGCGATAGCATCTAGTTTATGATGAGGAACCTTGTTCTTACCTTAGCTATGACTACCGCCGCCGCCTTCTCCGCGTCCAGCGTCCACGAGTTCACAATGAACACGATCGACGGTCAACCCGCGCCGCTCGCCTCCTATAAAGGCAAGGCGCTTCTGCTGGTGAATGTCGCCAGCAAATGCGGCTACACGCCCCAGTACACCGGCCTGCAGAGCCTGTACGCCAAGTACAAGGACCAGGGCCTGGTCATCATCGGCGTCCCCGCCAATAACTTCGGCGGCCAGGAGCCGGGCACGAATGAAGAGATCAAAACCTTCTGCTCGCGCACCTATAACGTTACGTTTCCGATCCTCTCGAAGGTCTCGGTGAAGGGCGCGGATGCGACGCCGCTCTATCAGTACCTGACCGATAAGAACGTAAATCCGAACGTGGGCGGCGACGTAAAGTGGAACTTCACGAAGTTCCTGGTCGGCAAGGATGGCAAGCCATTGCAGCGCTTCGAACCGGGCGTCACGCCGGATTCGCCGGAACTCGCGGCGGCGATTGAAAAGGCTTTGCAGTAGATTCGCGGGCTTGCTTGGCTGAATGGTCGAAAGTCACGGTGGTAGCGAACTCAGCCGTGGCCGAGTTTCATTAGCCAACCTAAACCGAAGAGGGTGGCGACGAAGCAGCCGAAGCAATATAGGCCGTAGCGCAGACGCTCCTTGTCGGTCTTCTTGGTGACCACGCCGAGGACGACCGAGATGAGCAGGGCGAGGAGGATGGACGCCTCCATGTGACTGAGGTTGACCTTCGGCATGGCGGCGCTAGTCCTTCTCTCCGGTGGCGATTTCCCAGGCGTCGACCATGTTGAGAATGTTCAGCAGGCCGGCGCCGACGAGAAACTTCGTGCCGTAGTCGTGCACGTGACCGGCGAGGTCGGGCTGATTGTAGCCGAGCCAAGTGGCGAGGTAATACGGGATGCCGGTCATCAGGTTGGCGATGTGGCCGCCGACGTTGATGAGCGTCAGCAGCAGGTCACCGGTTTGCGGTTCGAAGAACGCGCCGCGCATCATCAGCCCGAACAGGAAGCAGAGGACGGTGGCGGAGCCGAGCAGCGCGCCGCGCTGGGTTTGTTTGAGATAGACATGGCCGCCGCCGGGGATGGCCCAGGCGATTAAAACGACGGGCAGCCATTTCGAGATAGGAACACTCGGTTTGGCCGGTTGAGGGATCTTCGCTGCGTCCGCACTCATGGTTATCCCTCTATTGTATAGAATCTCTGTCATGACGAGAAGAACAGTTCTAGGCGCGGCCTCGACCGCTCTGGCGGTACAGGCGCAAAATGGGCCGGCAATGTACGTGCGTTTCCGGAAGGGGGCGCGAGTGGCGTATGGCACGCTAAACGGCGAGGAGGTGCGGGAATTGACGGGCGACTTTTTGAAAGGCGGCAAGCCGAACGGGACGGTTCACCGGCTGAAAGACGTGAAGCTGCTGGCCCCGGTTGTACCCGGGAAAGTGATCGCCATCGCGCGGAACTACAAGAGCCATCTGGGCACGGTGGCGCCGCCATCGCGGCCGGAGATGTTCTACAAACCGACAGCTTGCATTTGCGGTCCCGATGACGCCATTCTGCTGCCGAAGGATTCGACCGATGTGCACTATGAGGGCGAGCTGGTGGCGGTGATCGGAAAGCGCCTGAAGAACGCCACGAAGGAGCAGGCCGCAGCCGGCGTGTTCGGGGTGACATGCGGCAACGATGTGAGTGAACGGCAATGGCAGGGCGGTCCCGATAAAGACATTCAATGGTGGCGGGCGAAAGGCTCCGACACTTTTGGGCCGTTGGGACCATACGTCGTGGCGGGGATCGACTACGGCAAGCTGATGCTGCGCACGCGGTTGAACGGGAAAGTGGTGCAGGAGCAATCGACGGCGGAGCTGATCTACGACGTTCCGACGATGATCGCGTTCACGAGCAAATACGTGACCCTGGAGCCTGGGGACGTGGTCTATACGGGAACGCCGGGGACCACCAAAAAGATGAGCCCCGGCGATGTGGTGGAAGTCGATATCGAAGGGATTGGCGTGTTGCGCAATCCGATCAAGGCGGAGCCGCTAACCGCGGGGCAGGCTCGCGGTCAAGAGCGTCAACAACTTGGACGTATCGTTCGCGGGTGAGGCACCGAGTTAAGGGAGAGTAAGGCGCGGCTACTTCCGCTTGGCGATGATCCGGTCCTTGATCTTGTCGTAGGTGGCTTGTGGCACGCCGGCCTTGGAGACGATTTCGTCCTTACCCTTGTAGGGGCGGCCGGCGATGATCTTGGCGGAGTAGGCGTCGCCGATGCCGGGAATGGTTTTCAACTTGGCCGCGTCGGCCGAGTTGATGTCGATCAGGGCGGCGGCAGGCGCTTCCTTCTTGACGGCATCCTTCTTGGGGGCCGGCTGGGCGGGCAGGAAGGAGGCGAGAGTAAGCAACGCGATGAGAATTCTGGCAATCTTCATAGCAAGGATTGTACTATGGCTGGATTATGATTTGGCTCATTTTGCTGGCTATCTCGCTTGGCGCCGCGGCGCAGGATATGGAGTTGTTCCTGCTGATCGGCCAGTCGAATATGGCGGGGCGGGGCGCGATTGAGGAGCAGGACAAAATTCCCTTCCCGCAGGTGTTCACGCTGACCAAGGAAGAGACGTGGGCGCCGGCCGTGGAGCCGATCCACTTCGACCGGCCGGACCGGCTGGGAACCGGTTTGGGACGGAGCTTTGCGAAGGTGCTTTCCGACGCCGCGCCCGGGGCGAAAATTGGATTGATTCCGGCGGCGATGGGCGGGAGCGCGCTGGACGAATGGAAGCCGGGCGGAAAGCTGTACACAGACGCCGTGAGGCGCGCGAAGGCGGCGATGAAGAGCGGCCGGCTGCGCGGAATTCTGTGGCACCAGGGCGAGGCGGACTCCGGCAAATTGGAGTTAATCCGGTCGTACCAGGAGCGGTGGCTGGCGGTGATGAAAGCGCTGCGGGCGGAGGTGGGCGATGTGCCGATCGTGGTCGGGGAATTGGGGCAGTTTCTGTATACGCGGGAGAAGAACGACTACCCGCTGGCGCGACTGATGAATGAGCAGTTGGCGCTATTGGCGGTAAGCGGGACGAGGGTGGCGTTTGTATCGTCGGGCGGGTTGAATCACAAGGGCGACGTTCTGCACTTCGATTCGCCGGGTTTGCGGGAGTTTGGCCGGCGGTATGCGCACGCGTTCATGGCTTTGGATGGGGACTGGAAGTAGAGGTGTTAGAAATCGCGAGGGCGAGCGACTGCCTTGGATGTGAGCCTTGGCAGCCAAGACGAATTGTACGAGGAGGCGACTAACCAATTTGGCGCTGAACTCGGCCCTGCGGCAGGAAATCAATAAATTGCAAGCGCTTCGGTTCGACTGAAACGCCCGCGCGTTAAAGCGCATCCAAGCTTTGTGTTTACCAAAATCCGCACCCTCTCAATTCTCACGGGACTTAGCGCTTTCGCTCAATGGGGCAACTATCAACCCCGCACCGCCAACATTCGCGGCGGGGACGGCGATGGCAAATGCACGATTGAAGTGGAAGTGGACGGGGCCGCCGAAGTAGAGATTCGCGGGACCGTCGCGCGGCTGCGGACGCGGTCCGGGCAGACCGCGACATGGCGGCGCTTCGATTGCAATCAAGCGATGCCAACGCGCCCCTATGAATTCCGCTTTAAGGGCGTGGATGGACGGGGCCGGCAGGACTTGGTGCGAGATCCTTCCAATGGGGGTATAGCCGTCATTCGGATCGAGGACTCAAAAGGCGGCCGGGAAGGCTACACGTTCGACGTTACGTGGCGCGGCGGGACGGGCGGCAATAACGGCGGGCGATATCGCCGGCCGCGGCAAAATTAAGGCCGCGGCGCGAATGGAGCACCCAGCGCCGACGGACGCTTCGATAGCTACGCCTCTTTGAGTAGTTCGGTGCGGTACTTGGGGGCGAGCGCTTTCATTTTCTCGATGAACGCGGCTCGCTCATTTTCATTCAGGCTCGGCGGGGGCGTGCTACGAGAGGCGACCGGTACGCCAACCTCCATGAAGAATTTGTCCAGTCCGGCGGGAGCGCAAATACAGATCAGGCGTACGGGTCTCGGGGAAGCGTTGTGAAACCGATGCGGAGCATTGGAAGGGATGTTCAACGTGTCGCCGGCACGCACGATCGACTTCTCGCCGCGGAAGGTTGCCTCCATCTCCCCTTCGAGAAGGATGAAGGTCTCCTCGAAGTCGTGCCGATGCGGGGGCGGGCCGCCGCCCGGCGGGATGTGCATATCAATCACGCAAAAGCGTCCGCCGGTCTCCTCGCCCGTCACGGTGATCGTGTAGGTATCGCCGACTAGACCGATGTGAGGGCGAGTATCGGCTTGCGCCAGCGTGAGATTGCGTTTCGGGTCGTCCGCTGGGATTGCCGGTAAATCGGTTGGCACTTCGTTTCTCCAGTTGCGCTTCGTCTCGTCGCTTTCATTTTAGCCGCTCACGCCATCCAAGCGAGGCGGTTTCAGATGCGAAGGATCCCTACAGTTCCAACGCGTGGCCAACCGAAGGCGAGATCACCGAGAGGGAGGAAAGCATCGCCGAGCGTGGCGGAAGTCAATCTCCGCCGTCAATCCAAAACCGGTGGCGCACCGCAGGCCGCGCCACCGGCAATCTGACGCACCTTTCGCTTGTTGGGAAAGGAAACGGCTTAGGCCTTTACACTACCCATTGGGATGTGCTGAATCAACCGCACAATCAAATGTTAGCTAGAGCGCCGGCGAAGAAGCGCCAAGGATGTAAGCGCAAGGCCAGCAAGGGCGAAAGTCGCCGGCTCCGGAATCACGCCGGTCTCGGCAGGATTCACACGTAAGAAAACTGTCTCAAGCCCACCGGTTGCCAAGGAAGCGTTAGACGCAACACCCACGTAGAGATTCGAATTCGCTGTGAGAACTGCGTTGGCGGCGGCCGCTTGAGCGGCATCGAGCACGAACCCGTAGCCTGCATTACCGGTTCCAGGAAAGGCGTCCAGAATGACATACGGACCCGCAGTAGAGTATGAGGCCAACAACGCTCCGGTAGTTGGACTCCAAAGCGTTAGCACCAATTTGTCGACAACTATCCCCATATCGGCCGCATTACCGGGTTCAGAGGCGTTGAAGATCAGTTGAAGATTGTCAAAATCCGTGGCGCCTGTGAGGCCGAGGAACATGGCTGAGTAGGTGTTATTGATCGCTTGTTCATTTCCTCCTGTAACTCCGGCTGGGCAAGCCGCGGGACCCGTTATCTTAACGCCGCCAATACCGGCTCCCACACAGCCAGTTTCCGTCGAGGAACTGCCCGGTGATGCAAAGGTGAGTGCCGTGAGTACATTTCCCAAGCCAGAGCCCGACGTGGGAACCGGACCAATCGGAATTAAAGAAGCAAATGCCGCGTGGGCACCCGCGAAAGCCAAAAGGGCAAGTTTAGAACCGCTTTTCATATATCCTCCGTATGGATCAAATGAACCTGAGCACTCCGGCATGGCAGCCGGGCGCTCAATGTCTGGTGCGTACTTCGCGCTTTGAAATCGCTCGAGATAGTTGCCACGAGCGGCGCTTTTTGCTTACGTCTCCACCCTAACACCGCTGGTGCGGTTATTCAAGTGCGGAAGAGTTCATCCAGTCGCCAAGTAAACGAGGCGCCATAGTTTTAGTACTATTGGTAAAGGCGCAGTCATTATTCGCGGCGTAGGAAGATGGACGACGCCGCCCGTCCGCAGCCGAGATCCAGCACCCGCATGCCGGGCCGCAAGTCCAGCGCCGCGGCGAACCACTCGGCGATCCTCAACGAATTCGCTCCGCCGTCGACGCTGGCTAGCTAGGATCCATTCCGGGTGGTACCGCGAAGAGAGAGGAAAGTTTTTTGGAGATGAGGAGAGGGTCCGAGGTCAGTTGGATTTCAATCCTCGCACGATGCACTTGGATGTGGGCGTCTAGGCAAAATGGTTTTTACGGTGCGCCCGCTCTCCTTAACGGTTGTGGTTTGGTCGCACAACGGCCGACGGCCGCGGCTCAGCAACACCTTTAGCTCCCCGAGCCCTTCGTCATGCCTACCGGCCCCAGCATTTCTTTAATGGCCAGACCCACGGTGCTGAGAAACGCCTCCAACTGCGATGGTTTTTGTATATAGCGAATGTCGCCCAGGCGGGCGGCGCGGGCCCTATCGCTGGTCGCCTGCGACGACGTGATGATCGCGATCGGGACGTGGGCCAGACGGGGCGTTCGGGTGATGCGAATCAACACTTCAAAGCCGTCGCTCTTCGGCGTGTTCAAATCCAAGAGAATGATATCCGGGACGAATTCGGTGATCGCGGCGCCTTCCGGCGGACACAGAACTCTCAACGCCTCCTGGCCGCTGCTGAACGTTATCATCTCGCAGTCGACGCCGTACTGTTTCATCGCCATTTCAACCAATAGTACGTCCGCGGGATTGTCTTCGATAAGTACAAGCTGACACTTGCTCACAGCTCCACTCCTTTCGGGGCGGGGATGGTAAATCGGAAGGTGGATCCATGCCCATACTCGGACTCCACCCATATGGAGCCGCCATAACGTTCAACGACTCGCTGGCAGATGGCAAGCCCGATGCCACTGCCGGCGTACTCCGATCCGTGGAGGCGTTTGAACGGGGCGAAGACTTTGTCAAGGTGTTCGGCTTCGATGCCGATGCCGTTGTCACGAACGGAAAATGTCCATGCGCCGCCGCCAGGTTCCGCGGAAACGTGAACGCGGGGCGGGATACCCGAGCGATGGTACTTAAGGGCATTTCCAATAAGATTTTGAAATAACAGCAATAGTGGAGTTTCTTCCGCCAAAACGGTGGGCAATGGATCGCCGGTGACAACACCGCCGCTTTCCCGGATGGCGAAGGTGAGAATGTCGAGCGCTTTCGTGAGCACACGCTTGCAATCAACTTTAACAGGTTCGGAAAACTTTCGTTCATTGACCGACCAATACTCACGGAGGTCGCGAAGCAGCGTTTCCATACGCTCGGCGCCCTGCACCGCATAGGTTATGAACCGATCCGCCTGGGGGTCGAGCTTACCCTTGTAATGCTTCGCGAGCAGTTGCGTGAAGCTCATCACCATGCGGAGCGGCTCTTGGAGGTCGTGGGAAGCCGCGTAGGCGAAGTGCTTAAGGTCGTTGTTCAGGCCGAGCAGGGCGCGGTCCGCCTGTTTGCGGCCAGTGATGTCGTTGAACAGTACGGCGACTTGCCGATTTTCCGGCTTGCCGAAACGAAAAGCGTAAACGTCGAACCACCGGTGCAACGCGCCGGCGTGATTTTCCGCGCGAACAGATTCGCCGGTCAAGGCGATTCGGCCATAAAGTTCAAACCAGTACTCTTCGTGCGCGGGCGCGAATTCGCGTATTGTTTTGCCCTCCACGTCCCTGAGCCCCGTTTGTTTCTCGAACGAAGGGCTGACCTGCAAAAAGCGGTAGTCAACCGGTTTTTCGCGGTCGTCAAAAATCATTTCGATGATGCAAAAGCCTTCGTCGATCGACTCGAACAAAGTGCGATAGCGTTCCTCCGATTCGCGCAACGCTACTTCCGCCCGCTTCCGTTCGGTGATGTCGCGAGCGACCTTCGAAGCGCCGATGACCCGTCCCGAGCCGTCGAGAATGGGGGAGACGGTGAGCGATACCGGGATGGTGCGGCCGTCCTTGGTAAGGCGCTCGGTCTCGAACGATTCAATGCGCTCGCCGCGGGAAATGCGCGAAAGGATCGCCGGCATGTCATTTTCCCGCCCGGGCGGGAAAAGAATGGAGATAGGCTTTCCGATCACCTCCTCCGCTTGCGAGTAGCCGAATATCCGCTCCGCGCCGCGGTTCCAACTCCGGATGATGCCGTCGAGGTCCTTGCTGATGATTGCATCGTCGGAAGAGTCGACGATGGCGGCGAGCCGGACCTGGAGTTCTTCCGCCCGCTTACGCTCAATGATGACGGCCGCGGTACGGGTCACGATCGCCCCCAGGAGATCGTCCTTGGGTTGCGGCACGCGCTCCCCATAAAAGTATTCAACGACGGTTCCCAGCACTCTTCCGGTGGAGGCGATAATGGGCGTGGACCAGTAGGCGCGGATTCCCAGCGGCCGCAACAGCGCGGTAAACGCCGGAAATTCGTCGCTGGCGGCCAAGTCCGCGACCGCGACGCGCCGTCGGGAAGACACCGCCGCGCAGCACGGGCCGATGGCCGAACTGACCGCCACGCCGTCGACGGCGCGGCTGTAATCCGAAGGCAAACTTGGCCCGACCGTGTGCTCAAAGCGCGTCGCCGATTCGTCCAGGAGGTGAATGGCCACGGCCGCTCCCGGAGAGGACTGGCTCTCGGCGGCACGCGCCAAAAAGTCCAATACCTCCATCAGTGGCGCGCCCGATGTGAACATTTCAAATGTTTGCTTCTGGCAGGCGACGAGAGCTTCCGCCCGCTTGCGCTCGCCGATGTCGAGAACGATCGCTACCACGCTAACTGGACGTCCCTCCAGATCCCGGACGACGTTGACGGTGACGTGCGCCCAGGCAACCGTCCCATCCTTGCGGAGCAGACGCTTCTCGGCTTCGTAGAAAGCGATTTCACCTCGAACTACACGGGAGAATCCTTCCCAGTTTACCGGCGAATCGTCCGGATGGGTGAGATCGAGGAATGTCTTGCCGGTCAACTCGGCCGCGGCGTAGCCAATTAATCGCGCGAACTGGCCGTTAACGCGCCGCAACCGGCCGGTCTGGGGGTCGGCCTCGATGACACCCACGCTCGACGCTTCGAACATGGCGCGGTACTCCGCCGCGCTTTCGCGCAACGCGTTCTCGGATTGTTTGATCCGCGTCACATCCGTGAACGTGAGGACCACCCCGTCAATGACATTCTGGACCGTCCGGTAGGGCAGGATGCGCATCTGAAAATGTTTGCCGTCGGGTTCGACTAGTTGCCGCTCGAGCGCGGAGCGCGTTTTAACCACCTGGTTGATGTCGGCCACGATATCAGCACCACTGATTTGGATGGCAAGATCGCTGAATGGCCGCCCGATATCGCCGCTAATTATCGGGAACAGGCTCGCCACCGCAGGGGTGAAATTCCTGATACGCAATTCCCCGGTAAGAAAAATCGCGGCGATCTGCGTGCCGTTCAGCAGATTTTGCAAGTCGCTATTGGCGTGATTAAGTTCGGAAATCTTGCGTGTAAGTTCCGAGTTAAGTGTGTCAAGCTCCGCGTTGAACGACTGGACCTCGTGGTGGGAGATTTCGAGCTCCTCATTGAGGGCATAATACTCTTCGTTCGCCGATTTCAAGTCTTCATTCGAGTCTCGAATCTCTTCGTACATCGCCTGAGAATTCTGGTGGGCGGCGCGAAGCTCAGTTTCCAACCGACGGATTGTGTCTTCAGAACCGGCATCCGGGGCATCGTTGAGGGCTGGGCCGCTAGCGGGGGTGGAATTCTCGAACGATATCATGTAGAGATTTTCGTTCGGGAATTCGGGAATCGGTTCTACTATGAGGTCAACGCGGCTCATCCCGCCGTCCATCTGAACGGGTAGGTTCCTTTGAATAACGCACTCCCGAGCGTTCGACGCCCGATGGAGGGCCGTGTGCAAAGGAATGCGCAGACCTTCCCGGACCGTGTTCAACAGGTTGTTGTCCGGGTAGCCCGTCAATTCAATATAGCGGCCGACGCCGCCGGAAAAATAGACCGCGTCGCCGTTCCGCCGAACGGCGACGCAGACGGGACGGTGTCGCCGCAAAATGATACGTTCGAGCCGCTTGACATGATTTTCCATTTCAGGCCGGTTTCCGCCGACGCCCGGGCGACCAAAGTCGCCGAACGGAAATGTAACCTCCCGGCGACGCAGGGTTTCCTTGCGCTGGAAAAGCCGATGCTCGTAGTCCACCGGCCGGAACAGATCCGCAGGAGAGACGGCGCCTTCCGCGGGGCCTAGAAACAAATATCCGTCGGAGCGCAGCGCGTAATGGGAGAGCGCCAGTATCCGCTGTTGGAGATCCGGCCCGAGATAGATCATGAGGTTGCGGCACGAGATCAGATCGAGACGTGAAAAGGGAGGGTCTTTGATAAAACTATGCGTCGCGAAGATGCAGAATTCGCGCAATTCCCGTTTAATCTGGTAGGCGCCGTCGTCGATGGTAAAGAAGCGCTCCAGCCGCTCCGGGGTTACGTGCTCGGCGACGGTTGCCGGGTAACGGCCCTTTCTGGCTATCTGAAGCTCTCGTTCATCGATGTCAGTGGCAAAAATCTTGATCGGCGGAGGACTGGCCAGCGTAGCGGCATGTTCGCACAAAAGAATGGCGATGGAGTACACCTCTTCTCCCGAGGCGCAACCGACAACACATACCCGGACCGGCTCGCCCTCTCCCTTGCCCGCAAAGAGTTTCGGAATCACCTCACGGCCGAGCGCCTGAAAAGCCTCCGGGTCGCGAAAGAACCGGGTCACGCCGATCAGAAGGTTTCTTAAGAGAAGATCGACTTCTTCCGGGCGGCGCTCCAGTAACTCGACGTAGCGTTCGACGGTCTCAATCCGTAAAGCTTTTATGCGGCGATCCATGCGCCGGACAAGCATGTTCGGGTCATACTGGCTGAAGTCGTGACCGGCACCGCGGTGGATCAAGCCGTAGACTTCGCGGAGATGTCCGCGGATCTGTTCGAGGCGAAGATTGGGGGTTCCGCTGAACGATTTAAGGTGCGCGGCGTACTCCAAGAGTTGTGCGGGCATCTCTTCCACCGGCAGCACATGATCCACAAGACCGGTGCCGATGGCGCTTCGAACCATAGCGTCGTATTGAGCGGTTTCAAGAGACTGGGCCATGGCCATGCCGCCATACTCCTTGACGGCCCGGAGGCCGAGGGTGCCGTCCGTACCGGTGCCGGAGAGCAGGATGCAGACCGCATGCTCGGCGCGGTCCTTGGCCAGGGAACTAAAGAGACTATCGATCGACGTGCGCACGCTGCGGGCGTTGAGGCGATGGCTCAATCGCAGCACGTCGTTTTTGACCGTGAGCGTAGCGTCCGGCGGGATGACGTAGACGCTGTTTCGGGCCACCTTCGTATTGTCCAGGACCTGTTCGACGGGCATTGGGGTGTATTTTGCGAGTAGCTTCGGCAGGTCGGTGGAATGATGGGGAGAGAGGTGCTGAACGACTATAAACGCAATGTCCGCGTCGGGCGGCATGTGCTCGAAGAACTCTTGCAAAGGTTCAAGGCCGCCGGCGGAAGCGCCCAAGGCGGCGATGACGAAGCCGGTGTCCGAGTTTTGCGCGTTCAATGAAGTCCTTTCGCGAACAGGCTGGGCGAGGGCTTTTTTGACGATCCCGCCCACTCACATGAAGGCTTCCGGCCCCAAACTGTTTCGAAAGTAATGTACCGAATACCGTGGCGCATCCGCCATGTTTTTCGGGGAGCCGGAGGAAGAAATAGCGGTAACCGGCGTCCTGGCGCGTACGTCCACTTCGGCCCCGTGTAATCTCTTCGCCATCATGCGTAGGCCGATCGGGACCGGGCGCGGCGGCGTCAGGATCGAGCCGCCGGAGTCGCTCACTATGAGAAGTTTGCGGGCGATCGCATGTTCCTCGATTGCGCGCTCGATGAGCGTGACGCCGGTGGAATTATCTCTTGAGGAACTCGCGCAAAACGGACTCGGCCGCGTGGGTGGGTGCGAGAGTTCGTGAATGGGCGGGGCCGCGACCGGCCTTTGCGCTTCGGCAACGAGGATAGTGGCGACGTGATCCTCAGACATAAATCACTCCTTTGAAGGGCGGCGGTCGCCGTTCAGTCCTGGGCTTTGTTTCAGTTCAGCGCCGCTAACCGCGGGGCGGGCTCGCGGTCAGGAGCGTCAACAATTTGAACTATACCGCGCGCGCGGGTGAGGCACCGGGCCGCGGGCTTAGAATGGGGTGGGAGCGATGGAGAATACCATTCAGGATGTCCGTTTTGCGTTGCGGGGCTGGGCGAAGGCGCCGGGTTTCGCTATCACCGCGATAGGCACGATGGCGTTGGGGATTGGAGCGACGACCGCGATTTTCAGTGACGTTAGCGGCGCGCTTCTGCGGCCGCTGCCGTTTGCCGATCCGGAGAATTTGGTGCAGTTGTACGAGACGCAGCCGGCCGACGGGGCCCAGGGCGGTTTCCACGGGCCGGTGGTATATCGGGACTTCGAAGAATGGCGGACCCGGAGCAGACTCTTCGAGGGGATGATTACTTACTCGAATTCGAGCAAGAATCTGCAAGGAGCGGGGGAACCGGAACAGGTGGCGACGGTGACGGCGGAGCGGGGACTGTTCAGCCTGTTGGGAGTGGCGGCGCTGGCGGGACGCGCCTTCGGCGAGAGCGATGCGCCGGATGTGGCGGTGGCGTCGTACCGGTTTTGGAAACGGCATTTTGGGGGAGACCGGTCGGCGGTCGGGCGGGGCATGACGCTCGATGGACAGACATTCACGTTGATCGGGATTATGCCGGACGGTTTTCAGTTTCCGTATAGATCCAGCGGCATCGACTTGTGGGTTCCGTGGAGTGTGCCGGCGGAAATGCGGAGCCGTCCGAACGCACGGCTGGACGCAGTGTTGGGAAGGCTGAAACAGGGCGCGGCGATGGAAGCGGCACGGCAGGAACTGGCGGCGATGGAAGGGCCGTCGCGAGCTAACCGTCAGGTGCGAATCAGACCGCTGAAAGACGTGGTGAGCGGGCAGGCGCGTGACCAATTGCTTTGGCTTTTGGGCGCGGTGGGAATGGTGCTGCTGGTGGCGTGCGTGAACGTGGCGAATCTGCTGCTGGCGCGAATGGCGTCGCGGAGCCGCGAGATCGCTATTCGCGCGGCGCTTGGCGCGGGCAAGCTTCGCCTGATGCGGCAATTTCTGACGGAGAGCCTGCTGCTGGCGATGGGCGGCGAGTTGGCGGGCTTGGCAATTGGAGTTTGGGGAAGCCGGGCGCTGGTAAAAATCGCGGGGGCGCAGATTCCGCGGGCGGAGGAAATCGGATTGGACTGGCGGCTATTCGCGTTTCTTCTCGCGGTTTGCGTGACGACGGGCATCGGTTTCGGACTGGGGCCGGCGATGATGGCGGTGCGCGGCGGCGCGAGCGCGATGAAGAGCGGCGGTACGCATGCGACGCTGCGCGACGCGTTGACGGTTGTCGAAGTGGCGACGGCGTTTATCCTGCTGGCCGGCGCGGGATTGCTGTTGCAAACGTTTCTGAATCTACAGCGGATCGACTCCGGCGTGAACGCGGAAAACGTGCTGACGATGCACGTGGTGGTGTCCGGCGCGCGGGAATCGATGGCGATTGAGGAACGGGTGGCACAGGCGCCCGGCGTGGGCGGCGTGGGGATGATTTCACTGCTGCCGCTGCAGCATTCCGATTGGTCCGGCTTCTTAACGATTGACGGGCGGCCGGGGCGGCTTCCGGCGCAATTGCGTTATGTGACGCCTGGATATTTTCGGGCGATGGGAATTCCGCTGCGTCGAGGCCGCGGATTTTCGTCTCGGGACGACGCGCAAGCGCCGCGGGTAATCGTCGTTAACGAAGCCTTGGCGCGGGAGTATTTTCCGGGTGAGGATCCGGTGGGCCGCACTACGGATCGCGGGTTAATTGTCGGGGTTGTGGGCGACGTGCGGCAGGAGAAGTTGAGCGTTCCGGCCAAACCGGAAATCTACTACGCGGTGGCGCAAAACTTCGCGCAGATCCGCGCGCATGGCTCGACTCTGGTGGTACGGAGCGGTGGTTCGGCGGAGGCTTTAGGCGGCCTGATCCGCGCGGCGGTCCGCGAAGCGAGCCCCGGCCAGGCGCTGTTTCGAGTGGCGACGATGCGGGAGGTGATCGAGGAATCGCTGGCGAACCCGCGCCTTTATGCTTGGCTGCTGGGGATATTCGCGGCCACGGGCACGCTGCTGGCGGCGGCGGGGATCCATGGCGTTATCGCGCATTTGGTGGCGTTGCGGACGCGGGAATTCGGAATACGCATGGCGCTCGGAGCCGATACGGGCCGGGTGCTGCGGCTGGTGATGAACCGGGGCGTGGCGCTGATAGCGGTTGGGCTTCTGCTTGGTATCGGCGGCGCCGCTTTATTGACGCAGGTTTTGCGCGGCGTGCTATATGGCGTTGCGGCGACCGATCCGGCGATACTCGGGTCGATGGCGGGGCTGCTAGCTGCGGTGGCGCTGGCGGCTTGTCTGGTCCCGGCGCTGCGGGCGGCCAGGGTGAATCCGGCCGTTGCGCTTCGCAGTGAATAGGTGTCGCGCTTACCGATATCACTCCGGACGGGCTATCGCCGATTGGCCGCCTCGCCGGACTTGTTTACCTAGGTAACATTTTTGAACTGCCCAGTACCTACTGTGATCTGGATTATTAAACGATGTTGTCGATTCGCCTTTGGGTTGTTATTCCGTACCTCAACGGGTCGCTCCATCCAAATAAGGAGACTAAGAAATGCCTGATACAGAGTTACTGCCGGTCGACACGCCGGCCGCGCCCGTTTCTTCGGCGACTGTCCGGACCGTCGCGCTTGTTGGCGCGGGCGTGTTGGGCGCGGGATTGCTGCAAGCGCAGGCAACCGCTCCAAACGATATCGATCTATTGAATTACGCTCTTACGCTGGAACATTTGGAAGCCGCCTTCTACAACCAGGGTTTGCGGCAATTCAGCAATGTCGACTTAGCGCGTTCCACGTTCGCACAGAGTTTGGGAGAGACCGCGAGCGGCGAACTGTATGCCTATCTGTCACTCATCCGGAGCCACGAGAACGCCCATGTCCGGACACTGGAGAGTTTGTTACGGAGCTTTGCCGCGACGCCGGTCGCGCCTTGCCGCTATAACTTCGACTTCTCGACGGTAGATGCCTTCCTGAGCACCGCTCGGACGTTGGAAAATACGGGCGTGAGCGCCTATGCCGGCGCGCTGAGCCTGATCCGAAGTCCACGGCTGCGCACGGCCGCCGCGACGATCGCCATGGTGGAGGCGCGCCACGCGTCCTACCTGAATGTGATCGGCGGCAATTTGGCGGCGCCGGACGCTTTCGATACGGCGAAGACGATGGCGGAGATACTGCAGATTGCGGCTCCATTCCTGGCGGCTTGTCCGGCGTAGACGAATCGGCGAGGAGACACATATCATGAATACGATCAATTCACTTACCAGTTCGCGCCGCGGATTTTTAACGCGCGCGGCCGTTACAGCCGCTTCGGGCGCCATTGCCGCGACGCTGGCGCCGCGAATTATTAACGCCCAGGTTCCGGTTATTCCGACGGAGTTGCAGGTGCTGCAATTCGCGCTCGGCCTGGAACATTTAGAGGCCGCGTTCTACGTTCAGGGTGTACCGCGATACACGGCCGCCGATTTCACGAACGCTCCATTCGCGGCGGTTCTCGGTACCGCCGTGACCGCGAAGGTGATGGATAATTTGAAAGGCATTCGAGACCATGAAGTGGCGCACGTGACGGCGCTGCAAACGGCGATCCGCGGCTTGGGCGGCGTGCCCGTGGCCGCTTGTACCTACACGTTCCAGTACGCCAACTTGACTGAGTTTTTGATGCTCGCCGCGCTACTTGAGAACACCGGTGTGATGGCTTATGCCGGCGCGGTGCAGTATTTGACGACCCCGGCGCTACTGACGGCCGGCGGCACGATCGCCACCGTGGAAGCCCGGCATGCCGCCTTCTTGAATCTGGTGACCGAAGCCATTCCGTTCCCGTCCGCATTCGATATGGCCAAGAGCGTGGCGGAGATTTCGGCGGCCACGGCGCAGTTCATTGTTTCCTGTCCCGCGCCGGGCACGGATACCGGGGCGCCCGGCGGTACCACGGCGGTCGCAAATCCCAAGAACGCGACTTCGCCGGTGAATATCGTTACTCTGGATGGCAGCGCGTCCACCGCCGCCGACGGCAAACCGTTGACCTATGCCTGGACCGTCACGCAGGGCATCGCTTCCATGAGCTTCCCGAATGTCGCCAAGCCCGAGGTGCAACTGCAGGGCGGGTTCGGTACGTATGAGTTCCAGTTGACGGTGACCGATTCAACCGGCACGACGGCGACGGACAAGGCGTCGATTCTTTATACGGGCCGATAGGTCTTGGTGTAACATGCGCGGCGGAATTGGCGACAATTCCGCCGCGTTGCATATTTGTCGCTAGCGTCGGGGGCGACGGATAGGTCGCTTCGAACGCGTGCGGGATACGACACTGTTCCCGCCTCTAAGACGTGGGAGGATAGAGGCGTGCGACGAAGAGAGTGGTTGGGTTCAATCCCGTTCGTTTTGGGTTCGTGCGGGCAGCGCATGGTGCCGGTGGAGAGTACGCCCGAAACGGTGCATGTGGCGCGTCCGGCGGCGACGGCGGCGCCGCTGGAAACTTCGTCCGCGGCGCGTGACAAGGACGACGGGTTCGCGGAGGTGGAGTGGAATGTGCTGCGAGGTTTGGATACGCGGACGGGTCAGGCGTCGCCGCTGCTGGAACTGATCGCGGGGACGAATGTGAAGATTGCCGGCTATATGGTGCCGTTGGACGACGGATTTCAGGAAGTAAACGAGTTTCTGCTGGTGCCGACGGCGGGCGCTTGCGTGCATACGCCGCCGCCGCCGGGGAACCAGATTGTATACGCGCAGATGATGACCGGGCGGCCGGCGAAGGTGGAGTTGATTTACTCGGTGTGGGCGTGCGGGAAGCTGGAGATCTCCTCGACTGAGAGTCCTTATGGGGCGGCCGGGTATAAGTTGGGAGTGGCGGAACTGCGGCGGCGAGGATAGTCGTTCATGCTTTTGACTAGACGTCGGTTAATGCAGGCCGCGCCTTTTATAGCAAAGGGGCGGCGGCCTGTTTTGGAGCAGGGCGTGACCGCGGGGGATGTCACCGCCTCGAGAGCGGTGATTTGGAGCCGGGCGGATGGGCCGAGCCGGATGATTGTCCGTTGGCGCGAGCGGCGGGCGTCGTGGACCGAGGTGGCGGGACCGCATTGTTTAGAGGTTACGGACTTTACGGGGCGCGTCGATATTGAGAGTTGGGCGCCAGGGGCGGAAATTGAGTACGAGGTTGTGTTTCGGGATTTGGGACTGGGCGGGGCGGATTCGGCGCCGGAGCGCGGAAGTTTCCGGGCGGCTCCCGTGGGGCGGCGGCCGGTGCGATTCTGTTGGTCGGGCGATACGGTGGGACAGGGTTGGGGGATTAATCGCGACTTTGGCGGAATGAAGATTTACGAGACGATGCGGCAATTGCGGCCGGATTTCTTTATTCATTCGGGAGATACGATTTATGCCGATGGGCCGGTGCCGGGGGAGATGAAACTGCCGGATGGTTCTATTTGGAAGAACATAGTTACGGAAGAGAAGAGTAAGGCGGCGGAGACACTGGCGGAATTTCGAGGAGCCTATAAGTATAACTTGCTGGACGATAACTTACGGCGGTTCCAAGCGGAAGTTCCGCAGATTTGGCAGTGGGACGACCATGAAGTTTTGAATAACTATAGCGCGTCGAAGTCATTGACCGCGGATGCGAAGTATTCCGAAAAGAGCGTTGCGCTGTTGGCGGCCCGGGGGAGACGGGCGTTTTTGGAGTATGCGCCGATCCGGTATCATTCGATCGAGACGGAACGGGTGTATCGTCATATTCCATATGGGCCGTTATTGGATGTGTTTGTAATTGATATGCGGTCGTACCGGGGACCGAACACCTATAACCGGCAGGAACGCGAGGGAAGCGACACCGACTTTCTGGGTGCGCCGCAGATGGGATGGCTGCTGGATGGCCTGCGAGCGAGCAAAGCGAGTTGGAAAGTGATTGCGGCGGATATGCCCTTGGGGTTACTGGTGGCGGATGGGCGCGACGCGGCGGGGCGGCCGATGTTTGAAGCGACGGCGAATGGAAATGGGCCGGCGTTGGGGCGGGAGTTGGAGCTATCGCGGTTGTTGAAGGGAATTCGGGCGGTGAAGAATGTTGTGTGGCTGACGGCGGATGTGCACTATACGGCGGCGCATTACTATGATCCTGCGAAGGCGGTCTTCACCGACTTTTCGCCGTTTTGGGAGTTTGTCAGCGGGCCGCTGAACGCGGGTTCGTTTGGACCCGGCGTCTTGGACAATACGTTTGGGCCGCAAGTGATTTATCGGAAGCATCCCCCGGCCGGGCAAGGGGGCCTTGGACCGGCGGCGGGGTTGCAGTTTTTTGGAGAGGTGGAGATTAGCGGGGATGGGGAGATGGCGGTTAAGTTGCGGGATATGACGGGGGCGGTGTTGTTTGAGAAGCGGTTAGGAGGGGTAGCCTAACTCGCTAGCGCCTCTAACACCGCTTTTCGATTCTTCGAAATGACGGCGAGATATGCGCGGGTGGTCGCGTCCGGCCTGCAACATTTTGGCTTAGCCGCGGATTTGCTTCACGTCCACCTCGGCGGGAAGAACAATTCGCCGTGTCGGAAGTTCCAACTCACCGCGAAGGTGAGCCAGAATTTCCTTGGCGCTTTGTTCCAATTCGCGGCCGAATTGGGTCCTCTTCCCGCCCTCAACCGTCGGTTCGCGTGCTTCCATGGTTACCTTGATCACTCTTACACTATACGGCATCGCCGTACACGGTCGATCTTAACCCACGGCGCGATTTTCTGGGATGCCGCGGAGAGGCAGGCTGTTGGAAGGGCCTCCTCCTCCTTGAGTAACGGACGGCCATGACGACGCTACGCGGTGTTGCTTGAGAAGCGGTTGCGAGCGTAACATGCGACAAAGAGAAAGGCATTTCTCCTTGTCGCATGTTACCGGCTCGACCCCTACGCGCGCACCGAGGCGCGCACTGTTCCGAGGGTATTCTCCGCGGTAAGCGGCTTGCCGCCGGAAACGTCCTGAAGATAGAACATTATGCCGTCGGAGACCCAAGGACCGGTGGCGGCAATGCCATAGCGCGGATGCAATCCCATCGACACGCCGTTGGGGCCGCCGACACGGATGTCGAGTTCCGTTGTGCCAGGCGCGTTCCAGGCGAGGGTAAGTTGGGCTCGGCCGTTGGCGCCCGCGGTCGCCGGATTGTTAGTCGCCCAGAAAGTCACTCCGGGCTTGACCGTGTTACCCGTGGCGGGCGTGGTTTGAAATACGATACACACGGGTTGACCGGGACTAAGGAGCTGTTGACCGGTGAACTCCAACTTACCGGTGGTCTTATCGATCTTGAAGGCGGCGATGTTATCGGTATTCTGATGTGCCACATACATGTAGTTGCCGGTGGGATCGATGTTGAAATTACGGGGTGTCTCGCCAAAGGTCCAATGTTCGCCGACGGCGGCGAGTTGGCCGGTGGCGGGGTCGCAACTGAACACGGCGATGGAATCGTGACCGCGGTTGGAGCCATAGACGAAGCGGCCATCGGCCGACACGAGGATTTGGGCGGTGGTACTGATGCCGCGGTACCAATCGGGAAGCGTGGAGATGGTCTGGAGGCGACTAATGGCGCCGCCCTCCGCATCCCAGGACCAGACGGAGATGGCGCTGAGCAGTTCGTTAATGACAAACAGGAAGCGGCCATTGGGATGGAACGCGAGGTGGCGCGGACCGGAACCGGGAAGGGCGACGCCGGGATTGCCGGTGGAGACGAGAGCCGACTCGGCGCGGTCGAGGCGATAGACGAAAGTGCGATCGAGACCGAGATCGTTCACGAGAATGAATCGGCCGGAGGGATCGGGCATCGCCATGTGGGCATGGGGCGCCTCCTGGCGGCCGGTATTGGGGCCGAGATCGCCGGTTTGAGTTATGACCTGGGCGGGAGCTTCCAGGCTGCCATCGTCATTGACGGGCAGCAGAGTGACGTTGTTTGTATTGGTTGTAGTGCCGGAGTAATTGGCGGCGATGACGAACCTCCCGGTGGCGTCCACGCTGAGGTGAGCGGGGTTTCGGCCTTCCGTGGGGCGGACATTCATCTCGGTGAGGTTGGCGTTGTCGAAATCGACGGCGAATGACCTCACGGAACCGCTTTGACGCCCCTCGAAGTTACCGATTTCGTTTACGGAGTAAAGATAACGGCCGTTGGGGGAAAGGGCCAGGAACGAGGGATTGGGCAGGGTAGCGGGGGTGCCGACGACGCGAACCTGCGTGAGAGCGCCGGTGGTAGGATTCATTTCGTAGATATAGATTCCCTGGCCACGGGCGGTGTAACAGCCGACGTAGACGAGTGTCTTGGCGACGGAAGTTTGGGCGAACGCGGCGGCGCACGGGACGGCGGCGGCGGCGCGAAGGAAGTTGCGGCGGGATAGTTCCGGAAATTGCATTAGTATATTCTCCGTTTTTGACGCACAAAGCGTTTTGGCGAACGTGGAGAGTATACAGAAATTGTTTAGGTATTTGAAGGGCTAAAAATTAACCGTTGCGGAGGCTCGTACGATAAGTTAATAGCGCTCGGCTTCAAGCGCCCCTGTGGGGAGTTTGGGGCCGGACTAGCTCACTTTTGATGGGAGATGGCGTGGCGGAGTTCATTCATTCGGGAAGCGCTTCGGGTCACCACACGCCAGGCAACAGTCCACCGCCGGCTGGAAGATCAAGCGTGCGTCACCCTCCCCGGAACAACCGCGAAAGCCGGTTACCGCTCGAAAGAACTCGTCAAACTCCCAATCAAATAGCCTGCTGGAAAAGTCACGCGTCTTGGTCGACTCGCGGCAACCAATTCTACGGAGTGCTTAGCGATTCGCCGCCAAGATAGCCCAAGATCCTATTTCTTCGGCTTCTTGAACCTCATCGATTCCTCTAACTCGATGTTATTTGTGACGGAGAAGGCGCCCGAAACGCCATTGGCCTGTAGCTCGGCGATTGTCCGGTCGCCCGAAGTCGGCAGAACCCCCTCCAGCGTGATGTTACCGTTCTTCACGATAATGTGTACCGGATGGTTGCCGAATGGGGGATCGTTCGTGATGCCGGTCAAAGCGCTTATCCGGGACATGAACAGCGGCGTGCCGCGATTCGGATTGAAGCGCGAAAGAGCCGGATGGCCGTAAATAGCGACATACGCGCGCAGGCGGATCTGGTCGTCCATCGGCGACAACGGTAGCACTTCTATCTGGTTGTCTACCTTCTCCACCCCTTCCACGCGTTTCGTTACGTTCTCCGCGCTCGACTTCAAAATCGGCCGCGATGCGTTTCCGCGCAGGATCACCGTGTCCCCTTTGAAGCTGAAACGGAGGCTATCGAAAACGCCGTATTCGGGCAGCGTGAGAATCTCGCGCTGGATGGTTCGCGCCATGCGGACAATGGCCTGTTCATTAACGGCGGGCGTTTGGGCGGCCGCGAAACCGCCTAACGCCAATGCAAGAATTCCGACGTGGATTCGCATAGTGTCTCCCTGTCTAATAGATGCAAATCCAGTGACGCCTGTTACGTATTCCTTGAAAGACTAGAAGTTCACTATCGACGCGAACGAACCGGCGTCCAGGCTCGCGCCGCCCACCAGCGCGCCGTCGATCTCGGGCTGCGCCATCAGACCTTTCACGTTGTCCGGTTTCACGCTTCCCCCGTAGAGGATTCGAGTCTCCGCGCCGGCCCCGGCGCCATACTTGGCGATAACTAGCGCGCGGATCGCCCGGTGTGCGTCCGCCGCCATATCCGGTGTGGCGGTCTTGCCGGTGCCAATCGCCCAGACCGGCTCATAGGCGATCACGATCTTGGCGAATGACTCGGCATCGAGCGGCGCGATACCACCGTTAAACTGCTCCGCCAGCACCGCTTCCGTATTGCCGGCCTCGCGCTCTTCCAGCCGCTCCCCAACGCAGACAATCGGCTTCAACCCGGCCGCCAACGCCGCCTTCGTCCGCTCCAGCACCGTCGCATCGGTTTCTCCAAAAAACTGCCGCCGCTCACTGTGGCCGACGATCACCCATGTGGCTCCGGCGGCCTTAATCATGGGGCCTGAAACCTCACCCGTAAACGCGCCTTCGTTCTTCCAGTACAGGTTCTGCGCGCCCACGCCGACCCGCGTTCCGCGCGCCGCTTCCACCGCTGCGTGGATATTCACGAACGGGGGGCAAATAGCGATCTCGCAGTGTTTCGTCTCCGCCACCAGCGGCAGAAAGCCGTCGAAAAACGCCTTCGTTTCCGCCGGCGTCTTGTACATCTTCCAGTTGCCGGCCATTAGAGGTGTTCTCATAATTCGTGTAAGAAACTCGTTCCTTTTGTAATCGTGGAGCCGAAGTTTTCGGCCACCGTCTGTCCGATATCGCTCAACGTAGCGCGAGTCCCCAGGTTCACGCCGCCCGGCGATCCCGGGGAATAGCAAAGCAGCGGCGTATATTCGCGGCTATGGTCCGTCGATCGGGTAGTGGGGTCGCAGCCGTGGTCGGCGCAGAAGATCGCCAGATCTTCCGGACCCATCGCCGCCAGTAGCGACGGTACCCAAGTGTCCGTTTCCTCCAACGCCCGCGCATACCCTTCCACGTCGTTGCGATGGCCGTACAGCATGTCGAAATCCACCAGATTGACGAAGATCAGCCCTTCCGGCGTCGCCTCCAGCGCTTCCAGGGTCACGCGCATCCCATCGGCATTAGTCTTCGTCTTGTCGTAGACCGAAATACCTCGCCCCAGAAACACGTCGAAGATCTTGCCGATACTGTGCACGGGTACTTTGCGTTGCGCCAATTGGTCCAACAGCATCCCCCGCGGCGGCGGCACCGCATAGTCCTTACGGTTCGAGGTCCGCGCGAATGCGCCCGCGTCGCCCGCAAACGGCCTGGCAATCACGCGGCCCACTTCAAACGGCCCTCGTAAAATGTCACGCGCCGTTTCGCAAATTTTGTAAAGCTCCCACAGCGGAATCACATCCTCATGCGCGGCGATCTGAAACACGCTGTCGGCCGATGTGTAAACGATCGGTGATCCCGTCCGCACGTGCTCCTCGCCAAGCTCCTTTATGATCTCCGTGCCGGACGCCGCCTTATTGCCAAGCGTAGATCGCCCGATCTTGTCCTCGAACGCAGTCATGACCTCCGCGGGAAACCCGTCAGGGAACAGCGGAAGCGGCTTTTCCAGATGAATTCCAGCCATTTCCCAATGCCCCGTCGTCGTGTCTTTTCCCGGCGACGCGAGCGCGCATTTTCCGAACGAACCAATCGGAGCCGGATCGGCCGGTAGACCCGCCAGTTCCTTGATGTTGGCCAGGCCAAGCCGGGTGAAGTTCGGCAATCTCAGCGCGCGCTGTCGCGCAATATTGCCCAGCGTGTCGCTGCCCGCGTCCCCATAGGCCGCCGCATCGGGCATTTCACCGATGCCGGCGCTGTCCAGAACTATCCAAATAATCCGTCGAAAACGAGCGCTCATGCTACTCCGCCAGAATCCGCCGCACGCGCTCCGTCAACATCTCGACAAATTTCTCTGGCACGAACCCATTCATGCGGCTGGCAAGCTCTCCGCGTTTGTTCAAAATCACCGTCGTCGGAATGGAGATCACGTTCAACAATCGCGATAATCCACTCTCAAAGTAGACATTCTTCGACCACTGATTCCCCTCCAAAAACGGCGCGACCAGGCTCTTATCCTCGTCGGTATTCAAATACACGAACTCCACGTCGTCACGCCCGGCAAAGCTTTGCATCACCTTCTCATACAACGGGTGCTGCACCCGGCAAGGCCCGCACCAGGTTGCCCAAAAATCCAGCACTACCACCTTGCCTTGCAGCGACGCCAACGCCAGCTTCTCTCCGCCAACCCCCGTCACCACAAATTCTCCTGGCTTGCCCTTCAACGCATTCGGATCATATAGCCGCAAACGCGCGATCTTCGTTTCATTCCATCGGTTGAACCGGTCGTGCGCCGCCATCAGCCGCTCTCCCGCGCCCTTTTCTTCGCCATGCGCCCTCTTGAACGCCGCCCGCATCGCTTCCAAATCTTCGGGCCGTTTCCCATCGCCGGTCACGAACGTATCGGCCCACGCATCCGCCGCCCCGTCCCACTTTCCCAACGCCATTCGCGCCTGCGCCAACACCCGCGCGGTTTCGTCGAACGGATACGCCGCATATGATTTAGCCGCCAGCGTTTCCGCCTCCGCGGACTTACCCAAAACCAACTGCGCCCGCGCCTGCGCCTGCAGCGCGCGGCCCAGCCCCTGATCCAGATCCACCCGCGTCTGCCAGCGAATCTTCTCGGTCTGGTCGCGCGGCTCCAGGCTTCGCAAAACCCGCTCCCATTTTGTCCCGAAAACCAATGCCTTCTCCGCCGACCTCTTATCGCCGCGCCGCGCCAACGCCCGCGTCACCGCCTCCAGCGTTTGCAGATCCTCACTCTCCCGCACCAGTACCTGCTGGCCCCATTTTATGATCCGCGCGTCGTCGCCGGTCTCCTTCGCGGCCTTGACCAAAGCCCGTTCCATCTCCCAGCGCGACTTCGTCTCCGGATACTTCTTAAGATGATTCTCCAGCGCGGAAATAAACTCGTGGCTCGAGTTACCCGCCTCGGCCAATGCGCCGGACAGTTCCTGCTGCTCCGGCGGCGGCAGTTGCGACTGGGCCCAGACCGTCACCACGCCCAGGGTCGCGAATAAAAGGCGCTTCATTGCTTGGATGCCTCAACCGGCGGCGGATTGCGAAACGCTTCCGCCAGGCGCGCCGCCCGTTCCCGCGCCATGTTCAGATAGCTTTCGTTCTTCGTCACCCGGTCCAGCCACTTCAAATACTGTTCCACCGCCACCAGCCGCTTCCGCTCCCAAGCCGCCTGAATTTGCAAAATCACCCGGTTCACGCCAAGCTTATCGAACCGCGCCGACCGCTCCAATTCAAGCAAATATCGTTCGGATTCGGTGATCCGCTCAAACCAATCCGCCAGCGCCTGCGCGTCCGTATCGGCGGAGTAATTGAACTTCTGCTCCTGCGCTTTGCCTTCCCCCTCAAAGCGAAAAGTCTTTTCGCCCATGCGGGCCACGGGCAAACCGGACTCAATCGTGCGCGAAAACCAACCGAGTTTCTCCGCCAGCCCGAACATCGCGGCCGTTTCCTGCCCGGAGAGTTTGAATGTCAATGGCTGCGGGTCGTCGGGCGCTTCCGTGTAGACCGCTTGGCCGCTCTTTTCGAGCACAATTTTCACCCAGGCGGGCGTACTCCCCGGAAACGACTTGGTGAAAATCAGCTTTCCGTCCTCCGCCCAAGCGGCTAACGAAAGTGCCGCGATAAGCGAAAGACGAATCATCGCACCGCTCCCACGCGCGCCGCATACCCAGCCCGCGTCGCATGGCAGATCGCCACCGCCAGCGCGTCCGAAGCGTCCTTCGACCGGATCGCTTCGGGCAACCGGAGAAGTGTCTTCACCATCAATTGCACCTGCTCTTTCTCCGCGCGCCCATAGCCGACGACGCTCATCTTCACCTCCATCGGCGAGTACTCGCCGATAGCCAAATTCGCTTCGGCAATGGCTAAGAGCGCCACCCCGCGCACATGCGCCAGCTTAATTGCGGTTTGCGTATTCACCGCGTGGAAAACGCCCTCCACCGCCGCCGCTTCCGGCTGGAATGCCGCGATCGCTTGACGCAATCCCGTCGCAATCGCCAACAGCCGTTCCGCCAATGGCTTTTTCGGAGACGTGACAATCACGTCGGCCGCAATCAGGCTATGGGTCCGGCCATCGCTTTCAATGACTCCGAATCCCGTCCGCTCCGACCCGCAATCGATACCGAGAACGCGCATACGAGTAAGGCGTTAACCGCCTGCGTCCGCGTCGTCGCCGATGTCGAAGTTCCCGTAAACGTTCTGAACGTCGTCGTAGTCGTCGATCGCCTCGAACAGCTTCATCATGGCCGAAGCGTCCTTACCTTCCAGCGTCACGATGTTTTTCGGCACCAGCGCCGTCGCTTCACTCTCCGTCGCCGCGATATGCGCCGCCTGCAGCGCGTCTAACACCGCCTGATGCGCCGACGAATCCGATATCACCTGCCAACTGTCGCCGTTGTTCCGGATGTCCTCCGCGCCCGCCTCCAGCGCGACGTTCATTAACTGCTCTTCAGTCACGGTTTCCGCGTCGATCACAATGCTCGATTTCATCTCGAACATCCAACCGACCGCGCCCGGCTCGGCCATGTTGCCGCCGTTCTTCGACAACAAATGCCGGATATCGCTCACCGTCCGGTTCTTGTTGTCCGTCGCGACCTTTATCATCATCGCCGCCCCGCCTGGCCCATAGCCTTCGTAGGTGTATTCTTCAATCGTCAGGCCTTCCAGCTCGCCCGTGCCTCGCTTCACCGCGCGCACGATGTTATCGGCCGGCATGGAGAGCGCTTTCGCCGCCGTGATCGCCGTCCGCAAGCGCGCATTGGACGCCGGATCCCCCCCACCGCGAGCCGCAATCACAATTTCCTTAATCAGCCGCGTGAAAACCTTACCGCGCTTGGCGTCCAGAGCCGCCTTCTTGTGTTTAATTGTGTGCCATTTTGAGTGACCTGACATGGTGCAGCCTCAGTTATCCTAACCTAATAGGTTAACACCCACATGGCGGAACCGGCGGAAGAAGTACAACAAATACAGCGCGATCTCGGCCTCAGCGGCCGCATCGCCCAGTCCCGTCAAAAACGCATCATGCGCCCCGATGGCACGCTCAACGTGGTCCGCCTGGGCCACGGATTCTGGCAGTCGATCAACGTGTACCAGCACATGATCACCGTTACCTGGCCGCGCTTCTTTCTCTACGTCTTCGTCTTCTACGTCATCGCCAACGCCATCTTCGCGGCGCTCTATATCGCGGCCGGACCCGGCGCCATTCAGGGTGGGGAACCTGGCGCGCGCTGGCACAACGCCATCTTCTTCTCCGTCCAAACCATCGCCACCATCGGCTACGGCCAGATGACGCCAAAAGGCACGCTCGCCAACTCGCTCGTCGCCATTGAAGCCCTTACCGGCCTTATGGGATTCGCCCTCATCACCGGTATTCTCTTCGCTCGCTTCTCCCGGCCCTCCGCTCTAATTATCCGCAGCAAAATCGCCGTCGTCGCCCCATATCAAGGGCGTACCGGCCTCATGTTTCGCATCGCCAACGGCCGCGTCAGCCAATTAATCGACATCAAAGCCACCGTCACCTATAGCTGGATGGATCGCCCCGCCGGAGCCCGCGCCATCCGCCGCTTCCAACAGCTCACGCTCGAACGCGATAGCGTCGTCCTCCTCCCCACCCAATGGGTCATCGTCCATCCCATCGACGAAAAAAGCCCATTTTTCGACCTGAATCAGCGGCAAATCCTCGACACCGACCCCGAGATCTTCGTCTACCTCTCCGCCATCGATGAGACCTTTTCACAGGCCGTCCACTCCCGCTTCTCCTACGCCGACGCAGACATCGTTCACGGCGCCAAGTTCAGCGATCTCTTCGGCGCCACCCCGGACGGCGTCGTCAGCATCGATCTCTCCAAAATCAGCGACTTTGACCGAGTGCCGCTGCCAGCCGCTCCAGATTCCGCACAAAAGTAGTGGTGCGGATCACCTTTTGCCGCGGCGGTTGCGCGCCATCGAATAGTTCGACGCGGTCGTTCTCCTTCACCGGAATCGCCCGCCCGTTAATCGTCAGCACCATATCGTGCGCCGCGAAGACCGACACAACTTTGTCCGCCTTTCCAATCACCCCTTCCTCTACCCAAGCCCCGCGATCGTCCATCCCGCCTACAATCGAACCGACACTCCCAGCCCCGCGCGGCCCGTCCCCTCCAGCCCACGGCGACAACCCGTGCAACCGCGCCGGCCGCGGCGTCCGCTCCTTCCGCAGCGCCTCAAATTCTCGCCGGATCAGCGGCAGCTTCTCCGCCCCCGTCAGCACTGCGTAATGAGTTATCACGCTCGAACCGTCGTAGCTGACCTCATACCCGTCAAGGCGCGCCGATCCCAATGTTTTCGCCTGAATCTGCGTACCCTTCGTAATGTAGAGCGGCCGATTCGTGCGTAATTCATAAAATCGCGCCAGCCTGTTCTTACCCGGAATCACCGACTTTTCTAGCCACCCCAACGCCGGTTCAATCGCGTCAAAATACTTCCGCTCCCCCGTCTCCCGGTAAAGCACCATTAGAATCTGCAAGATTCCTTGCGACTCCCCGCCCGTCACCGACGGCGGCTCAAACACGCGCGCCCACGCTGGATGCATGTCCACGTCATACTGCTGAGCCCAAGCCGGCTGTGGCTCCGGCATCTGCGCCAACAGAATGAAACCGCCGCCCCGTTCCGCCGCCGCCGGATACTTCGCGTCTCCATAAATTCGCCCGGCTTCCAGAAATAGATCGATCGCATCGGCGATCGAATTGTCGTTAAACGTGTAGTGCTGATTGTAATTCGCCCCCGGCCACTTCCGAGTCCAACTCTCCGGATAGCTCGCCTTCTTAACCGGAAACGCTGCCGCGTCCGGCGGAACGGTAAAGCGCTGCGGCCACGCGCCGTTGGGATATTGCGCTTTCAACAGGCTGTTCAATGCAAACAGCGCCGCCTCATGAATCTTCGAATCCTTGAATTCCAATTCGCGATCCACCCGCATCAGCAATCGGACCATCGCCTGCGTCACGTTGTCGTCGAGTGTCGTCGGCGGCGACTTCTGCCCGCGGCAGTTGCCGTCCGCCCGATACGGATACTGGCTCCGCTTGGCCGGGTCGAATTCAATAATGTAGTCCCACCCTCCGCTACACAATTGCCCGGCCACGCCCGCATGCGCCGCCTTCGCCGCGGCGTCTAAATAAAACCGGTCGCCCGAAGCCCACCACGCCTCCAGGAACGCCATCCCCGCCGCCGGCGTGCCTTCCCGCTGGGTCTCCACCTGCGTCGCGCCCTCGCCATGTTCCGAGCGCCCATAGCTCAGGTCGTCGGTGTACGTGAAATGGTATCCCCCGCGCGTGGAAACCCGATCCACATAGAACGTGGAAGCCTTTTTCATCGCCGCCAAAATCTCTTCCCGAGTCTGGCCCGGCAAGACAAACGAACCCGCCAAAACCAGGAACAATTGTGCGCGCATGGGTAGATTATGTCGCGGCTTCAGCTATGAAAGCCAGCGCGTTTTCCACTCCGGTTCACGTGAGCTTTTCGCGCAAGGCGCGTTGCACCGCCTCGGGCTCGCGAGCGATTACGGTCAGATAGGCCCGGGCCGGTTGGTCGGGTTCGCATCTCCCCTGTTCCCAGTCCCGCAACGTGCCAAGCGGAATATGAAAGCGGCCGGCGAATTCTTCCTGGGTAAAGCCGAGAGCGCGACGCAATGTCTTAGTGCGCGGTACTCGCCGCGGCGAGGATAGCTCCTCGGGCGTCATCGGACGGGCATCAGGGTCGCCTGCCGCCGCGCCGGCCACTTCCGTCTCCGTCATTGGACGCATAGGCATATCGGCAAAGCGACGTTCGTCGCCGTCTTCCAGCACTTCAACCACTCTGCCGTCAGACAGTATTTTCGCGGTAGTAGTCGTCTTGTTCATGCTTTTCCGCCCGTCTCGTCGAGACTATCCTAACGCGGTTTTCACGCTCGGCGTAGGTCACGTGAATTACGGTTCCCCGGCACATCGCCAACATGTTGATACGTTCCTCGCCGTAGTTCCGCCAATCGTCAAACCGCTCATCCGCAAACGGATCGAAGAATGCCACGACCGCCGTAGCCCTTGTCCAACGGAATTCAAGAACTCGCCCGACGGAGCGAAGCCGTTGCCCGTTAGGACAAACGAACCCGCCACAAGTATCGACACGAGCGCGCATGCATGGATCGTATCCCTCTCGTGCCTCTCCGTTGGCGGCTGTCCTTCCCTAACGGTTTATGATCGGCATGGCGGTCCTGCACAATCCCCCGCTCATTTAGAGCGTGTCAAATAAGCCTCCGTCTTCGTGATCGGCGCTCCCTGCAGCGTTTTTTCGGGGGCGCCAGACGGCGGACCATCAGATAGATCATGACGACCCGGATGGTGCACTCGCTGGTAGCGGTG
>JBJXFL010000167.1:0-127230 GCA_046155405.1 Bryobacteraceae bacterium | reverse complement strand
GCGGGGGCTGGCGCTTTCCGACCCGGCGCCGCCATTCGCTCCTGCCGATTTGCCGGTGATCGCGCAGCGGTTACAAGCGGCCGGGGAGCGCGGCGCGGCGCGCATTTTGATGATGGGCGCGCATGTGCTACGCGCCGGCGTGAACCGGTTTCTGATCGATTGGATGGAGCGCGGCGTCATCACGCATATTGCGTTCAACGGCGCCGCCGCGATTCATGATTACGAACTCGCGCGCATCGGCGCGACGACGGAAAGCGTCGCCCGCTATATTCGCTCCGGCGAGTTCGGATTGTGGCGCGAGACCGGCGAGTTGAATGACGTGATCGTCGAAGCCGCGGCGGCGGGTTTGGGACTTGGTGAAAACGTTGGGCGGCATATCGAAGCGTCCGACTATCCGCATAAGGATCTGAGCGTCTTCGCGGCGGCGTATCGGGCCGGCGTGCCCGCCACGGTGCATGCCGGCATTGGCTACGACATTCTGCACCAACATCCGAACTGCGATGGCGCCGCCGTCGGCGCGTCCAGCTATCGCGATTTTCTGATCTTCGCGCGCTCGGTCGAGAACTTGGAAGGCGGCGTGATGTTGTCGTTCGGCAGCGCTATTATGGCGCCGGAGGTTTATTTGAAGGCGTTGGCGATGGCGCGCAATGTGGCGCATCAGGAAGGGCGCGTGGTGCGCAACTTCGCCACCGGCGTTTTCGATATAGTGCCCATCGGCGGCGACATTCGCCGCGAACTGCCGAAGAGCGATCCGGGCTACTACTTCCGGCCTCACAAAACTATTCTGGTACGAACGGTGGCGGATGGCGGCGAGAGCTACTATTTCTGCGGCGATCATCGCGCGACGGTGCCCGCGCTGTGGAGCCTGACGCGATGACAATGGCGGACCCGCTCGAGAAAACCGCCGCCGGCGTTGGGGCTGCCGCCGGGTGCCGCCCGGTGGAGGCTGACGCGACGACGACCGGGGAAACGCTCGAGAAAACTGCCGCCGGGGTTGGGGCTGCCGCCGGGTGCCGCTTGGTGGAGGCTGACGCGACGACGACGGGGAACCCGCTCGAGAAAACTGCCGCCGGATGCCGGCGGGCACCGGGCGACGGCCTCGTTTTGTGGAGCTTGACGCGATGACAACGGCGGAGTTGCTCGAAAAAATTGCGGCGTTGCGGGTGCTGGTGGTCGGTGATATTTGCCTCGACCGCTGGTGCTGGTATGACCCGGCGTTGGGGCTGCCGTCGGCGGAAACCGGCATTCCGCGGATTGGAGTGGTGCGCACGGAAGTCACGCCTGGCGCGGGCGGAACGGTTTCCAACAATTTGGCGGCGATCGGTGTTGCCGGCGTCGCGGCGCTCGGCGTGGTGGGCGTGGATGGATACGCGTGGGAGCTGCGCCAGGCGTTGGCCGCGCGAGGCATCGACGGTTCGCTGCTTCTGGAAGTGCCGGAAACGCAGACCTTCACTTACACCAAGCTCATCAATACGGAGACCGACGCCGAGGACTTGCCGCGCGTCGATTTTGTGGTGACCCGCGCGCTTTCTGAAGACGTCGAAATGCAACTCGTGCGGCGGTTCCTCGACCATGCGGAGCGCTTTGACGCGATCATTGTCAGCGATCAGGCGGAGACCTCGGCCGGTGGCGTGGTCACACCGGCCCTGCGCGGCGCCATTGAGTCGATCGCGGCGGCGAATCCGGAGAAAATCGTGTGGGTGGATTCACGGGCTCGCGCCGAACGTTTTCGGGGCGTGATCGTCAAGCCGAATTTGAAAGAGGCGACGGACGCGTCGATGCGCGCGCTGGGCCGCGTTGACTTCCCGGCCCTTCGCGCCCACTGCGCGGCGCCGCTCCTGGTTGTTACTTTGGGCGGCGAGGGTGCACGTATTTACGATGCCGCTGGCGAGTATTGGGTGAGGGCGGAGGCAGTTCCGGTTCCGGTGGATATTTGCGGAGCGGGCGACAGCTTCAGCGCCGGCGCGGCCTGCGCGTATGCGGTCACGCGAGATGCGGTCGCGTCGGCCGAATTCGGCAACCGCGTCGCGGCGATCACGATCATGAAGAAGGGAACCGGCACGGCCACTCCGGCCGAGCTGCTCGCCAAGGGATGAACACGCTCGCGCTCGACATCGGCGGGACCAAATTCACGCTCGCCGTCTTCGACGATGCGGGCCAGATGATCCGGCGCGAATCCCGCGCGACGGACCGCGAGGGCGGGAAGGAGTGGATGCTCGCGCGGATCGCGGAGACGGCCCGTGAATGGGCGGTCTCGACGCCGCTCCATCGGTGCGCGATCGGCTTTGGGGGCCCGGTGGACTTTGAGAAGCAGATGGTGGCTTTGTCGACGCACGTGGGCGGCTGGTCGGATTTCGACCTTTGCGGCTGGGTGCGCCGGGAACTGGGGATTGACAGCGTCGTGATGGACAATGACGCCAACGTTGGCGCGCTGGGCGAAGGCGTTCACGGCGCCGGCCGCGGCGACCGGCCTTTGTTCTACATGACGCTTTCCACCGGCATCGGCGGGGGGATTCTTACCATGGACGGCGTCTACCGCGGCGCCGATTCCTACGCCGGCGAACTGGGCCATTTGACAATTCGGCCGGACGGTCCGGACTGCCTTTGCGGCTCGCAGGGTTGCTTTGAGCGCATGTGCTGCGGCCTGTGGTTGGAACGCGACCATGGCAAATCGACGAAGGAATTGATGGATGATCCGGTGTTCGTTAAGAGCTACGTGATCGACTTGGCGCTCGGCCTGAAGGCCTGCGTCATGCTTCTGAACCCGGCGCGGATCGTGATCGGGGGCGGCATTAGTAAGGCGGGCGACAAGCTGTTCGTGCCCCTGCGGAAAGAGCTTCGCCGGCAGGTGACATCGTGGAGCCGGGCGCGCCTCGACGTGACGCCAGCGGCGTTGGAGGACGATTCGGTTTTGTACGGCGCGTTCGAACTGGCGCGGCTAAGTTAAAGGCGCCCAAGAGGTATGATGACATCATGGCGGTTACGAGTGCCCTTCTCAGCGTGGCCGAGTTCGCCGGCCTGCCCCAGCCTGCCGGTGGAGTCCGCCAGGAACTGCACCATGGGGAGTTGGTTGAGTTGCCTCCGGTCAAGATGCTACATACGAAGATCCAGAAGCGTCTGGTGAGTCTCCTTGAGGCCGCTCTGGACCCGGCCGAGAACGGCGTCGACAAGGAGTTCCCGTTTCGTCCCGAGCCGGAGCACGAAGTCTGGGTCGCCGACGTGGCGGTGTACAGTCTCGCACTTTGTAAGCAGACGGCGGACGACGCCTACTTCCGCGGTGTTCCAGCCATCGTCATTGAGGTCCTCTCACCGTCGAACAGCGCCTCCGAGATGCTTGATCGCGAGGAGATGTGTCTCCGCCACGGCGGCCAGGAATTCTGGCTGGTCGATCCCCAGCGACAAAGCGTCAAGTTGATTCGAGCCGACGGCTACTCTAGCGCTCACGATGCGGAGAGTGTGCTCGAATCCGGCGCACTGGGCGGATCGATCGCCGTGCGCGACATTTTCGTCCTTTAGGCGATTCGCTTCGGGCTGCTGGACTTGGCGACGGTCGCAACCAAGGCGAGTCGCCCAAGTATCATCGCCGCTACAACTCCCCAGTCGAGCCCCTGGCCACGCATGACCACCGCGGACGTCACGACAGATATTAGACCGTAGCAGGTGAGCAGAATCCAGCGGTATCGGCCGGGCACACGCGAACTTTGACGCAGCTCGCGCATCACGCGTTGGTCGAAATCCGGCGGAAGGCTCGGGACAGGCGCGGCCATGGAGCGCCGCAGCAAACTATCGATCCCGGCTTCGCGAGGTTCCATCTCAGTCACCAGAATATCCTTTCTCTTTCAGCATGCCGTGGAGAAGCTGGCGCGCGCGATGCAGATACGATTTCGCGGTATTCTCGGGAACGCCAAGCAGCAACGCCACATCGCCAACTCCCGCGCCGAGCCAATAGTACAGTCGCAAGGCCGACTGGTAGACCTCGGGGAGCGTTCGAAAGCACTCCGCAACGGCCTGATCGCGCTGCGCCGTTTCAACCTGCATGTCTGGTCCAGGCTCCGGAGTTACCGCGTGGTAAAGAATCGTCTCGTCCTGGCGGGGGCTTCGAAAACGAACCCGCGCTTTCAGGTTCACCGCTTGGTTGAACGTGATCCGGTAGATCCAGGAGCTAAATTCGGCCTCGCCGCGAAACGACTCGATCGCGTGGTGAACCTTGAGAAAAACCTCTTGCGCCACATCTTCCGCTTCCGAAACGAACTCCCGGCCCAAAATCGAAACCGCGAGGCGAAACACGAGATCGCTATGCCGGGCGAACGAGTTCAGCGAAAGCTTCCTGGTCGCCGCTCTGGGCGCGGGTCACGAGTTGGGAATCGCTCTCCACCGGCGTTAACGCCTAGGCTCGCCCCTCAGGAAATGGAAAGCAATCAGGCCCACGCCCAAAAAAGTGAATGGCAGAGGAGATACCCAAATACCATGCAACGGAGCGTCAAGATTCAAATAAAGCACGATCATGGCTCCCACCGAAAGACTCAAGAGAACCGTTCCCAGGATCGGGATGACGTTGTCCCGATCGGGTCGATGAAGCTCCCGCGCCGGCTCGAATGGAAACTCCGGCAAAGGTATTCCCTTTTCCATCGCCGCCATCCGCTCCTGATGAATGATTTCGATCCTCTTCCACCGACTACGGTGCGTCACATAGAGATAACCAACAATGCCTCCCGCCAACGCGAGCGCAACCATACCATCGCCGATTGTGTAGCTCATTTCTCTCTCACCTCACCGTTAGGACAGGGTGTGCCCGGCGCGCGGTTGCAGCGGGTCGAACAAAAGTTCGGGTTCGCACGGGCGCCCGGCTGCGGCGGCGGCAGCTAAGTGAGAGAGCTTCCGAGCCGAGAACTAAGCCGCGTGCAGTTGGCCGTCGCGCATATGCACAATGCGGTCGGCGAAAGCGGCCGCTTCGGGGTTGTGCGTGATCATGAGAATGGTCTGACCGAGCCGCCTGTTCAAGTCGCGCATAACGTTCAAGACGGCCGTCGAGTTCTCCGTATCGAGATTTCCCGTCGGCTCATCGGCGAGCAGAATCGCCGGATGATTGACGATCGATCGGGCGATCGCCACGCGCTGCTGTTCGCCGCCGCTTAACTGGCGCGGCTTGCGGCTCATCTTGTCCTGAATGCCGAGAACTTCCAGGACTTCGACGAACTGTTTGTCGAGCGGTCCCTTTAATTTTGCGATGTCGCGGGCGATTCCAATGTTGTCCCGGACCGTGAGGGTGGGCAGCAGATTGTACTTTTGAAACACGAAGCCCACGGTCCTCTTCCGCAGATTCGTGCGGCCGCCATCGCTCATTTTCATCAGGTCCTGGCCGTCGATGAGCACGGTGCCCGACGTTGGCGGAGTAAGCCCGCCGAGAATGTGAAACAGCGTCGACTTGCCCGAGCCCGACGGCCCGACCACAGCCAGAAACTCGCCGCGCTCGACAGCCAGATCCACGCCGCGCAACGCGTGCACATCCACTTCGCCAGAGCGGAACGTCTTGCGGAGATCGCGAATACCGATAATCGGCTCAGTCATAGGACAACGATTCCAATGCGTCCTGCCGGGCGGCTTTGACGGCGGGGTAGGAGACTCCGAGCAGAGCGCCGCCGAGCGTGATCGCGCTGGCTATCGGCCACCAGTGGTACACGATCGCCTGCGTCATCGACGCCGGATAGAAAGTCGCAATCAACCAGCGCGTCAAGTAGCTCATCCCGATGCCGATGGCGGTGCCAATCACCGCCAAAAGTATTGTTTCCCGCAATAATATGCCGAGGACGTACCCCTGTGCGGCGCCCAAAGCCTTTAGGATACCGATTTCCCGCGTGCGCTCCAAAATGGCCGTATACATCGCCAGGAACACCATTAAAAAGCCGAACATTACACTCAGCGTCATCACCACGCCGATGAATATCTTCAATTCCGGAATGCTATTAACGGAAAACTGGGAGGCCAATTCATCCATGGAATAAATCGGATAGTCGGTCAACGTTCCCTTAAGATGCGCGATCACGTCGGCGGTATGCGAAGGGTCGTCGAGCTTCACGTAGATCACGGAGACCTTTCCGGTTGTGGCGGTCACGTCCTGCAACACTGTCCGCGGCAGCATCACGCGCGTCAACTTTCCGCCCCTAAAAATGCCCGTCACCCGCCAATCGCGGTTTAGGATCTTGATGGTCGACCCGAAGTGAAGCTTGTTTTGTTTCGCATAGTAGTCGTCGACTATCGCTTCCCGGCTGTCGCTGAACCCTTTCCCCTCCAGGTACGTGAACCCGCCACCCATTTTTGTCAGTTCGTCCAGATCCACTCCGTGTACGGTGCTAACACCGCCCAGGGGGTAAATCACCACGCCCGTGGCCTGCTCCACATGCGGCTGTTCGCCCGCCCATTTCACCAGCCCTTCATTGATGTTCGGGGGCGCGATACCGATGACCGACGAGCCCGACGGACGGATGATGATATCCGCGCCCACCCCGCGCGTCCGGGCTTCCTGTTCACGCAGCATACCTTCGCTAACGCCAACCAAAGTCAGCATCATCGTGACGCCCAACCCGATCGCCAGCGCACTCAGCAGCGTCCTCATTGGACGGTGCTTTAGATTCTCCCAAACCAACTTGTAGACCAAGCATATATTATATCGCGCCGCGTCTGCTACCCTGGAAATTCCCCACGTAACATGTCGTTTCAGATTCGTCCGCAACAAGAATTTTTGGTACAGCCAGCCCTTCCCGCCGCTTTGTCGCGCTTATCCGAACTAGCCTATAACCTGCTTTGGGTTTGGGACCGGGACATCCGCAGCATGTTCCGCCGTCTCGACGCCGCCGAATGGCGGAGCTCCTCGCACAATCCGGTGCGCATGCTCGGTCAGGTTTCCCAAGCCACGCTGGAGAAAGCCGCGGGCGACCCGCGCTTTGTCGCCATGTACAAGAAGGCCTGCGACAAATTGGACGTCTATATGGCGTCCACGCCCGCCGAGAGCGGCAAGCTAATCGCCTATTTCTCCATGGAGTACGGCTTGGCCGAATGCCTCCCCATTTATTCCGGCGGCCTAGGCGTTCTTTCCGGCGACCATATGAAGGGCGCGTCGGATCTCGACCTGCCCCTGGTCGGCGTCGGTCTCCTTTATCAGAAGGGGTATTTCCGGCAGTCGCTAAACCCCGACGGCTGGCAAATCGAAAAGTCGCCGGAGAACGATTTCTACACGCTGCCCCTGCGCCCGGTGGTTACGGACGACGGATCCGAATTGACGGTTGAAGTGCCTATGCCGGGCGGCTTCGTCGTCGCGAAGGTTTGGAAGATTCAGGTGGGCCGGGTGCGGCTGTTCCTGCTCGACACGAACATTCCACAGAACACCAACCCGGAAATGAGGGACATTACCGACCAACTCTACGGGGGCGATTCCGACGCCCGCATCCGGCAGGAGATCGTCCTCGGCATTGGCGGCCTTCGCGCCCTGGGAGCGCTAGGCATCGAGCCAACGGTCTTCCATATGAATGAAGGGCACTCGGCGTTTCTGGCCGTCGAGCGGATCCGCGTGCTGATGGCCAACCACGGATTGAGCTTCGACGAAGCGATTGAAACCTGCCGGTCCAACAACGTTTTCACGACGCATACGCCCGTTCCCGCCGGCATCGATCTTTTCGATACCGGCCTGATGTATTACTATTTCCGGGAGTATTGCGAGCGGACGGGGTTCTCGATCGATCAATTGCTTTCCCTTGGGCGGCGAAACCCGGGAGACCAGGGCGAATCGTTCTCGATGGCCATACTCGCGATCAAGACGAGCTGTTGGCGCAACGCCGTAAGCGCGCTGCACGGCGTAGTCTCGCGGGAAATGTGGCAGGAGCTTTGGCCGAATGTTCCGCCCCGGGAAGTGCCCATTACCCATGTCACGAACGGCGTCCATCTCCGCTCCTGGGTGAATGGGGATCTGGTCCAGCTCTACGACAACTATCTCCAGCCGGATTGGCGCGACAAGGCGACCGATGCCGAGACGTGGAAGCTGGTGGACGATATTCCCGACCGGGAAATTTGGGAAGCGCACAAGAAGCGGAAGCGCCAGTTGATCGGCTTCGTGCGGGGCCGCCTGCTGCAGGGCGCGCAGCAGCGGAAATCGTCGTCGCCGGAAGTGCGGCGTTTGTCGGAAGCCCTTGACCCGGACGCTTTTACCATCGGTTTCGCCCGCCGCTTCGCCACTTACAAGCGGGCCACGCTGATGCTCCGCGATCTGCCGCGGCTGAAACGGTTGCTCACCAACAACCGCATGCCCGTTCAGATACTGATCGCGGGCAAGGCGCATCCCAAGGACTTGCCCGGAAGGACGCTGATCCGCGAGATCTTCCATCTTTCGCGCGATCCGGAAATTGCCAACCGTCTAGTTTTCGTCGAAGACTACTCCATCGCGGTGGCCCGTGAACTTGTTCACGGCGTGGATGTGTGGCTCAACAATCCGCGGCGGGGCGAAGAAGCCTGCGGCACGTCGGGCATGAAGGCCGGTATCAACGGCGTGCTGAATCTGTCGATTCTCGACGGCTGGTACGATGAGGCCGACGACGTGTCCGGGGGCTGGGCCATCGGCGACCGGGAAGCGTATTCCGACGATCAGGACGAGATCCACGCCTCCTCGGTTCTCTCCCTGCTGGAAAACGAAATCATTCCTCTTTATTACGCCGCCCGGGCCGACGAGGTGCCCGTGGAATGGGTGCGGCGCATGAAGCAATCCATTAAAGCGTTGACGCCGCAGTTTGACGCCCGTCGCATGTTGGAGGATTATTCACGCCTACTGTATGACCCGGCGCACGAATACCGGCGGGAGACGCGCAGCGAAAACTTCACCCGCAGCCGTAATTGGGTCGCGTGGGACACGAGGGTGCAGACCGCTTGGCCGCAGGTTCGCTTTGTAGAAGTGAGCGCGCTGCCGCACGGGCCCTTGTTGTCGGGCCACCCCCTACCGATGGAGGTGTTGGTCGATCTCGCCGGTCTCATCCCGGCCGATGTTCGCGTCGAAGCCGTGATCGGGCGCATTGACGCCAATGGCGCTTTGGGAGATACGGAGATCGTCAAGCTGTCTTCCATCGAGCAGCGCGGCTCCGCGTGGGCTTTCGGCTGCAACTACGCTCCCACGCAAACAGGCCGGCTGGGATGCGCGTTTCGCATATCGAGTAATCATTTCGACGACCCGCTGACGCGGCCGTGCAATGCGCTGCTGAAGTGGAGCTAGCGCTTTCGAGGACATTCCGCGGTTGAGCGGGGCGCGGTTGTTTCCGTTCGAGCCTCACCCGCGCCGCGGTCCTGGCCGTTCATACCCGGGGTCGCCGTCCCATATTCGGGTCGAACTGGATCTTCATTTCGGCCGTTTCTTCTTGGGCGGCTTCGCGGTCTTGGAATCTGGCTGTTTCGCCTTGGCCGGATGACTTGCGATCCTCTTCAGCTCGTCAACGGCTGCCACAAAGTCTCTGTCTACGGCGGTTGGATCGTTCGCTGTCAAGGCGCGATACTTCTTGAACTCCTCGGCGGCTCGGTCGAGTGCTTGGTCGTGGGAGATTTGCCCCGCATGGGTGAGGATCTCCCGGTCGGTAAGTTTTAGGAAGTCGTCCAGCTTGCCGATCCAGTCCTGCATATACATCTTGCGGCGTGAAAGAGCTTGAAGTTCGGCGAAGTCGAGGTAGGCCGAGACGATGAGATTCAGTGCCTTGAGTTCGTCCTCATGCAAGTAGTTCTTCGCTACCGCAACATCCTCTTTACGCGGGCGCGGTCCTCGCCAAGTTGAAAGGCCCATATTGGGCTCGGTTGCGTCCGCACGGCGGAAGATAACTTCAGCAGCCGTTTGGCCGTGCGCGGCCCAGTGCATCTTGTTCTGGATTGTTGCGAAGAATTTCTGTGATGCGTCTACTTTCGGATCGTAGTCGATGCTCGTCGCGTAGATGTCAAGAACCTTCTGCCAGAAAGCACGCTCCGAAGATCGAATGTCCCGGATGCGGTTAAGGAGTTCATCAAAATAGTTCCCGCCGCCGCGTTGCTTCAGCCGGTCATCATCGAGGGTGAACCCTTTGATGATGTACTCACGGAGCCGCTGAGTGGCCCAAATGCGAAACTGGGTGCCTCGGTGGGATTTCACGCGATAGCCCACGGAGATGATCACGTCTAAGTTGAAGTGGTCCACCTCGCGCGAAACCTCGCGGCCACCCTCGGTTTGAACTGTTGCAAATTTTGCAACAGTTCGTTCAGAGGAAAGCTCCCCTTCCTCAAACGTGTTCTGTATGTGCTTGAAAATACCGGTCCTATCGCGCTGGAACAATTCTGCCATCTGCGCCACAGTCAGCCAGACTGTCTCGTCTTGGAGCCGGACTTCAACTCGCGTGACTCCGTCCTCGGTCTGGTAGAGGATGATCTCCGATTTGGGTTGGTTTTCGTTCATGCCTACACCGTGCGGAAGCTCGTCACCCCCCTGGTCTTCATCGTCTGAACGGCTTGGGGCCGGTCACTCTGAGTGGCTGAAGCGGGTTGGGAGACAGGGCCAGGGTCAGACATAGCTACGGCTTGCCCTTCCTAAACTCCTCGAACTTCTTTTTGTTCGCTTCATTCAAATTCGGATAAACTCCATAAATCGGTTCGCCTTGCAGCAGTAAGTTCCGCTGGAACCGCTCTTGGTCGTCATGCTCCATCGCCTTCTCCAGAACCTTATCCACGATCGACGCCGGGATGACCAACACGCCATGCCGCTCCCCTACCAACAAGTCTCCCGGCATAACGGTAACTCCGCCAATCCGCACCGGCACCTGATAGTCGGCACTCATCATCAACGGGCTGACACTCGAAGCGTGCCCACAGCGCAAGTAAACGCTCGCCGGCATAGCCGCCAGATCCGGCACGTCCCGCATGCACCCATCCACCAAAATGCCGGCCCCGCCGCGCATCAGAAATCGCGTCGTCACCATCGCTCCCGACACCGTGGAACGCGTCTCACCCCCGGCATCGAACACCAGGACGTCCCCCGGACGCGCCTCCTCCGCCGTGCGGTAATTCAACTGCGGACCGGCGGCATAGATCTTCTCCCGGAGGTCCTTCCGATTCGGCAAATACCTCGCCGTCCGCGCCCGGCCCACCAGCCGCCGGTCCCCGTTCAACGGAGTCAATTCATTGATGAAGCAAAGCGGATAACCTTCCTGCGTTACCGCCGACCACGCCGCCTCCAGCCCCACCCGCATCAACTTCCCGAACAGGACGCGATCGCCCGCACTTAGCTTGTCGGCGACATAGGCGGGTAGCGTGCGCTCCGGCGCTTCAACGGTCAGGGAAGCGGGCTGGGCAAACAACCCGCTCGCGAGCAACGAGGCAAAGGCAAATCTCATGTTTCAACTATACGGACTCGGCCGCGGCTGGGGCGGCGGCGACGACCGGCCTTGGCGCGTTTGATAAAATGCGGCTACGTGCGATTCATCCCGCTACTCTTCGCCGCCGCAGCTTTCGCCGGGGAACTGCCTCCGGACGCGCGGACTTTTCTGAACACGCACTGCACCGGCTGCCATCGCGGGTCCGCCGCGCCCGCCGCGCTCGATCTGTCGACTCTTCCTTTCCGGTTGGACGACCCGCATATTTTTACCCGCTGGGTTCGCGTCCACGACGCCGTTCGCGACGGCGCCATGCCGCCGAAGATCGCGGCCGCCGGACGCGAGGCGTTCGTCGAAGCCCTTGCGAAGCCGATCGCCGCGCACGAGCGCGACCGCGCCGCCGCGCAAGGCCGTTCCGTCCTGCGCCGCCTGAACCGCTACGAATACGAGAACACGGTTCGCGACCTGCTGGCCGCGCCGTGGCTTCAACTTCGCGATTCGCTTCCGGAGGACGGCATCGTCGGCCGCTTCAACAAAGTGGGCCAGGCCCTCGACGTCTCCCATGTTCAAATGGCCCGCTACATGGAGACGGCCGAGCAGGCCATTCGCCGAGTGCTGGACGCCGCCAATCAGCCCGAAGTCAACAAACGCTACTACGCGCGGGAGCAGAAGCGGTTTCTGAACCGGATGCGGTATAGCTCCTTCAACCGCCACCCGGAACGCGCGACGATTCCCGTTCTGGGCGTGGAAGCGCAGCCCGATGTCCTGCATGAGAAGGTCCCCATTACGGTCGGCGAAAGCGATCCCAAGACGCGCGATCTGGAGGCCTTCGCCACGCCCGCCGGCAACTATGTCGGCAATGAGCATCACTTCGATCAATTCGTCGCGCCGAGCGGGGGCCGGTACCGCCTCCGCTTCAACGCCTACTCCATATGGATTCACTCGCTCTACGGTCCAGAAGGCCGCAAGGATCGCCCCGCGTGGTGGCGGCCGAATCGCGAGCTGACTTCGCAAGGCCGCACGAACGAACCCGTCACGATCTACGCTCTTAGCCGCGGCGGCGAGAAGCGGCTGCTGGGTTCGTTCGACGTGAACGCGGACCCGGCCACGCACGATCTTGACGTCTACCTGCTGCCGGGCGAGATGATCCTTCCGGACGCGGCCCGCCTGTTCCGCTCGCGCCCCGGCTTTGTAGGCAGCCCCGACGCAACGAAGGAAGGCATGCCAGGCGTGGCTTACCGTTGGATGGAAGTGACCGGGCCCGTCGCCAACGCGGCATCCCGCCTGGGCGTGCGCCGCATGTTCAGCGGCATCGACCCCGCGCAGCCCAATTCGTCCAACCCCAAACGGGACGCCGAAAAGCTGCTGCGCCAGTTCATGGCTCGGGCTTATCGCCGCCCGCCGACGGAGCCCGAAGTTCAGCGCTACCTGAAGATCATCCGGGAACGCGACGCCAACTTTACGGAAGCGATGATCGCCGGATACGTCGCCGTTCTCTGCTCGCCCGGCTTTTTGTATTTGGAAGAGCAGCCCGGCAAACTGAGCGGCCACGCATTGGCCAGCCGCCTGTCTTATTTCCTGTGGAACGGTCCACCGGACCGGCGGCTCCGGACGCTGGCCGAACAGGGCGCTCTATCGAACCCCGAGGTTCTGCGGACGCAGACCGATCGCCTGCTTGACGATGACCGCTCCCGCACATTCATCGACGCATTTCTCGACTATTGGCTCGACCTTCGCAAGCTGAACGAAACCACGCCCGACCAGACGCTGTATCCCGACTACTATCTCGACGATCTACTCACCGAATCGGCCCTGCTGGAGACCCAGCTTTTCGTACATTATCTGATCCGCAAGAATCTGCCCGCGTCCACGTTGATCGATTCCAATTTCACGATGCTCAACTCACATCTGGCACGGCACTACGGGCTGCTGCCGGTGGATGGCGTGGCGCTGCGCCAAGTGACACTGCCGCCGGATAGCGTGCGCGGGGGCCTGTTGACGCAGGCCAGCGTGTTGAAGGTGACCGCGAATGGCACCACGACGTCGCCCGTGCTGCGAGGGGTTTGGATCCTGGAGCGGCTGCTGGGCGATCCTCCTCCACCTCCTCCGCCGGGGGTGCAGGCGGTGGAGCCCGACACGCGCGGCGCGACGACCATCCGGCAGCAACTGGACAAGCACCGGGCCGACGCTTCCTGCGCGGGCTGCCACGCCAAAATCGATCCTCCCGGTTTTGCGCTTGAGAACTTCGATGTGTTGGGCGGCTGGCGCGAGCGGTACCGTTCCACCGAGAACGGCGCGCCGGTGAAAGGCCTTGGCAAGAACGGCCACGCGTTCACGTTCAAGGACGGCCAGCCGGTGGACGCCGCGGGACAATTGGCGAACGGCGCCAGCTTCAAGAACATCGCGGAGCTGAAGAAACTCCTTCTCAAAGACGAACGCCAAATCGCGCGCAACGCGGCGTCGCAGCTTATCACTTATGGAACCGGCGCGCCCGTTTCCTTCGGTGATCGCGCCGCTCTTGAATCCATTCTGAACGCCGCCGAAAAGGACCGCTACGGCCTGCGCACCATCATCCATGAGATCGTACAAAGCGAGCTGTTCACCCACAAATAAGCCATGAACAATCTATCCCGCCGCCACATTCTTCGCGCCGCCGGCGTTTCCTTTGCGCTGCCGTGGCTGGAAGCGCAATCCACGCCGCCGCCGCGGCGCATGCTCGCGATCTGCAATAACCTCGGCTTGCTGCCCACAGGCTTTTTCCCATCGAAGCCGGGGAAGGACTACGAACTCTCGCCCTATCTGAAAGTGCTCGAAGCGCACCGCACCGACTTTACGGTCTTCAGCGGCGTGTCGCATCCCGATGTCGATGGCAGCCACTCCTCGGAAGTTTGCTTTCTCACGGCGGCGCCCCATCCCGCGAATGGCGGCTTCCGCAACTCCATTTCGCTCGATCAATTCATGGCCGACCGTATCGGCGTGCAAACCCGTTTCCCATCGATCACTCTCGGGGTCAACGTCAACAAGGGTCAACGCAGCCTTACGTGGACCGGGGCCGGCGTGATGATCGCGTGTGAGGATAGCGCCGCGCAAATGTATAAGCGGCTGTTCCTGCAGGGCACGCCGGAGGAAGTGGAGCGCCAGGTGGCTCGCCTGAAGCTCGGCGAAAGCATTCTGGATTCGGTGGCGGAACATGCCGGCGGATTGAAGCAATCGCTCGGCGCGCAGGACCGCGCCCGGCTTGATCAATACGAAACCGGCGTGCGCGAGCTTGAACGCCGCATGGTGCTTTCCCAGGCCTGGGAGCGCCGCCCGAAGCCGAAAACCAATGAGCCCCAACCGGTCGATCCCGAGAGCAATCGCGCTTACCTGGAAAGAACGCGCGTGATGTACGATATTTCGCGATTGGCGTTTGAGACGGATTCCACGCGACTGATCACGCTCTTTCTGGACAGTTCCAATTCACCCGCGATCGATGTGGAAGGCGTGGAAATCACCGACGGCTATCACAACCTGTCGCACCACGGAAAGAACGAAAGCAAACTGACGCAACTGGAAGCGATCGACACGTGGCACATGAAGCTGCTGGCCGAGCTGTTCGGGAAATTGAAAGGCGTGCGGGAGGGCGGGGAATCGCTGCTGGACCGCACCATGGTGCTATACGGGAGCAACTTCGGCGACGCCAACAAGCACACCACGGACAACATGCCCGTGCTGCTGGGCGGCGGCGGATTCAGGCACGGCCAGCACCTGGCTTTCGACACGAATCGCAACTATCCGCTGCCGAATCTCTTTGTCAGCATGCTGCAGCGAATGGGCATTGAATCGGGCAAATTCGCCAGCTCCACGGGCACTATGCGGGGATTGGAATTCAAGGGCGCCGCATGACCGCGGCGGGCTTCCGAAAACTTGCATTGAAGATGCCGGAGGCCACGGAAGGCACGCATCATGGCGTGGCCGATTTTCGAGTTGGGAACAAAATCTTCGCTACGCTCGCTTACGAAAGGAGCGGTTCGGGCGTGCTGCTGTTGACCCCGGAACACCAGGAAGGCATGGTCGCCGACGCGCCCGAAATCTTCTCCGCCGTTCCCAACGCGTGGGGCCGCCAAGGCGCGACCCTGGTTAAACTGGCCGCCGTAAAACCGGACATTCTGGAATCCGCGCTCCGCACCGCTTGGCTTCGCCGCACGCCGAAACGCAAACTATGAGAACCTTTTTCCTATCGATATCAGCCATCGCCCTCTTCGCCCAACCCGCGGAGCGCGTTCCGTGGACCACATCCCGTCTTATCGGTTCGCCCGACCCTCCGCCCCCTTATCGCCTGACGCGCGCTTTTCCGCAGGTCACCTTCAAAGCGCCTGTCTTTATCGCGCAGGATCCGTTGTCCGATCGCCTCTTCGTCGTCGAATACGACGGGCTTATTTACAGCTTCCAACCGAAGGACGCCGCCGGCAAGAAGGACCTCTTTCTCGATCTTGGCCGCGGCATCTCGGCATTCTCCTTCCATCCGAAATACAAGGAGAACGGCTACGTTTTCGTCTTTAGCCACGCCGATCTGGACGCCGGCCCGCGAAAAGGCCAGATGAGCCAGATCTATCGTTATCAACTCGAGCCCAACAGCGATCCGCCTCGCCTGAATCCGAGTTCGAAAACCATCATCATCGAATGGCCGTCCGGCGGCCACAATGGCGGCGAAGCCATCGTCGGTCCCGACGGATTTTTATACGTCTCCACCGGCGACGGCACCAGCGGCTCCGATGGCAACAACTCCGGGCAGAACCTGACGGACCTTCACGCCGTGATGATGCGCCTGGACGTGGACCATCCCGATCCCGGCCGCAACTACGGCATTCCCAAGGACAACCCCTTCGTCAACACGCCGGGGGCGCGCCCGGAAATTTGGGCATACGGCTACCGCAATCCATGGCGATTCAGTTTCGATCCGCAGACCGGCCAACCCTGGGTCGGCGACGTGGGCCAGGACATTTGGGAGATGATCGAGATCTCGAGCAAGGGCAGTAACCACGGCTGGAGCGTCCGCGAAGGCACGCACCCTTTTCATCCCAATACGCCCAAAGGCCCGACTCCTTTTACCAACCCGATCGTGGAACACCATCACACCGAGTGCCGCTCCATCACCGGGGGCTATGTTTATCAGGGCGACAAGTTTCCGGAACTGAAGGGCGTCTACATTTACGGCGACTATGAGTACGGCAAGATGTGGGGCTTGCGATATAACCATGCCGCCAAGAAGGTGACGTGGCACAAGGAATTCCTCGACAGTAACGTTAAGATTTCGAGTTTCGGCGTTGGGCGGGATGGGTCGTTCTACGCGCTGGATCACAGCACGGGTGAGATCTTCGAACTTGAACGCCGGCCGCCCGATGCGCCGCGCCCCGCGTTCCCACGCAAGCTGAGCCAGACCGGCGTTTTTGAAAAAGTGCGTGGCCACCGGACTGCCGCCGGCGTGATTCCGTATACCATCAACGCTCCATTCTGGTCCGACGGCGCGCACAAGGAACGCTTCGTCGCGCTGCCGCCGAACGCCCAGATCACGTTCGATGAAAAGCCCGATCACGCCTGGGCTTTTGACGATGGGGCCGTTACCGTAAAGTCATTCGCTCTCGATATGGAGGAGGGCAACGCGGCATCGCGCAAGTACATTGAAACGCGCGTGGTGGTGAAGCAGGATAATCACTGGGTGGGGTACTCGTATGTGTGGAACGACGATCAATCCGACGCCACTTTGGTCGCGGCTCGCGGGCTGGATAAGACTTTTCGCATCAAAGAATTGACCGGCGGCACTCGCAAACAAACCTGGCACTATCCGAGCCGCAATGAGTGTATGTTCTGCCATTCTCGCGCAGCGGGTTTCGTGCTGGGCTTAAACACGGGGCAGATGAACCGCTCGGATCAGCTCCAAACGCTGGCGAATATGGGGGTTTTCAAGAAGGCGCTTCCAAAGGCGACCGCTGAACTGCCCGCTTATCCCGATCCATTCGACGCTAAAATTGACATCAATCTTCGCGCTAAGACGTATCTTCAAGTGAATTGCGCCATGTGCCATGTTTCCGATGGGGGCGGCAATTCGCTGATTGAACTCGGCTACCGTACACCGCTCGCGAAAGCGAATCTGATCGGGGAGGAACCGACGCACGAAACGCTCGGCATCGAAGGCGCAATGCTTGTTAAACCCGGCGAGCCCGCGCGCTCCGTCCTGCTGCGCCGCATGACACGCCGCGGCGAATATCAGATGCCGCCCACCAGCACCAATCTTGTGGACACCGCCGGCGCGAAGCTGCTGGAAGAATGGATTCGCCAACTGCCCCGCAATGCGAATTGACCGCATCACACTTACCCACGTCCGCATTCCGCTTGGCGAGCCGTTTCGCATTTCGAACGGCGAAGTGGCGGAGAAGGATGGGATTGTCTGCGCCGTGGAATCGGATGGCCTGACGGGTTACGGCGAATCCTCTCCGATGGCCGGCAGTTTTTATTCGGCCGATACGCCCGAGACTTGTTGGCGGCAGTTGACGGCGCAACTCGGCCCTTCTATTGTTGGCCGTGACTTCGTGTCGCTCGACGGGGCCAGCGCATGGATCGACGAGCAGCCGGGGAGCAATTTCGCCAAAGTGGGTATCGAAACCGCGCTTTGGGATATCGAAGCGCAGCGGCTTCAAGTTCCGCTTCACCGGCTTCTCGGTGCCACGCGCGACTACGCGGAATCGGGCCTTGCGGTCGGTCTTTACGATGCAAAGGAAAAACTTATCGAGACCATTGCCCGCTATCTCCCCGACGGCTACAAGCGCGTGAAAATCAAAATCTGCCCAGGGCACGATGTCGCTTTGGTGGAAGCTGTCCGCGCGCGCTTCGGCGACATCCCGCTGATGACGGATGCGAACGCGTCCTACACGTTGGCCGATCTATTCATCTATCAAAAGCTGGATGAATACGGCTTGAGAATGTATGAGCAACCGCTGGCGGGCGGGGCGCTGGCGGACTCGGCCGCGCTGCAACGCGCGGTTAAAACGCCCATCTGTCTCGACGAAAGTCTCGAGTCCTTCGCCGATCTCGAACGCGCCGCGGAACTCGAATCCTTCCGCATCGCCAACATCAAAATCCAACGCGTGGGCGGCTTCCGCAACGCGCTGAAGCTCTATCACCGCTGCCGCGAACTGGGCCTATCGATTTGGATCGGCACCATGCCCGAGCTCGGCATCGGCCAGGCGCAAGGCGCGGCGCTTTCGGCGCTTGAAGGGTGCGACTATCCCACCGATGTGGAAGCCAGCCTCCGCTGGTTCCGCGACGACATCATCGACCCCTTTCTTGAAGTATGCGACGGCCGTATCGCACTTCCATCCACGCCTGGCCTAGGCTACACGGTAAACGAAGACAAACTCCAGCGCTATCAGTTGGCGCGTCAGGTAGTCGAACAATGAAAAATCGCTGGTCCCAACTCGCGCAGGGCGAGACGCTGATGGGCTCGTTCCTCTCCACCGGCTATCCAGTCAATACAGAGCTGATGGGCAACGCCGGCTTTGACTTTCTGATCATCGATCTGGAACACGGCATGGGCTCGGAGAGCGATATTCTTTCGCAGCTCCACGCGCTGCAAGGCACGCCCGCCATTCCGGTCGTGCGCGTCGAGTCCCACGAAAAGCAGCGCGTGCATCGTCTGCTCGATCTCGGCGTGCAAGGCATCATGTTCCCGCGCGTCGATAACGCCGGGCAAGCGCGAGCCTGCGTGGCCGCCATGCGCTATCCGCCCGACGGCGCGCGGGGCGTCGCAACCATCGTCCGGGCGGCAAACTACGGCACGAACTACAACGAGTACCGCGCCGATTCAGCCGCGAACCTGCTGCCGATCATCCAAATCGAAAGCGCCGAAGCGGTGAAGAATGTCGAGGAGATCGCGGCCGTCGATGGCGTCGGCGTACTGTTCATCGGGCCGATGGATCTATCCACCAGCCTGGGCATTTTCCGCCAATATGACCATCCGCTGTTCATCGCCGCGCTGACCGACACTCTGGGCGCCGCACGCCGGCACAACCGGGCGGCCGGTATTCTGCTGCCGTCGGTCGAAACCACGCGGCACTACCTGAACATGGGCTTTCGGTTTATCACGGCCGGCACCGATATTCTGCTGCTGAAGACGGCGGCTACGCAACTCGCGGAGAGTCTGCGAGGCGCCTGACAAGAACCGCGTAGGCGAAGATCCCAAGCATTAGCCAGACACCCACGGCTTTAATCGGCGCGTCGAAACTGCCAGTCTCCTGCACCATCCAGCCGGTGAGCCAGGGCGCGACGATACCGGCGAGATTCGCCGCCGTGTTTTGTATCGCAACCGGGACCGCGCCTGGCATCAGCGTCTGGGTCAACGCCCAGTAGTTAGCGGTCGCCAGGCCGAGTCCGCATAGCGACGCTACCGTCAACGCGATCATCAGCTCTTTTGAATCGGTAAATACGCTCAGCGTTTGCATCGCGGCCATCACGAAGCCGGCGATGGTAAACGAGCGCCGCACGAAGATCGGCTCCGCCCCGCGCGCGATCAGTTTGTCGGCCGCCCATCCGCCCAGGGCCGCCACCACCGCCATGCCGCCGAACGAAACGCCGCCAAACCAGTTCGAATCCTTGATCGACATGCCGTGGGTTTTCTGGAAGTATTGCGGCATCCAGGTCATGCAGTAATAGACGAAATACATGTAGCAGTAAGTGCCCAGGATGATGCCCCACATGACGCGGCTTTTCAATGCCTCGGTGAGCGAAATACTCTCCGTGACCGTTCCGGCGGTGGAAGGCAGCGCCGCCGGGTCGTCCTTGCGAACCCAGGCCAGCCATGGCCCCAACCACAGCAGGCTGCCCAATCCCATGATAAGGAACATGGCTTGCCAACCCTGCGTGGCTACCAGGAAACCTGCTAGCGGCAGCCCGATCGCCGGGCCGATCTTCGTTCCCGTCATGTACACGCCGACCGCGAATCCGCGCTCCTTTTCCACGAAGTGCGCGCGAATGTAGCGCAGGGACGACGACGTCACGACACTCTCGCCCAGCCCCACCACTAGCCGTGTTGCAATCAACCCCCACAGGCCCGTCGTCAATACTGTCGCCGCCGACGCGATGCTCCATAACACAATTCCCAACGTGTACAGCATCCGCACGCCGTAGCGATCCACCAGCATTCCGGCCGGAATCTGCCCGATCGTATAAGTCCAAAAAAAGGCGGATAGCGCCATGCCTCGCTGCGCTTCGTCCAACTGCATCAGCTTGCCGATCTCGGGCATCGCCGAGGTCAGGTTTACCCGGTCGATATAGGCGATCACCATGCCCAGGCTCAGCCAGCAGACCACGTACCAACGCTTCGAATTCATCCGTTCTACTGTATCCCTAATCCGCCGCCGGCCGGAAATTTCCAAATCCGCAGCGCGTTCCCGCCCAGGATTAGCGCGCGGTCCGCATCGGTGTAGAACGAGCAATATTTGTCGACGAACTCAAGCTCCTTGTCCATCGGCAATTCCCAACGCGGGCGGGGATAGCCCGTGCCCCAAATGATTTGCCGCCCTCCGAACTCCTCGTAGATGGCCTTATAAAACGGCCACGTATCCTCATACGGATACTTCTTCAGTTCGGTCATTTCGTAAGGTTCGGAGTTGCTGATCCACACCTGCGGAAACTTCTTCAGCCGGAACATCTTGCGGAATTCGGGCCACGGATCCGCCAGTTTCAAGTCGGGTTTCCCGGCATGATCCACCACCACCTTCACGCCCGGAAACCGCCCGCACATGTCTTCAAGCATCGGCATCTGGTGAGGCACGATGTAGAAATTAAAAACGGCTTTCAACTTCTCCGCCTCGCGCCACAGCGGATAGTGTTCTTTTGAATTCAGCCAGGTCGCCTTCGGATGATAGATCGGGCTGAAGCGCATGCCTTGGAAGCCGTGCTCCTTTACCCAATAACGCAGCCGCTCGTGGACCTTCGGATCGAGCGGATCGATCAATCCATGGGCCACGAACAAGTCCGGATATTTGTGTAGCGAATAAGAGGTGTACGAGTTATCCCAGCCGAAATAGCGGGGGGTAATCAACACCGCATAGCGCAGCCCGAAGTCCTTCATTTGCTGGACCTGATTTTCAATCGGGCCCTGCACCGGCACGCGTTTCAGTTCTGGCCTTTCGGGATGGGCGAAGGGAAACTTCGGATCGTCCGTCCAGACTTCCAAGTGCGTGTCGATCAGTAAGCGCGCCTTCGCCGACTGAGCGGCGGCGAGCGGCGCCGCGAGCAAACTTCGCCGGGTAATCGTCATTGGGATCAGGCTATCAGGATCTCGGCCTATGGTGTGAGGTGTCGTTCGAACTCAAGACCTTCTCCATCCTCCAACACCGCGTTAGAATAGTAGATTGAGCAAAATGTCCCCACGGATCCGTTCCACCACGGTGCTTGCCGTCCGCCGGAACGGCAAAGTCGTAATGGCCGCGGACGGCCAAGTCACCCTCGGCAGCGAAGTCCTGAAAGCCTCCGCCAAGAAACTTCGCCGTCTCTATAGCGGCAAGATTCTTTCCGGCTTCGCCGGCTCCACCGCCGACGCCTTTGCCCTCTTCTCCCGTTTTGAAACCAAGCTGGAGCAGCACAACGGCAAGCTGGACCGGGCCGTCGTCGAACTTGCCAAGGATTGGCGAACCGACAAAGTCCTCCGTCATCTCGAAGCCCTCCTCCTTGTCTCCGACCTCGATAAGACCTATATCCTGTCCGGCAATGGCGACGTTATCGAGCCCGACGAATCGCTGGCGTCCATCGGCTCCGGCGGCCCGTTCGCCAAGGCCGCGGCCATCGCCCTCTACGAAAACACCCAGCTTTCCGCCCGTGAAATCGCCGAAAAAGCCATGAACATCGCCGGTAGTATTTGCATCTATACCAACCTCAACGTGATCTACGAGGAACTGGGTTAATGGTGATCTACCTGCCCTCCCAGCACGGCTCGGGCGCCGAAGAAACCCCTCTACTTGACGAACTTACCCCGCGCGAAATCGTCGTGGAGTTGGACAAATACGTCATCGGCCAGTCCGACGCCAAAAAAGCCGTCGCCGTCGCGCTCCGCAACCGCATGCGCCGCCAGCGTCTGGACCCCGACATGGCCGAAGACGTGATGCCGAAGAACATCCTGATGATCGGCTCCACCGGAGTCGGCAAAACGGAGATTGCCCGCCGCTTGGCGAAACTCGCAAATTCCCCGTTTCTGAAAGTCGAAGCCAGCAAGTTCACGGAGGTGGGCTACGTTGGCCGCGACGTGGAATCGATGATCCGCGATCTCGTCGAGATCGCCATCGACATGATTCGCGACGAAAAGCTGGAAGAGGTGGAGGAGCGGGCCGAACGCAACGCCGAGGAGCGGCTTATCGATCTTCTCCTCCCGCCCCAGCCCGAACCCAACGACAGCGAAGCCCGCACGCGCGAGAAGCTCCGCGAAAAACTTCACGCCGGCAAGCTCGACGAGCAATCCGTCGAAATCGATGTCAAGGACCGCATGCCGGCCTTCGAGTTCAACGCCATGCCAGGTCCCGGCCCCGGTTCCGACGACATGGACATGTCCAACTTCAAGGACATCCTCCCCGCCCTCTTCGGCTCCCGAACGCGTAAGCGGAAGATGCCCGTGCCGGAGGCGTTGGACTACCTGATTCAGGAAGAGGAGCAGAAGCTCGTCGACATGGATCTCGTCACCCGGACCGCCATTGAGCGCGTGGAAAAAAGCGGCATCATTTTCCTTGACGAAATCGATAAAATCGCCGGCCGCGAGGGCGGCCAGGGACCCGACGTCAGCCGCGAGGGCGTTCAACGCGATATCCTCCCCATCGTCGAAGGCACCACGGTCAACACGCGCTATGGCTTCGTCCGCACGGACCATATTCTCTTCATCGCCGCCGGCGCCTTCCACGTCTCTAAGCCGGCCGATCTGATCCCGGAGCTTCAGGGCCGCTTCCCCATCCGCGTGGAACTGAAGGCACTCACGCAGGACGACTTTATCCGCATCCTCCGCGAGCCAAAAAACGCGCTCATCAAGCAGCACCAGGCGCTGCTTGAAACCGAAGGCATCAAGCTGACGTTTACGGAGGATGCCATTCGCGAGATCGCCCACCTTGCCGCCCAGGTCAACGAAGTGATGGAGAACATCGGCGCGCGCCGCCTCCACACCATCCTCGAAAAGGTGCTGGAGGAAATTAGTTTCGAAGGGCCGGACCTTAAGAAGAAGACCATTAAAATCGATGCCAAGTACGTCCAGCGCCGGTTGGCCGATATCGTCAAGGACCAGGATCTGAGCAAGTACATTCTGTGAGGCGAGCCGGATCGGTTGCGGGCGTGGCGCTGATGGCCGTATCGTGCGGCTATGTGGGAGACCCCCTCCCGCCCGCGCTCAACATTCCCCAACCGGTGCGGGACCTCCGCGCGCAGCAGGTGGAATCCAGTATTGAAGCGGCCTTCACCATCCCGCCCAAAACCACCGACAATTTGGCCGTTACGGACATAGCCGCGGTCGAATTGCGCGTCGGCCGGATGCCCGAAGGCGGTTGGAATCAGGACGCGTGGGCGGCCGCCGCGAAGGCTATCGCTATCGATGCAAATAAGCCCGGTCCCGTTGAAACCACGGCGGACGTCCGCGAATTCACCGGCCAGGAAGTGGTGCTTGCCGTCCGGATGGCCAACAAGAAGGGCCGCTCCTCCGCCTGGTCGAATCTGGTCACCCTGCGCGTCGAGTCTCCGGTCGTCACGCCGTCCGAATTCACCGTCGATTCGGCTCCCAATGGCGCGGTCGTCGCCTGGAAAGGCTACCCCGGACCCGTTATCGTTTATCGGGACGGCGTCGCGATCGGCGAAGGCTCCGACGGCCAATTCGCCGACCCCCGCGCCCAACTCGATAAAATCTATAAGTATGAAATCCAGGCTCGCGGGGACAAGGCGCAGGGCAGGCGAATCGGTCCCGTCACGCTCACCGTCGAAGACCGCTTCGCGCCCGCCGCGCCCACCGGCCTCAACGCGGTCGCCGGCGCCGGAACGGTCGAACTGTCATGGAATCCGAACCCCGAAACGGACATCCTGGCCTACGCCGTCGTGCGCGCCGCCGGTGCCGGTGCGTTCGCCGTGGTGGCCAAGTCCGTCGACGCCCCCGCCTATACCGATCGCGACGTACAGCGCGGCGTCCGTTACCGCTACATGGTCACGGCGCTCGACCTGCGCAAGAACCAAAGCGTAACATCGCAAGAAGTGGAGATTACGGTACCTTGACCCGTTATATTCGATTTACCCTGGATTTCGCCGCCCCTTCGACGTTGACCGACGCCGCCGGCGCGCGCTATGGAATATTGGACAACGGCCACGTGCGGCCCGTCCGATCGCTTTTCTCGCCCGAGCCCGACGGCGCCCTCATCCACCTGGAGCAAGTGAAACTCCTCCCCTCCGCCAACCCCAGCAAGATCGTATGTGTCGGCCGCAACTACGCCGAGCACGCCAAGGAGTTGGGCAACGAAGTCCCGACCGAACCCTTGATCTTCCTGAAGCCCCCCTCTTCCCTCGCCGCCGATGGCGACGATGTCGTGTACCCGGCGCTCTCGCAGAACCTGCATTACGAAGGCGAACTGGGCCTCATCGTCGGTAAACGCGCGCGCAACGTCCAGGCGGAGGATTGGCGAGACTACGTCTGGGGCTATACCTGCGTCAACGACGTCACCGCCCGCGATCTGCAGCGGAAAGACGGCCAGTGGACCCGCGGTAAAGGCTTCGATACCTTCTGCCCCACGGGGCGGTGGTCGGTCCCGCTTAACGAAGTGGAATTTGACGGACTACGCGTCCAAACCTGGCTGGACGGCAAGTGCGTGCAGGACGCCCCGGTGTCGGACATGATTTTCCCCCCGGGTGCTATTCTGGCCTACGTCACCCGGTTTTTGACTCTCGAGCCCGGCGACCTGATCGCCACCGGCACCCCTCCGGGAGTCGGCCCCATGCAAATTGGCAGCACCGTCCGCGTCGCCGTTCCCGGCGTGGGTCAGATCGAGAATTCGATCGCCGCCGAGCGATAGAAGCCGAATAATGGAATCATAGGAGACAACGATGAGAATATTTCTGGATACCGCAAACCTCGAAGAACTGAAAAAAGGCGCCTCGTGGGGCATCATTGACGGCGTCACCACTAACCCTTCCCTGATCGCCAAGGAAGGCAAGCCCATTGAAGAACAGGTCCGCGCCATTTGCGACATTGTCGATGGCGATATCAGCGCGGAGGTGGTCGCCACCGAATTCAAGGCGATGGTGGAGGAAGGCCGCAAGCTTTCCAAGATTCACAAAAACATAATCGTCAAAGTGCCGCTTCTTCGCGACGGCGTCCAGGCCTGCAAGCTGCTGCAAAGCGAAGGCATCCGGACGAATGTTACCCTCTGCTTCCAGGCCGCGCAGGGGCTCCTGGTCGCCAAGGCAGGTGCCTACATCATCAGCCCCTTCGTGGGCCGTATCGACGACATGGGCGCCGACGGCATGATACTCATCCACGATCTGGTGCAGATCTACAAGAACTACAACTTCAAGACCCAGATCCTCGCCGCCAGCCTGCGCACGCCGAACCATGTGATCGCCGCCGCCAAGGCCGGCGCCCACATCGGCACCCTGCCGTTCAAAACGCTCGATTCGCTTTTCAATCACCCGTTAACCGACAAAGGCCTGGAACAGTTCCTGAAGGACTACGCCAAGGTCTTCGGCGGCAAGTAAATCTTGTTGCACATACCCATCGCCGCGCCCGCCGCTCTCGGCTTAGCAGCCACCGGAGCCTTGGCTTGGCTGGTCGCGCGTTATATCCGGCGCACCCATTCGCCCGAGGAACGGGAGCGCCGCCGCCGCATCCATTTACATGTGAATGGCCGCCTGACCGACGCGACCATTTTTCATGCCGACTCGTCCGTTCTCCAATACGGCTACCAGATTGCCGGTGTGGCTTATGACGCCGCGCAGGACATCACCGTGCTGGCGCAATATCTGCCGCGGCCCGCGGAGCGGCTGGTGGGAACGGCAGTCGCCAAATACGATCCCCAAAACCCGGCCAATTCCATCATCTTGTGTGAGCACTGGCTGGGATTTAATGAAAGACAAAACTAAAATGAAGAACCTCCTATTGACCGTTATCGCCGCCCTCGCCCTGACCGTGGGTACCGTGGAAGCGGCCGCCAAGAAGCCCATGAGCGTCGTCCATGTCGTGACGATCAAGTGGAAAGCCGGTACCACGCCGGAGCAGATCGCCGGCGCCCTTCAGGGCGCGCAGACGGTCGCCAACAGCTACAAGGGAATCACCCGCATTTGGACGAAGGCCTTGAAGGTGCAGGGCTCCGGCTACACGCACGCCATTGTAATGGAGTTTAAGGACGAGCAGGCTTTGAAGGACTATACCGACAGCCCCGCGCAGAAGGAATGGTACAAAATCTACCTCCCCATCCGCGAGGAATCCACCACCCACGACATCACGAACTGAGAATTCCCCTGGGCGCCGCGCTACCGGGAACGCCCGAGGCCGTCGCGACATTCCCATGCCGCGACGGCCTTATTTGCTAGCGCCGAATTCCGCCCGGTTGTCCGCCAAAGCCGCCCGGCGGCGCGCCAAAACCGGTGCCCTGCCCGGTTGTCGGCTGGCCGGGAATCTGGCCCGGTATCTGGCCGGGAATTTGCCCGGGCATCTGCCCCTGGGCGTTTTTCTGGTCCTTCGCCGGATCGTAAACGAACTCCCATTCCTTGTAGTTCGTTTTCTCTTTATATATCTTGATTCCTTCCGCGTCGTGCTTGCTGGCCACGCCCGCGATGCCGCCGCCCAGGGCCTGCCCGCCGCCGCCTTGCAGATTGGCCAGTCCTTGCGGATTGGGCCGGGTGAGAATCTGCTGGATCATCTGGGTGGCCGGGTTGGCCGTCATGCCGCCCGGCGGTGGTCCTGTATAAACGCCAGGACCGCCCGGAACCGGACCGCCGCCAAAGCTATTGGACCCGCCGCCCGGCCGGAAGCCGCCGGGAAGCGTGCCGCCCTGCGGGATTCCCGGCAGCGGCTGCGGACCCGATGTGGGAGGCGGCGTGCCGCTGTAGCCGCTGCCGAATGAGTAGCCGCCGGTCGTTTGCTGCGGCACCGTGCCGCCCGTTTGCGAACTGGACGCTTGCGCGGGGTACTGGCCAAACTGTCCCGGCAGACCCGGGATGCGCTGAATCGGCTGTCCATTCGGTCCCATGATCGGGACCATCGATTGTTGTTGTTGCTGAAGCTGTTGCTGTTGCTGGAATTGCTGTTGCAGTTGCTGCGGGTCGCTGATAGCGGTTGGGTCCGACGGGGTGGTCGCGCCGGGGGGCGGCGGGGCTCCCACGGCGCCCGGCAGTTCGCTGGCGCGACGATTCAACGCCTGCGCCACCCGGCCCGAGTTCGGATCGCCGGTGGACCCGAAGGCCGGCCCTTCGCTCACGAAGGTATTGACGCTCTTTTGCTCCTCGGTCTGGCCGGGAACGGTGGCCTTTTGCACCAGCGAATCGGTAAGGCGTCCCGCCGCGTCGGCGTGAATCAGTCGCCATTCATCCTTGCCCGACATCGGATCGGTATAGCGTCGGCGGAGGAAGCGCACGCCGTTGGTATTTTCCAACTCTTCGATTGTCTGCGGGTAACGCTTATTCTTCTTGGCGAACACCTTGATCGCCCGGGCGTATTGCTCGCCCCGCGATATCAGCAGATCCTCGCGGTTGCGTTGCATCTCCAGCGCCAGCCGCGGCAGTTCCAAATAAAGCATCATCGCCATCATCGCCGAGAGCGCGAAGACGAAGATGAGCGCATAGCCCCGTTCGGATTGGCGGCGGCGGTTTATCATTGCGATTGTTCCGTCAGCGGCAGCGTCTGCTGCTGCGTGAACTCGGTATCTTCCATCACCACGGAGTTCATGTTGATCCGCACCACTTTGTAGCGCTTCTTCACCAATTCTCCTTCATTGGCGACGAACACGTCTTCATTCTCCAGGAAAAACGCGCGTCTGGGGCCCGACCGGACGGAAGTGAATCCGTAAAACTTCAATGGAATCGGCGGGGCCTGGGGCTTCGCCGGCGCGGGGGTCGTCACGGGAACCGATGGCGCGATGGGCACGACGACGGGCGGGGGTTTCGTGGGAATGATTTTGCCCGGATCGGGCGCCTTGGGCGCGGGCGGGGTGGAGAATTCAAACAGCGGCCGGCTGCCGCCTTGAATGGGCACGTTGGCGAGGCGGGCCAGCAGGTCGGTGCGCAGGGTGGGATCGATGGTGGCCGGGTCGATCCGATCCTCGACGCGGCGCGGCCGCAAGACGGGCTTAAACTCCTGGGACGTCCGGCTATTGCTGTTCGGACGGACGGCGCCGCTCCTCGCCGCCGTTGGCGTGAGGGCGGTGCGCGGTCCCGCCGTCGCGCCAACCGCCGGGGTAGGATCGGCGCCGCGGCGCGCGTCGGACTGTGGACGGTCGTCGCCGCTACTAAAATGCACAATGGCGGCCAGCAGAATCAGTCCCCCAAATATGGCGATTTTCTTCGGTTCGGCTCCTAGTTTCATTGTCCGCCTCCCGCCCCCGGAGTCAGCGCCGCCACCTGCGGCAGGGGCGCCTCGCGAATAAACGTATTCAGCCGCAGCGATATGTTCAATACGCCCGAGCCTTGTTGCGGCGTCGCCGCGAGGCTCTCTATGATCACCAGGCGGTTGGCGCGGTCCAGCTCGCGCAGGAAGTGCAGCAGATCCGCGTAAGTGCCCTCATAGCTGGCCGTGATGCTCACCATGCCCAGCTCGTCGGAGCCCTCCACCTCTTCTTCGTTAAACGCCTGCTCCTTCGGCCGCACCTGTGCCGATTTGGCTAGTTGATTCAACTCGCCGACGAGCGTGGAATAGGTCGTCGGCCGGCTTAGGAAATAGCGGCCCAGGAACTCGTCGCCCTGCGCGCGCCCCTTGTCGACTTTGGTTGTCAATTGCCTGGTGCGCTGCAGCACGGCCTGTTTCTGCGCCACCTGTTTCCGCAGTCCGCTCAGCCTGGATTCCATCTCCTCGGCGGAGCCGCCCACCGGGCTAAACACAAACCAGCCCGCGATCAGATTCAGCGCCAGCAAAACGGCGAGGCCTACGCGCGCCGTGGTGCGCGGATCGTTTTTCTTCAGGCCCAGTTGGCCCAGAATGGGGGCGATATTAAAGTTTCTGGGCATAGTTCACACTCACGCGGCAGCGGTAGAGCGGCTCGCTTTGCGAAGGCGGCAGGCAGTTGGCGACGCTGGGGACGCTGAAAATTCCCGAGCTTTCCATGCGTTTGAGCAGGTCGACAACGGGCTCCACCGATATCGCGCCGACTGTCATTTCCAGTTGAATATTGTTCTTTTGGGCGGTCTGCGGGCGGATGGCGACCAAGCGGACGTTGTGCGGCATCACGCCTTCCAGGTCGCCGAACAGCCGCGTCCAGCTCACGCCTTTGCGCGCGATCAGCGTATTCAGGAATACGCTTCGCTCCAGTACGTCGGCGTTTTCCGCCTTGCGCATGGAGGCTTCAAGCGCGGACTGCTCCGACGCCAGCCGCGCCAACTGCTGTTCGGCCTGCGCGGTCGCTTCACGCACGTCGCGCTTCTGGCCGCGTTCATTGACGATTAGCGCCAGCAGCAGGCCCAGCGTCAGCACCAGCAGTCCGGCCAGAACGGACGCGGCGACGGTCATCGCGCGGTCGCGGCGGAACGGCTCGCTGGCGAGGTTGATCGGGAATCTCATGTGCGGCCTCCCGCGGCCAGCCAGCCCAACAGGCCGGCGTTATGCGCCTGCGCCAGGCCGAACGGCCCGTTCAGCGCTTCCGCCGCCAGTTCGGGTTCCAGCCACTGCGGATCGAAGCCAACCGCGTAGACGGCTTGCGGTTTCCGGCCCCATTCGTCCTCAATATAGGTAAGTGTGGGTATCAGGTGTTCGGCTATGGCGTCCGGCGACGCCTCCGGAAGCTCTATCGTTCGTAGCAGGCGGAGCGCGCCGCCATCGGTGACGGCGAGCGCCAGCACCAGGCCGCTCAACTTGACCAACACGCGGCAGCCGGTGGTTGGTACCGCATTGAGGGCCGCCAGCATGGAAGTTGTGACGAAGCCCACATGCAGGCCCGCGGCGCGGAACGGCGCCTCATAACGCGCCAGCGTCTCCAGCGACATCGAACTCGCCACCACATCGATTTTCTTCGACCCCGCGCGGGGCTGCGCGTGATAGCTCACCGAAGCCGAATCGATATCGAAGGGAACGGCCTTCCGCAACCGGAACTTCACCAGCGTCTCCTGCTCTTCAGGCTTGCCGGGGAAGGAGTCAAAATCAAGCACCGTCGTCCGGCCCGCGTGGTCGGGCAGAATGACGGCCGCGGTGCGCCGCCGCCGCCCGTTTGCGTCGCCGGTGACTTCACGCACCGCGCGAGCCATGGACTCGGGCCGCAGGACGTTTTCCTCGCTCGGCGAAATACGCATTGTGCCGAGGTCAAACGCCGTGAAGCCTTTGCCGCGCGAAGAAGACCACGCCAAGCCGGCTTCCGACACTTCGAATCCGAACTCCGGCGGCGGGTCCGCCAGCAGGCTTTTGATTTTGTCCGGGAATCCCATACGTTATTCGATGAAGGTCACTTTGTTGATTTCCCGGAGCGTGGTAATGCCCTCGCGCACGCGTTCCAGGGCCGATTCGCGGAGCGTCGTCATCCCCTCCTCCCGCGCCACGCGTTTGATCTCGGAGGCGGGGCGTTTTTCGAGGATCAGTTCGCGCATGCGTTCGGAAAGGTCCAGCAGTTCATGGATCGCGGAGCGGCCATGGTAGCCGGTGCCGCCGCATTCAAAGCACCCGCCGCCCTCATAGAATATTTGCTCTTTCCAGTCGTCCGGGTTCAAGCTGCTGTCGATAATCTCCTGCTCACCCACATGCACCGGCCGCTTGCAGTGGTCGCAGATCACGCGCACCAGCCGCTGCGCCAGAATGCAGTTCATGGCGGCCACGAAGTTGTAGGGTTCCACGCCCATGTTCAGGAAGCGGCCCATCACGTCGAGCACATTGTTCGCGTGGACGGTGGTGAAGACCAAGTGGCCGGTGAGCGCGGCGTTGATGGCGATCTGCGCCGTTTCCTGATCGCGGATTTCGCCGACCAGAATCTTGTCCGGATCGTGGCGGAGAATCGATCGCAACCCGCGAGCGAACGTGAGGCCTTTTTTCTCATTCACCGGGATCTGCGTGATGCCCTTCAACTGATATTCAACCGGGTCTTCAATGGTGACGATTTTGTCTTCGTCGTTCTTGATTTCGCTCAAAGCGGCGTAGAGCGTCGTGGTCTTGCCGGAACCGGTGGGGCCGGTCACCAGCACCATGCCATAAGGCTCTTTAATGTAGCGGCGGAAGCGGGTGACGTCGTGGTCGGAGAAGCCGACGACGTCGAGCGACAATTTGGCGAATTTCTCCGACATCGACTCTTTATCCAGCACGCGGAGCACGGAATCCTCGCCATGCACGGTGGGCATGATGGAGACGCGGAAATCGATCAGGCGGCCCTTGTAGCGAACGCGGAAGCGGCCGTCCTGCGGCACGCGGCGCTCGGCGATGTCGAGTTCGCTCATCACCTTGATGCGCGAAATGATCATGGAATGCCAGTCCTTGGCGATGGGCGGCATAGCGTAATGGAGCACGCCGTCGATGCGGTATTTGATGACCACTTCGCCGTCGCGGGTTTCGATATGGATGTCGGAGGCGCGGCGTTCGAGCGCGTTGAAAATGGTGGTATCGACCAGCTTGATGACGGGGGCGATTTCATCCTGATCGGCCGAGATGCGGTCGATGGAAAGCGTCTCGTCCGGGTTCTCATCGTCGCCGCCGACAACGTCGAGCGCGAAGCCTTCGGTGACCTCTTCCAGCACGCGCTGCGACTGTTCGGTCTTCTTCAGCAGTTCGGTGATCTGGTGCAGCGCGGCGACCTTCACGCGCAGCCGCTTCTTCAACAGGACCGACAATTCGTCGATGAGCTGCAGATTGCGTGGATCGGCGACGGCGATTTCCAGCGTCTCCGTGCCGCCCGGCCATTTGTCGAGCGAGACCGGGACGAAATTGTAGCGGAACATCATGTCGACCGGCACCAGCCGCAACAGTTCGAGATCGACCTTGCCTTCCTTCAAATCGATATAGGCGGCGCGATACCGCGCGGCCAGCGCCCGGGCGTTGGTGATCTCCACTTGCGGATCAATGAGATTGGCGCGTTCGGTGGCCATATCAGCGGCTCCCTCCAATGGAATCCGACAACGAGAAGATGGGCAGGTAGAGCGCGACCAGGACGAATGCCACGAAGATGCCCATGCCGATCATGATGGCCGGCTCAATCAACGAGAGCGCCGCCGCCATTCGCGTCTGCACGTCGTCTTCATAGAACTCGGCGACGCTGCCGAGCATCGCCGGCAGCGCGCCCGTCGATTCGCCGACTTCGATCATGTCGATCGAAAGTTCCGGGAATATTTTCGTGTCGGCCAGCGAGCTCGATAACGAGTTACCTTCGCGCACGGACTGCCGGACGCGGGCCAGCGACTTTTCGAGCAGCTTCGTGCCGACGCTTTGCGCCGCCGTTTCCAGCGCCTGCACGAGCGGAATGCCGCCGAGAAGGAGCGTCGAGAGCACGCGCGAAAACTGGGCCACCTGATACTTCACCCAGATCTCCCCGGCAAGCGGCGTCCGCATCTTAATCTTGTCGAGCGTCTCCTGCGCGGATTCCGTTTTGCTCCAGAAGTAAAACGCCGCGCCCCCGCCGAAGAAGATCCCGGTGAGGAGCAAGATGTAATCGCGCGCCGTGGTGCCAATGGAGATCAGCCAAATGGTGAGGCCCGGCAGTTTCGCGTCCATGGAGGAATAGAGTTCGGCGAACTGCGGCACGACATAGGCGACAAGAAAGCTGACCAGAGCGATCACCAGGACGATCAACAACACGGGGTAAATGAGCGCGCCGATCAGCTTTTTCTTGACCGCCAAATTTCGGCGCTGGTAAGTGACATAGCGGTCGAGCACGTCAACCAGCGAACCCGATTTTTCACCGGCCAGGATACTCGAGATGTAGATGGGCGGAAAGACGCCTTGCTTGGCGAAGGCATCGCTCAGCGAGGTGCCGATGCGGACCTCATCGCGAACGGCGGTCACGAACGGGCTGAGCTTTTCGTCGGTGAGGCGCGTCGCGAGCAAATCGAGCGATTTCAGGATCGGCAATCCGGCGCGAATGAGCGTCACGAACTGCTGATTGAAAATCAGGAATTTTTCCAGATCGACCTTTCGCGGACGCGATTTGCCGGCGCCGGTGGTGAGCGCGTCAAATTTGCCCTTGGGCTTGATCGAATAGACCAGGAAGCCCTGGGTAGCAAACCGGTCGCGAATCTCGCCTTCGGAGTTCCCGTCGACCACTTCCTGCTTAATCTGGCCGCGCGCGTCGGCGTATTTCAGGAGGAATTCGCTCATTGGTTTTTCCCGGGCGTGACGACCTCGACTCCTTCCGGGGGCGTGAAAATGTAGAGCGAATCTTTCTGAACGGGGTTCCGCGTCTCGTTGCGGAAGCGGAAATCCATGGTGGAGGCGTCCTGGCCGCGTACGGTAAGCTGTTCGATGCGGGAATCGGGCGCGGCGAGGAAGCTGACTTCGCGGTACGGCGCTTTGTTCAGATTCTTTGGCTGCGCGGTGATGCGAACCAGCGCGCCTTCCTGTTTAACGACAAAGCGGTCAAAGTCGCGGTGGAAGTCCAGCTTGCCGATCAGAAACGCCATCGGCGCCTGCATGTCCTCGGCTTCCTTCAGCTTGATTTTCTCCGCGCGGCGCGCCATTGGGGAGTAGAACCAATAGTCGTCGCCATTCGATACGAAGAGCTTGCCGTCGGGCTTCGAGTATTCCCAGCGCATGCGCCCCGGCTTGCGGAGGAACAGCCGGCCGGACTCGGTGCGCCGGGCGTTGTTGGGCGCGATGTAGATCTGTTCGAAGTCCATTTCCAGCGTCCGGACCGAGTTGTACCGCGTCTCGACGGTCTTCAGCACGCGTGCCAAATCGACATCGGCGCCAAAAGCGCTGACCGCCAAAATCGACACTACCGGCGCAAGGACTTTCACATTAATACAGACGCACGGGGCGGCGGAATCGTGGAAGGGTATTTAGGGCATTCTACGCCGCAAGCGGGCTGGAGCAGGCAAGAAAGAGTAAGTCTTTTACTTGCAGCGTTTTCTTCGGTTCGTTCCCGATTCCAGGTTGGTTTGAACCTTGGTTTGTTCCTTGGTTTGTTCCTTGGTTTGTTTCCGGCTTCCGCAGGTTACTTCCGGCCCCGCTGGGTACAATACGGACCTTAAGATATAGTGGCGTTGACTGGGTAACCCTAATACTCCAGCGATAGTCCAATACTACCACAATTCTCGTGTTTCCGCTTCGGAAAATCGGAACCCAGTCAGGAACGGAGCCGCAGTGTTACGAGCGTCGCGCCCCAGCCTCCGGCGCCTTCGGGGGCGGTTTGGAACGACTCCACGAACGCCATTCGCCCGAGCACACGGCGAACGGTCTCCCGCTGCACGCCGATACCCTTCCCGTGGATGATCCGGAGGTGGCGAAACCCCATTTCCCACGCGGCTTCCAGATACGCCTCCACCACGCCTTCCACGTCCCTTGGGGGGACCGTGTGCAGGTCAAACGTATCGGTAATCGGGAGTTCGAATACCTCTTCCTCTTCGGGTTCCACACTAATACAAATATCTCAGCCTTTAGGCCGCATGTTTCCAGCGGCGATTTTTTCGGTCCACCGAGGGCGGGCGGGAAGGCCCCGGTCTACCGAATGGCGCTCCACTTTGGCGCCGATGCAGCCGTGCTTGGCCGTGCCGTGCCGGCTAGCGACGCCAGCGCCGCGCCGGTCGGCGTGAGGAGATCTTCGTTTAAGTAACCGGCGGGACGGTTCGTCCGGAACCGCAATCGGCGGTTCGAGAGCGCCGGTCAAACTTTCTGGCTGGGGGCGTGTCGATCATATTTTCTGCGCTTTCATGTAGGTGCGCAGCACCGCCCGCGCAGCGTTCACCACGAGATGGCCGCCAATCACTGTAACTGTTCGCTGTTGTGAGTGGCGCTGGTTCCGAGGCCCACAGGCGACTGCGGGCCTCATCTCTTTTGGAACGGCAATATGAGCAAAAAGATTACCGTCCTGATCGACGGCGGCCACCTCCGGAGTTATCTCAAAATGGCGCATAAGGCTATCACCGCGGACTACATCGAAAAGATCGGGATCGCGTCCGCCCTCGTGACCGAGGAGATCATCCGCGTCCTTTATTACGATTGCGCCCTCTTCAATGGGAGTACGAGGCTGCCTGTTTCGCGCACCGTCCAGAACCACGCACAGTCCACGCCGTATTTGCACGACCTCGCTAAAAAGGATCTGTTCGCCGTACGCCGCGGCGTCCTGAAGTTTCGCGGCTACGTCGTCAAGAAGGGGAACCAACCATCGAACCCGCCGGTCGACGCCGACTTTGTTCCGAAGTTCCAGCGGAAGGGAGTGGACATGCGTATCGGCCTCGACATGGCGACCATTGCCGGCAACCGCTCAGTCGAACTCATCGCGCTCATGACGAATGATACGGATTACGTTCCGGCCATGAAGCTGATCCGTCGCGCCGGCGTCCAGGTCGCCCTGCTTTGCATCCCCGGTTGCAGGCCCGCCCAGGAGCTGCTCGCGCACACCGATTTCAAGCGGACCGTCCCTTGGCCTTAATCGCCAAGCGTCGGCCGTTTGCCGAACGGATGCCGCCGGCGGCTGGCATCCTCGGCCGCCTAACCGTTGGGAGGGGTCGACGGGAAATTGGCCATCCTGCACGATCGGTTGGGCTTCTTGACGGTTACGGCTCGGAACACATTTTCCATTCTAAGAGCACTTGCTAAGCCATGTCCGTCTAGTGATCGGCCTCGCGGGAGGACTTTTCAGCGACTGCCTCCAAAATGGTTAAGCGCCCGTGGGAGAATCGAAAATGTGGGCATGAGACTAACCCATTTTTACCTGCTGGCCTTGTTAACCGGGTGTGCCGAAAAGGCGGTGGAAAAGCCGAAGGAAACGCCGCCGCCACTTCCCCGCATCACGCATTTTTATGGAACGCAGCCGGTTGTGGCGGCGGGCGACAGTCTGACAATCTGTTACGGAACGGAGAACGTGACGACGGTTACCATGCAGCCATATGATGACACCGGCTTGGGTCCGGCACTGAATCGCTGCGTGGCCCATGTGCCTGGAAAAAACACGACGTACACGTTGACCGCCAAGGGGCCGGGCGGGGAGACCACCGCGACGTTTTCGGTCCGTGTGGGAGCGGTCGCCGCGAAGGAAGACGCGAAGGAAAAAGCGCTAATTCAGAACTTCCAGATTCTCGGAAACATGCCCGTGGCGCCCGGTGCGCGAGTGCAATTATGCTACTCGACCGATGCGGCGAACGCGGTGTCCGTCCAGCCGCAAGTGCAGGCTTCCCTGTCCGGTGGCAAGAACCGGTGTTTCGTAGTAACGCCGCCGAAGACGACAACCTACGTTCTCACGGCGACGGCGCCCGGCGGGGCTGTGGACCGCATGCAAGTAACGGTGGCTGTACAGTGATATTCAAATTCGATATAACAAGGGGCGACATGGCTGAATCGAGACGAAAATTTCTGCAGAGTGGCGCGCGCACATTATCCGCGGCAACATTGGCAAAGGAGGTGTTGGCGCAAACGTCATCCGCGACCGCCACCGGCCTGCCCACTCGCGTGCTGGGCCGGACCGGCCAACGGGTGTCGATCCTCTGTCTGGGCGGATGGCATATCGGATCGGTGAAGGATGACAACGAAGCGGTGCGCATTATGCACGCGGCAATCGACGATGGGCTGACGTTTTTCGATAACGCCTGGGACTATCACAACGGGCATTCGGAAGAGGTGATGGGTAAGGCCCTGACCGGCGGCAGGCGGCAGAAGGTCTTCCTGATGACCAAGAACTGCGAGCGGGACTACGCGGGGTCGATGAAGAATCTGGACGATTCGCTGCGGCGCCTCCAGACGGACCATCTCGACCTGTGGCAGTTCCACGAAATGGTGTACGACAACGATCCCGACTGGGTGTTCGAAAAGGGCGGATTGAAGGCGGCGCTTGAAGCCAAGAAGGCCGGAAAGGTGCGGTTTATCGGGTTCACCGGGCACAAGGATCCACGTATTCATTTGAAGATGCTGGGTAAGCCGCATGATTGGGATACCGCGCAAATGCCCATCAATTTGATGGACCGTTTCTACCGCAGTTTTCAGCAGGAAGTGGTGCCGGTGTGTCTGAAGAAGAACGTCGGCGTGATCGGTATGAAGGGGTTGGCCGGCGGCGGCACCGAAGGCCGGCTGATTGAGAAGTTGGGCCTGCGGGCGGAGGACTGTTATCGATACTGCCTCAGCCTGCCCGTCACCACCCAGGTGGTGGGAATTACGACGATGGCGCAACTAAAAGCGGACGTAGCGATGGCGAGGAATTTCAAGCCATTCACGGCGACGGAACGGGATGCGCTGCTGACCAAGGTGCGCGATGAGGCGAGCGACGGACGGCATGAACTTTTTAAATCCGCCAAGACCTACGATGGCCCGCATCATCGCAAGCAGCACGGGTTTGACTTGGACTAACGCGCACAGGCCGCGCAGGCACGGCTCCAACGGGCGAGGAACTCGCCCATCCGGCCGGGCCGGAGCGTGTCCGTTGTGCGCGTGTTCCTCAAGAGATCGCGGCCTTGATCGCGGCAGCCATGGGGTGACCGGAGAGCGCCTCCATCACGCTCACGCGGTCCTCGCCGGGCCGGTTCTGGCTCACTTTCCATTTGCCTTCCAACCGTTCGATGGAGATCTCAACGCCGGTAATGGCGTTGAGCAGCTTGTCGATATATTCCGGCGGGGCGTCGTGGATGGACCACGGCGCGGCTTGCCGGCTTTCGAAGTGGAGCGTTAGATCGGAGACGATCCGCAGCAGGCCGGCTTTATCGGTGAATGTGCGGATAGGGCCGTGAGCGTGGACGGCGACGTAGTTCCAGGTCGGCACAACGCGCGAGTCGCTACTCTTGGACGCGTACCAGGAGGGAGATATATAGTGCTGCGGTCCCTGGAAAATCGCCAGCGCTGGTGCGCCGCCGGCGTTGGCAATGGGGTTATCCCGCGCGACGTGCCCACGCAGAATTCCGTTCTCAAGCAGGAACGGAATATGCGTCGCTTCCAAACCGGCGGGCGTCGTCGTCACCAGCGTCGCGAGCGGGAACTGGCCGATTAGCGAATGGAGGACATCGATGCGATCCTCGCGAAAGTGCGGCGGCGTGTACATACTTCACTTCGCCGGAACCACGGCCTCGTTCACCTTATATCCCTCCTTCGCGATCTGGTCCAGCCGTTGGCGCGCCAGTTCAAACACCAGCGTTGCGCGAAGCTTTTCAAACTCCATGGTCTGCCGGTCCTCAACCAGGATCAGGTGAAATCCCTGCTCCGTCTTCACCGGCCCGCCCAGCCTGCCCTTGCCCAATTCGAAGGCCAGCTTCTCGAACTCCGGCAGTGTCTGCCCGCGCGTAATAACGCCCAACGCGCCGCCATTCGCGCCGGTCGCTCGGTCATCGCTTTCGGTCCTGGCGAGCGCGGCGAAATCGGCGCCGGAATCCAATTTCTGCTTCAGACCGTTGGCCCGGCCGCGCGCCTCGTCCATGGAGCGAGTAACTCCCGATGCCGCGCTGCGGGCACCCTTGTAGGCAACCAGGATCTGCCGGACGCGCGGCAGCAGGAACTCCGATTTCCTAGACTCATAGTTCGCCCGCATCCCAGCTTCGTCCCGGTTTAGGTCGGCCTGAATCGCCTTGAAAAGTTCGGCCGCCAGCAATTGCGCGGTGCGGAAGCGAATGTGCGAGGCGATCGACTCCACGTCGGCCAAGCCGCGTTTGCGCGCCGCCGCATCCAGCGCATAGGCCTCGCCCAATTGGACTACCAGGGTCCGGGATAGTTCGACCGGTTCCCGCGTCGCGGCCTGAAATCCCGACGCCAGCTTGTCAAATTCGGCCTTTGTCACCGGCTTGCCATCGAGATGCATTATCACGGCGTCCGGAGCGACTGGGCGCGGGGCCGCCGCGGGTTGCGCCCAGCAGGTGGCCAGCCGCAAGCCGCCGATCAGAAAACAAAACAAACGAAACGACATAACACCTCTCCATGAACTTGGTGCCTCACCCGCGAGTGGTATTGCCCAAGTTGTTGACGCTCTTGACCGCGAGCCTGCCCCGCGGTTAGCGGCTCTCCATGAACTTGGCGCCTCACCCGCGAGCGGTATTGCCCAAGTTGTTAACGTTCTTGACCGCGAGCCTGCCCCGCGGTTAGCGGCTCTCTATGAACTTGGTGCCTCACCCGCGAGTGGTATTGCCCAAGTTGTTGACGTTCTTGACCGCGAGCCTGCCCCGCGGTTAGCGGCTCTCCATGAACTTGGTGCCTCACCCGCGAGTGGTATTGCCCAAGTTGTTGACGCTTTTGACCGCGAGCCTGCCCCGCGGTTAGCGGCTCCGAAATGTATTAAGGGCCCGCCAGGCTTGCCGGCGGGCCCTTGCATGACTGGAACGCGGTAACTAAATGCAGCCCGGGAACTTGGAAGACGCGACCCGCGTCCGCCAGTTAAATGTACCGTTGGCCGCCATGTATTCACCGGCATACCAGAAGGTGCAATCGTCCACGGGATCGATCTGCATCGCCGAGTAGTCGCCCCAGCGGCTCAGGTTCGTCAACTGCGAACCGGTGCCGTTGATGAGAACGGCCTCCGCTTGCAGCGTGTTCGCCGCGTCACCGGCCAATCGGCCCGTTACGCGCAGTCCGGGATTCACCGCCGCGCTCGAAACGCTATACCCCACCGCAATATTCCCCTGCTTGTCCATCGCGGCCGAACCCATCCACCGGTTTGTGGCATCGGGCGAGAACGTGACGTTGTTCAAATAAACCGGCGCCGCCGAACCCGCTGCGCCAATCTCATACAGACGAACGGCGGCGGCCTTCGCTCCCGCCCCATCCGGATCCACCGAGTGCGACACCACCAGCCGGTCATCCCCGCCGAGATTGCGGTAAACGGTCCGGAACATCAACCGGTCGCCGAGCGTGTCCAACAACTGCGCCGTGCCCGGTTGCGGTATGCAGGCGCCACTCGCGCCGTTGCACGGACGCTGCGTCGGAGTCGGCAGGCTGACGAAGCTGAAGGTCGGCCCGCCGAATCCGTCGTTGAACGTTGAAGCCGGAGGATTAAGGAAGTTTGGCTGGAAGCGGAACAACTGCAGTTCACTCGTCCCGTTGGTACGGACGAAGTAACCCGCGGCCCCGCCGGCGGGCGGCGTGGTCCCATCCCAGTCGGCTGGGAAGTTGCTGCTAGGCCCGCCTGTCGGACCGAAGCAGATCTGCGCGGCTGTCGGCGCGGCGGCCAGCATCGCGGCGCGGTCCAAAGCGCATGCGACACCGCCCTGGAATCCCAACGTAATGCGCCGGAAGAAATTGTACCCGATGAAATACGCGTTCGGCCATATGCCCAACTTGGGATAGTCGTTCAAGGAGTTGTAGGTGAATGAATACCGCGCATAGGTACCCAGCGGATTCCCGGTGGTCGACACCGCGACGCATTGCGCGTACGGGCCCAGCCGGACGGTGGTGAACGCGAATTGCGTCGCTATCCAACGGTCCGCCGTCTTGTCGTATTGCACGATCGGGTCTCCCCGATTGGTGCTTTCGCATGGACCGCCAAAGCCCGACCAAAGCGTGTTACCCGCCAAAAATCCCGGCGCCGGCAGCAACGGCGTTCCGGCCTTATCGTAGATCGCGAAGTGGATGTTCACCCATTCGAAAATGTGGTTCGGCCCCACCGCCAGTACCGGATCCGGGGGAGCGAGCGACACGGCGTAACCCGGCGTACCCGTACCCAAGCCTTCGAACTGCGTGCCAACGGTGGGAGCCGCGCCTCCGGGCATTCGGTCAATTAGCCGCGAAATGCTTTGGGGCCCCCGCACCACGGATACGCCCTCGCCAACTTCGTCAAGCAGCGGTCCATGGTTGTTCCCCAGTTTCATGTCGGTGGGTAACTCGCGGGGCGCCCGCAAGGCCATCAGGTAAAGGGGGTCCGAAATGTCCGCGTGCTCGGAGTAACTTATCTCCGGAGGGCGGTTTTGTGCCATGAGCGAAAAACCGGCGACCAACGTCGTCGCCAGCAGTGTTCCTGGTAATCGAATTTTCATGTTGACTCCTCAAACCAAGCGTTCCTTCGCCTTTATTTCGACGTGGAATACGTAGACCGCTTTCTCTAACCGGATATAGCCCTACGTAGCGGTCGCCATCCATCTTACACCGGGATCCCGCCGCCCGGTCAAGGCATTTTTTCCTGAACGCCGTGAACTTAACGCGCCGCCCGCCCGGCCATCTCCTTCACGTCCGCCAGCGTCTTCATCGCATCCTTTGATGGAACGTACTCCATCCCCAAATAACCCCTGTATCCGCTTTCGTGAATCGCGCGGAATACGTTGCCGAAGTGGATCTCCCCGGTCCCCGGCTCATGCCGCCCCGGCACGTCGCCGACGTGAAAATGCCCAATATTGGCGACGTTCGCGCGGATCGTCTCAATCAGATTTCCTTCCATAATCTGCACATGATATAGGTCGTATAGAATCTGGAAAAACGGGCTGCCCACCTCGCGCACCATCTCGAAGGCTTCCGGCGTCCGGTCCAGAAAGTAGTTGGCGTGGTTGTCGCCTTTCGGGTTCAAAGGCTCAATCTTCGCCAGCGTGTTGATCACCTCCACGATCATCGTCACACCGTACTTCGCCACAATATCGTGTGCCCGTTTCAGGCCCTCCACCATGCTCGCGTGTTGCGCCTCCCGCGTCATCCCCGGAACCTTGAACCCGGAGAGCACCACCATTTTCTTCGTCTCGAACCGTTGCGCGGCCTCCGCCGAAGCCTGGATCTCCGCCAAAAATCCCGCCCTTTCCGCCGGATTGCAAAGCCCCATTCCCACTGGATTCACGCCTTTGTTCCCCACCAGGCAAACGCATTCCAGGCCCAGCCGCCGCTGCAGCGCCACAATCTGTTTGGCGTCCGCCGCCCGCCAATCGCCAAACTCGTAGCCGCGATAGCCGGCGGCCGCCACCTTCTCCAGTCGCTTCGCCAAAGTCAAATCGGGAAACAGCGGTTCCACTCGCACGGACAATCGCATTCCCGCCGGTTTCGGCAGCACCGAATCGGCGAAAAACGGCCAGGCAAGCGCAGTTCTGCGGAGCATGGAGATTGGTATATCATAGCGGGACAGTAAGTGAAGCTCCCGGCACTCATTCTCCTCGCCGCCGCGGCCATCCCGGCCCAGAATGTCCGCGTCGTCCGCTTCTCCGAAAGCGATCCCTTCCGCATGGGCGAGGTCACCTCCCGCCGCATTATTCACCCCGGCATGGGGGCGAAGAAAACCACGCTCAACCTTTCCGTCTCCCAGCCCGGCGCCGAGTTCGCCCAACACGTTCACGACTATTCCGACGACACCATCCTCGTCCTGCAGGGAGAAGTGGATCTCCGTCAAGGCGACTCTCTCCATCGCTTCAAAGCCGGCGAATGCGCGTTCGTACCCACCGGCCAAATCCACGGCACCATCACCGCCGGCGCCGGCGAAGCGACCATGATCAGCTTTCAAAATCCGCCCGACCTCATTCTCTATACCGGCGCCCGCGACTCCAAACGCCCCGGCGCCGCCCAGCCCAAAGGCGTCATCACTCCCGGCGCCGTGAAATACGTCAATTTTACGCAAAAACGGGGAAGTTTCACCAATGCCGATCTCGGTTCCCGCCGCGCCACGGGCTCGCATTTCCTCCTCAAGCGCGGCCAGAAATTCCATACTTCAGTCAAGCCCGGCGGCGAGCACGTACTCTTCGTCTGGCGCGGCGCTCTCCGCGTAAAAACGAAGGAGTCAACCTACAGCGCCGCCGAGCGTGACACGGTCTTCATCGGCGGCGAGGCCAACTTGGAGGTTATCGGTGACGCCAACGGAGAAACCGAAATCATCCAGGTGGAGGCTCCATGACCCGCCGTGCTTTCGCGGCCCTCTCTCTCGCGCCGCCGCAAACTAGAATCCGCGCCGCCATGATCGGAACCGGCCATGGCCACGCCCACAGCAAAGTCCTCGCTCTGCAGGGAATGCCGGAGTATGAGTTTATCGGCGTTTGCCGTCCGGACAAGGACGATCCCGCTATTGGTCCCGCCTTTCAAAAGGTGCGCTGGCTGACGGAATCCGAAGTCGTTAAGGATCCATCGATCGAGATGGCGGCCATCGAATTCGCCGACGCCGAACGCAACCTTCACTTTGCGCAACAGTGCATTAGCGCCGGAAAATGGGTCCACCTCGATAAGCCGCCCGGCGCCAATCTGGCCGGTCTCCGCAAGCTCCTTGCGGAAGCGCGGGAGCGCGGACGCACCGTGCAGATGGGCTATCAGTGGCGGTACCACGCCGCCATGCAAGCGGCGATGGAGGCCGCGCGCCAAGGGTGGCTCGGCCGCGTTTACCGGTTCCGCGCATCCATCGATAAGCCTATCCTCGCCGATGAGCGCCGCCATCTCGCCAAGTACCGCGGCGGCATGATGTTTTCGGAGGGGTGCCATTTGGTCGATCGCGCCACCGCGCTGCTCGGCAAGCCCACCCGTGTCCATGGGTTCATTCGCCACCATTCCCCCATTGCCGACGGTCTCGCCGATAACAACCTCATCGTGCTCGAATACCCGCACGCGATCGCCGAAATTTCCCTCGCCGGGTTTGACCCCCATGGCAACCAGCATCGATATGTCGAAATCCTCGGCACGAACGGTTCCGCCAAGGCCCAGCCTTTCGCCCCGGTGCGTCTCACGATGACGTTGAAGGAGCCCATGGGCCCCTATCGCGCCGGTGAACAGACGCTCGAACCGCCCACTCCCCCCGGCCTCCCTTACACGCCGGATTTTGCCGAACTTGCCGCCGTCATCCGCAGGGGTGCCGCTCCCGCTTACACCGCCGAGCACGACCTGATGACCCATGAAGTTCTGCTCGACGCCTGCGGAATGCTCTAAAAATTTATGCCAACTTTTTCCCGCCGTAACGCCATCCAAGCCGCCGCCCTGGTCCCCTTCCAGGCCGTCCGGGGCACCGCGCAGAATAGCGCTGTGAAAATCGGACTCATCGGAGCCGGCAATCGCGGCGCCTACACCGCCGCCGCTATCGCTAAGGATCCGCGCGTCAAAGTCGTCGCCATTTGCGATGTCGTCGAAGCGCAGATCGCCAATGCGAAAGCAAGAATCGGCAACCCGGACGCCAAAGGCTACGCCGATTTCCGTGACGTCCTGGCCAGCGATGTCGATGCCGTTATGATCGCCACGCCCGTCTACCTGCATCCGGAACACTTTGAAGCCGCCGTCAAATCGGGCAAGCACATATATATGGAGAAGCCCGCCGGTCTTGATGTCGCCGGCTGCAAGCGCGTCATGAGGGCCGCCGATAGCGCAGACCGCAAAGTGAACATAACTTTTGGATTCCAACAGCGTTATGGCGGCGTCTATGTCAAAGCCAAGCAAATGCTCGATTCCGGCGCCATCGGCAAAGTGCGTGAAGTTCATGGTGAATTTCTAAAATTCGCCCTTAAAGGCGATGAACCGGTGCCGCCGCCGCCTCGCAACGATAAGGAGAAGCTGGAGCAGTGGAAGCTGTGGCGCTCCACTTTTGGCGAAGTCATCGTCGAAACCTACGTCCATAACCTCGACGCGATCAACTGGTTCCTTGGCGCCCATCCGCTCAAAGCCATCGGCACTGGCGGAAGGACGGTGGAAAAGCGCGGGGATCTGCTCGACCATCTCAGCGTCACCTATGACTATCCGGACAAAGTCCAAATGTCTTTCATCGGTTCCCAAATGACTCCGAGACACTTTCGCTCTAACCGCGAGCGCTACATCGGCGACATCGGCTTCATCGAAACCGCCCGCGAACACTGGACTTACAATACCGGCGCCGGCCCGGTCACCGAAAAGTCGCGGCACGACATTACCATTGACGCTCTTGGAGAATTTGTCCGGCGCGTCACCGAAGGCAAACCGGAAAATGTCGGCGTACGCGCCGCGGAAAGCACCCTCACTTCCCTCCTCGGTCAAATGGCTATCGACCAAAAGCGCGAAGTCACCTGGGACGAAATGATGCGCAGCGCTTAAGCGCAAAGGCCGGTCGCGGCCTCCAACCCACGGCGTACTCTTCCGCCACCCTAGCCGCGGCCGAGTCCGTTTTGCGCGTTTCTATCAAAGCCCTTTCCGCGTCTGTGAAATAATCCCCACATGAACCGACGCGACTTCACCCGGGCCGCCCTCGCCGCCATTCCAGCCTCCACCCTACTCGCCAAACCGGACTCCAAGTTCGCCGGAGTGCAAATCGGCGCCATCACCTACTGCTTCCGTTCCCTTCCCAGCACCGCTCCGGATCTCCTGAAGTACTGCACCGAACTTGGGCTGAGTTCCATTGAGCTGATGGGTGAAGCCGCCGAAACCTTTGCCGGCGCTCCCTCCATGCGCGTTGCTGCGTTCGTCCTCGGCCGCCGTGAAGTAACGCCGGAACAGCGGGAAGCCAGGACGAAGGCCGCCGAGGAACGCAAACAATGGCGCCTGTCCGTTTCAATGGACAAATACAAAGAGCTCCGCAAGATGTACAACGCCGCCGGCGTGACCATTGAAATCGTCAAGCTCGGCCTAACCCCCGCCATGTCGGACGAAGAATTTGAATACGTATTCAATGTCGCCAAAGCCCTTGGTTCGCATTCGGTGACCATGGAACTCCCCACCGACGAAAAACTCACCCAGCGCATCGGCGATTTCGCCGCAAAAAACAAGATCTACGCCGGCTACCACAATCACACGCAAGTGAACGAAAAAAGCTGGGAGCGGGCTTTGGCGCAGTCGAAGTACAACAGCGTTAACCTCGACGTGGGCCACTTCACCACCGCCATCAACGCCTCGCCGATTCCCTTCATCGAAGCCAACGCCGCCCGCATCACAAGCTTCCATCTGAAGGATCGCAAGTACGGCAACGACGGCGGCGGCAACCTCCCCTGGGGCCAGGGCGACACGCCCATCAAGGACGTGCTGCGGTTGATGAAGAAGGAAAAGTACAAGATGCCCGCCAATGTCGAGCTCGAATATGCAATCGGCGAAGGGACGACGGTAATGGCCGAAATGCGAAAGTGCCTCGACTTCTGTCGGCAAGCGCTCGGCGGCTAGATTGCCCGCCAACGATGCCCTTTTAGTGCGGCGTTCACGCCCGCCAAGTCAAACTCTTCGGCCTTAAAATAGCCGCCCCACGCAAGTTGGCTGCGATGCTCCTCGTGCGCCGGGTCGGCGATCGCCGCCAGGAAATCATAGTAGCCTTGGACGCCGCCCACATCTTCCGGCGGGCGTTGCCGTCTGCCGCCCGTGCAAATAAATAGGAGTGGTGGAAGTCCCCGGCCCCGCTACGGCCTTTTCCAAGCGCACTCTGTGCCGCCAGTCGTCGCCATAGTCGTAGACATAGACCAGCGAATCGCCGGGAACATGAAGTAGCTCATCCAAACGGAACTTGTTCTCATCCTGAAACCCAAACTCTCCAAGCTCATTCCACTCCGGCCGGCTCCACTCGCGACGGTTTTTCTCAAACAGGTGCAGGTGGCAATCGTACCAGCCCATGGCCTTCTGAATTACATAGTGCAAGTCACTCAGCCGGATGCGCCCCGGTACCATCAGCCGCCGCCAAATCGGCGGCCGGATTCCAATCAGCGTTACCTTCAATTGAAAAACAACCGATGCGTCCGTTCCGCTTCGTGTCATGAAAACATCATAAACCGGCGGCAATCCGTACCCATTGAATGCCTCGCCCCGGATTGTTTATCGTGGTCGATACCCCCAATGCCGTCCCCGCTCGCGCAACTCCTCACGGATCGGGTTATTCGCCGCATGGCCGGAACCCAGGTCTATCGGCGTGGGCGCGACTACTACATGCACGGTCATGTGGAATCGGTCCGCAATCACGGCACGGGCATCCGTGCGGTGGTACGCGGGCAGTTTGATTACAACGTCACGCTCATTGTGACGGACGGCGCAATCGAGTACGAATGCAGTTGTTCCATGGGGGAGTCGTCCGAATTCTGCAAACACTGTGTCGCCGCGGCCCTTGCATTTGTCCATGGCGGAGCTTTGGACACGCCGCCGAAAAAGGTAACCCTCGACGATGCCGCCAAACTGTTGGCCAAGGAGCCCAGCGCCGCGCTCGCCAAAATGCTTCTGGACTGGTCGCGGGATGACGCTCTTCTCCGCGGACGTCTTCTCCAATACACCGCCCGCCGCGCCGGTCCGGAACACGTCATCGCCGCCGCCCGCGCCGCGTTTGAAAACGCGGCCATCCCGCGGCGCTATATCGACTATCGGGGAGTGGCCGCTTTCACTCAAAGCGTTAACCGGGCCATTGACGCCTTCGACGAAATTCTCGCCGACGGCCATGCCGCCCCTCTCGTGGATCTCTGCGAGGCCGCCGTTCGCACGCTGGCCAAGGGCGCGGAGATGGTGCACGATGACGGCGAGATAGCGAGTCTAGCGGCGCGCCTCGCTGGCATCCATCTGCAAGCCTGCCGCCAAGCGCGCCCGGACCCGGTGAAACTTGCCACGCGGCTCTTCCACCTTGAAATCGATGAGAGCATAACCGGCTTCAGTCGCGCCGCCGAGACATACGCCGAGGTAATCGGCATTACCGGCCTCTTCGCTTACAAGCTCCTCGCCGAGGCTCCGGCGTTCGCGAAACACTATCCGACTGCCAGCATCCTTGAATCGGTCGCCCGCGCCGACGGCAATGTGGACTGGTTGGTCGCCATCCTGCAACGGGATCTATCGCACGCCTGCCGCTACACTGAAATCGCGAACGCATATTTGCAAAACAACCGCCACGATGAAGGGCTCGCCTGGGCGGAGAAGGGTCTGAAAGCGTTCCCCGCGGATGTCCCGCTCCGCGAAATCGCCGCGAACGAACACCACCGCCGCGGCCATCACGCGGATGCCATGAAGCTCATCTGGGCGGCATACATGGAAGCGCCGGGCCTTCAACTTTATAAGACGCTCCGCCACCACGCCACGCTAGCCGCCGACTGGCCGGAGTGGCGCGACAACGCCCTCGGCTTGATCCGGCAGCGCACCGCCGCCGCCAAACGCAAGGCAGATCATTCTTTGCTCGTGGAAATCTTCATGGACGAGGACAACAAGGAAGAAGCCTGGCGCGAAGCCCAAAAAGGCGGCTGCAGTTCAAGCCTCTGGATGACGCTAGCCGAAGGCAGGGAGAAGGATCACCCCGGAGACGCGGCCCCCATCTACCTCCGCCAAGTCGACGAACAAATCAACCGCACCCGCAACTCCGATTACAGCGGCCCCGTCGAACTACTAATCCGCACCGCCGCCGTAATGAAAAGAATCGGCGCCTCCCCCGAATTCGCCCGCCAGCTCGATCTCCTCCGCTTCAAATACAAGATCAAGCGCAACTTCATCAAGCTCCTCGACAAGCATCGCCGGCAATTGCTCGAGCCGTAACTCCCATTTCCGGCATCCGCCGATTACATTGACGGTAGCGGGAGAATGCGAGACCATATGAAATCGAACTACAGAAGACCACGCTCCGGAGGAGGAGTATGGACAAGCGGTCAGGTGAATCTGGCAACGGTGAGTCGCATCCCGTGGACGTGACCCAACTCTTGAGCGCGTTTCGAGCTGGAGACCGGGGCGCAGAAGAGCTCCTGTTTCAGGCTGTCCACCGCGAACTCAAGCTCATTGCCCGGCGGCGTCTCCGTTCCGAACGGAAGGGCCACACGATGCAGCCTACCGCCCTTGTCGGTGAAGCCTACGAAAAACTGATCAACCAGCGGCAGAAGACCTGGCACAACAAAGCGCATTTCATGGCGGTCGCCTCACGGGTAATGCGTCAAGTTCTCATCGATTACGCGCGCCGTCGAAAGTCCTCAAAACGAGGTGGTTCTAAGGAGTTGGTCGAGCTGAACGATGCACAGGCTGCCGTAACTCCAAACCTCGACATCGTACTAGCCGTTCATGAGGCCCTGGAACAGTTAGCCGAATTCGATGAACGGCAAGCGCGCATTGTGGAAATGGTGTTTTTCGGAGGCCTCACCCAGGAACAGGTCGCGGAGAGTTTCGGTCTTGATGTTCGGACCATTAAACGCGATTGGGAAATGGCCCGCGCCTGGCTAGCCAAGCGCTTGGCTAGCCAACCCGCTCGATCAGCCGCGGGCCCCTAACTCTCCGTCCGGTTGTTGGTTCTTGCGCTCACGTTCCCACATCATTTCGTAGGCGGCTTCCAGGGTGCGAGTATACGCAGCCCCGTTCGTCAGGTAGCTCCCACGCATCGATTCGCGCAATCCCTCCCGTATCGTCCGAATCCCTTGCGGGATCGAGGCCATCCGAACGGCAATGGCCACGAATTCCCGTGGGGATGTCGCGATCCATTCCGGCAAGCCCGCTCGAGTTAGTAGACTCGCCCCAACGCGGCCCACATGGCAATCCCCTGCAAGTGTTATGACCGGAACTCCCATCCATAAACATTCACACGTTATCGTCATTCCGTTGTAGGGATAGGTGTCGAGCGCGATATCCACCCGGCTCACGATCTCCAGATGTTCCAGCAGTGGCTGCGCTCCCTCAAACTCCAATCGTCGCGGATCCACGCCCATTCTCTCGAAAACGGCCTCAATCGGACCTCGCAACGCTTCTGAAACAGGTTTCATCCCGTTGAACGCATGGTGAAACAAAAGTCGCGAATCCGGAACAAGCGAGAGTATTTCTGCGCACCGGCCTAGAAAATCATCCGTTATCTTTGCCGGGCGCGCAAACACCCCGAACGTGACGAATCCGTTCAGGTCCGCGGGCAGTGGGGAAAGCGCCGGCGCCGCCGGCGGATCGTAACAAATGATCCCGCACTCCAGATGCACCAGCGCCTCCGTATAATGTCCAGGCGCCCAGTCCATGGGATCCGTGACCGGATCCGCAATCCGGTAGTCCATTTGAAGCAGTCCAGTCGTCGCTGGATAGAGCGGGTAGCTGACTTGTACAGGTGCCGGCCGGTAGGCGAAGACCGGGAGCCGCCCACCCGAGAAATGACCAACCATGTCCACTAAAACATCAATCCGATCCTCGACAACCAGTTCGGCGATCTCCCGGTCTCCCTTGGCCGCCACCGGTCGAAAATGCTCCACGCTCCGCGAAAACTCCTCGGTCGCTCCATCCGGTTTTACCACGGTGGAATACGCAAAAACCTCAAATCGATCGCGATCATGATTGCGGAGTATGGGGGCCCGGAAGAACATCTCCGGATCCAGTCGGAAATTGGAGGAAAGATAACCCAGCCGAAGTCGACCGGCCCGTTCAACGGGCCGTCTACGAATGGGAGCTACATTCGCCAACATACCCCCAAACCGCTTGTGGAAATCAGCCCGGTCAAAGCCCGAAAACCGCGGAGAATTCAATCCTAACGAAAGTAGGTTCGCCCAAACATCCACCGATCCCGGAGCCAACTCTCGCGCCTCAAAAAGTACGTCAAGCGCCCGCTCTACCTGACGTACTTCGGCCAGCGCTACTGCTAGTGCCTGAAGGCGAAACACGGAAGGTTTCTGCGATTCGCCGGACTCCTCCAGCAACCGTACCGCCTCGGCGAATTCACGCCCGGACAGTAAGTCCTTCGCTTTGGATAGCAGATGATCGTTTCCGATGCGTGCACCCGCTGGAGAACTACTCCCCGTCCTCTGTTGTAGGCCGCCCCAGAGGTTGATCGGCGGGCGGGACACTTACGAAAAACACGGCCTTGTGCGGACCTATCTCCCCGCTCGAACCCCGAAATCCCGGCCGGTTTGCGATGTCCTCCTTGACGACTATAGTCCTTTCATTGCGCGCTCGAATTTCGATGAAGTGTCCGCGGATGTCCGGTTGGGCGGGGCGAACGTTAACTTCCAGGTCGGGTGAGATATAGAGGCGCTGGATTTGGGTAGTTGCCAGCAGCGCACTTTGTATAGTTGGGTCGGGCATGTAATTTATCCTACATCAGCGGTGGCGATTTGCAACTGTTTTATTCACGTTCCGGCCAATTCCAACGCTTTTCTCGCATCCACCGTGCCAAACCCGCGGTTGATGGAATGCGTCGTTCGATCCGTCGATTGAATCAAAATGTCTCGAACTTGTTTCGCGGTCAGCGTTGGCTTTCGGCTCCAAACCAATGATGCGATTCCAGAAACGAATCCGGCGGCGGCGGATGTCCCGCTTACAAAGTCGAAGCTGCCGTCCCGTGTGGTTGTCTTGATGTCGACGCCTGGCGCGGTAACCGTCAGTTCGGGTCCTCTTGAGGAAGCGTTGGCCACCGTTCCATCGCTCCGGATTGAGCCGACGCAAACTAAGGCCGGGTTAGCCCCGGCAAACACTCCCGGCTCGTGAATTGGGCCGCTATTGCCGGCCGCGCAACAGATCAGAACATCGCCTTGCGCAGTCAACTCGGCGCAGCCTTCCTTGAATCTCTCCGTGGTTGCCAAACTGCCCCCGGAATAGTTGATTACCAAACGCTTGTTCGCTGTCCGGCTGTCCCGCACCGCGCGGCGGAATGCCTCCAATACCCGCGTCCCCACGGCGTGGTCATCGGCGTCGAACACCCGGTAAATAACCACCTTGCTCGTGTGATTCATTCCCGCCACCCCCTGTCCATTGTTGCGGGTCGCCGCCAGAATACCCGCAATGCTGGTGCCATGACCGCTTTCGTCGGAGGGCGGCATCAAGTTGTCGACGAGATCGTCCGCCAATACAAACCGTTGCGGGTCGAAATCCACATGCGCCACCACTCCGTCGCTCATTCGAACCCCGCTATCGACCAGAGCTAGTCTGACGTCATCCGAGCCGTCGGACAATTGCCACGCCTCAACGGATCGCAACCGCTGGTGAGCCCAACTCTCGGCGAATAACGTATCGTTCGGCGCTATCAGCGCCCGGTGAATCGGATCCGGCTCAACGAACTCAATCCCCAACGCCTCGGCCTGTCCCAACAATTTCTCAATGGTCTTTTGCAGAGATCTCTCAATGCCGAGCCGCCCTAACAGCCAGTTGCCGGATAGCTTCTCCCAAACCGTCTTTGGAGGAGGCAACTCCGAAAGCAATAGCCGTGCCAAGCTACCGAATAACGGAACATTCTGCGATTCGAATTCCGCCAGTTTCGCGAACGCCTTCTCCACCAGATCGATAAACGCCTCCTCCATACCCGGACGCACCTTCACTAATAGCCGGCCGGCCGCCACCTCGATGTTTCTGCCCTTCCACAAAATAGTCGTTATCTGGTCCGCGCGCATATGTGTTCGTTTTCCTCTACTGATTATTCAGCGAGAATAGACGGTGGAAAAGGACATCCCCGATAAAAATCCAACTAATCTTGGAACACGGCCTGCCGGAGGCCGCAATCCACCGTGCTGTCGCCCGGCCGGGCCTCTCCATCGTTCATACCGCGGCCGCTCGCCTGCTTGCCTGCGGAAATCTTGCCGAACCGGGATTGGCGGCGATCGCAAGAGAGGCGACGCCATGGCTTCTCGTGCAGATCGCTACCGGTGTGGGAGCGTTTGTAGGGCCGAGATTCCGCGGCGAATACGCTTGTTGGACTTGCTTGGCGCAAATGTTGCGGGCGAACGGTTGGGAGCCCGGCGCCCACCGGGATCTCAATGCCGCTGATCTCTCGGCACTCGCCTTCGCCGCGAAAATCGCCGAAACCTGGCCGCAAGATCATCCTGCCGATCGTGGATTTGCGGAATTCGCGCCGGACGGCCGATTGGCTTGCTGGCATCCCGCTCCGCGCATTTCCGGCTGCGCCGATTGCGGCCGCCGCGCTCGCGAAAGACCCGCCGACTGCGATCTGATCAGTCCCCTGACAGGTATCTTGACGGACTGCGGAGTACGTCGGATCGCTCCCGGCCTTTTCGTCGCCCGTGGACTTTGCTCACGCCGGAATTATAGCCATTTCGATGGCGGTATCAGTCCGGGCCGGCCGATCGAAGTCGGTGGAAAGGGCGAGAACCAAGCCGCCGCAACCGCTGGCTGCCTCGGTGAAGCCGTCGAACGGTCCAGTCTGTTGCTGACCGGTCGGGAATCCTTCACCCGCGCGTCATTTCATGCGCTGGGAACCTCGGCTCTCGATCCCAATACTATGCTCCCGCATCTATGTTCCTTCGACCGCTCGAAGGCCTTTCCGTGGGTCGACGCCGTTAGCTTCAAAACTGGCGAGAAAAGATTCGTCCTTGCTGAAGTATGCTTCCTCGGTTTCGGATCCGTCTACCACGCCGCCGACACTGGCGGCTGCGCCACCGCGCCAACCGCCGCCGGCGCAATCCACCGCGCCGTGCTGGAACTGATCGAACGGGATTCCGTCGCGCTCTGGTGGTGCAAGCGTACACCCCGTCCCGAATTGGACTGGCGGTCTCTCAATTCGCCTCGGCTCTCCAATATGGCTCGCCATTGCGAAAAAAATGGCCGATGCTGGTGGCTCCTCGACCTTACTTCCGATTGCGGTGTCCTGGTCTGCGCGGCCATCTCCGCCCGACGGGATGGAACCCGGATTGCCATGGGAACCGGCGCTGGAATCGACTGGGAATCCGCCGCTTGGAGTGCCGCCGCCGAAATGGCGATTCTGGCGGACGAAATACCCCGCATCTCCGCTCAAACCGCCATGAACGACGCAAACCAGGCTCGCATCCTATCCTGGTGGCGACGCGAGCGTCTGGATGGCCACCCATATCTCGTTGCTAAGTCCGGCGCCCGTCGCTACGCGCCGCTTTCGTTTGCTGCGACGGACATCTCCGCTTCCACCCAATCGATCGTCGACCGCCTGGCCGATCTAGGACACGAGTTGTACCTCGTCGATCACACTCTCCCAAATCTGGATCGCCCCGTGTTCCGAGCCATTGTCCCCAGTCTCATTCGCCTGCTCCGTCCGTCCCTCCGCGTTCTTGATGAACGCTCCGAAAGACTCGGACAAAACGGCCAACCCGGTCTCAACGCGGTCTCTTGGTTCCTGTAAGGCCGAGCCTCTCCAGAATCGCTAAATAGCGGGAATCTCCTCGTAGCGACGCGCAACCCGGATAAATGCCCAACCATGGAAGATAAACATCCTGTTTGTTCCAGGCGTCCTCCAACAACCGGAACGCTTCCTCCTTATCCCCAATAGCCGCCGCCAGGAACGCCAGATAAGAGACGGGAACGTTCACCCCATCGCTGCGCATCCGCTCTAGTCGGGCAAATTCCGCCCTTGCCTCCGTCGGCATTTCCAGCGCCGCATACGCCTCGCCGGCCATCCGGATCGCCACCCCCGCCGGCTTCGGATCCCGCGTCACTATCTCCAATTCCCGAAGCGCGTCCAGCCGCCGGCGAAGGAGTACATAGGCGTGCGCCATCAAAACGTGCCCAAACTTGTGATTCGGATCCAACTCCAGAACACGTAACGTCTGCCTCCGCAACGGCTCGCCTTGTTGTGTGTAAAAGTACGCCGCGGCCAAACTCTGTGCCGCCGGAATGGACAGCGGATCTAGCGTTGCGGCTTGATTGGCGAGCTCCAATCCCCGTGTCACTCTGCCTTGCTGAAGCAACGTATTTGACATCCATCGATACGCGCTCGAATAGTTCGGATCCAGCGAAATCGCTCGCTCCAGGTGCATCTCCGCACCCGCGAAATTTCGGTGATGCACCGAACTCACCAGACCCAATATCGCGTACCCCTCCGCGGAGCGCGGGTCGAGTTCTATCGCTTTAAGTGCCGCCTGCTCCGCGGCCCGGACACCCTCGTCGGGTGTCACTCGGCCTTCTTGCTCAGCCATTACCAACAGCGTTTCGGCAAGACCCGTATAAGCGGAGACCAATGCCGGATCCAGCCGGATCGCCTCTTCGAAGTACTGCTTCGCCAAAGGAAAGGAATCCAGCCACCGCCGCCCCAGGTGGTACCGCCCATGAAGTAGCGCCTCGAATGCCGCCGGATGCGCGCCTTTCGACTCTCGGGTATTGCTCGGCGCCGTCAACCGGAGCTGCGCGGGTATCGCGTTCGCCAACCGTGTGTGAATCGTCGCCACCGCGCCTTCGGGCAAATCGAATCGTTCCAGCCACACTTGAGAGTTCGCCGGCGCATCCACTAGTTGGATAGTTGCAATCACTCGGCCTCCCCCCCGCCGCACGCTGCCCGTTACCAGATAGCGCGCATTAAGGCTCCGCGCTATCGATGCCGGGTCCTCCTTGAATGGAGGTCGAATTCGTGACGACGAAGCCCACGGAACCACGCGCAAACCGGCAATTCGGCTCAATGAGCTGATCAGTTCCTCGGGCAGCCCCTCATCCACATCGGACTGCTCCGTCCCCGTCGTTTCCAACGGCAACACCGCCAACGACGCCGGTGGTTCGGAGGAGTACAGCCGCAGCGCCACCCACGGAGAAATTAGTAGGAGAAGGATCAACATCCCCCACAACAACACCCGGCGGCTCCATGTCTTCGCCGCGAGCACAATATCCTTGGGCGTCTTTGGACGCCGCGTTGGGTCGGGGTCCAAAGCCCTCCGGAGCGTCCGCCGCCATCGGAGCGGAACCTCCGCGAGCCCTCCCTCGCCCGGCATCTTGCCGCTCAAGACTCGGCACGCCACAACGCCGAATGAATAAACGTCGCATGCCGGGGTTGGTTCCTCGCCTCTGGCTTGCTCCGGAGCCGTATAGCCCGGCGTTCCCGCCGCCAGGAACGCCGATTCGGTCTTTCCTCCGCTCCCGGCCGCCGCCCTTGCAATCCCGAAGTCGATCACCACCGCCTTCATCGCTTCTCCCGGACCTTCGGTCAACATCACGTTTCGAGGCTTAAAATCCCGATGCACCAGACCGGAGTCGTGCGCTGCCCCTAACGCCTCCGCGCACTGATGCAATAGTCCCATGGCCGTCGAGTCTGGAAGGACGCGGTTCTTCTCCAACTTCTGCTCTAACGTCTCACCCCGTAGTAGCTTCATAGTCAGGAACGGAACATCGCCTTCTTGACTACGGTGGACGAAGAATTCGTTCACACGGCATATATTCGGGTGATTTACTTCTTGCGTTCTGGCAACCTCGCGCTTCAGCAGCTCGGAAAAGTGTTCATCCTCCCTTAGCTCTGGCAGTATCGTCTTGATCGCCACTTCCTTCCCGGTATCCTCGTCCTGCGCTTGCCAGACTTCTCCCATACCTCCCTCGTCAAGGCGTCTCATTAGCCGGAACCTGTGGCCGAGTATGGCTCCTTCGCGCATTTCGAAGCCGGTATTGAGCGCGTCCCGCAGCGATCCCGCATCCATTTGAAACGGCACGTCAAGGCAACAACTCAACTCCGGTTCTTGCAGGAGCTCTTCCACTTCACGGCGAAGCTCGACATCGTCGCCGCATATCTCGCGGACCGCATCCGCGCGCCGCTGGGCCGGTGCGTCAAGGGCGGCTGCATAGATCTCTTTGATCCTCTGCCAGCGTTCCTTGTTCATTTTCCACTTACGCCGTGCCCGTAGCGTCTCACTTTCAATCCAATCATAAACTAACCCGCCAAGCCCGGCCTTGCAATGCGCCGCGCCGGAAGCGCGCGCCAGGTCTTCTCCGCCGGAGTTCCAGTCGTCGTCGTCGGGCGGCCTCCAACTCAATCAGCGGAAGTAAGCCGCAAATCGGGACATGAGGATTCGCTGCATTACAAAACTGCCCCTTGCCACCCCGCTCCGTGTCAACGTAACTCGCAAGAAATCATGTCACCTTTCTAAAGGTCTTTTCGCTGTGGGAAACAGGAGACCCCTTATGCTAAGAACTTCCAATCAAAACTATCTATGCCAGCCCGGCGAAACAGTTCAGGTTGATTCCCAAACCGATGGCGGTGCGCTGGCCTTCTTTCTCGACAATCTTCCCAGTCCCGGATCGTCGCTTCAATTCAACATGCCGAACGCTCCGGGCGCTTCCCGTCAACTCGGCGCCGTCTTAACCGGCGTGACCGGGAATCGCTCCGGAATCCGGATCCGAGTTGTATCCAACCGCCCCAACGGTCAGGACGTGACAATCCTCGCCATCGGCTCCAATGCAAACCACGCTGCCACCGTATGGGACTTTTTGACGGCGAGCGATTCGTCCGTGCTCAGCTTCGCCGCGGCCCCGGCCGGCCCTGTCCCGGCGAAAGCGGCGGCCAAGAAGGCCTCGAAGAAAGCCGCCAAAAAGCCGAAGGGAAAGTAGGCCCGACTATGCGCAAATCAACCTTTTCTCTCCCGCTCCTCTTCGCGGCGTGCTGCCTGGCGCTTTCCACTCCGGCGCTTGCGCAAGCCGCACGCGACCCAGTGCGTATCAACGCCGCCATCGCTCGATTCAAAGCGGACATCGCCGATCGAGCGCGAACGCCGTTCTTTGGCGGCGCCGCCAATAATTTTGAAGCGGCGGTCGATCTGAGAAATCTCGAAAAATGGGCCCATTTCCTCGCCGCCTACGATGCTTCCCTGCCCGGCGGCACGGAACTCGATGTCGCCGCCGCCGGCGGACAACGGGCTTTCGACAGGTACCTCTCGCTCTATTCCGCTAAAACGGAAACCCAAGCCGGCAGCGCCAGTGGGAATGGCGGCACAACCTCCCTCGCGCTCAAAGGTGGCGTCGCGCAGATCCTCTCCTTCGCAACGGAAAACGGCGGTCTCACCAGGGAACAGAATGGCACAACCGTCACCTTTCGCGGCAAGCCCATCGGAATCGTCAAAGCGCTCAACAAACAGGACTTCTTCCAGATCCTCACCGGCATTGAGAATGACGCTGCCGCCAAGTTCTGGGACCGCTTCTCCTTGGCGGCATCCTTTGACACCAGTCGCGGGGGAGTCTCTAACACCCTCCTGGCCAATTCGAAACAACTCACCTCTTGGTCCGTGCGCGCCGAACTTGTCAACCGGCGTAGCGCCGCTCATCGAACCTATGCGAAAAACTGGCGCGAGGTAAATAACCGGCTCGGTCTCACGCTCTTGAAAGACGATCAGGCAATTATCGCCGCCGCGAAAAAAGACCAACGCTTTAATGATTGGCACGACAAACTCTTGAAGAGGGCGATCGACATCGACAAGGAAATTGAGAGCGAAGCGAACAAGAATTCCAGCGCCCCTGACGCAAAAGAGAAGAACGCCCGGTTCTTCACCCAGCGGCTAACCGAGTTTCAGACCGAGTTCGAATTGCATGCCGTCAAGCTCGACCTGCCCGCCGGCCTCCTCGCCCCCTCCGTGAAGCCCCTCCTGGGAAGTTGGACGAAACTACGGGAAGAAGCCGTGAAAATCGAGGACCAGGCGCAACGCGGACGCTTGGCGACACTCGATCTGACAACCAAGCGCGACGACGCCCTGCCCGACCTCTACACAATGACATTTGTCTATGAAAACGCGCCCTTTGCCGGCAAAACGCACGACTTCACCGTTAACGCTGCCGCCAGCGTATACCGGACGGAGCCGCCAGCGCCATCCACCGCCAATCGCTTCAAGAGCTTCGACGCGGTCGCTCAGTACGATATTCCTCTGGGAGAGATCAAGAGTCTAGGCAAAGCCATCCTCACCTTTGCCGGGAAATTCCAGTATGTCGGAGCGTCCGTGACCAGGGTGTCGGCGCTGACCGCTGAGATCTCCACCGCTGCGGCCAGCCCTCCCGTTGCGGATAACGGCGCGCCGCTGGCCGTCCCCAACTTGCGCGGGCTGATCCCAACTATCGAAGGTCCCCTTGGTCTCTTTCAGGCCAAATTCTCAATTCCAGTTAAGGGAGGCGGGATCCGAATCCCATTTGCCTTCACGGCGGCAACCCGCAGCGAAGCCTTCCAAAAAGCCGACTATCGCGCACTCGTTGGGATCACGTTTGATCTCGATTCGATCTTTGCGAAGGAGAGCGCCAAAAAGGAATAACGACCAGGCGGGAGGTATCCACGACGGATTACTCCCGCCGCTTTCGAAGCAAAACCGCCCTGGCGCCGGCAGCGGTCACGTTAGATCGAAATAAATGTTTCTCCAACCACCTCATACACTTACAAGGAATTCCGAATTTTCACCGAGCCGGAATCGCAAATCGATCTGCTACAGTTCTAATCGAAGGCGCGCTTCGCGCCCCAACAAAACATCTCTGATTTCGCGAAGGCCTCTCGCCGCCCTACCCGGCACGAGAGGCCTTCGCCTTTGTAGTCCAACAAACTAACTACGAACGAACCGAAGCCTAACCAACGCAAGTCGTTGAAACTAAATAACCAAGTGAAAAAGTTAATAACATGCACCGATTCTGGATAACTGAGGAGCCCTCCGGCGACCTACTCTATAACTCCGCGTGGGGTGCCCCCTCGTGTCCAAACGAAAAACCGGTCGTACTTCCACCGCCCTCCCAATGGGCCGAGCAGACCTTCAACTTCAAGCCCAACAAAATCCAAAAACGCGTCCTCGACGCCGATACCAAGCGCCTCATCCTCTGCTGCAACCGCCAGTGGGGTAAAAGCACCGTCATTGCCATAAAAGCCCTGCATTTCGCCATCGAACACCCGAAATCGAATATCGTCGTCGTCTCCAGAACCGAACAGCAAGGCGGCGAACTCCTCGCCAAAGTTATCGACTTCGCCTCGCTCGCCGGCCTGCCGGACCGCCGCGTCCGCGGCTACAAACACTCCATCCAACTGCCCAACGGCGCCCGCATCTACGCTATCGCCCACTCCACCGAATCCGGCCCCAGCCGCACCGCCGACGTACTCATCTACGACGAGGCCGGCCTCGTCAAGGACAATGTCTTCTCGGTAACACTGCCCTTCATCGCCCACACCGGCGGCGCCGTCTGGATGATGTCCACCCCGCGCGGTCAAAGCGGCTTCTTCTATAACTTCTGGCACGACAAACATCCGCAGTGGACGCGTATCTTCTCGACCGTCGATGACTGCCCGGAGATATCGAAGGACTTCATCGAGTTACACCGCACCGGCGCGCCGCATATGTTCCGCCAGGAGTTCTATTGCGAGTTCACTCCCGCCCCAGGCCGCCTGATTTCGGTCGAGCGCCTCCGGACAACTGACAACCCGGCCCTCAGCGCCCGCAAACTGCCCAAACTCGAAATCAAATAACGAATCGGATTTCCTCTGGGTGCCGTGGCACCGGGAAAAAATCTGACCGCACACCGGCGCGTTCCCGATCATGGTTCGACCCATTGACAGGACGCCGGCCCCGCGATTCCGATCTTGGGTCCGCCCATCGTCGGCAGTCCGGAATTGTTCTTTGACAATTAAATATCAATAAGGCGCAGCGCCCCGTCGACTGCCCGAAGTGTCGCTTTACTTCGGGTAGCCGACCGGGAACCGCTTGCTACAGCAACAGCCTCAGCGCCAGCGTCATCGTCGCGATCGCCGCGGCTGGTGGGTCGATGTGCGTGTCGCCGTGGTTAAGGAACGCCCGCGCGTACAATTCGCCGAGTACCGCACCCGCCACACCCGCCGCGGCGCCGGCATAAAGGTTGCCACCGGTCATCGTCACGGCGATCGCCGCCGGGAGCGCGATGTGGTGCCACACGGGGACCGTCGTGCCGGTATGCAGGAACAGCAGGCCGGTGGCGGCGAAGCCAAAGCCCGCCACGTCCCCGCCCTTCTCGGCGCCGATGATTTTGGCCAGAAACGCCGAGGAAAGCCCCAGAACGGCGCCAATCGCTACCACCTGCGCCCAGTCGCGCTGGAACGCCACCCACTCACCCGGCTGCGACCGGTCGCCGAACAGCCCGGTCTTGCCGAACACAAGCCGCACAATCATCGCCGAGAGGAACACCGTCATCGCGATCGAGTCGGTCAACGGCCCCAACGGCGTCGCCGCGATCGCCGCCTGAATCAAAAACCCAATCACGCCAAACACGCCGCCCACCAATAGGACGTCGGGCCGGTTCACGCCGGCCAGCCCGCGGCCCAAGTCGCGGCCGGTCGGATGATGGCCAGCCCTCGCCGCGAAAGCGGCGGCCGCCACGCCGCCCGCGAAGCTGATATGCGGCCCGAGCAAGGGACCGAAGGCTACGTTGCCGATGAACTCCCGGCCGCCTCCCCCAGCGGCGATAGCCACGCCAATCAGGACGAAAATGCCGGTAAAGATAAAGGCGGCGCTGGCGCCGAGCGCGGCGCCAAGCGCGCCTCCAGCGAATGCCACGGGTAGTAAGGACCAGTCGATCGTCATAGAGTCGAGGATGTTCAGTTTATCAGGCGCCTGCACCGGTGATACCCGAAAAGATAGACTATTTCTGTGCATCTACGAGCCCTTTTCCTCATCCTTATCGGTTTCGCCGCCGCTCTGGCGCAGGACTCCGACTGGCCCCAGTGGCGTGGTCCCCGCTTCACCGGCCACGCTCCCAAAGCGCATGATCTGCCCGTCAAATGGTCCGAAACCGAGAATATTATCTGGAAAGCCAAGATGCCCAGTTGGAGCGCCGCCACGCCCGTCGTCTGGGGCGACACGGTCTTTGTGACCACCGCCGAGGCCGGGTTCGTAAACCCCACCTACGACACCAAGAAGTTGAGCCGCGCGGGCGAGACGAGCAGCGACAAGATTTTCCTGCTGGCCATCGACCGCAAAACCGGCAAGGAGAAGTGGCGGGTCGAAGTCGACCACGGCAACCAACTCTACCGCAAGCAAAATTCCTCTTCGCCCTCGCCCATCACCGACGGCAAACACGTCTGGATCATGACCGGTAACGTCCGGCTCTTCTGCTTCACGACGGCTGGAAAGCCGGTTTGGAAGCGCGACCTGGTGGAGGACTACGGACAGGTTGGCCTCAACCACGGCTATGCGTCCACGCCTCTGCTCGATGGCGAGCGGCTATACGTCCAGGTGGTCCACGGCTACCGTTCGGAGAACCCTTCCTACACCGTCGCCTTCGACAAGGCCACCGGCAAGACCATCTGGAAATTGCTCCGTCCCGCCCCGGGCATCGTCGAGTCCAAGGACAATTACGGCACGCCGCAAATGGCGCGGGTGAACGGCAAGAAAGAGCTGGTAGTCTTCGGCGGAGACATCGCCACCGGTCAGGATCCGGACACGGGTAAGGAACTGTGGCGCATCGGTGGCTTCAACCCCTCGGCTTTCCAAATGAATCGGACCATCGCGGGGCTGCTGGTGGTCGGGGACCAGGTCGTAGTCGGCGCCAACCGCGGCAAGCCATTTATCTCATTCAAGGCTGGAGGGCGCGGCGATGTTACCGGAAAGAACGAGACATGGACCAATGGCCTCGGCCCCGACGTCCCGACCGCGGCGACCGATGGAACACTGCTTTACGTCCTGAAAGACAACGGCACCATGAACTGCCTGGACTTGAAGACCGGCAAGCCGCTCTATGAGAGCCAACGGATTGAACTGGGCACCTACAGCTCTTCGCCCCTGCTGGCCGACGGAAAGCTCTACAACATTAACGAAGAGGGCACCACGACGGTCGTCAAGGCCAGGCCGCAATTCGAGATTCTAGGGGTCAACAAGCTCGACGGCTATACGCTTGCTAGCCCGATCGCCGTTGACAACCACCTCTTCATCCGCACCGGCGAGGCGCTCTATTGCATCGGCCGGAAGAAGTGAAGGGGTTTGGATTCGTATTCGGGAAACACCTTTGATAAAGCGATGGAGCCGGACTGCAAAGTCGCGCGCTCTACTGCGTCGGCCGGAAAAAATGAAGCGGCTTGGCCTCACGGCCAGGGAAGATCTTCGACAGTGCTTTGGCGCCTCGGTGGTGCTGGATCACTGCAGCCGGGAAATGGCGGAAATCGGTGGCAACGGCAAAGTCGCGCGCTCTACTGCGTCGGCCGGAAAAAATGAAGGGGCTTGGCCTCGTGGCCAGGGAAGATCTTCGACAGGTCTTTGGAGCCGGAGCGGTGCTGGACCACGGTGGCCAGGACATCGCGGAAATCGGTGGTGACGGCGAGGTCTCGGCGCTCGTAAAGTTGCTCCACTTCCAGGCCCGGCCATTGGCCGTGGACCTTCCCGCCCTGCACATCCGCGCCGAGGACGAACATCACATTAGCGTGGCCGTGGTCGGTGCCGCGGTTGCCGTTCTCACGGGCCGTGCGGCCGAATTCGGACATGGAGACCAGAGTCACGTCCGCCATTCGCGGCCCCAGGTCCTGGTGGAAGGCGGCGATCGACAGGGCGAAGTCGGAAAGGAGGCCCTGCAGCGTCTGGGCTTGGCCGATGTGGGTGTCCCAGCCGAGCGTGTCGGCGAAGGCCACTTCCAATCCGGCGTCGGCCTTGATGAGAGTGGCGATCTGTTCGAGGCTCTGGCCAAGGCGGGAGTTGGGGTAGGTGGCGCCGGACGCTCCTTTGGCGTTGCCAATCGACTCCAGCAGCTTCACCGCCTGGAAGGTGTCCTTGCCGGTGCCTTGCAGGACCGCGTCGGTCGATTGGGAGTACATGGACATGAACTCGGCCTGGGCGTTGTCGCGGACCTTGAAGCCGGAAATGGTGTTAACGGCGACGGCCGGATTTGGCCCGCGGAGGCTGCGGGCGAGCGTGCCGCCCGTGGAGACCGCGCGAATGGGGGATGGGCTCGTTTGGGCGCCGATGGCGCGATTGAGCCAGCCGTCGCGGGTGGCTTTGCGGCCCGGCGTGCCAGACTCCATGAAGTCCTGGGCGTCGAAGTGGGATCGAGTGGGGTCGGGTGAACCTGTCGCGTGGATGGCCGCCAGATGCCTGTCGTCCCAGAGGGATTTGAGTGGCTTCAGGGCTGGATGGAAGCCGAAAAAGCCGTCGAGGTCAATCAGCGTCTCGCGCGGGACGGCGAGGGTGGGGCGAAGCTCGGTGTAGCGCTTCTCGCCGTACGGTATGACCGCGTTGAGCCCGTCCATGGCGCCTCGCTGGAAAATGGCGACCAGGACCTTCTTACCGGGCGTGCCGGCATAGGCCGCGCGAGTGAGCCACGCGGGGGCCGTGCCGATCCCGAAGGCGGTAAGCGCGGCATTGCGGACAAAGGCGCGTCGGGTGTTGTTGGTCATACTGGCTCCTGTTTACCGGCGTTGAAACTCAGGACCGCCGAGAACCAGACCAGCCAAGTGGGCGGCGCTCGTTTCGGGCTTGCTTCGAAGCGTTTTCAGCGTCTCCGGCGCGGGCGCGTGGAGCAGAAGCGCATGGGCGATCTCCGCCGGCGTTGTCTTGCCGTTCAGCGCTCTGTCGAGATCGACGCGGACGCCCCGTACCCCGTTCCGGGCCAACTGGAGGCTGAAGTTCATGCGGCCCAGAAGAGACGCCGAGTTAGTCCACTCTTCGGCGAACGGATAGTAGCCCGTCGGCTCCACCTTGCGATAGAGGGGCTGGCCGAGAGTCTTCAATTCCTGGTTCAGAGCCACCGTGTTCTCGATGTCGGCGCCGGTGGCGCGAATGGCGCTGGCGACCATCTCGAACGGCATTTTCATCTTGGCTTTGTAGGCTGCGGGGCTCCAGAATTCCGGCGCCGTCAGCATGGTCCGCATCACTTCGCGGAGGTCGCCGCGGGTCTTCGTGAAGGTCGCGGCCATTCGGGCGACAAGCGCCGGCGGCGGGTTGTCGGACACGAAGCGCTGAGCTAATTTGGTGGAGATGAACTTGGCGGTGGCGGCGTGGTTACTCAGGATGTCGATGACTTGCAGGGCGTCCTCCTCGCCTCGGCCGGCGGGGATGATATGGCCGAGAACGCTCTTCTCCTTCCGATCGTGGAGCAGCGCGTTGAAGCTAAACTTGGCGCCCTCGCGGATGCCGGAAATCGACCAGCCGGTGAAGCAGCGAGCCACCTCCGTCACGTCCCGCTGGGTGTAGCCGTTATCGACCCCCATGGTGTGAAGCTCCAGCAGTTCGCGGGCATAATTCTCATTCAGCCCGGTCGCGCGTTTGCCGGCGGCGACGCGGCGCCGGAGTCGCTCTAGACCCTCGGTGGACACGGAGGTCCAGTTGTCGAGGTAGAAGAGCATGGCGGGGTGCTTGGCGGTAGCCAGGAGCAGGTCCTTAAAATTGCCGAGCACGTAGGGGCGAATGGCGTCCCGCTCATAGGAGGTGACCAGGACGCGGTCGAAACCTTTGTCGAAAAAGACGTTGAAGTGGTTGAACCAGAAATCGGCGAGAAGCTCGTCAAGCTGGCGATTGGAGCGGACGGCGCGGAGGAGTTTGGCTTCCGCAAGTTCGCCGTAGACTAGCCGCACATTCGCCGCGCCGCCCTTGGCTTGGCCGGGCCGGAACGGGTACTTTTCTATCAGCTCGGCAGTGGACATGTTGAGCGAATCGTACTTCTTTAGCCGTTCGAGCAGCGCCGGGTCTTCCGCGATTTTCCCGGGGTGGAGTTGCCGATCGATCCACTTGTCGACGCCGAGCTTCCGGATGGCGGCTAAGTCGCCGGCGGTAGGGCCAAACGTGAGGCGGTTGGCGGCGTGGAGCGCGCGTTGCTCCTTGGTCAGCTTAGGAGCGGCGGGGAGAAGGGAAGCGGCAAGGAGGACACAAACGAATTGGCGCAACATGAATACAGTACCTGTATTCAGTTAAACGCCGTTTAATCGGGAAAGTTTCGGAGAGGGGAGGATGGAGCGGGAGACGGGATTCGAACCCGCGACATCAACCTTGGCAAGGTTGCACTCTACCAACTGAGTTACTCCCGCTTAACGGCGGCAATCCAAGTATCCCATGAAAGGGCGCCATTGGCAACTCTCGGGCGTCGCTGCCGCGTTATCCTTAAAACGAAATTCGGGCGCCCATTTGGACGTTCCTTGGGCCGTTGCCTTGAGGCGTATTTATGAAGCCGAAGGCGCTGTTGTTTTGGGCCGTCACGGGCGCGGCCAGCAGTGCGCGATTGAAGGCGTTCGACCCCGAGGCGCGAAGCTCCAGGTTGAATTTTTCCGAGAGCCTGAAGTCCTTGAGCAGCGCGAAATCCTCATTGATGGTCCATGGCGTGCGCAGGTAGTCCATGCGGCGCGGCGTGTCGCCGTACACCATATTCGGCGGCAACACGAAGGCCGCTTTGTTCAAATACGGCACGCTAAAGGCGACGCTTTTGTCCGAGCTCCATTCCGGATTCACGATCGGCACCGAACCGTCCGCCACGCCAGGGGCAAAGCTGCAGCGCGCGTTGCTCCCGGCCCCGAAGAAGTTCTGATTACAGTTCACCACCAATGGCGTGCCGCTAACGTACGTGTGGATGGCCGACACTTTCCACCCGCCGAGCACGGCCTCGGCAATGGGGTGCGCCTTGGTCATCCACTTGCGTCCCGCTCCGATTGGAAGATCGTAGACGTAACTTACCCGCAGGTTGTGCGGCGTGTCCTGATTGGCCACCGCCTTGTCCAACCGCCGGTTGTATTGGTTCTGCACGGCGCCGTCGCTGGCGCGGTTGGCGTCCTCGCCGTTGGAACCGGAGATCAGTTTGCAGAACGTATAGGACACAAGCAGGAAGAGCCCTTTGTTGAACCGGTGTTCAAAGCTGGTCTCCAGAGCGTGGAAGGTGGAATGCCCATCGTTCTGCCCGCCGGCGTTGCTGTTGATATCGGAGTAATGGGGGAAGGGGCGCAGGGCTTGTTGTAGCTGGAGGTTCGTTGGGTAGGCGGCGTATGGCAGTTTGAATCCCGCCGCCACAACGGTGGGATTGCTGAGCGCTGAACTGATGGGGCTGCTGAGGAGGCTGCCGTAAGTGGACCAATATTTCGGATCGAGCTGGTTCTGCGACTGCTGGCGGGAAAGGAGTTTCACGCCGACCACGCCATGGTACGTCGCGCGCAGCAGGGAACTGGCGGTGAGGGTGCGCTCCAGCGTAAAGTTCCAGTCGGCGAAGTACGGCGCGCGGCCAGCCTGGGAGTAGTAGAAGAATGGCGCCTGATTCAGCAGGTTGGCGCTGAGTGTGGCGGCATCCTTGACCGGCGGCTTCAAGGCGTTGATTTGCGTGGAAAAGGGCAGGAAGCCGGTGGGCACGCGGTAAGCGATGCCGTTGGAGAGCGAGTTGGCGATGGAGCCGAACGTGCCGCCAAAACCCTGGATGCCGTTGTCGGCATTACCGTCCTCGCGCGAGGGTTGGAAATAGATGGCGCTGCCGGAGCGGACGACCGTCTTCGAATCCAATTGATAGGCGAAGCCGAGGCGAGGGCCGAATGCGTTTTTGCGGGTCTCGCCGAAGCGCTCCGGGGCGCCATCCCGGCCGGCGATGACCATGGCGCCTGGCAGGCCGCCGGCGGCCGCGTTGGGGCAGGTAGGGCAGAAGTTACTATTCTTCAGATTCCGCTCTTCCTTGGGAATGGGCAGTTCGTAGCGGAGGCCAACGTTGATGGTGAGTTTCTTACTGATCTTGAAATCGTCCTGCGCATACCAGGCGTAATAGGGCCATTGGAAAGACGTGTCGCCGGGGTAGCGAAAACCGCCGCCACTGGCGACGCCGAGCAGGAACGATGCCCAGTCCGAACCGCTGTTGGCGACATTGGGATTCCCGGTACCGGCGGCGCTATAACTGACAGTGCCGAATGCGCCGTTGAAATCCAGACGGCGATAGATGCCGCGAAGATACTCCATGCCGAACTTGAAGTTATGACGGCCATGGATCCAGGAGATCTGTTCCTTGATGTTAGTCGTGCGCTGGCGGGAATCCGTGAAAACGCTATTGCCCCACTGAACGCCGCTGGCGGAATAGACGCTGGAGGTGCCGGGAAGCAGCGGGGTAACGGTGCCCGGGATGTAAGTGGCCCTGGCGAGATCGGCGGGAAAGCTACTTACATAGTCCGGAGCCTCAATAATATGCCGGTGATTGTAGCCGATGGTCAGATGGTTGAGTAAGTTTGGACGGATGACATAGTCGTCATTGTAGCGGTGATAAATGACCGTGGATTCGGAGGGAAAGCCGGTGCCGGGAAGACCTTCGAGGGCATTGATGCTGGGCTGCGCGGGGCTGAAGAAGTTGCTGTAGAGATAACTAGCGCGGTGCTTGTCGCTGAACGTGTAATCGGCCTTGATGGAAGGCAGACGGGTGCGGGAGGTGGAGTAACTGCGGGAGCGGTAGTTATTCAGGATGCGGGTCGGATCGTCCGGACGAGGGAGGAGGGCCATCAGGCGTCTAGCGGTGGGGTCGATACGCTCGGGGCAGATGACGTCGAGCACGCCGTTACATTCGAGGCGGGGGCGATTGGCGGCGTTGGCGATGATGTTGCCGGCGGTGTCGAAGGGGTCATACAACGGGATGGTGCGGTTGGCGGAATCGACATTGCGGCGCATGTCGCCAGCGCGAAACTCGTCGACGGGCGCGGTGACGAGGGCCGTGGACTGGCCATTACGCGTGGAGGCGCGTTCAAAGGCGAAAAAGAAGAACGCCTTGTTACGGCCATCGAACACTTTCGGGATAACTATCGGCCCGCCGATGCTGCCGCCGGGATTCCATTGACGGACGATGGGGCGGCGAGTGGGCGTGAAGGTGAAGCCGCGGGCGTTAAAGACTTCATTACGATTGAAGACGAAGGCGCTGCCGTGGAGTTGATTGGTGCCGGACTTGGTGACCCAGTTGATGACTCCATTGGAAGTACGGCCGAACTCGGCGGAGTAACCGGAGCTTTGCACCTTAAACTCCTCCATGCCTTCGACGCTGACGCCGTTCATAGCGGGGTCATTACGGCGTTCGCTGTTGGCTTCGGCGCCGTCGAGCTGTTCGCTCTGACCGTCGAGAAGGCCGCCGCCGATGCGGGGGTTGTTGGCAGGGCCGATGACGCCGGGGGTGAGGATGACAAAAGCCAGGTTACTTCGGAGGCCGCCGCCGATGAATAGCGGGAGGTCGCGAATGGCGCGCGTGGGAACTACTTTGCCTAAGTTAGAGCCTTGTACTTCGAGGAGCGGACTGATGGCGGAGACTTCGACGGTTTGATCGACGGAGCCGACGGTGAGGGAGACGTCGACACTGGTCACGGTGGCGACGTTAACGCGAATAGCGGTGGCTTGGGCTTTGCGGAAGCCGGCCTTTTCAGTGGTAACCGAGTAGTTACCGGCGGGTAAGTAGGGGACGGCGTAGAGGCCATCGGCGCCCGTCGCGGCGGTTTGGGTGAGGCCGGTGTCGATGTTGCGAATGACGACATTGGCCCCGGGGACGGCGGCGCCGGTGGGATCGGTGACGGTACCGCGAATGGTGCCGCGGTCCTGAGCGAACGCGAGGACGGCGGTGAGGAGGAGCAGGGCGAGACGGAGTTTCATAAATACCTTTTGGCGAGAGTATATATGAAGCGGAGAACGTTTATTTGGCCGCTATGTGTATGTGCCCGCGGCGGAGCGGCGGTTACCATCGCTGAATCCGCAAGATAGGCGTGCGGGGCCGGCGACGTCGAAATCCCCGGGGGATTTGAACTTTGTAATTCCGTTGGCCGATAGCGACAACGGGGACGACGCGGCCCGGGACGGTGAGCGTTTGGATGTCCGCGAATGGGCCGTCATAGCAGGTGGACCAGGTACCCGGAGGTTCCATTCACCGTTCAGGCCCGCGAAGCCTCCGCCGCTACGTGCCCAGCGAACGACGTGACAAACATCTTCAAACTCGTCATCTCGGAAAGATCAACATATTCACCTGTCGTGACCGCCGTCCGGGGTGACGAAATGACGGCCGCAGTTGTATAAAGCTGTTCCTGGACGAGCTTCTGGCACAGAATGTCATAGCGCTTCAGATATGAAGCTCCCTGAAAATCCGAGAACACAGGGAAGTGCGGCGACATATCCCGAACAGGCGAGCGAGACCCGGGCGCATCTTCTACGAGCATCATCCACGCGACGAACGGACGGGGATGTTTGCCAAACGCATTTTCACGATATGCCGTCCACAAGTCGTGCGCTGTGCCAATGGCTTCTTCAGCTCGGTTATTGAAATTGTTTCCGAAAGACGGTCCGACTTGACTCTTGAGTTCGATTGCAGCGATCAGGCGGCTGTCGTTGAGTACCACCAGATCCCACAGCTTTGTCGGACGGAAGTACCCGGGCAGGGTCAACAGCGCCCTTTGCCGATGGATTAAGGCATGAGCAAGGCCGTTCGCTTTTACCAGATCGATCACAAGGGCTACGAATCCGTTCATGTTATTTCCGGCGGTGACCCCGGCGCGTTCGCCTTGGTCGACCGTCCCCGCCTCAATCTGTTTTTGCCGGGCCTTCTCGCGGTTTCCCCAAAACGCCATCACGGCCTCACGGGCTTTTCGGTCATAGTCAGCCAGATCAATCGCCATCGGCAAACACCGTTCCGCCCAATGCGGTTTCCTCTTCTTTCGTCAGTCCGTACAAGGAGAAAACCGCATGGTTGCACGCCGCAATATCGTTACGGTCCGCAGCGCTGATGAGATCGCTTTTTAGGCTCGACGGAATTTTGTCCCAGTTGGGAATCCGAATGCGGCGCAGATACTGCGCCTGGAAACGCAGATAGCCACCACGCATTTTCGTGGAATAGATCGATATAAACAAACGGGCAATCCCTGACATGAGGACGGCCTGAAGGGCTTTCAGGTCCCAGACGTCTGACGTCAGATAGTACAGGTTGTGATGCGGATAAAGTAGGCCGCCCTCGTACACAACGTGCGCCTGACCCTTAATGTCCGGAATGAGCAACTTCGGGGTCCGGGCGAGGGCCGGATAAATCCGGTCAATCGTCCTGTACCAGTTCGAAGGCGCTTTCTTTGCTACGTGCCGATTCGCGATCTGATCCTTCCGCGCTTCGAGGTAACACTTCAACCGCGGATATTTTTCGAGATCCACCAGATCGCCACCGTCCGCAAAGGGGTTAACTACACCAAAACCGCGCCATTTAACTATGCCATCCAGGATATCCCTTGTCATCGCTAGCGGCAGCTTGCGATCCGGCTCGACATCCAATCCATCAAATGGGCCAATAAAGGCTTTATCCGCGCCTGTCGCAACGCCAATACCGACCCTGCACCCAGCTTCTTCGATTGTGGGAAAGGACTTCTCCAGTCTTCGAACAAGCCCGAGTTCACCGGCTGACCCGAGTATCCAAGGCTCCGTGCCTGCAACGACACAAGCCAGTTCTCGCACTGATTCGCCGGCGCCGCGCACGCCCAGCAGTTCTTGGGCAAGTACCCTAAGGGACTGACTTTCTATCGCTGGCCGATTCGCGATCCGCGTGATGAGAGCCTTCTCCCTGCTGATGATGGTGATGGCCGGGTATGCTATCACGTCCGAGTTGAAAGCGGGTGTATTGACCATATCCACATATGCCCTTAAGTGAAAATCGTCCGACACCAACTTGCGAAGCGGCCCGCCATATCGGTTTTTCATCCACCGATCAGCGCAGATGAAGCCAAGCTGACCGCCCTTGACAAGACTCCTGAGCGATCTCTCTATAAAGGGGATGTACAAATCAGCGCGGTCATAGACTGTGCTATAGCGCGCCCGATATTCCGCCATGAGCACGCCGGGAATCGACTCTTGCCGAACATAGGGAGGATTTCCCACAATGACGCTGAAAGCGGTATCAAGGGGGACAAGCAGGAAGTCGCCGTTGATGAGCCACCGATCCGCGAGGGTTTGCGCCGAGACCCTCCCTAACCCCTTTCTTTCAAGAAGCGCCACAACTCTTTCGCGCGTTTTCTCAAACGAGGCGCGATGCAACTCAACAGCCCGGATGCTGTCGCCTAATTCAGCTGCGGGATCACCAGAACTTCCAGGCCAGCGTCTCCACGCTTCCACCAAACGCTCGATCACAGGTAACAGAAAATCGCCTTCTCCAAACGAGGGCTCGAGCAAGTTTAGTCTATGAATCGGACGATCCGCAGTGTATCGGACAAGGTCGAGAATGAAATCCACCACTTCACGGCGTGTGAATATTGCGCCGCGCGCTTCGCATCCGGCATTCGCCAGTTCGTCGACGGCGGCAGCAATGGGACAGAGGCTTGGGAAAGACGGTTGCAGAAGATCAAGGCTGAACCTTGGAGAGTTCACAAGGGATGTTGCTCCTTCACCAGCAGCGGACTCTTGGGCGCAATGCAATTCCGCTCCAAAGTGCGGGGCACGAATGCCAACGAGGCGTTTTCCTGTTTCGCAAATGCTTGCAAGCGTTGATAGAGTTGCAGCGGGAACCTTTCTGCGGCCATCGCGGACGTTCGCACATCCTTGCCTTTTTTGTAGCACCTCGGCTTCATGGCTAACAAGATTTTCGAATAGTCCTAACTGCTTCACGGTACACCATATCGGCGAACTTCCCAATATCCGTGAATTTCAAACTAGAGCAGTATCCGCCGCTCGTCGGTCTAGTGACAGATGCGCTGGAGGTACGGGAGATCTGTCCTTGCGAGGTGAGATCCCGAGGACGTGACTGTTTCATTAAGAAAACCAACCGTTGACGCGGGCTATTCAGTTCCTATATGCTCCATCCAATTTGCTATTTTGCGGCCCTGTCGCCAGCCGCGGTAACGGGTCTGCGTGAAACTCAAAGGTCTTAAAAAGGGGTAGTCGAATGAAACAAAACAAGCCGTGGAGCCGCTTGGCTCGCGTGGCCGCAGCAGGCATGCTGTTTGCCGCCGTGGCGTTCGGACAGCAGTCGTCCGGATCGTTGCGGGGCACTATTAAAGACGGACAAGGCGGAATCGTCCCAGGTGCGAAGGTCATTCTGACCGACGTCGCGCAGGGGGACAATCGCGAAGTGGTGACCGGCGCGGATGGGACATTTTTCTTCAATCCGCTGAAGCCGTCGACTTATAAAGTCACGGTGGAGATGAGCGGATTTAAGAAGTACGAGCAGAGAGACATCCGCGTATTTGCGAACGACCGGCTGGATTTGCCGGACATTCTGATGTCGGTGGGCGCCGTGACAGACTCAATCACGGTGGAGGCGCAGGGCGTGGTGTTGCAGACGCGGGGCGCGGAGAAGGGCGGCGTTTTGACGGGCAACCAGGTGATCAACCTGGCGTTGAACGGGCGCTCCTTTTTGGACTTGACGCGCACGGTGCCCGGCGTAGTGCCGAATGGGGGCGTGGGCGGATCGGTGAACGGGAACCGGAACAATCAGAACAACCTGATGGTGGACGGCGTCACGAACATCGACACCGGCTCCAATGGCGGCCAACTGGCCACGATGAACATCGACCAGATCGCCGAATTCAAGATGCTGACGAACTCGCAGCCAGCCGAATATGGCCGTTCTTCCGGCGCGGCGATTTCGGTGGTTACCAAGAGCGGTACGAGCGACCTGCACGGAACCGGCTACATCTTCCACCGGCACGAAGGGCTGAACGCCAACAACTGGCGCAACAACCTGGAAAACCGGCCGCGGCAACTGTTCCGGGACAACACGGCGGGCTTCAACATTGGCGGCCCGGCGTACATTCCGAAGATCAATCCGAACCGCGACAAGCTGTTTTTCTTCGTCGGAATAGAATGGCAGAATCGTTTATCTCCGAATACCCTGCGGACGGTGACGGTGCCGACGGAAGCCCAGCGCAAGGGTGATTTCTCGCAGACGCGGGAGGGCGACGGCCGGCCGGTGTTTATCCGCGACCCCCTTAGCGGCATGCCGTGCGCGACCAACACCGGTGGCGGCGGCTGCTTCCCGGGCAACATCATTCCGCCGAGCCGGATCAACGCGGACGGGCAGAAGATCCTGAATTTCTACCCGCTGCCGAACGTGCCGATCGATCCGCAGTTCAACTACGCCACGCAGGTTTCCGACACTTTCCCGAGGCGGGAGAACATCTATCGCGGCGACTACAACATCAACGACAAATGGCGCTACTACGCGCGATTCATCAAGACGAAGTCCGAGCAGGACCGGGCCTATGGGCAGTGGAACGCGGACTACAACATTCCGTTTGCCCCGATGAATTTCGGCAATCCGGGGTGGAGCATGGTGAACAATTTGACGACCGTGTTGAACCCGACGCTGACGAACGAGTTCATCTTCGGTTCGTCGAAGAACGTGTTGAACATCGACCCGGTGGACCAGACATTCGACCGTTCGAAGCTGGGCTTGAGCTACAAAATGCCATTCAACGGCGATACCCTGGGCCTGGTGCAGAACTGGCGCTGGGGCGGCGTGCCGAACAGCCCGGTGACGACGTTCAACGGTACGCCGTTCCGCAACTTTAACCACACCTACGACATCACGGACAACGTGACGAAGGTGAAGGGGGCGCACACGATGAAGTTCGGCATCTATCTGCACAAGAGCCTGAAGGACCAGACGGCGTTCACGTCGGTGAATGGCGACATCTGGTTCGACCGGGACAGCGCGAATCCGGGCGATACGAATTGGGCCTTTTCCAATGGCTTGCTGGGGAACTTCCAGCGGTTGGCGCAATCCAACGTCGTTTTGAACGGCCAGTACCGTTCGTGGAATATCGAATGGTTCGTGCAGGACAACTGGCGGGTGACCAAGAAGTTGACGCTGGATTACGGCATGCGCTTCTATATCGTTCAGCCGCAGTATGACGCGGCGTCGCAGACGTCGTCGTTCAATCCGGCACTGTACAACGGCGCGGACCGGGCGGTGCAGATCCAACCGGCGCGGGTGGACGGCGCGAACGTGGGCGTGAATCCGATCACGGGCGCGACGGTGGCGAATGCACTGGTGGGTTCGATTGTAAACACCGGTAGGGGCTTCGTGAATGGGTTGTACGCGAATGGCATGGGCCTGGCGGGCAAGAACGGTTATCCGCGGGGCTTGATCGACAGCCGCGGATTGCACTATGCGCCGCGCATTGGCATCGCCTATCAGGCGATGGAGAAGACAGTGGTGCGCGCCGGATTCGGCGTATTCTACGACCGTTTCCAAGGCAACCCGGTGTTCGACATGCTGCCGAACGTCCCTTCCACGCAGCGGCCGAACTTCTACTTCAGCAACCTGAACCAGATATCGAGTCTGCAGGGCGTGTTCTTCCCGGCGGACGTTCGCGGATTTGACAAAGGCGGCCACGTGCCGGCCACCTACCAGTGGAACTTCACGGTGCAGCGCGAGTTGCCGAAGTCGATTTCCATGGAAGTGGGCTATGTGGCCAATGTCGGCAACCACCTGCTATCGCGGTATGACTTCAACGCGCCGGCATTTGGATCGGCGTGGCAGCGGCAGAACCAGGATCCGCAGAAGGCAAATCTGAGCGCGACTTCCTTCGACGGGCGGAACGCGCTGCCGGTGAACTCTTACCGGCCGTATCCGGGCTTTGGGTCGGCACAGGTGACGGCGTTCGGCGGGTTCTCCAACTATCATTCGATGCAGGCCAGCCTGAACAAGAACGCCGGTAAGGGTTTGCAGTTCGGTGTGGCCTATACGTGGTCGAAGGCGCTGGGCATCGCTTCCGGCGACGGCGATCTGCTGCATCCGACGAACTACCGGATGGGTAACTATAGCTATCTGGACCAGGACGTGCCGCACATGGCGGTGTTCAACTTCGTGTACGATGTGCCATCGCTTTCCAAGCACATTAGCGGACTGGACAACGCGGTGGGCAAGGGCGTCTTCGGCGGCTGGCAGGTGTCGGGGCTGACTTCGCTAATCGGCGGGCAACCGGCGAACATCACCTTGGCTCTCCAGGGTATCGGCGCCGAGTTGAATCGCGTATATACGGGGTCGGAGACTTTTGGGCCGCGCGTTTCGGTAAAGGGCAATCCGATCCTGCCGATCGGGGAGCGGACGATCGACCGGTATGTGGACGCCTCAGTTTTCGTGGCGCCGCAGATCGGCAGCGTAGGCCTGGAATCGGCGCAGCGAATTGTGCGGCGGCCGGGCGTGAACAACTGGGACGTTTCCGTGTTCAAGAACTTCCCGATGGGCGCGGAGAGCCGTTTCCTCCAACTCCGTCTGGAAATGTTTAACGCTCCGAACCACACGCAGTTCAACGACTTCGCCCGTACGGTGACACTCAACCCGGGGACGGGCGCGGTGACGAACCTGCCGACGGCGTTGGGCGGCGGCGGCGGCCGGTTTGGCTTCGGCGCGGTGACCGGGGCGCGTGACCCGCGGTTCATTCAGTTGGCGGCTAAGATGTATTTCTGAGCCGACTTGCTGTTAGAAAAGGGGCTGGCGGGAGCTGGCCCTTTTTTGTGTCTGAGAGCCGCTTGTATGATGGAGAAGATGCAGACGTTACATCGCTTATCTCGGGAGCCTGTGCAAACCTCCGTCGACCACATTACGATCCGAGGTTTCAAGAGCATTGCTTCGATAGACAAACTGCCGTTGCGTCCCGTCAATATTTTGATCGGCGCCAATGGAGCTGGAAAATCGAACTTTGTCGAAGCGTTTTCATTTCTAGCCGAGATTCGCGAAGGACGGTTGGACAGATACGTGCGGCAGGCCGGAGGGGCCGAACGGCTCTTGCATTTCGGCTCCAAGCATACAACGAAAGTTGAATTTGACCTTTCCTTCGCAAATGGAGTCACCCAATACGAGTTGAGCCTAATCCCGACACAATTGGATCAATTGGTTCCACTTGTGGAGAACGTTGCGTTTTGGAATCGGGAGGACTATTCTGCGCCGGAATGGCAGCCTGTACCTCCGATTCACACGGCCACGGAAGCCGGTATTAGCGACCAACGGGTCTCACAAATCGCACGTCACGTTCGGGACCACCTTGATGGCTGGAGGGTGTTTCATTTTCACGACACCGGATTTCTGTCAGGATTGAGAAAGACCAGTGAGCTTGACGACAACCGGATTCTGGCGAGAGACGGCTCGAACCTGGCCGCCATTCTTTACCTTCTGCAAGAGCGGCATCCCAAAGAGTACGACCTAGTTCGGAAGACCATACAACTTGTCGCACCTTACTTTGAAAACTTTCAATTGGCGCCTCGTGGGCTGGAAGGGAATCAAGTACGGCTGGAATGGCGACACAGGGAGTCCGACCAGTATTTTGACGTTTCGGCACTCTCCGATGGCACAATCCGATTCATTGCGCTCGCGACGCTGTTTCTGCAACCACGTGCGATGCGTCCATCGGTAATAGTAGTTGATGAACCCGAATTGGGCCTACATCCTTACGCCATTGAGCTACTTAGTTCCTTAGTCAAACAAGCGTCTTTTTCCACGCAGATCATCGTGTCCACGCAGTCGTCATTGTTGTTGGACTACTTTGAACCGGACGACGTGCTTGTGGCAGAGCGAAAAGCCCACGCGACTGTGTTCCGTCGACTGGAATCGAGCGAATTGGGTGAATGGCTATCTGACTATAGCTTGGGTCAACTTTGGGAAAAGAACCATTTCGGCGGACGGCCGGCGAGGGACTAGGGAACGATGGCGCGTCTCCTGGTTCACGTCGAAGGCAAGACGGAAGAGACGTTCGTGAACGAGGTTCTGGCGTGGCACCTGCATGGGCAGGGCTATACGAAGGTCTCCGCACGTCGCGTTGGAAACCATAGGCGCCGCGGGGGCGTTGGAACCTGGGAGTCGGCGAAGAGGGAGATCCTCGGTCACCTGAAAAATGACCGGGACGCCATTGCGACCACTATGTTGGACTTCTACGGTATGCCGACAACATGGCCGGGCCGGGAAACGCCGTGTGGTAGAACATCCGCGCAGAAGGCATCCTCTATCGAAGATGCGTTGGCCTCCGATATTCGAGCGTCGATCGACACACCTCGATTTGTACCGTTTGTCATGATGCACGAATTCGAGGCTATGCTCTTCAGCGATTGTGCCGCCTTTAGCCGGGAGATCGGCAGGCCCGAACTTGAGCCCGCCCTCCTGCAGATTCGCCACTCCTTCAAGAACCCCGAGGAAATTAACGACTCGTTAGAGACCGCACCCTCTAAGCGCCTGCTCGCGCTAATGCCCGATTACCAGAAACCACTTTTCGGCGCACTTGCCGCGCTGGAGATTGGGCTGAAAAAGATCCGCGCCGAATGCCCGCATTTCGACGGGTGGGTGCGGAGGCTGGAGGCGTTGGCGGCGCTTTAACGAATGCGGTGATCGGTGAAAGTTAGCAGCGGGATGGGGCTGCTTCTGGGCATATGGCAACCGGCGCAGTTGATAGTGCGCGGGCAGTCCTTTTTGGGGTCGGGCAGGTGGCAGGACTGGCAGGTTTTGTCGTAGGTGGTGGACGGCTTAGCGTCGGTGTGCGGGTCGTGGCAAGTGACGCATGTTAGTTCGCCCTTGCTTGCCTGGTAACACTTGCTGGCGAGGAGGCCGACGGGGGCGAAGCGGATGCTGGCGGGGTCCTCAATTTCCGGCTCGGGGGAGGCGTATTCGCGGTTGGGGGAACGGTGGCACTCCGCGCATAAGGCCACCGCCTTCGTGCGCTGGACGGTCGGTTCGTTTGGGTGGTTTTTGCCTTCGCCGTGGCAGCGTTGGCAATGAATGCCGGGCTCCATTGGGCTCGTCGAGTGGCAGGCGAAACAGCGCTGGGCGTTGACTTCGCTTTGGATGATGCCGAAGGCGGTATCGAAGCTGTCGGCCGGTTGCGGGACGTGGCCGGGGGTGAGGCTGAGGCGGCCCGCGGCTGGATACTGGCTGATGCGATGCTCCACCCAGCGGCCGTCCTGTTTCAGCAGTAGCGTCCGGGCGAAATGGCCGGCGCCGAAGATCCATTGGATGGGCGCTTCGCGGCGCGCGCCGTCGCGGGTGATGGCGACTTTGTCCGCCGTGTAGGTGTAGAGCGTGCCGCCGCGTTCGCGGAGCGTCTTGCCGCTGAACCCGGTGCCGTCATAGGGCTTCAGCGCGTTGGCGTGGCGCGACACGGATTGGATCCGGGTCTTGTCGCCGTGGCAGGTCTGGCAGGGCGCGCCTATTGCGGCGAGGGTTCCGAGAACAAATCCAACTGTTGCGAGCGCGCTTTGCCGGCCAATTCCTTGACCCGGGCGAAGACGCGCTGGGCGTCGGCTTTGCGGCCGGATTCCTGGTAGACACGGCCCAGGAGATAGTAGGCCTCGCGGAGATCGGGATCGTTCTTGACCGCTCGTTCCAGGCATGGAATAGCTTCGGGCGCTTTGCGCCGTTGCCAGACAAGTTTAGCCAATTGATAGTTAGCGCGGGCGTGGTTGGGCTTTTGGGTGAGCGCTTTTCTTAGTAAATTTTCGGACTCGTTGGTGTCGCCGCCGGTTAAGGCGACAGCGGCGCCGAGGGTGAAGAGCGCTTCGGCGTTGGCTGGGAAGCGATTCAGTTCGGCACGCCATTCGGCGACCGCTTCGGGCAATTTGCGCTGGCGCCAGAGGACCGCACCGATGTGGAGGCCGAGCGTGGGGAGATTGGGGTTCAGGGTGCGCGCTTTCTCGAAGGCCGCGAGAGCGTCATTGTCCTGTCCTTCGGCGAAGTAGGCCTGGCCGAGGGTGAGTTGAAGCTCGGGCGAAGCGCCTTGTTCGAGCAGGGGTTCGAGGAGTTTTTGAGCGTCGGCGGGACGGTTGGATTTCGTATAGGCGGTGGCGAGGCCGATGAGAATAGTGGCGTCGCCGGTGGGGGTTAGAGCCTCGAACGCTTTGGCGGCTTCGGCATAGTCTTCGAGCTCAAGGAGCGATAGGGCGCGGAGTTGTTGGGTCTGGCGGTGAGCGGGTTGGAATTTCAGGAATCGATCGAAGGCGATTCGGGCTTGGGACCATTGGCGCGACTTATAGTGAGCCAGGCCGAGGTTGAGGTAGATAGGTGTAAGCGACGGGGCGGCTTTCAGGGCCTTTTGGTAGGCGCCGATGGCGGCGGCGTAGTCTTCGCGACGGGCTTGGACGGCGCCGAGATTGGCGAGGGCCTGGGCGTCGGTTGGGTTCGTTTTGAGGTGAAGTTTGTAGGCTTGTTCGGCTTCGGTGAGGCGGCCGGCGCGGAGATGGTCGTTGCCCCTATCGAACGCCGACTGGGCGGCGAGGGGAAGCGCACAGAGCAGGAGCCGTTTGATCATCGGGACACGTCCGCGGCTACTATTATGGCCGCGAAAGCGGGTTCGCGCTGGGAACGACGGTGGACTGTTTAATCTTTCCGATCTCGCGGCGGGCGATTTGGGCCCACTGGGAAGAGGGGTCGATTTTGAGGTAAGTCTGCCAGTGTTGGAGCGCCTTCATCATTTCGCCCTGGCCCTGGTGGAGGAGAGCGAGGTTATAGTGTGCGTCGCCGTACTGCGGTTGGACGCGGAGGGCGGTGTGGTAGTGGGCGCAGGCGCGGTCCGGATCATTGCGTTCGTCGTAGAGATTGCCGAGGTTGTAATGGGCGAGGGCGTAGTTAGGATCGGCCTCAATGGCGCTCCGGTAATACTGCTCGCTCTTTTTCCAATCGCGCTGGTGGAAGTAGATGGTGCCGAGATTAACGAGGGCGCCGGCGGCGGATGAATTCAGCTCGACGGCTTTGAGGTAGGCGTCGATTGCCAGGTTGACCGGAGCGTTGGCCTGTTCGAGTTCGAGCCCCTTTTGGAACCAGAAGTCGGATTGCTCGCGGTTGCGCTGAGGCTCGTGACGGGGAGCGAGGGTGCGGGTTTTGGCGGTGTTGGCGACATCGAAATCGAAGAAAAGTTGACCGGTTACGGGTTCGATGCGCTGGCCGGAATACTGAACGCCGATGCGTTTACCCTCGGTGAAGATTTTGACGTCGCAGGGCTGTTGGCCGAGGCGCTCCTGAAGGGAGCGAAAGGATTGGCGGATGCGGCTGAGGGGAATTTTCCGCTCGCGAAGAGTCGTGAGGGTGCGGAGGGTTAGCAGGTCCGCGAAGGCATAGGTGTCCACTTGGGAAATCAGGCCTTGCTTTTCCCAGTTGCGGAGCTGGCGCTCCTCAAGAGAGAGGACCCGGCGAATTTCCTTGCGAGTCCACGATTGCTGGCTAACTGGGGCCACGGCAGAAGCATACCACGCTCCCTTGTGGACGACCTGTGGAAAACGCCCATTTGTTGTGGGTAAGTTCTAGCTCCTATGCCCCGATATACTTGGCATATAGGCCCCGAGCAACTCCTACATCGATAGTACCTCTGATGATGGCGCGGCCGTCAGGAAAGATGGTGAGTTCGTAGGGAGGGGGGAAGAAGCGGAGGGCAAACTCATTGGCGCGGACGGGAGCGAGTTTTTCGAGACGAAGTTTGAGGTTAGCGAGGTCGATCGGCTTGGTTCGTTCGTGAATTTGGACGGCATCGCGACCACAGAGGGAAATAGGAGCGCGTTTTTCGCCGTTTAGATAAGGGAATCGGGGATTGGGACCGCAGGCGGCGCAGAATTCGTCGCGTGCGGGCTGGTCGATTTGGCGGACTGTGCCGGTCCAAACTTCAATTGTAGTAATTCGTTGGTTTGGTTGATGGCCGGTAAGGAGTTTGATGGCATCAGCGCTTTGGATGGCCGCGATGGCGGCGGTAACTGAGCCCAGAACGCCAGCGGTTTCGCAAGTGGGTTGGTCGGACTTTGGGGGTTCGGGGTAGAGGCACTGGAGACAGGACGAGCGGCCGGGAAGGATAGGCATGGTGATGCCATAGCTACCGACAGCGGCACCGTAAATCCATGGTTTGTTAGCGCTTATGGCGAATTCGTTTATGAGGAAGCGGGTTTCGAAGTTGTCGGTGGCGTCGAGGATCAGGTCGGCTTCTTTAAGGAACTCCTCTATATTTGTAGGATTTAGATCTGCAATGTGAGGGATAACTCTGGTGGCGGAGTTTATGCGGGCAAGGGCACGGGCGGCGGCAGCGGCTTTTGGTAGATTTTCGCGTGCGTCTTGCTCGTCGAAGAGCCATTGGCGTTGGAGGTTAGAGGGTTCAACATAGTCGCGGTCGATGATTATTAGGGTTCCCACACCAGCTCGGGCGAGGGCGGCGGCTTGGAAGGTACCGAGAGCACCGCAGCCGATGATCGCCACTTTCGACGCGAGTAGTTTTTCCTGGCCGGATTCGCCGATGGGAGGGAAGAGGATCTGGCGGGAGTAGCGTTCACGCTCTTCCGGGGTCATTTGGTTTTAAGCGTACCATGGAGGGCGCGGAGGCACGCGCGGCGGCTAAAGCCAAAAGTAAAACACCGATTATGCGGGGCGCCTAGCGGGCTGGAACATGCACTTTTCCGAGGCCTTGCAAAAGGGGACATTTCTACTTTGCCGCGACAAATCATCGCCGTGGCCTAGCGCGTGAATTCGGGTTCCTATATACTTCCGCCACGGGCAGTCCAATGCCCATGACTCTAGTTTCAGGAGTAAAGCCCCCATGCGCACCGCGTTGCTTTGCGTATCTTTGTTTATCCCAATTTCCGCGCAGGTCCTTCCGGTCGGTACGGTTGACGGCTCCATCAAGGATTCAACCGGAGGCGCTCTGCCGGGGATCGACGTAACTCTCTCCAATCTCGAAACGAATCAGAACCGCACGGCAACGTCCAACAGCATCGGTTATTATTTTTTTCCCGCCATCTCGCCGGGCCGCTATCGAATTACCGTCGAGAAAACCGGGTTCAAACGCAGCATGCAAGAAACTCAAGTGGAAACCGGCAAACGTTCCACCGCCGATTTCGAAATGCAGCTTGGCCAGGTCACCGAATCTGTCCAGGTGACCTCGCAAGCCGCTCTCCTTGAAACCTCGTCCGCCAGCGTCAGCCAAAACGTTCAGCAACGCACCATCCAGGATCTTCCCCTGCTCGGTCGAAACCCGCTGATGCTCGTCAACCTCGCGCCCGGTATCACCAACAACTCTTCCACCAGCAGCACCGGCTTGATCGACATCGACAGTGTCTCCTACAGTTCGGCTAACGGCTCCAATCGCCGCCAAAACGAATTCCTCATGGACGGCATTCCCAACAACGTCTCCGACCGCGTCGCCTACATCCCCAGTGTCGACGCGGTCGAAGAGTTCAACGTCCAGACCAATGCCCTCGACGCCGAATACGGCCACGGCGGCGGCATGTACGTCAACCTCACCACCAAGGCCGGCGGCAACGGATTCCACGGCACGCTCTATGAGTTCTTCCGCAACGACAAACTGAACGCCAACAGCTTCTTCGGCAACCGCGCCGGCAGCCCCCGTCCCATCTTTCGCTTCAACCAATTTGGCCTTACCGCGGGCGGCCCCGTCGTTGTTCCGAAACTCTTCAACGGCAAGGACAAGCTGTTCTGGTTTTTCAACTGGGAAGGCCTCCGCCAGCGAACGCCCGTCAACTACATCTTCACCGTGCCCACGGAACTCCAGCGGCAGGGCGACTTTTCGCAAACACTCGATCGCGCCGGCGTACCCTTCGTTATCGCCGACCCCCTCACCACGCGCCCCAGCGGAACCACCCAAACCCGCACTCCCTTCGCCGACAACCGTATTCCGGCGGTTCGCTTCAACGCAATCGCCCGCAACGTTCTCGCTCGATACCCCTTGCCAAACGCTCCCGGAGACCGCTTCACCAACACCAATAACTTCTTGAGCCAGGTTCCGGCGCCCTACGACGGTGACAACTTCTCCATGCGAGTCGATCCCAACATCGGACGCCATCGCCTATTCGGCCGTTGGTCGCACAACTACGGGTTCCCGGGCACGCCATCGCCCATCGACATCGGCGGCGGCATCGGTCAACTCGAAGGCAACAATCGAGCCCAAACTTCCATCGGCCTCAGCGACACATACTCTTTCACGCCCACCATGATCATCACCGCGCAGGCCGGATTCACGCGCTGGACGCAGCAGGGCATTCACCCGCTCCTCGATCCCACTACGCTCGGCTTCCCGGCGTCGCTGGTCGCGCAAATGCAGCAGACCATTCATCCCCGGATGAACAATTCGGATATGCGCTACACTGGCGCCTCCGAAGGCATCTGGTACGAACACACCAACACCTTCTCCTACAACATCGGCGCCACAAAAATCGCGGGCAGCCACAACATGAAGTGGGGCATGCAGGCCCAGGTTAAACAGAACAATTCCGTCGGCGCCGCCCGCCCCTCCGGCGAGTTCAACTTCGATCGCGGATTCACCCAAACGAACCCACTCGCGCCCGCCCAAAATCAGGGCAACGGCATCGCCAGTTTCCTTCTCGGCTATGCCGGCAGCGGTTCCCTCGATCTCCGCGCCGCCACGGCTCCCCAAGCGCCCTTCTATGGCTGGTACTTTCAGGACGACTACAAAGTCACCAACAAACTTACCCTCAACCTTGGCCTGCGTTATGAGCTTCTTCTGGGCACCACCGAACGGTACAACCAAAGCAACATCGGCTTCGATCTTACCGCCGCCAGCCCCATTGAGGCGGCCGCGAAAACCGCTTACGCCCGCAACCCCATTCCCGAACTTGCCGCCGCCAACTTCAACGTGAAGGGCGGGCTGATCTTCGCCACGCCGGAGAATCGCGGCAACGTGCGGGTCGATAAAAAATCGCTCGCCCCGCGTATCGGCATGGCTTATCGCATCATGCCCCGCACCGTTCTTCGCGCCGGTTTCGGCGTCTTTTATTCCGTCTGGTGGCAGCCCTTCGTCCGCGCCACGGGCTTCTCTTCCAACACGCCCATGGTCGCCACGCTCGATGGCGGACTGACCCCGAACGACACGCTTTCCAATCCTTTTCCCAACGGCCTCATCGCTCCCACCGGCGCCCGCGACGGCCTGGCCACGCAACTCGGCGGCAACCTCACGGGGACCTACGACTACAACCGCAAAAACCAGTACAACAACCGATGGAGCTTCGGTTTCCAGCAGGAAATCGGCCGCGACATGGTGGTCGAAATCAACTATCTCGGCCAACAGGGGCGCCGGCTCCCATTGAGCACCGATGGCCTCAACAACGACAACAATCGCAACCTCAACGCGCTCGATCAGAAGTACTTCTCGCTCGGCGGCTCCCGCCTCAATACGCGCGTGCCCAATCCGTTTCTCGGCTTGATTCCCGCGCCCAGCGCCCTCGCCGGCGCCACCGTTACGGTAGCTCAACTCCTCGCTCCATTCCCCCACTTCACCGCATTCTCCCTCCAGCGGAGCACCGCCGGCGAAAGCTCCTACCACGGCCTCCAAACCAGCGCCGGCAAGCGTATGGGCCGCGGCCTTATGCTCCAGTTTGCCTACACCTGGTCCAAGCAGTTGGAGAAGCTTCGCTACATCGAACCCAGCGATCCCGAACCATCCAGAATGATCGGCGAGTTCGACAACCCCCACCGCGTCTCGCTCGGAGCCATCTACGAACTGCCCGTCCGCTCCAACACGAAGGCCCTCCAGAAAATCATCGGCGGCTGGCAATGGAGCGCCATGTACATCTACCAGACCGCGCAAGCCGTCTCTCTCCCCGCCGCTATCGCCACTGGCGCCAAGCCCGAAATCGATAACCCCGATATCGATCGCTACTTCAATCTCGACTCTCTCAGAACCATTCCCGCCTTCACCGCGCGCCGCCTCCCCTGGACCTGGGGCGGTCTGCGCACGCCGGCGGGCAACAACTGGGATATGTCATTCAACAAAACGACCGCCGTCTATCAGGAGCGTATAAAAGTCCAGTTCCGCGCCGAGATGATCAACGCCTTCAATCGCGCCTGGTTCGGCGGTCTGGTTGTCGACCCCAACAACGGGGCGTACGGCCGCCTGACCGGCCAGCGCAACCCGCCGCGCAATATCCAACTCGGATTGAAGCTGATTTTTTAAACCCGTCCGGCGCGCTGCAAATCCCCTCGCGCATCGCCGCCCGCCAGATCCATAGTGATAGGAGCGGCGCGGCCTGCCAATCGGGAACTGAACGCGAGCCGGTCCCGCCGCCCGCGTCTTTCGCCGAGGGCCGGTCAGCGGACATGGATCTTTGCGAGGCCGGAAAGCAGGAATCCATCGGCGGTCCGGAAAACGATTCGGACGGGCGTGTGCCCTGGAACCGCGTTCGGCGGAATGCGCGCGTTGACTTGGAACAGACCGTCCGCGACGCGTCCGGCAAAGAACAGTTCCATGCCTTGCGCGGAGGTGACGCCGGACGAAAGGATATAGGGCTCCAATACGGGAAAAGGCGCCGGGCCGAAACCTGAGCCGAATAGGCTGACGATTGTGCCGCGATCGGATGGGTTGGCGGCGGAGTTCACCGTGCCATCCTGGTTCAGCGCCGCACTGGCAAGGCCGGGCCACCGCTCGACCACGTCAACGGGAATCGGGATCGTCCCGAAGAAAGGAAAATTGACGGTTAGGGGATGAGTGCCCGTGGGCAGGCCCGGCGGAACGAGCGCGTTGATCTGGTTGTTGGAGGCGTAAAGGACGGTGAGATCGCGGTTGCCCAGACGAACGAACACGTTGCTGAGATTGGCGGAAATGGGCATATAAATGGTGATGAAGGAATCGGGCGCGACCACGGGCCGGAAATCGGGTACGTACTCATTCCATGCGCCGGCAATGCCGGGGCCTGGATTGTCATCGCCATAATGTTGGGCCGTCAGATAGGCGGCTGGGTTCACGCCGGGAACCGCCAGACCTCGTTTCGTTTGACCCACGGCCAACCAGTTGCCGTTTGCATAGACCGGTGTGAAGGGTGTTTCGAAGGCGGTGCGGTAACAATCGGGCGTGAATCTTGTGACCGTTTCGCGGACTTCGAGCCGGACCAGACAGCGGCGGGAGAATCCGGCAAGGGAGACGGCGATCTCGTTGGGCGGGCCAAGGGCGGAAGCCGAGGCGGTTTGTTGCCGGTCCTCGCCGTAGTAGGAAGAATAGACCAGCGTGCCGGCCGTCGAAACGAACGCGACGAAAGCGTCGTTGTTGAGGCCGGGCATTCCGGGCGTGGAGTTGGTCAGGGAGCGCTGGAAGCCGTTGGGTGTCGTAGGAAAGTTGAGCGATTCCGTTCCGCCGGCCACCAGTACCCCTGTCGCGGTGGCCGTTAGCGTCGTGGCTTGGTCGAATCGGGACCCGCCGAGGTAAGTGGCGTATTCGAGCCGTGCCCCGGATGGGTCCATGCGCGCCAGAAACCCGTCTCCGAATTCAAGTGGACCGAGAGTCTCACCGCCGCCGTAGGCACCCTGCAAAGCCCCGGGCGTCACGGGGAGGTTGCTGGACATCGTTTCGCCGGCAATCCAGATGGAGCCTGAAGGATCGAGCGCGATGGCTTTGGCGGAATCGTTCATTGAGCCGCCGAATAGGGTGGTCCAGAGAAGCGTACCGTCCACACGAAGTTTCATGAGGAAGGCGTCGTCGCACGCAAAGAGATCCTGATTGCGGTTGGTGCAGCGCTTTTCGCCGAAACTGGGCTTGTGGGCGCCGGGAGTGCCGTTGAAGCCATCCGGCGCACGGCCCGCAACGAAGACGTTACCCTGGTTGTCCGCGGCCACCGCGGCGGGAATACCGGCGATTCTTTGCGAACGTGAAACACGGCCTTGAGCGTCGACGACGATTAGGTAGCTGGTCCGAAAGTCGGTGGTGGCGATCACCGCGTTGCTTGAGCCGTCGACAGCGAGGGCGCTGATGCCGCCAACATTTTCGAGCCGGGTGGTGAAGACCGGCCGGCCTTCGCCGTCAAGGCGCATCACATGATCGATGCCGGCGATCCAAACGTTTCCGCTAGGGCCGGCGGCGGCGGGCACGCTGGCGCTCACCGCGTTCCCGGCCGGAATCGAGGTGAGGAGCGGAAACTGAGCCGGCAGACTGGCGGCAAGTAAGGGAATCGCGCACACTATAGTCTTCAACGAAACTCCTGATAGCGGCTAAGGACGCGAAGCCGGAGCGGCTAACCGCAGTGTAGCGGATTCCGGGCGCTGTTTCGGGATGCTGGAGGATGCGACTCCCCGCCGGGATCGGGAGTTCCGAGGCTAGAGCTCGCGACGATTTTCCATGGATTTCGACATGGAGACCTCGTCGGCGTATTCTAAATCGCTGCCTACCGGGATGCCCATGGCGATACGGGTAACGCGCATGCCGAGCGGCTTCAAGAGGCGAGACAGGTAAGTGGCGGTCGCTTCGCCTTCCACGGTGGGGTTGGTGGCCAGAATAATCTCCTTCGTATCGCCGGATTGGAGGCGTTCGAGGAGATTCTTGATCTTCAATTGCTCGGGGCCGATGCCGCGCAAGGGGCTGATGGAACCGTGCAACACGTGGTAAAGGCCGTCAAACGTGCGCGTGCTTTCGATGGGGAGGATGTTGGGCGGCTCCTCCACCACACATATCACGGATCGATCTCGATTGGGGTTCGAACAATAAGGGCACAGATCGCCTGCGCTGACGTTATTGCAAACGGTGCAGAGACCGAGCTTTTCCTTAACATCGACCACGGCGCGCGCCAGGCGAAAGGCGTCTTCCTTGCTGGCCCGCAGCAAATGGAACGCAATACGTTGGGCCGATTTCTGCCCTATGCCGGGCAGACGCCGGAACTCCTCGACTAGCCGGGATAAGGGTTCGGCAAAATCAGGCATGCGGTGCGCCGGTTAGAACAGGCCGGGCGGGAGACCCATGCCGCCGAGCATCCCGCTCATCTTCGACTGCGACTGCTCCTCCACTTTCTTGAAAGCCTCGTTCAGCGCGGCCATTATCATGTCCTGCAGCATCTCGGCGTCGCCGGCGGCCTCGGGATCGATTTTTACGCCGAGACACTTTTTATTGCCGTCCATTTGGACGGTGACCATGCCGCCGCCGGCGCTGGCTTCCACGCGAATGGCCGCGATATCTTCCTGCAAACGCTGCTGCATTTTTTGAGCCTGCTGCATCATCGCTTGCATGTTTCCGGGCAGTTTCATGAGTTCCTCCGGGGATTACGATTCTTTCAGATCCCGAACCTGACGGATCTGGCTGTCTTTGAAAGTTTCCTGAAAGCGCTTAACCAGCGGATGGGCCATCGCGCGTTGCGCTACTTCGTCGTCAGGCGCCGGCGCGGCGGAAATATTTGCCGCGGGAGCGGATTTGACGCGTGCTTCAAAACGTACGCGAATCCGTTTGTTCACGCCTAATCTGGCAAGGAACCGCTGCAACTCTTTCTCCTTGAGCGAGAGTTGCAAATCCTCCGGCGCGACGATCTCAACTTCGTTGGCAAGTTCGTTGACGATGGATGCCTGAACGGCGTCGGCGGTGAATTTCAATCCCGCCGCGACCAGGGCGGTGTATATACGATCACGCAGCGGCCCATCCGCGGTTGGCGCGGCGGGCTTGGCGATTGACAGGGCGTCCCATGGCGGCGGATCGTTGATCGGCGCGGGGGCCGGGGGCGGCGGCTTGATCGGCGGTTTCGCGGGCTCCGGCTTGGCGGGCCACGGAGGCGGATCGTCGAAGCCGACCGGAGCCGGAGCGGCGGAAACGGCCGGCCTCGCCGGCGGCGTCGTCGGCTTGGGAGCGGACGGCGCGGCACCGGAGCCGCCCATACTCGCCAGCGCCTCTTCGATACTGGTCAGACGACCGGAATGGACGAGCTTTAGCAGACCGAGTTCCAGATGCAGGCGGGGCTGTAGCGAATACTGCAAATCGCGGAAAACGTCGAGGACGATCTGCAAATAGCGGGTCAGATCTTCCTCGCTGAAGCGCTTCCCGACCTCAACCATCTTTGCCTGTTCGCTCGGCGAGGCCGCGATCAGCCGCGTGCCCGCGCCGGTGATCCGGGCGACCAGCAAGTTGCGGATATGACGGGACAATTCGCGGCAAAAATGTTGCAGGTTCGCGCCGCTGCGATCCAACTCGGCCACAATCTCCAGAACCCGCGTCGAGTCGCCGCGCTCCACCGCGTCCACCACCTGGTCCAATCCATCCAGCGCGAACAAACCGAGCAGCGCGCGAACTTCATTCGCGTTCAGGGTGGTTCCGCAGCAGGCGATGGCTTGATCGAGCGCAGACAGCGAGTCGCGCACGCTGCCCTCGCCCACCTGCGCCAACACGGCTAGCGCGTCGCTATCGGCGGTGATCCCTTCCCGCTGGCAGATCCACTCCATCCGCGCCACAAGCTCCGCGAAATCCACGCTACGGAACGTGAATTGCTGACAGCGGGAAGCGATGGTGGCGGGAATCTTGTGCGATTCCGTGGTGCAGAGAATGAACACGACCCACTCGGGCGGTTCTTCCAACGTTTTCAGCAGCGCGTTGAACGCTTCACTCGTGATCTGGTGCGCTTCGTCAACGATGAAGACTTTGTAGCGATCACGGGCCGGCCGGAAGCGGACGCTCTCGCGCAACTCCCGCATTTCGTTGATGCCGCGATTGGAGGCGGCATCGATTTCAATTACGTCGACCGCGCCGCCGGTGGCGATCTCGAGACAACTGGAGCATGTGCCGCAGGGCGACGTGGTGGGGCCGTCGACACAGTTCAGAAACTTGGCCATCAGGCGGGCGACCGTGGTCTTTCCGGTTCCACGCTGGCCGCTGAAAATGTAGCCGTGGGCTATGCGCCCCTGCTTGATCGCGTTTTCGAGCGTCGTCTTAACGTGCGATTGACTGACCAGTTCGGAGAACGACTGGGGCCTGTATTTCCGCGCGATGACTTGGTAAGAAACTTTCGGTGGCTGGTGCGCGGCGCCGGATTCCATAGTATTAATGCCAGGCCCCGGGTGATCCGCGGCACACGAACTAAACCACTACCGTTGCTTCCTTCCGGACCTGGCGGGGTTTGCAGCCGCCCGTTGCACGAAGCCCGAGACCCAGCAATTCATTAGTTTAACATGGACCCCCTCGCGTCCATCGAAATTGCCTTCCGCCCATCCAATTTCGAAACGCATTCGTAAGAGTGAATGGCGGTCGCCAACCAAAATGCAATCGCGGCCGATCCAGGAACACTTATGAAACTTACCACTCGCTTTTCCCTGCTGGCCATGATGGCCGCCTCTTTTCTGTCGCCCGCCGGGCTGTACGCGGAGACCGCCTACGCATTAAATGGGCGCAACATGCTGATTCGTTTCGACACGAACACGCCAAGCTTTACCGACGACTCCAAGACGATTCGCGGCCTGCAGCCGGGCGAATCGATTCTCGGTATCGACTTCCGCCCCGCGAATGGCATGTTGTACGGCCTTGGCAGCCAGAATCGACTCTACGTGATCGACATCGCCACCGGAGTGGCCACCGCCGTGGGCGCCGCCCCATTCGCGACCGCGCTTCAAGGAACGGAGTTCGGATTCGATTTCAATCCGACTGTCGACCGCATCCGCGTTGTCAGCAATACGGGGCAAAACCTGCGGCTGCACCCCGACACCGGCGCAGTGGCCGCGGTGGACGGACGGCTGAACTCGGAGACCATGGCGGACTACAAGATCGTCGGCGCGGGTTACACCAATAGCGTGGCCGGAGCCACCTCCACGACGCTCTTTGGAATCGACGCCGAACTGCGCGCGCTGGTAACGCAGAATCCGCCGAACGACGGCAAGCTGAATTTCGTCGGGATGCTGAACATCGACATGTCGGAAGTGGCGGGCTTCGATATCTCGCCGCTGACGGGCATGGCCTTTGTCGCCGCGCGCGTGCGGGGATCCGCGATGGCCGCGCTGTATGAAGTTAATTTGACTACCGGAGCGACGATGCAATTGGGCATATTCGACCGTCTGGATCAGATCGGCGGTTTAGCCATTCCAGGGCGCTAATCTCTGGGCTTAAATAACCGGGATGATAAGTCCGAACGTCAGGTAGCTCCGCAGCTTGTCGGCGATACTCTCGCCCTCCCGCAGTTTGGCCCAACGGATCGACGACTTATCTCCCCGTTCGGAGAAGAAACCCACCCCCCCGGTCCGGAAACGGGCGTCCCGCCACTGATCCACCACGCGCCCTCCGATGATTGTCAAAATGCGGTCCCCCACGGCGCGGACTTCATAGGTATAGAACTCGTTTTTATCGATCTCGATCGGAATTGGGAAATGCTGGCGGCGCGACTCCTGTCCCTGAATCACGGAAAAACGGACGATTTCTGGCCGCGATGTTCCGCCGCGCTCCGGGATCGACAGCTTCGCCGCATAGTAGTTGTTGTGATTCGAGGCCCGAACGACCCAACCGAGCGACTTCGTTTCCACGCGGCCTTCAAACTGAAAACTATAGTCGCCCAGGTTTCGCGACCCGTTCCAGATTCGCAGCCCGCCCGGATGAAGCAATCCATTTTCCAGGCGCCATCCGGCCGGCCCGGCACCCGGCGCCGGAAGCCAGTTTCGCAATCCGGAATGGAAACGGTCCTCAATCACCAAGCCCCCGGCGGCGGTGTTCGGTATCTGGTCGATAACCATGCCGACCAGCCGGCCGACAGTGCCTTGCTTCTCTTCCGAACGGGTTTTGCTCCCCGCCTGCCTGCCGCCTGTTCCCGACTTTTCCAGAATCACTAATCCCGCAATCGCTAGGGCCGCCAGTCCAAGCACGGTCGCCGTCGAATGCGTCCCGCTCGCCTGCGTTTTCTTTTTCTTCGGAGCGGGGAGTTCGTCCGGATCGCGCAACATGCCGGCGACCGAATAGCTGCACTCATCCATCTCTCGCAGCGCGCGAGCGGAGCGGGAAGAAAAGACGCTCCGGTGCTGTTTGCAGCAGAACTCACTATCGATTAGCCGACGCGTTATCGAAATTGTTTTTTTGCAGAAACGGCAGACCATCTTGGTCACCTGTTGCCATTCTCACTGAAATCCGCCGGATCCGAACGTCACTAAGTCAAAATAGCTCCCTCGCTCAGGTCTTTCACCTACCTTAAATTTACGCCTTGATATAATTAGGAAGGTTTTCCTGTGTTGCCTTTGCGAACCCGCCCCTGATGATCAAGTCTCTGTATACCCGTTGGATCAACGACTGGGAAAAACACTTATGCTTCCGCTCGACGGACCGGGTAGTCCGGCCCTTTGAATGGGGTCTGGAATGGGCGGAAGGCTGGCCGGTGGCGGAGCGGCTCCCCTATGGCGGCGAAGGTCCGGAAAAGTGGCTGCGGGAACTGAACCGCCTGGCGATCGAGTATAGCGACGAGTTCTACGGATACGAGAAGCCGTCCGCTTTCCACCTGGAAGGCGGGTTCGTTCGCTTCCAGTCGCCGGTGCGAAGTCCGCACCCGGCCAATAATGTCGTTCACGGGCAATGGTTTCCCGCGGAGAAGCACAATGGGAGGGCGGTGATCGTACTGCCGCACTGGAACGCGAGCCAGAATCAGCATGGCGGGCTGTGCCAGGGGCTTGCCAAATTCGGGCTGTCGACGGTCCGCCTAAGTCTGCCCTATCACGATTTCCGCATGCCCGCCGAACTGCGCCGGGCCGACTACGCCATGTCCTCCAACATTGGGCGGACCATCGACGCGACGCGCCAGGCGGTGATCGATATTCGCGCGACGATCGATTGGCTTCACCGGATGGGTTACGAGCGCGTGGGAATTTGTGGAACGTCCATCGGGTCCTGCTACGCCTGCCTGGCGTCGGCGCACGACGCGCGCATCAACGTCAACGTGTTTAACCACTGTTCGACCTACGTGGCGGACGTGGTTTGGACGGGCCTTTCGACGATTCATGTCAGAGAAGGATTGGAGAGCCACGTCAGCCTCGAACGATTGCGCGAGCTCTGGAGCGCGATCAGCCCCGTGAATTTTCTCGACAAACTGGCCCGGCACAAGGACAAACGCTCGCTGTTTATCTACACCGAGTACGACACCACGTTCATCCCACAGCTCTCGCAGGACATTATCCGTGAAGTGCAAAGACGCGGGATCGCCAACAAGGTGGTGGTCCTGCCTTGCGGACACTACACCATGGGCGAATCACCGTTCAAGTTCATGGACGGCTATCACATCATCAACTTCCTGAAGCGAAACCTGTGATCGATATCCCTTCGCTCATTCTTCTTATTTCGGAATGGAACGATCCCGGTGACGGAGAAGCCGGGAAGAGCCGCGAATTGTGCCTCGCTCTGCTGCGTGAAACTCGAACGCCTCTTTCCCGGGATCAATTCGCGCCGGGGCATATCACCGGCACCGCCTGCATTCTGCATCCCGATCGAAACGCCGTGCTGTTGGTGCATCATCGCAAACTGAACCGCTGGCTGCTGCCGGGCGGCCACGTGGAAGCCGAACTGGACGGAAGTGTGGCGGAAACGGCTCGGCGTGAGGCGGAAGAGGAAGCCGGTGTCCAACTCGATGGGGGACTTCCGTCGCAGTTGGTTGGGATCGACGTGCACGGCATCCCTGGCCGGAGGAAGGAACCGTTCCACCTCCATCACGACTTGATTTTCAGCTTTCGGGCCGTGTCAGCGGGTTTTTCGGGGTCCGAGGAGGTTCGCGGGTTGGCGTGGTGCGCGCTGGAGCACTTCGATTATTACGAGCTGCCCGCGCCCATTCGCCGCGCGGTCGGGCGGTCGATTCCTTACTAATGTGTAGAACTCGGGCGACGGCTCCCTGACGGTCGCCGCTCGGTAGCGCTCGTTGCAGTATTAAATATTCGGGAACTATTCGGCGCCGGCGCGGATACTTATGATGAACGCGCGCAAACCGGACTCGGTCGCGGCTGGGAGCCGCGACCGGCCTTTGCGCTCTCAATGACAGCACATGTGGCAACGGTGGTTCCGGACACAACCCGAGACGGAGGCGGAGCAGAGCGACGAAGTCTTGCTCTCCGCGGTGGCGCGGGGCGAGGAGCTGGCGTTTCTTGTTGTCTACCGGCGGCGGCAGGCGGCAATTTACCGCTACGCGCTGCATCTCGGCGGAGACGACGATGTAGCGGCGGAAACAGTGCAGGAGACCTTTCTCGCCTTATTGCGCGACGCCCGGCGCTTGGACGCGGCGCGCGGGACAGTGCTCGCGTGGCTTTTCGCCGTGGCGCGCAATCAGGTTTTGCGGCAGATGCGGGCCCGGCGGCGGCACCTGTCGCTCGAAGAAGACGACCTGGACGAACCGGTGGCTTCCGGGTGTGTGCTCGCAGACTTGGAACAGGAACAGGTATCAAGCCGGTTGCGCGAACTGATGGCGGCGTTGCCGGCCGTCTACCGGGAAGTGCTGGTATTGTGCGATATGCAGGAGCTTTCGTATCAGGAAGTGGCGGACATTACGGGAATTCCCATCGGCACCGTGCGTTCCCGGCTGCACCGCGGGCGAGCCCTGTTGGCCGATAAACTGAGACCGCTAGTGAGGTATTCATCATGATACCGGACCGGATTCAGATCTTGTCCTACGACGAAGAACAGCGCATTCGCGGCGCGCTCGCCGCGGCGGCGGAAGCGGATGGCCTACAGGCGCCGGAGCATGTGGAAAGGGCTTTACTGGCGGAACTGCGGCGGCGAAATCGACGGATGGCGGCCGGCCAGATTGCGGTGGTCGCGGGATTGGCGGCGGCGCTGCTGGTTGGATTGTTTTTCGCGCGGCCGACAGCTCCACTGGCGCCGGTTGCGCGGGAAGTCGTGACGGCGGCGGCCGCTCCCTCAGATCCGCCCAAGCCCGTGATAGCGAAAGCGATAGTCAAGCGGCCCGTCAGACGCGCCTCGCCCAAGCGCGCCAAAATGCAGATGGCCGCCGTTGAGCCATCCGACTTCATCCCGATGGGGCCCTGGCAGGCGATGGAGCCGATGGAGCGGGGCAGTATCATCCGGGTTCGCCTGTCGAAATCCGCGCTTCCCGGCTTTGGAATTCCAGTGAGCGCGGACCGTTGGAACGAATCGATACCGGCCGATGTTGTGTTGGGGGAGGATGGCACCATGCGCGCCGTCCGTTTTGTGAATACCAGGCGATAACGCCGTTTTATTTCGAAAGGAAACAAGATGCGGAAAACACTACTTATGACAGCGATCATGGCGGTGGCGCTCGCCGCGCAAGCGCCGCGGGTCGTCGAGGAAAAGCAGTTCCAGGTGATCGGCGACCAAGGCCTGCATGGCCCCACCGCGGGCGCGTTCACGTTTATGAACGCCGAAACAAGTTTTGAGGCAAACGTCGTGAAAGGATCTCCATTCAGCGGGGATTTCGTCACCGAGCACGCCCAGACGCTGGCGGACGGGAACCGGATCAGAAGCTCAAATACAACCAGTTACGCGAGAGACGGTGAGGGTCGTACGCGGCGTGAAATCACGTTTGACGCCATGGCCGGCGCTCCGGCAAAGACTGTTTTTATTCACGATCCGGTATCAAAAATCGACTACATTCTGGACCCGCAGGCCAAGACGGCGCGGAAGATGATGATAAGCGGGAACGCGGGACCGGATGTGGTCTTCAATCACCGAATTGAAGGCCCCAAGCACGAAGTGATGGCCTACCCGGCCTCCGGACCGGTGACGATGGAGCGGATGCCGCTGCCACCTGGTATCGTGATGCATGGCCAGGCCGGAGCTGTTATCAGCCATAAGATACATGGCGCGGAAGGCTCGGCCGGGACGGCGGGTACCGCCGATTTCAAGAACGAACCGCTTGGCAAGCGCATGGTCGAAGGCGTGGAGGCGGAAGGCACGCGTACGACATTGACGATCCCGGCGGGCCAGATCGGTAATGACCGCGCTCTGGAAACCGTGTCGGAGCGCTGGTATTCGAACGAATTGAAAACCGTCGTCATGACCACGCGCAAGGATCCGCGCACCGGCGAGAGCACCTACCGGCTCGCCAACCTGCGCCGCGGAGAACCCGCACGGCATTTGTTCGAATTGCCCGCGGATTACAAGGTCATCACGGAAGACATCATCGGCCCCAAAGCGATCCGGCTGCGGGTGGACAAGGTGGACAAGAAGGAGGAGTAGTTCCTCCGGGCAGGTTCCCGCTAAACTGAAATTGTGGTGAACCTGCCAATTTTGCAGTACGATTCGGAACTTTTCACGTTATCCAAAGGGCTGGCGGTACTCACTTCGATGATTACCCCGGCCCTTCTGCTTTCCGCCTCCGGAACATTCATTCTGTCCACCTCCAACCGTCTCGGCCGCTGCGTGGATCGGATTCGCAGAATCTCCGGCGAACTCGAGTACCAGGTGGATCCGGCGACACAGAAGCCATTGAGCCCGGAACGGACGCAAATGTTGCTGCGCATGCTGGACTTCAGCGGGCGGCGGGCGCGGATTCTGGCGCGAGTGATGATCAGCTACTATCTTGCCGCTGGCGCGTTTGTCTTCACGAGCGTGGCGATTGGCGTCGCCTCCATGCTGATAGATCGGCTTAGTTGGCTACCCGTGTCGATGGGGATTACGGGAGCGCTCTTTATGAGCTATGGCGGCATACGCTTGATATTTGAGGCGAAGCTTTCGGAGGAGAGTTTAATCGAGGAAATCGCCTTCGTTGAAAAGGCGGCGTCGCGGCATTCGGAAATGCCACCGATATGAGATGGCTCTTCAGCGCGTCTTGAATTTTGAGTTCAATGCGCTCAGCTTATCCTGCATGCTGGGTTGACTGCGCGGCGGCGGCCCACCGGCGGCTTTGGGCCTTGGCTCCAGCGCTTTGATGGAGAGCGCGATTCGCTTGGCTTTCAAATCCACCGACAGCACCTGCACCTTCACAATCTGACCCGCCTTCAACGCCTCTCCCGGCTCCGTAATGAACCGGTGGCTGATCTCGCTCACATGCACCAGGCCGTCCTGGTGCACGCCGAGATCGACGAACGCGCCGAACTTGGTGACGTTGGTGACAACGCCCTCCAGCGCCATCCCAACCGAGATATCCTTCATCTCTTTGACGTCTTCACGGAACTGGGGGGCGACGAACTTATCGCGCGGATCGCGGCCCGGTTTGCGCAGTTCCTCCTTGATATCGCCCAGCGTGAAGATGCCGACGGTCTCTGTCTTGAAGCCTTCGATCTTAACCTTCTCGGCAAGCTCCGGCCGGCGGATCAATTCATCCACTGTCACGTTCATGGACGCGGCAATTCTCTCAACAACCGGATACGACTCCGGATGCACCGATGTCATATCCAACGGATTGTCGCCACCGCGAATACGCAGGAATCCCGCCGCCTGTTCAAACGTTTTCGGGCCGAAACCGGGCACGGCCATCAACTGGGTTCGGCTCTTGAAGCGGCCATTCTCATTGCGGAATTCCACAATCTTCTGGGCCGTGCGCTCATTCACGCCGGCCACGTAACGCAGCAGCGCCCAGGAGGCCGTATTGAGATCGACTCCGACACGGTTCACGCAGCTTTCGACCGTCTGCTCCAAGCCCTGTTTCAGCTTCCGCTGGTCCACGTCGTGCTGATACTGCCCCACTCCGATCGACTTCGGGTCCACCTTCACCAGCTCGGCCAGCGGGTCCTGCAACCGCCGCGCGATTGAGATGGCGCCGCGCACCGTGAGGTCGAGATCCGGAAACTCCTGCCGCGCAATATCGGAGGCCGAATACACCGACGCTCCCGCCTCGCTTACCGTCACCTGGAACACGTTGCTCAGCCCCGCCTGGCGCAGAAAGTCCGCGAGAATCTGGCTTACTTCGCGCGAACCGGTGCCATTGCCGATTGCAATCGCCTGCGCGCCGTGCTGTTGAATCAGCGTGGAGAGCGTACGCGCCGCGCCGATTACATCGTTCTTCGGCTCCAGCGGATAGACCACCGTGTGCGCGAGAATTTTGCCCGTGTCATCCACCACGGCCACTTTGCAGCCTGAACGAATACCGGGATCGATGCCGATTACGCGCAACTGTCCGGCCGGGGGCGCAAGCAGCAAATTTTCCAGGTTCTCGCGAAAAACACGAATCGCTTCCTCATCGGAGCGGTCCTTCAACTCCAAACGAATCTCGGTCTGAATCGATGGGTTCAGCAGGCGGTCATACCCGTCCTCAACGGCTTCGGCCAAGTGGCTTTCCCAGTCGCCGGGCGCGCGAACCACTCGCGAACGCAGCCAGGCCACGGTCTCATCCCGGTCAAGCTCAATTTCGAAATGGAGAAACCCTTCCTTCGCGCCGCGCCGTATGGCCAGCATGCGATGCGAGGGGATGTTCTTCGCCAATTCGGTGAATTCGGCGTACATCTTGTACTTGCCTTCCGGATCCTCCATGCCGGGAATGGCCTTTGAAACAACCTTCCCGCGCTCCATCATCATCTGGCGGAGCGCCTTGCGGCAGTCGGCGTTCTCGCTGACCATTTCGGAGACGATGTGCCGCGCGCCTTCCAGCGCGTCCGCCGCGCTGGCCACGCCCCGCTCGGCGTTCACGAACGTCGCGGCGAATTCCGGGAGCGGCGTGCCGTTCGCTTGCTGTTCCCACAAGTACATCGCCAGCGGCTCCAGTCCCTTCTCCCGCGCCACGCTGGCCTTGGTCTTCCGCTTCGGCTTGTAGGGCAGGTACAGGTCTTCCAGTTCGCTCTTGTCCAGTGTCTTTTCAATCTTCGCCTGCAACTCCGGCGTCAGCTTTCCTTGTTCCTTGATGGAATCGAGCACCGTGGTCTTTCGCTCGTCGAGTTCGCGGTGGTATTCCAGCTTCTCCTGAATGGACAGGATTTTCACTTCGTCCAGATTGCCCGTCGCCTCCTTGCGATAGCGTGCGATGAACGGCACGGTGCCTCCCTCGTCGAATAGGGCGATGGTGGCGATCAGGCCCTGCATGGGAACCTGAATCGATTGCGCGATATGGACGAGAGCTTGGGTGGGTAGTGCTTGGTACGGCATTCTACGCTTTGCGGATCTCGAAACGAATATCGGCGATTTGCGCGCCGACCACCTCAATCTTGCTCAGGTCCCGCGAGCCGACGCCGAGTTGCTCGGCGAGCGCCATCGTGTTGTCGCAGTCCTCGAAGGGAGGCGCGCCGCGCATGGCCATGGGATCGAAGCCGAGAACGGCCGTCGCCACCGCGTCCGTACAAACCGCGTTGGTCCCGGCGATAATAACACCCGGGCTGCAACGGCGCGTGCCGCGGATCCACGGGCCTTCCCCGCCCGCCATGGACTCCACGCCTTCGATAATGGCGAGGTCAATCGGCCGGGCCGCGCAGAGATCGGCGACGACGCGCGGAACGCGATAGCCGCCTTGGCGCGGAGACTTCGGATCGAGCTCTTGCGGCGCGCTGAGTGAAGGCTTACGCGCGCCGCTATGTATCACGGAACCGCGTCCGCCAAATGGCGCCCGGCTTGGCTCTTTCTCGCCCGCTCCATCGCCATAGATCGTGCAAGGCGTTATTCCAAAGCAGTTCTTCATGGAGAGCGTTACGCCGGCCGTCGCATGTTCCTTCAGCTTCGCGATCGACACAAACACATCGCAGTCCGCGTAGCTGTGATTCAGATCATAGGCCGGAAACATATGGCCGCCGTTGGGCACTTTGAATCGCGAATACTGTTTGGCGTTGCCCAGATAATTGGTGTTCTCAAACTCCACGTTGCGCGCCGCTTTCAGTATCAAAGTTGGATCCCAATTCGCCTCCATCATGTATTCTTCCAGCGGATCGGTGGTCGACCACGGGCTCTCCAAAATGCGAATGCGCTTGGCGCCGGCTTCGTTCATCAGGTGCAGCGTCATGCCGATAACGCGTGGATGGGTCCAATGGGCCAACTCCGCCGGAGCGAAGCCCAGCCGCTGCGAAGGGCGCCCCGTCAGGTTCACTTTGATCGCAACGGTCTTGTTGGTGACGATACGCCCCAAGCCGCCGATCCCATCGAAAAGGCGCCTCATTGTCGGTTCCAGACCCGCACCGTAGGTCCGGCAGCGTTGGATCGCCACGGGGGCAATCGGCGCTGCAACGGCGCGCCGTTGCAGGATCGCCGCGGTCGCCGCTCCGGCCAGAAAATCGCGTCTCGTGGTCACTCCGCTATGCCTCCAGTTCGATCGCCGCGTAAACTCCCAGCGGAGCAAGCGGTATTTCTATTCCACCATTGGACGGCGTCGTCTTCAAGGGCATTTGTTTCTCGAAGGTGGTGAGTACCGCCTTCTTCCAGGGCCGAGCCAGCCAGATCGATGTATCGTTCGAACCCGCGTTAACGGCATAATTGATCAACTGCACCACGCCGCGATTGCCGTGAGGTTCCGTCTGATAAAAAGTATTGAACGAACCGGCGTTCCAGAGGCGCAGGACATCGGTGCGGCGCGTCAACGCCAAGTGAATGCCCGCCACGGCCGCGTAGGCGTCATTCCACGGCTCCGGGCGGCCGATAATCCGGCCTTTGCCCTCCACCCGCGAATTCGCCTCTCCATGCACAATCAGCGTGCCGCCGCCGCGAATCCATGGCAGATATTTCTCCATCGGAACGGGCGCCGTGGATACCCAAGCGGCCGCGCCGGCATTGCCCAGTGCAGCCACATCCCCGGGTGCGGCCAATCGAAAACCCACTTGGCGCCGCGTCAATAAATTCAGACACTCGCCGCCAATCCCTTCGTTCGCGCCCGCAAAATCGCCGATCACCGTCAACGCCGCCACCGGCTGCCAACCCCGCCACTCCGCCTTACGTTCGAAGAACTGCAGCGCAACACGTACCTGCGGCCATGTCTCCGGCGAGTGCGTAACCACCCACGACGCGCCGTACGCCATTGCATCCGCCACAGCCAGCACCTGCGACGCGGGCCGCGCCGCCGCCGGTTTCGTATCCAACAACACCGGCCGAGTTGGGTCGCGGAACCGGAGCATACGGATCAGCCAGCCATTGGCATTTACCCAAGGCGCACCGGTCGGGCCTGCCTCCGCCGCGCCGTTTACGCTTACACGGACGGACGGCCAAAGGGCGCGCTTGGGGATCTGCACGCCTTTCAGGTCGTCCGCCGTCAACACCGGCAGGCCTTCGCCGCCCCCGTAGAGGCAATTCAATGGCGCCAAATCGCCCGCCGGCAGAGCGCCGGACCAGCGAAGAGGAAGCCACGGCGACTGCGCCATTACCCTTCCATTTTTAGCATCTGAATCAGCGCCTGGATGTAACCGAAGCAGAATGAGAACGACTTCATCCCGCGCGGATCGCCAGCCACTTTCGGCACGTGGTCGGGCATGATCATCCCGTCGAAGCCCACTTCCTTATACGTGCGCAGCGCTTCGACCATGTTCACGTCGCCGTTATCGGGGAACGTCTCGCGGAAGTCGCCAATGCGCCCTTCAATGTTGCGAAAGTGCACCATGAAAATTTTCTTGCGCGAACCGAACCAGCGGATCACGTCATGAATTTCTTTGTTCGGATCCTCCAGCCCTTCGCAGATCGTTCCCTGGCAGAAATTCAGCCCGTGATACGGATTCTCCTTGATAGAGACGAACCGCTTCAATCCTTCCACGCGCCCCAGCACCGGCACCACGCCTCGCCATTTCTTCCCGTTCGGCATTCCCGGATCATTGGGATGGCAAGCGATCCTGGTTTTATATTCCGCCGCCACTGGAACAACCCGGTCCAGGAAGTATGTGATGCGCTCCCAGTAGGTATCGGGATCCACCGGCCCGGCTTCCGTCAACGCCGGCTCCTGGACACCAGCGGCGTATTTGAAGGTGCTATAGGTCGCCCCGCCGCGGCCCTTCGTCGCCTCCGTCCGCACCACGCCCAGAATCGACATGTTGTATTTCGCCGACGGAATGCCCGCCTTCGAGCAGTTGCGGATAATCTGGCAGATATCGTCAATCGCCTTATCCCGGTCCGGCGATTTGCCGAGCATGATGGCCGGATATTCCGCCCGCGTAATGTAAGCCGAACTCAATGGCAGCGGAATGAAGTCGAGCTTGATCCCGTGTTTTTCCACTCGCTCGCGCAGCTTGGTGAGCCCCTCCACGCTGAAAGCTTCGTCGAGCTTCCGCGAAGGCAGCGTGCTGCAGATATTGTTGACGCCGAAGGCGGCGAACGCGGCGAGGCTGTCTTCGTCATCGGCATTTTGCGTGCCGACTTTCAGCAGCACCGGCTTCCCGGCGCCTTTCGGCTTGCCCGTCGCCCCTTGGGTTTCTAATGCTGCGGTGGCGGCCAAGGCCGCGGATTGGAATACGTCTCTGCGTCGCATAGTGGAGTTCTCGTCACGTTTGTTATTTCATGTATCTGGGCCAAACGTCAAGCCCCTTCCGGCGCTTCCGGCGCCCCGGCATCACCCCTCACGGCCCTCTACGTTCCAATAGCCGAGCCGTCGCCGCCGCATATTCCGCCCGCGCCTTGTGATAATCGGCTAACGCCTTGATCTCTCGAAACGCCGCGTCGGCCGTCGCCAACTCGCGCTGATTCACAATGAACTGCGTCGAATCCCCGAGGTCAAATCGCGCCCGCTCGGCATCTTCTAGTTGCCGCGCCGCCTTCAATTCCTCGCTCACCACGCCAGCCACCCGATACGCCGCGCGCACGGCGCTCGCCGCGTCCTGTACGTCCAACATAACCCGATCCCGCGCGAATCGCAGCTCGGCGTCGATCATCGTCAACTTCGCCTCGGCCTGCGTCTGTTTTCCCAACGCCTTCCGCCGCTGCGCCGGCAACTCAAAGGTCAGCCCGCCCTCGATCTCATTCCCTTTCCGCGAAAGACGCCCCACCCCCACATCCCTTGAATAATTGAAGAAAACATCCAATTCCGGCTGAATCTGATTCCGAGCCAACCGCGTCTCCACTCCCTGCTGCCGCCGCTTAATCAACAAGCCGTGAATCTCCGGCCGCGCCGCCATTGCCGCCGCCAAATCCAACGCTTCCTGCTCCGGCGACAATTCCCGCGGCTTCGGAAAGCGCTCCAACAAACGATCCGCACCCGGCTGCAGCGGATCACCCGCCGCATTGCGATGGAACAACGACAACTCAATCGCCGCACCCTGCAAATACCGCTCCGCGATTAGCAGCGCGGAACGCCGCTGCAGGATCGCCCTCAAATTATCCGTCACCTCCACGGGCGCTAGCTGCCCCAGCTTTACCATATCCTCCAACTGTCGATTCCGCTCCTCCGCCAACTGCAACAGGCCCTTGGCTACCGAAATCTGCCGCCCCGCCGCCACCCATTCCCAGTACTGTTTCAGTGCGGCTTTGTAGATCTTTAGCCGCTCTTTCGAAATCGTGAATTCCGCGCCCTGCCGGCCCAATGCCGTCGTTTGCAAATCCGCCCGTCGCCGGTCAATCGTCCGGTCCTTCAACAGCGGCATGCGAAATCCGCCCGACCACTCCCCGCCCGATAGCGTCAACGCCTTCTCATCGTATGGCCCAAACGTGCCGCGCCCCACGCGATACCCCCCGTATACCGTCGTCCCCCACAGCGTCGTATTTTGCTCCAACAGCCCCTTCAACGATTCATTGCGATAAAACCCCAACTGTTGCGATTCGGCCTCCGCCTTCATCTTCAGATCGAATTCCCCGCGCGCCGACGTGGCCTCGCCCTCGGCCAGCCGCCGCTCGGCGACAACCGCTTCAATTAAAGGGAACGCGCGGTCGACCGAGGCCAACAGCTCCTCGGTCGACAACGGCTCCGCAGCCCAGGCGCTCGCGGCCAGACATACTATCCACAATTTCATTTCTTCTCTTTGGAATCCGGTTCCGCCTGCGCAATCACCGGCGGAAATCCATTAAACTGCCGCCACAACTCATACCCCAACGGAACCTGGTCCAACAGAATCCACCCGTTCGCACGCACGCCCTGCCGCAAATAGTTCTGCCCCGGCCACGCCTCGTCTCTAGGGTCCGCCTCCACCAGCACGCGGAACTTGCCCTGTCCGTTGTCGGTCGAATCCACCAGCAGCACACGTCCGCCGAACGTGCCGACCGCAATCGACGGCCAGCCCGAAAATTGCAGCGCCGGCCAGCCTTCGAACTGTAGTCGCACGTTGCGGCCGGGCGAAATCAGCGGCACATCGTTCCCGTCCATCAACAGCTCCACCACGTTGTTAACCGTCCGCGGCACCAACACGCCGATCAAATCGCCGGACTTCAACAACTCGCCGCTCTGCCGCGCCACCACGCGAAATACCGTGCCGTCCATCGGCGCCGTCACCCGCTGGGTCGATTGCCGCGCCAGCCGCACCTCCACCTTCGTCATCTCCACCTGCGCCTTCGCCGTGTCCGATACCGCCGACGCATGCGAGCCCCACGCCTCGTCGATGCGGCTCCGCGAATCCGCATCCACCCGCAGCAGTTCCGCTTCCAGCGAAATGCGTTCGTTCTTCGCCGCGCTCAACGATGCCGTCGACCGCTCCACATCGGCCGTCTTCTGCTGCAAGTCCAGCTCCGCCAGTTCCACATTCCTCGTCGATGTCAATCCCTTCGCCGCCAACCCGCGCTGCCGCTCAATCTGCAACTTCGCCGTCACCAGCGCCGACCTCGCCGCTTCCAATGACTGCTCCGCCGCCGCCACCCGGTCCACCGCCATCTCTACCCGCGCCCGTGCCGCCGAAACGCCCGTTTTTAACGTCGTCTCCAAGCCCCGGATCCTGTCCTCAATCGTCTGCACCCGTTTTTGCCCGGCGCTGATGGTGCCGGACGTCGCCGTCCGTTCCTGTCCCAGCCGCTCCAGAATGGATGGATCGTTATCGCTCAGGTCCACGATCGGATCGCCCTTCTTCACCGTGGACCCTTCCACGACGTACCACTTTGCGATGCGCCCTTCCACCGGCGCGTCGATATTCTGCGGCCGTTCCTCCGGCCGGAATGCGAGGACGCGCCCGCTCCCCGTCACGTTCTGCTGCCACGGCGTCACCGTCAGCGCCACGGCCGTGGTCGCCATTAGCGCCAACAGCACCCGCGTCAATATTCGCTGCGATTTGGGCACGGCGATCGAATGCAGCGCCAACCGCGAAGGCAGTTGCGAACTCCCCGCCCCTCTCATGCACGCACCTCTTTCACGTCGCCGTCCTCCAACGCCATCACCCGGTTGCACCGCGCCAGCAAATCTGGCCGCTCCGTGATGCACAGCAATGTCCACGGCGCTCCCGGGCTGAATAACATGTCACAAATCGGTACCCGTTCTCCGGCGCGGTCCACCGGGTCCAGCGCGTCGTCCAGAATCAGCAGCCGCGGCTTGCCGGCGATCGCCCGGGCGATCATCAGCCGGCTCGCCTGGCTCGCCGATAGGGGCCGTCCCCCTGGATGCAGCACCGTGTCCAATCCATCCGGCATATTCTGTATCTCATCTAGAATGCCCGCCTTCCGTAGCGCCTCCGTCAGATCGGAGAGTGCCAGCCCTTCCCGGCCAAGCCTCACGTTGTCCGATATCGTCCCCGTGAACAGTTCGATGCCTCGCACCAATGCCACATGCCCGCGAATCGCCGCCAGCGGGAGTGAGCGGAAATCCACGCCGTCCAGCAGCATCGCTCCGCTCTGCGGCTGCCGCAGCCCGAACAGAGCGTCGGCCATCGTGCTCTTCCCGCAGCCGTGCCTGCCCGTCAGGCCCGCCCGGTCGCCCGCCCGCAGCTCCCAGTCCGTCACTTGCAACACCGGGCTTTCCGCCTTGTAACCCAGCGATAGACCGCTTACACGCACTTCCGCCGGGCCCGTCGAAGTCAGCGCCCCTTCTCCGCCCGCCCGTTCCAGCGGCAGGTCCACCAGCGCGCCCAGCTTGTCCACCGCCGCCTGCAAGTCGTAGAAGACTTCCAGGTGCTTCCCGAATTTTGTAAATCCGCTCACCATCAGCGTCACGATCAGTTCGCTCGCCACCAGTTGGCCCAGCGTCAACTGCCGCTCAATCACCAGCCAGCCGCCAATGCCCAGCAGCAGCGAACTCGCCACCGCCTGCAGCAGAAAACTCCCCGCAATCTGCCGCAACAGAATCCTGAAGTGCAGCCCCCGGTAATGCAAATACTCCTCCAGCAGTTCGTCCGCCCGCGCCGTCGCCAAAGCCGTCCCGCCCGCGGATTTGAATGTCACCAAATGTGTCGCGATCTCCTCCAACCAAGCCTGGAACGCATACTTCGCCTTCGACTCTTTAATGCTCGTCCCCACCGCGCCCCGCCCCAGCGCCAATACGATAAACAGCATTGACGCCACCAGGAAAATATCGAAGGCCAGCAGCAACGGATGATACAGCGCCACCAGCAGCAGCCCGATTACCGTCTGCATAAATATCCCCAGCCCGTCGATCAACAGCGTCGCCGCCGATTTCTGAATCGTCACCACGTCGAAGAACCGGTTCACCAACTCCGGCCCGTGATACTTGTCGAAAGCCTCCGGCCGAACCCGCAACAATCGCCAAGTCAGATCCATGCCCACCCGCGCGAAAATCGAGCGCTGGAGTAGCTCCACCACCCACGCCCGCAACGAATTGATCAGCGCCGAAAATCCCAACGCCACAAACACGAAGAGTGTCAACACCACCAGCGGTTGAAGCACCGATCCAAACGCGATCGTATTCACCAGCGACTGTACCGCCACCGGCACCACCAGCGACAACAGTCCAATCGCCACCGAATAGATAACCGCCACCCACAGCGTCGACCGTTCCCCCGCCAGCAACGCTTTCAACCGGTCCCACGGCGGCATCGGTGCCTCCGCGTGGGCCGACCGCAGCGCGGCTAATGGCGCCGCCGGCTCCGGTACCAGCCATTCGATTTCTTCCGCGGCCGTTCCCGTCCACTCGCCCAACTCCCGCTCGGTCAGCCACACCGGCCGCCCCCCGTTTCCCGGCTCGCAACAAAGCGCCTTGCCGTTCTTTCCTTCCAATAGGAAAAGCGCCTCCATCTCACCCGCTGCGCAAGTCCGTAGCGTCAGCCATGGGCAATCGGGATGTGCGTGCCGTAACGCGCCCGCCACCCGCTGCCGGACAGCGGTTAGCCGCACGCCGGCATCGCTCGCGGCCCCAATCAGCAGCCGCTGGCCGGAAACGGACGCGCTCCGCAATCGCCGGAACGATTGCTTCAGCAATTCCCGGTCCGGCTCCGTTCCCAGTTTTTCCAATAGGAATTCCAGGACTCGGGGCATGACAGAATCTGATCGACCATCTATAGATTCAAACATCTGAACATATGATGATTAAAACATTAAGTAAAATGGCTGTCAAGAGCTTTTGGCCTTGACCTGCACACAAAATCTTCCTAAACTCAATTAGTTACCGAATGTACGAACATTTTAATACATTCACATAAACATGCCAGCACGTCACATCATCGCCAAGGAACTTGCCGAACTCTTCAGCGTCTTCTCTCATCCCGACCGTGTTCGAATCGTCGAAGAGCTCCGCGACGGCGAGCGCGACGTCAACGCTCTCCAAGGCGCCCTCGGGGTCAGCCACTCGCGCGCTTCGCAGAATCTCTCAGTTTTGCGAATGCAGCGCGTGGTCGCCGAACGCCGCGAGGGGCGGCACGTATTCTACCGCCTGGTGCAACCGGAAATGGCGTTGTGGATCCTTGCCGGCATCCAATTCCTGGAGGCGGACGCCGCCAACGCGCAGGCCCGGCAGACCGCTATCGATGAGGTCCGCCAGATATGGAAGACGCCCGAGTAACTATTGAAGCTGGAAGCGGACGTTCACCGTCGCCTGAAACGGCACGGCCTTGCCGTCCTTCGCCGCCGGTCTTTTGATCGGTCCCCATTTCCGGATGCTCCGTCACGCGAACGTCCGTGACCTCGGACGTGTACTCGGGTTAAACCTGTTCGCCACAATTTATTTCTCCACCGGAATTTCGTGGTACAACATCCAAAAGGTAATTAATGCATCGTCCGCTGCTCCTCCGCGGCGCCCGCCAACTGCTTACGTTGCGCGGACCCGAGGGACCCCGCCGCGGCGCGGCATGTCTCGATCTCGGAATCATCAATGACGGCTCGGTTCTAATTCGCGACGGACGAATCGTCAGCGTCGGCCAGTCGCGCCGGGTCGACAATCTCGCCGAGGCCAGCCACGCATTGGTCTACGAAGCCCATGGCGCGGTCGTTATGCCGGGCTTTGTGGACGCCAACGCGGCCCTTCCCGAAAACGCCTCCCACGTCCGGCGTCTCCTTGCGCTTGCCTTTTCCCACGGCTCCACCACCATCGGCGGCCGCGCCTCGTATGCCATGCTGCGTACTTTGGCCGCCGCCGAATCCCATGGAGCGTTCCTCGTTCCCGCGCTCGAAATCGAAAGCGGATTTGACGATGCCCAAATCAACCGCGCCGTCCGCCGCAATCTCGCCCAGTTCCTCCGCCTGGATCTGCTGGCCCATCCGCGCTCGGCTCTTCATTTTTTCCATTCCCTGGGTCCCGCTATACGGGCCTACACCGCTTCGCCGGCCAACCCCGACTGGATTGGCCTGGCACTCGCCTATGGCGCCTCGACGCTCGATATCGCCGCTCCTCTCGACCGCGCCCAAGTGGCGCTTCTGTCCGATTCGCCGGCCTGCATCATTGTTACGCCGGCCTCCGCCTCCTCGGCCCGCGGTTTGATCGACCGGCACGCCGCCGTTGCCCTCGGTTCCGGCTTCGCGGCCAACGCCGGCGCCACGTGCAGCATGCAGCAGGCCGCACTTCTCGCCGTTCGCGATGGCGGCCTCGATATTGCCGAGGCCATCACGCTGGCCACCATCAACGCGGCCCATGCGCTTGGAGTCGCCGGCGTCTGCGGATCGTTGGAGGCCGGCAAGCGGGCTAATGTTCTCATGCTTCATCTTTCGGACTTCCGCGATCTCGCTAACTACAACGGAGTCAACGTCGTGTCAAAAATCTTTCAGGCTGGTACCTTGGTTTCATGAGCGGTAATAATGGACCCCTCGTCGAATGCGTCGCCAATTTCTCCGAAGGCCGCCGGCCCGAAGTCATTGCCGCCCTCGCCCAATCCATACGGGATGTCGAAGGCGTCGCGCTGCTCGACATCGATAGCGATACCGATCACAATCGCTGCGTCATTACCTTCGCCGGCTCCCCGGAACATGTGGGAGAAGCGGCCGTCCGCGCCGTCGGATGGGCCGCCGAGCTCATCGATCTGAATGAACAGGACGGCGTCCATCCGCGCATTGGCGCCGCCGATGTCATTCCCTTCGTCCCCCTCCAGCGTGTCACGCTGATTGAGTGCGGTTGGATCGCCCACAGCGTCGGCGCCGAAATCTGGAACCGTTTCCGCGTCCCCGTCTATCTTTACGGGGAGGCCGCCATCCTGCCCGCTCGCCGTGCCCTGCCCAATGTGCGGCAAATCGGTTTCGAGCGTCTCCGTGAGGCCGTCAAAACCGACATTCAACGTTTCCCCGATTACGGCCAGGCCGAACTTCATCCCACCGCCGGCGCCGTCGCCGTTGGCGCCCGCAAAATCTTGATCGCCTGGAATATCGAACTCGAAACGGAAGACGTGGAAATCGCCCGTTCCATCGCCGCCGTCATTCGCGAGTCCGATGGCGGCTTCCCCGGCATCCGCGCGCTCGGGCTGTCGCTTGCATCCAAAAACACCACGCAGGTATCTATTAACTCGACCGATTACGAAGCCACGCCGCCCCACTTGGTCCTCCCCCGCGTGGAACAGCTCGCCGCCGAACACGGCGTCGTCGTCCGCGGCACGGAACTCATCGGCCTCATCCCGCAAAAGGCGCTCGATTGGGCCGCCGAAGCCGGTGTCGATCTCCGCATCCAGAACCTGCAACCCGACTCCACCATCGAAGCAAGGCTCGCCGCCGCCGGGCTAAATTAGGGCTAAATTAGTGCTAAATTAGAAATTAGTGTCAAAGCACTATTTCCGCAACGGCCCCCATTCGCCGCCGCTTGGCAACCGCCCGCGCACCCCCCACGCCGCCTGGCGCATCTCTTTCCTTCGGGCGGTAGAATGGCAATAGTGCTCGTCAGCATTCAGTCCAAGCCCGAACGGCCCAAGTGGCTCAAAGCCCCAGCCCCCGCCGGTGAAAACTATCGTCAACTGAAATCCCTCGTGCAGGAGTTGAAACTCCATACCGTCTGCGAATCCGCCGCTTGCCCGAACATCGGCGAGTGCTGGAACCAACGCACGGCGACATTCATGATCCTCGGCAACATGTGTACGCGCCGCTGCGGTTTCTGCGCCGTCCAGAAGGGCGCGCCGCTCGAAGTGGATATGGACGAGCCGCGCCGCGTCGCCGAAGCCGTCGCCTTAATGGGTTTGAAACACGCCGTCGTCACGAGCGTTAATCGCGACGATCGCAAGGAAGGCGGTGCCGAACTTTTCGCCATGACCATTCGCGCGATTCACTCGCGCGTTCCCGGGTGTCACGTCGAGGTGCTCGTCCCCGATTTCCAGGGCAACTACGACGCAATGCGGATTGTCATGGACGCCGGTCCGGAAGTGTTGAACCACAATACGGAAACCGTGCCGCGCCTCTATCGCACCGTCCGGCTCGGCGCCGATTATCCCCGCTCGCTCGACATGCTCGCCTACGCCAAAAGTCTTCGTCCCGAAACGCCCACCAAGTCCGGCCTTATGCTCGGCCTTGGGGAAACGATCGATGAAGCGCTCCGTGTGATGCAAGATCTCCGCGCGCATCGCGTCGATATCCTGACGATTGGCCAGTATCTCCAGCCCACGACGAAGCACCTGCCGATTGTCCGCTACGTGCCGCTCGACGAATTCGCGGCCTTGAAACGCGCCGGCTACGGCATGGGTTTCGGCCACGTTGAATCGGGCCCGCTAGTTCGGTCGAGCTATCACGCGGCTGACGCTATTCACGCCGCTCACGTCTAATCCGGGCTCCAGGACTTTCAGAATCGCTTCCACAAATTTGGCCGGCTCCGCATAGTCGGAGTTCGTCAGCACCGTAATTGTCAGCTTCAGTTCCGGGAACATCGCCAGAATCGTCTTGCAGCCCTGCTGACTGCCGCCGTGGCTGATGGCCTGATTCCCAGCCAACGACGACACGCTCCACCCCAGTCCGTAACCCGTCGCGCCGCCATCCGCCAGTTTCTGCCGCTCGGTCTGCATCCGCATCGTCGCGCGCTTCAATAGCTTTTCCTGCTCCCAAGCCGCCGCGAACCGCAACAGGTCTTCCGCCGTTGTCACCAACCCGCCGCCGGGTATCTTGTTGGAGGTATCGGCCAGCCGTGCGTTCACCACGCGGCCGTCTTTTGTCCGCGAATACCAGCGCGTGCGGTTCGGCACAATGTCGTAGGCGTTGTCGTCCCGCGTCGCGTACATCTTCGCCGGGGACAAAACGTTCTCCCGCAGGAAATCGAGGAAGGGAACGCCCGCCGCCCCCTCCACCGCCGCGCCCGCCAGGTTATACCCATACGAGGAGTACAAATACCTCGTTCGCGGCTGGTGCGCCAGCGCGTCGAGACTGAAAATCCGGAGCGGCGCCTGCAAATCGCTATAGTGCGCGGTGCTGTCCATCTCCTCGCCTCGATAGCTCCGGATCCCGCCTAAATGGCCCAGCAGCATACGGACCGAAATTCGCCACGGTTTTTCGGGAAAGGCCGGCACATAGCGCTGCACCGGCGCGTCCAGGTCCAGCCTGCCTCGCTCCCAAAGTTGCAACGCCGCTACCGCGGTCAACGGCTTCGCCAGCGAGCCGGTTCGGAACGCCGTCGCCGGCTTCGCCGCCACATCGTTCTCCAGGTCCGCCTTGCCAAACGCCCCAACCCATTGCGTTGTCCCGCGCATTGCCACCGCCGCCGTCAGTCCCACCACGCCCTGCCGCGCGCGTTCCGCTTCCACCGCCGTTTCCACGCGCCGCAGCCGCTCCTGCGAAATCTCTCCCGCTTTGGGCTGCGCCGACACGAACGAACCAACGAAGACAAGTAAGACAACGGATAAACGCATGCCGTCATTCTATCCGGAACTTCTACCGCTCCGTGTCCGTATTTACAAGGGAACGCCATGCTCAAATTTCTCCTGTGGTGCATACTGCTATTCCTCTGCTGGCCGCTGGCGCTATTGGCCTTGATCGTCTATCCCATCGTCTGGGTGCTGCTCATTCCCTTCCGCATCGTCGGAATCGCCGTCGGCGGGGTGCTGGAATTGATCGGCGCGGTCATTACGCTTCCCCTCCGCCTCATGCGCCGTTCCGCCTAGTTCCCCGGAAACCCCGCCGCCGCTCGCACCGCCCGAATCTGCTCCAAATGCCGCAACGTATGGCCCGCCAGCATCAGCAGCGTCTGCACGCCATCCAGTTCACCCGCCGGCAGCCGCAACCACCGCTCGCGCATTGGATCCGTCGTCGATTCCGCATATCTAAGCGTCTCTTCCCGCAACCGCCCGAATTCCGCCACCGCCGCCAGCCGTTCCTCCCACGCCCCGGACGGCCGCACCCGTTCCGGCGCCTCCGCCTTCCGCCCATTCGGCCCCGCCAACTTCTCCCAAACTTGTTCGTCCGTCAACGCCTCCCCCCGCTCCGTCGCCGGCGCCCGCATCGCCCTTTGCAACAAGCTCAGGACTCCCCTCTCCACCAAAATCAGGTGTTCAACGTTCTCCTGCACGGTCCAGCGCCCGTCCCCGGCGCGCCACCTCCACTGCGCGTCGTTCAGGTGCGCCAACTCCGCCGCCAGCTTCTCGCCCGCCATCCGCAATCGAAGAATAGCTTCCCGCATGCTAAATCATACGCCGTCCCCGCGCCGTCAGATTCAACCGGCCTTCATCCGCCGCCAAGTTTGCTCTTCCGCCGCCTCCGCGCTTCCCGCCGTTTTCCGCGGCATCCACTGCTCATACCGCGGCTGCACCTGTGGGACCACAGTCCCCTGCGCGCCCAACAAATACCGCGTCCCCGCCGCCGCCAACTCCGCATAGTCCAGCTCCACCCAAATTAACTCCGCCCAATGCCGCGCCCCCCAGCGTTTCCCGCCCACCACCGCCACCGCAATCTCCCAACTTCCTGCCGCCACGCCGTCCAAATATCGCAGCACATCTTCCCCCAACGCCCCGTCCGCGCACAACAACCCCAGTTTCCGGCCCTTCCTGGCCAATAGTCCCCGCTCCTGCAGCCAGCACAGCGTGTCCACCACGCTCCCATCCACCGTTAACATCCGGTGTACCGTTCCCTCCGCCCGCCGCACCGCCCGCCGGTAGCCTTCGCCGATCGCAAACGTGCGCGAGTCGTTCTCCCGCGTTAGCAGTATCACGTCCGTACATCCCAAATCCATCAGTTGTTGCGCCGAATAGAGCCCCGCCCCCGCGTAATCGAAACTCACGCATGGCAATCCGCCATTCCGCGTCGCCACGTCCAATAACGCCACCCGCGCTCCCAACGAACCCAGCCGCGCCACCGCGCCAAAATCATCGGTTTCATCCAACGGCAGGATCAAATAGCCCGCATAGGCCCCTGCGTTCAACACCCGCGCCTGCTCCTCCCCGTCCTCCGGTTGTTCGCAAATCAAACGCATTCCCCGGCTCTTCGCCACTGGCGTCGCCCCGGCCATCGCCCGGCCCGCCAATTCCGGACGCGCCCCGCCAACCGATAACAGCAAATCCCCATTCGCTCGCACTCCTCCGCGCGGCGTAATTGCCAATTCCCGCGTATACTCCTTCACTCGAAGCTCGAGTACCGGGTCCCGCCACGCCTTCAGCCGGTCCCGAACCAGCCGAAAACCCTCCGCCACGTCGCTGATGTCCCAACTCAGCGCCTCTCCCATCTCTTTGTTGGACCCAATCGCCGTCCGGTCTTTCCAAGCCCGAACCACGCAAGCAAACACCGGCCCACCCCGAACCGTCCGGTCCAACTCTGTCTGCAACTCGTCCAGCACCGGTCCAACCACCGAATCCCACACAGGATCGCCCCAGCGAAGCGGAGTTGGATCTACGGTCGCCCCATCATGGGCGTGTCGAGCGGACGAGTTGGGATACACAGGACCCATCAAAGGACCAACTCTCAAAGAGTAGATCCATTTCCCCTCCAACGCAAGCCCAGCTTTTTCCTAATCTGACCCCTAGGATGGTCCCAGCCATCAAACACACACTCTAGATATGGAACTTCTTCTCCCCGCCACCGACCGTCCTCGCAGCAGTCTCAGCGAAATCCTCCTCTACGCCGAACACCCCTTCCACCCCATCCACGCCGCCCTTTTCAACAACTACGACGGCACTATGACCCTCGTCGTCTGCGCCCGCACCCCCGAAGAAATCGGGCGAAGCTTCTGGGTTTCGCTCGCCCGCGACGGCCAGCCCTTCGCGCGCACCGCCTGCATCACGTTGCGCCCCGGCCGCGGCAATTCCCCCACCGACCGCATCACCTTCGACGACCTCGGCGAAAGCTTCACCGGTATTCACTTCGAAGCCGCGCGCACCGCATCGCGCGGCTCAATCAACTAAGAATTCCCCTTGGTGCCGGGATACTCGGACAAATCCGACTGACCTCTGACCGCACCCCGGCGCGCTCCCGACAATATCTCTAAATTAATTTCGGGTAGTCGCGCCGGTGATCGGCGGAATTATCGTTATCATGTCCGAAAACGACGAGACCGCCGCGAACCGGCGGGCCGAGGCCCACACCGCCGGCGAGCCGTCGCGTTACTTCTTCTTCGTCCGGCGGAGGAACCGGCGCAAGTTTAGATTGGCGATTGCTGCGGCGGACTCTTCAAAGCGTTTCCGCATTTCCACCTTGGCGCGCACTTGCTCGGCGATCTCGGCCGACAGATGAAATGTTTTTGGCTGGCCCTCCCACACGACCGACAACAGAAATTCTTGATGAAGTTGCTCGCCGTCGGCGCAGCGGCAATTGGGCTTGCCGCACTTACGGCGGCGTTCGACGAACGAGCCGGGAAACATCTCGCGCGACGCGCCCAATCCGCGAATGAGCTTGCCGCGCAAGTCGAGTTCGGAGTCGATCGACATCTGCCTCCGACAATAGTGGCGGAATCGACGCAAGTCAAGACCTTTCCGAGCGCGACGACCGGTCGACGCCCCCAGCCATCGCAAACTTTCGCCGCACAACCTCTCGGCCGTAGTCCGTCGCAAACAAACGGAACGGGCTAAAAAACTGAAAAATCAAATGTCGTAATAGAGCGAGAACTCATACGGATGCGGCCGTAGCCGCACCGCGTCCGCCTCGTGCTTGCTCTTATAAGCGATATAGGTCTCAATCAGTTCCTCGGTGAACACATCGCCCTTTAACAAAAAGTGGTGATCCTCCCCCAAACAGAACAACGCCTCTTCCAAGGAAGCCGGCATCGACGGTACCCGCTTCAACTCCTCCGGCGACAAATCGTAAAAATCCTTATCCAGCGGCTCGCCCGGGTCGATTTTGTTCGCGACGCCATCCAAACCCGCCATCAACATCGCCGCAAACGCCAGATACGGATTGCAGCTCGGATCCGGCGGACGGAACTCCACCCGTTTCGCCTTCGGACTCGCCGAATACATCGGAATCCGGCACGCCGCTGACCGGTTTCGCCGGCTATAGGCCAAATTCACCGGCGCTTCATAACCCGGTACCAGCCGCTTGTAACTATTAGTCGTCGGCGCGATAATCGCCGACAGCGCCCGTGCGTGTTTTAACAGCCCGCCGATATACCATAACGCCATCTGACTCATTCCGGCGTACCCGTCGCCGGCGAACAACGGCCGCCCTTCCTTCCACAAGGATTGATGACAATGCATCCCGCTTCCCGCGTCGCCAAAAAGAGGTTTCGGCATGAAGGTTATCGACTTACCGTATTGATAGCCCACGTTCCGGACAATATATTTGTAAGTCATCATGTTATCGGCGGATCTCACTAATGTGTCGAACTTCTGGTCGATCTCGCACTGCCCGCCGGTCGCCACCTCGTGATGATGACACTCGATAACCAGCCCCGCCTTCTCCATCACTTCCACCATTTCAGCCCGCAAATCCTGATAATGGTCCGTCGGCGGCACCGGAAAATAACCTTCGCGATACCGCGGCCGGTATCCCAGGTTGTTCTCCTTACGCCCGCTATTCCATTGCCCCTCTTCCGCGTCGATCTCATAGAACGCCGCATGTCGATTTGATTCAAATCGAACGTTATCGAAAACGAAGAACTCCGCTTCCGCGCCGAAGTAACATGTATCGGCCAGTCCGGAGTTAGTCAAATACGCTTCCGCCTTCCGCGCGATGTTACGCGGATCGCGGTCATACCGCTGCTTCGTGATCGGATCCTGGATCGTGCCTAACATAATAATGGTAGGCACCTCGAAGAACGGATCCAATATGGCCGTCGTCGGGTCCGGAATGATAAGCATGTCGCTTTCATTGATGGCGGCCCAGCCGCGGATCGACGAGCCGTCAATCCCAAATCCCTCTTCGAACGAGTCCTCCGTTAACTGCGAGATCGGATAAGTGATATGGTGCTGCAAGCCGGGAATATCGGTAAATCGGATATCCACCTGCCGCGCTCCTTCGGCATTCGCGAATGCCAGAACATCCTTCGGACTCATTGGACCTCCACGTGGAAGAATAGGTATGACGTCTCGACCAGACTAGCGAACCGCCCCACTACCCGGCAAATAGAATTTACTTATGGACTCGCCCCTCCGCCGCGAATACACCGTCGGCGAACTCACCGCTGAAATCGCCGAACTCCTCTCCGGCGCCTACTCCGGCATCTGGGTCCGCGGCGAAATCTCCGGCGTCAAACTTGCCGTCAGCGGTCACGCCTATTTCACTCTTAAGGATGACCGCGCCACTCTCCGCGCCGCCTGTTGGAAGGGCGCATACCGGCTCCTGAAGTTCAAGCCCAAGGACGGTGCCGAAGTCCTCGTCCGCGGCCGCGTCGAGGTCTACGAACCCCGCGGAGAGTATCAACTCATCGTCGAAACTATCGAACCCGTCGGCGCCGGCGCCCTCCAAGCCGCTTTCGAACAACTCAAGAAGAAACTCGCGGCCGAGGGCCTCTTCGACGCCGCCCGCAAACGTCCCCTCCCGCGCCTACCTCGCCGCATCGGAATCGTCACCAGCCCCGGCGGCGCCATTATCCGCGACATCCTCCACGTGCTTGAGCGCCGCTTTCCCGGCCGCCACATCCGCCTTTTCCCCGCCCTCGTCCAGGGCAGTGGCGCGGCCGCCCAAATCATCGCGGGTCTCGACTACTTCAGCGCAAACCCCTGGGCCGACGTCGTCATCCTTGCCCGCGGCGGCGGCTCCCTCGAAGACCTCTGGACCTTCAATGAGGAGTCCGTCGCCCGCGCCATCGCCCGGTCGCAGATCCCCGTCATCTCCGCCGTCGGTCACGAGACCGATTTCACCATCTCAGACTTCGTCGCCGACCGCCGCGCCCCCACACCCTCCGCCGCCGCCGAAATCGTCACCGAGTCCCGCGAGGCCATCTACACCCAAGTCCTAACCGCCCAATCCCGCATCGCCCAGGCGATCCGCCTTCGCCTCTCCCAGGCCGCCCGCCGCTTGGGCGAACTCGGCGCCCAGCGCGCTCAGATGACCATCGAGCGCCGCCTCTTCCACGCCGGTCAACGTCTCGACGACGCCGGCCAGGCCCTCCGCAACGCCATCCGCGCAAACCTGAACCGGGCCGCGGCCCGATGGCAACTATTGGACCGGCGCCTCCGCCGCTTCGACCTCCGTCTCCGTCTCCAAACCGCCCATTTTCAGATCCAACGGGCCGATGCCAGGATCGCCGCCTCCATTCGCCGCCGTCTCGCCCAAGCCCAGTCGAAGGCAAACGTCCTCACCTCCCGCCTCCAAGCCCTAAACCCCTTGCAAATCCTGGAGCGCGGCTTCGCCGTCGTCTCCCTGCCGGACGGAGTTCTCGTCCGTCGCCCCGCCGACGCGCCCCCCGGCGCCGAACTCCAAATCCGCCTCGCCGAAGGATCCGTCACCGCCATCGCCTCCACTCCCCATCAGGACCGGAAATAGGGTCCATAAATAAATGTGTTTGAAAAAGTCCCCGCTAACCGCCCCCCAAAACCAATCCTCCCGCCTATAATCGATAAATGGCGGCGACCCATGCCGTCTCCCACCCCGTTTCCCGAGGAGATTGAATTGAGCAACCTGCGCGACTTTTTGGAGCTCTCTTACGCAGAGCTGGAAGTGAAAAACCTTGCGATCAAGCAGCAGCGGAAGGACCGTGTTCCCACGGATCAGATTCGCGAAGAGCGCCTGAAGTACCTCACCGACGAAACGCGGATCAAGGCCGTTACCGTTCTGTTCAGCGACCTCGAAGGCCGCCTGCACATGCTCGACTACGACAAGAAGTTCCTGATCAAGAGCTGGGACAACCTTACGTTCGACGGCTCGTCCATCCGCGGCTTTACCGCCCAGCGCGAAAGCGACCTCCGGCTCGGTATCGACTGGGGCGCTTTCTATCAGGCCCCCGCCGACATCTTCGGCTCTGGCAAAGTCCTCGCCTTCTGCGAAATCATCGACAAGGATGGCTCTCCCTACTCCGGCGACATCCGCGGCGTCCTTAAGGGCTATGCCGAAAAGATGTACGAGACCGAAAGCTTCACCCTCAACGCCGCCAACGAGATCGAAGGCTTCCTCTTCAACGGCACGAACGCCGAACGCCGCTACCATGAAACCGGCAAGTTCGAATACGTTAACACAGGCGGCTACTACCACTCGCTCCCCGGCGACCCCCTCCGTACCTTTATCGACTCGGTCGCCGAAGTGCAGCGCGCCATGGGCTTCGAGAATGAAAAGGACCACCCCGAAGTCGCTCCCTCGCAATTCGAGATCAACTACTCTTACGGCGACGTCGTCACCGCCGCCGATCAGATCCAGATTTACAAGCTGATCTGCCGCCAGGTCGCCACCAAAATGGGTTTCACCGCCAGCTTCCTTCCCAAGCCCGTCGTCGGCGTCAACGGCAGCGGCATGCACACCAACGTATCCGTCTCCAAGAAGGGCAAGAACATTTTTTGGGATCCCAAGGGCGAGGAGAAAATCTCCAAGTTCGCCTGGAACTTCGTCGATCGCATCCTCACCCACGGCAACGATATCTGCCTGCTGCTGAATCCCAGCGTCAACGCCTATCGGCGCCTCGACCCGCATTTCGAAGCCCCGAACCAACTCACGGCCTCCCCCGTCGATCGCGGCGCCATGGTCCGCATCCCCATCGGCAACGAGAAGAGTTCCCGCGTCGAGGTGCGCGCCGTCGCTCCCGACGCCAACCCTTACCTCGTGCTTTATTCGATCTTCAGAACCGGCCTCGAAGGCGATATCGAGAAGGTCAAGAACCTTCGCCAGGCCGAGCGCTACCTGCCCGACAACATCTACACCGCCATGGACAACTTCCGAAAAGCCGCATGGACCGGCAAACTCCTTGGCAACGATGTGAAAGGCCGCTACGCCGACCTGAAGCAGGCCTCCGCCGACCGTTGCCCCCGCCTCCTCGGTACGGTGGTCAAAGCCCCCGAACTCCAGTTCCACCACGAGGTCTATAACCAGTTTCTTTGGAACCAGTTCTAAATCGGAACCCAACGCGACGCCAAACACCCCGGCCCGCCAGCCGGGGTGTCCGCTTTGGCTATACTGAGGGTCGAACCGTACCGGCCGATCACCCGCCGATCACCCGCCGATCACCCAATGACCGACACCCGCGAACTCGCTCATCACTTGATTGACCGTTTGCCGGAAACGCAACTCTCCGGCTTGGTTCAGTTTCTGGAAGCGATCGTCGATCCCGCCGCTATCGCGCTACGCAACGCACCTCTCGATGACGAACCGGAATCGGAAGAGGAGAAAAACTCAGTCGCCGACACACGCACATGGCTTGAGCAAAACGGGGGTAAGGGAATTCCTCATGTCGAAGCCATGCGTCGTCTTGGCCTCGAATAAGGGAGATCGAGTGGACCGGGACAGCGATTGAGGATATGGCGGCTCTCGACAACGTCGTTGCGCGTCGGGTAAGGCAGGCCGTTGAACGATTCCTCCAGACCGGCGCCGGCAGCGTCAATCGCCTCCACGGCATAGACCCGCCTGAATACCGCCTACGTATCGGTGACTGGCGCGTTCGCTTCCACCGGGACGGCAAGACCATGCGCATCCTCCGTGTTCGCCACCGGCTCGAGGCCTACCGCTGAACCCTACTTCTCCTCCTCCAAACGTCCGGAACGCACTAACGATATGCGCTATACAATCGAAAGAAGAAAGCGACAACTCTTGGCCCTTGATCTCAATCAACGGCGTGAACACGCCCACGCACTCCTCGATATGCTCCCTCCAGACAAGCTCGATGCCGTCCGGACGCTGCTAGAGGTCATGGTAGAGCCGCTCGCCCGCTCATTGGCCGCGGCGCCGTTGGAAAACGAAGACCTCACCGCTGAAACGTCAAACGCTCTCAACCGCGCCCGCGCGTCGCTCAAAAGCGGCGAAGGCATTCCCCATGAAGAGGTACTCAAGGAGTTCGGGCTCTGGCAATGAGCCAGGATGCCCCGTGGCAACAGCGACTTTCAATCGTCTGGGTTCCCGAGGCGCGCGCCGCCCCGGCGCTATAATTAATATCCAGATCAATGTTCGTGTTCCGGAAAATTCACCGAGCGGCCCGGCAATTCCTCTAGTGGAAATATATCAAAAGATCAGAGGGTTTTATGGTGAAGAGCCAAATGGCGGCGTTGTCGCCCGCGAGCAATCCAAGTCCGAAGGATATCTTCCTGGTGGTTAAGTCTTACTTTGATGGCAGCCAAACGGATCGTATATCGATGACCCTCGCTGCGATCGCCGGGCGAGATTCGGCGTGGGCTGGAGTCGAAGGGCTTTGGGAGGATATGTTGCGCGAGCGTGGCGGCGCGCCGTACCCCCACATGAAGGAAGCGATGAAGCTGGAAGGCGCGTTCAGGGGCTGGAAGCCAGTATTACGCAATTCGCTTATCAAGGGCCTGCGTGATGGCTTGGTTTTCTACGCGAGCAGAAGGGAAATCAATGTCTTCACGTGCACTATCGATATAGGCGCGCACTCTTACTGGAAGAGGAAAAAAAGGCTCTCGTCACCGGAAGAGTTGTGCTTCAACCAAGTGTTTCAAGGGATCGTTGAGTGGTACAGAGATTTAGACGAACTGATCTTGCCGAAGGTTGAACTGATTTTCGACAGGAACGAGGGATTTAAGTCATATGCCGACAAAAAGTTCAATAATTCAGCCGAGAGAAAGAAGGACCCTTTTTGGGATTTAGTCCACTCAATTTCCGAAATGGATATGAGGCAGGAGGCTGGGCTTCAGTGTGCGGATATGTTGGCTTGGTCTTGGAACCGATTGGAATCGAAACCTCGAAGCGGAGATCTCGCCCTAAAATCAGATTTCGTTGTTGACGATTCTTTCTCCACGATAGCGAGGCAGATAGTAGGCGGGTTTCGCGACGGTCGAAATGTGAGGATCACAGAGTTCGACCTCGCAACTAAAACCTTGTGGCTTGGCTAAACTGCCTTCAACTCCGCCATCGTCCAAGAGTGATCCGCGATCCTAGCGGCCATCGCGGAAGTTTTCTTGATCGTGGAGTGAACCCGGCAGAAACTGTAGTAGGCGAAGTGCAGCGCCAGCGCCGCCCACAGGTTCTCCTACTATTTTGAGAACGCATACATCAAACGCGTGGGCCGGTTGCACAACTGGCGCAGTGAGCCGTTCCGCCGTTTGATGTGGGAAGTGCAGATCCGGCTCGGCGCTGGATCGCCGTAGACGGGAACGTATTTGCATTCCGCAATTGCGGCCGGACTATAGCGGAGTTGCTCCTCAGCGGTCGCGGCTTTGTAAATTTTGATGTCTTGCCCGTAGTCGTAGCGATCGTCCAGCTTCGTGCCCACCGCATAGTTGTAGGCGGGAACGCCATCAGTCGAGAGTTGGAATCGACCGCCGCCAACCGCGTTCGCTACCTTTCCCATAAAGCGGCCAGCCGATATCGCATGCCGACGCGCCAGTTCGAACGCCAAAAAGCTTGGTTCCGCGTTCGATGGCAACGAGCGTCATCAGTGGCGGGAACCGGTCGCGCTCAAACTGGCCTTGACATCTATGTCAAAATAGAACTGGAGGAGGGTGGCGAAGTCGAACCGCTATCTCTCGCGAGGATTTACCGATTACAAGACGGCTTTTAGCACCAGGCTAGTCACCTCCACTACTGAAGGCCCATCCCGAACCCGAAACGTTGCGCCTTCTAAAGCTTGGTTCGGTTCGTTCCGTTTAGGCACCCTGCGCCGATGGGCGTTGCGCAGGGGCTACGGTTCTTCTTATGTGCGGCATGCCTGCCTCCAGGTGATTACAGGATATGAAGTTAATCAGGAGGGAGTAAACCGAAGCGAGCGGGAGGAAAGCAGGAGGAAAGCGGGAGGAACGGGAGAAACTATTCCCACCCGGCCGGCCGCTCCATCTTCCTGTATTCGCTCGGGTGCTTGCCGCTATTCAAAAGGCGGCGGAAAGCCATGTCGGGCGTTGATCCAACTTTCAATTTCCCAGCGAGCCATCGCTTCCACTCCGTTGTGTGTTGCTTGGCTGCCCAGCAGACATCTCGAATCACGATTCTCTTTCCGACAAACAGTTGCTGGTAAGCGGCCCAAAGAGGGACCGGGTCAAGCCCCTCTGCGATCAACCGTGAACTCCCAGGCTCCGTTAGGTGTTTGTCGGTTATGGCAGGGTCGTTCCACGCGATCTCGCCTTCAATTGCCAAAACTACCCAGCCCCTTTTGATCTCATCGCTCACTCTCGCCCGCGGCATGTCGTAGTGGCTGTCTGGCAAGTCAATCCAATCGTGAGAGTGTTTGCGGTCCGTGTCATCATCTAGACGTACTTGGTTAAAGCGATCCACGATCAAACGCTCCAGCCTGCCAAGCAACCGTTCTAGAGGCTCTTTCGAGACGATATCCTTATTCCCGTATCTTTCCCATGCCTCGCGATATATTTTCAAATACTGGCGTCCGCCCGCTCTCGCATCTTCGCAAGCCGTGTGAATCCGCATTCCCGACCGGTCGCCCCATGCAATCCGCCGATCTCTCAACATTTCGTTGAGTACGGGAGTCGCCAACATTCTCCGCTCGAACGCCCATTCCTGATACTGGCTCTCTACCAGATTGAGGATTTGCTCACACGTAGCGCTGCCAAGGTGTTCGCCCATTTATACCCTCTTGCGCCAGCCACGCGTGAGGGTCTACGGATATGGATGTTTCCCGTCCGCCTCGGAGAGCCGCGGCCACGCGCCGGCCTTTTCATTTTATTCTCCACCATGAACCACATTTACCTTCGGCGTAAACGACAGCCAGCAGCCACGACTGCGATAATTTTACATCCACGCCCCTAAAGAACGTCTACCCGCAAGCTGCTGAAACCAAACGCCGTTAATATTTAACCAACACAACCGCAGGACACTACCCGAAGGCGCTTATGTTTTTTATACCTTTGCGTGCTTAATTACTCTCGCCGGCAGGATTGACTCTCCGGTCCGCCACGCTATTCATTAGTGGTATCTCGGACCGCCGCCAATAACACTGTGATGTGCCGCACCAAATCACTGGAATCGTGAAGCACCCGCACCACGTCGATTACCGCATCGTCCCGCGTCCGATAGACCAGGAAATGGCGCGGCGCCTTGACCCGCTCACTTCCCGCCCGTCCGCGGCTGAAAACAAGATGATAAGTGCGAATCCCTTGCTCAAATTCAGGCCGGGCTCGCGATCCCGCAAGCTCCGAATCCAACGCAACGTCCCGAATGCCTGCTTTAGCGGAACCCGGTAACGCCCAACCGCCCGTTCACCGAACCACTCCCGGCCCCACTGCAACGCCTCGCGAATATCGGTCCGTGCCGCCGGCGAAAGAACAATCCGCCGCGCCGCCGCGGAATCAGGCACCTGTTCGTTCTACCTCATCCCCGATGCGATCAACTTCCGCCTCCAACTCTCGTATCGAGGCGAACTCTATTCCCTCTCCCCGTTCAATCTGGTCTAAGCCCACTCGCACTTCAGCACGCAGCCAGAGGAGCTTAGCCCGCTCCTCCACGTCGTCATCGAACTTATCGGTCACCTCAAACTTCCGTGTCGGCATCCCGTCCTCAAAGCCATCCTAACAAGATCCACACCCCAAACCCTGAATCTCCTTTCATTCCCCGCCCCAACCGTCTATCATCAAATCCTGGAACAACCCCGCCGTCGTTCACACGCCTAAGGAGTGAAATGACAATGAAATTCCAAGCCATTGCGGCTTTCCTGATCCTCGCCGCGGTCAACCCCGTTCAAGCCCAGGTCCTCTACGGCTCCATCGTCGGAACCGTGGAAGACCCATCCGGCGCCATCATCCCCGGCGCCGCCGTCACCCTTACCAACACGGAAACCGCCGCCGCGCGTGAAGGAAAGGCCGACGAACAGGGGCGCTACACCTTCGTCAGCCTCCTGCCCGGCACGTACAATATGGCGGTCACCGCCGCCGGCTTCCGCTCCCTCACCCGCACCGGTATCCCGGTCACCATCAACAATGTCACCCGCGTCGAATCCCGTCTCGAAGTCGGCCAAATCAGCGAAAAAGTCACCGTCTCCGCTTCCACCGCCGCTCTTCAAACCGACCGCTCCGATACCCGCGTCGAGATCGGCGCCAGGACCGTCGTCGAACTTCCCCTCCCCTCCTACCGCAACTTTCAGAGCCTCATCAACCTCGTCCCCGGCGCCACCCCCGCCGCTTTCCAGAATACGGTCGGCGCCTCGCCCCAGCGCTCCCTCACCACCAACGTCAACGGCACTAACCGCAACAATAACAACACCCGCGTCGATGGCGCCTCCAACGTCTTCATCTGGCTCCCCCACCACACCCTCTACAATCCTCCAGTCGAGTCCATCGAAGCCGTCAACATCTCCACCTCCTCCTACGACGCCGAACAAGGCATGGCCGGCGGCGCCGCCGTCACCGTCGCCACCAAGTCCGGCACCAATCACCTCCGCGGCTCCGCCTTCTGGTACCACGACAACCAGCATCTCTACGCCCGCCCCTACTTCTTCCAGCAAAACACCCCGAAACCCGTCCTGCCCAAGTCCATCGTCAACATCCCCGGCTTCACCGTTGGCGGCCCCATCGTCAAGAACAAGTTGTTCTACTTCTTCAGCTATGAACGGACTAGCGAACGCACCGCTCAGTTCGGCAACTTCTCCACCCCGCCCGCCGATATGCGCGCCGGCAACTTCGCCGCCTATGCGGGCCTCGGCAACATCTATGACCCCCTCAGCGGCGACCCCAATGGCGCCGGCCGCGTTCCCTTCGCCAACAATCAGATTCCGGCCGCCCGCTTCTCCCCCACCTGGACCAAGATCCAGCAGCTCGCTCCGCTCCCCAACCAGCCGGCCCAGGACGCCTTTGGCCTCTCCGGCAACTACTTCTCCTCCGCCACCCTCGCCCTTACCCGCGACCAGTACGACATCAAGTCCAACTACAACGTCACCCAAAAGCTTATGGTCTGGGGCAAGTACTCGCTGATGAAAGCCCCCGTCCAAGGCGGCGCCGCCCTCGGCGAACTCACCGGCCCCGCCCTCGGCCAGCTCGGCACAGCCGACATCCGCGTCGACATCCCCACTTTCGGGTTTAACCTTACCCTCTCCCCAACCCTTCTAATCGATGGCGTCTTCGGCCACACCCGCTTCAACAACGTCGCGCTCGGGCCCGACTACGGCAAGAACTGGGGCTCCGAAGTCTGGGGCATCCCCGGCACCAACGGCGGCCGGGCCTTCGCCGGGAACGAGCGCTATTCCGGCCAGCCCTGTATCAACAACGGCCTTACCTCCTGGGGCAACTGCAACGCTTCCAACCCCTATTTCTGGGCCGACCGCAGCTACACCTACACGATGAACTTCTCCAAGGTTCGAGGCGCCCATGAGTTCCGTTGGGGCGTCGATATCATCCGCCACGCCATGAACCACTGGCAGCCCGAAATCGCCAACCCGCGCGGCAACCTCAGCCCCACCGGCAACGCCGCCGTGCTGCAAGGGCAGATTGCCCGCGCCAACCACACGTATGCCGCCGGCCTCCTCGACATCCTCGGCAGCGCCGACAAATCGGTCCAGTTCTTCGACATGAAAACCCGCGAATGGCAGCACGGCCTCTACTTCCGCGACCGCTGGCAACTCAATCGTAAACTCACCCTCAACCTCGGCGTGCGCTACGAATACTATCCCCTTATGAACCGCGGCGACGGCCGCGGCATCGAGCGCTGGGATCCCGCCACCAATATCGTCACCATCGGCGGCGTCGGCAATATTCCGATGGACAACGGCATGTCCGTGTCCAAAAAACTCTTCGCTCCCCGCCTTGGCTTCGCCTGGCGCCTGGATGACAGGTCGGTCATCCGCGCCGGCTACAGCGTCAGCTATAACCCCATGGTAATCTCCCGCCCCTTGCGCGGCCTGTACCCCGCCACCATCGCCGCCAACTGGGTCGCCCCCACCCAGTTCGGCTACTTTGGCACGCTCACCCAGGGCATCCCCGACGTTCCCACGCCCGACATTAGTTCCGGCTCCGTTACGCTGCCTTCCACCGTCAATATGGGCCCCCGCAGCCCCTGGGGCGGTCTCTTGAAACGCGGTTACATCCATAGCTGGAACTACACCATGGAACGCCGTCTTCCCGGGGAAATGATCGTCT
>JBJXFL010000164.1:0-4089 GCA_046155405.1 Bryobacteraceae bacterium | reverse complement strand
CCACATCGAGCCGGTAGATGTCGGCGACGCTCTTGACGAGCCCTTTGTCGACGATTTGATCGACGAGCACATCGCCCATACCGGTGATGTCCATAACGGAGCGCGAGGCAAAGTGGAGCACCGAGTTCTTCAGGCGTGCGGGACAGTTGACGTTTACACAGCGCCAGATCACTTCGCCTTCGGGGCGCACCACGACGCCCTGGCAGACGGGGCAGGCGGTGGGCATTTTGAAGAGCTTTCTTTCGGGGACTTCGGCAACGACCTTGATCACCTTGGGGATAACGTCGCCACTTCTTTCGATGATGACGGTGTCGCCTTCGGCGAGGCCTAAGCGGGCGATTTCGTCTTCGTTGTGCAGAGTGGAGCGGCTGACCGTGACCCCGCTGACGTTTACCGGTTTCAAGTGGGCGACTGGCGTCAGGGCGCCGGTCCGGCCGACTTGGACGTCGATCTTCTCGACGACGGTTTCGGCTTGGCGAGCCGCGTATTTGAACGCGATCGCCCAGCGGGGGGCCTTCGACGTCCAGCCGAGGCGGGTCTGCTGGGCGATGCTGTCCACTTTGGCGACGACGCCATCGATCTCGTACGGGAGCGCCTCGCGTTGGGTTTCGTACTCGCGGATGAAAGCGAGCAGTTCCTCGATACCGGCGCAGCGGCGGCGGGCGGGGTTGACCTTGAATCCGAGTTGGCTGAGGCGGTCCAGCGCTTCGCTGTGGGAGGGCACGGCGGGGGCGCCGTCGACCATATAGAAATAGGCGAAGTAGTCGAGTTGACGGGCGGCGGTAACCTTGGGGTCCAACATGCGGAGAGAGCCGGCGGCCGAGTTGCGCGGGTTGGCGTAGCGGGGGAGGCCTTCCTGTTCGCGCTCGTCGTTCAGGCGTTGGAAGGCCGGGTTGGGCATGATGACTTCGCCGCGGACCTCGAAGGCGCCGGGCTCGGGGGTTTTGAGCGGGAGGGAGCGGATGGTGCGGGCGTTGGGGGTGACGTCTTCGCCGGTGGAGCCATCGCCGCGGGTGAGGGCGAGTTGGAGGCTGCCCTCGCGGTAATGGGTGGCCATGGATAGACCGTCGAGCTTAAGCTCGGCGACGTACTGGAACGGTTCACCGGCGAGGAGTTCACGGACGCGGCGATCAAAGTCGCGGAGTTCGCCTTCGTCGAGAGCGTTGTCGAGAGAGAGCATCGGCGACGAATGTTTCAGTTTGGTGAAGCCTTCGCGGGGCTGGCCGCCGACGCGCTGGGTGGGGGAGTCCGGAGTGACGAGTTCCGGGTGGGCGGTTTCGAGCTTTTGGAGTTCGCGCATGAGGGCGTCGTAAGCGGCATCGGTGATTTCGGGTTGATCGAGGACGTAATAGAGGCGCTCATGGCGGCGGAGTTCGTCGCGCAATCGCTCGATTTTTTCGAGAACCATAGGATACTGGATAGTTTGAGCCATATCAGTTTGATCTACAACCCGACGGCGGGACTTTTGCGGCGGCGGCCGGAGTTGGCGCAACGGGCGGCGGAGTGGCTATCTCCGTTGGGGGAGGTGCGTTTGGCGTTGACAACCGGCCCGGAGACGGCGGGGCCGTTGGCGGCGGAAGCGGTTGAGAACGGCGCGAAGCTGGTCGTGGCATTTGGCGGCGACGGGACGGTGAATGAAGTCGCGAATGGCTTGATTGGCTCACCGGTTCCGCTGGGCGTGTTGCCGGGAGGCACGGCGAACGTTTTGTGCGTGGAGACGGGGTTGGGGACGAATCCGGAAAAGGCGGCGAGGAGGTTGGTGAGCGAGTCCGAACCGGTGCGGATCGCGGTCGGGAAGATGACGCGGCCGGACGGGTTTTCGCGGCATTTTCTGATAATGGCGGGGATTGGGCTCGACGCGATTGTGGTGGATGAAGTGAACGCGGAACTAAAGAAACGCGTGGGAAAAGTGGCGTATTGGATCAGTGGGATCTCGATGTTCGCGCGGACACTGCCGCAGTTTCAATTTGCGCTTGCGGGGGCGTCGAGCCAGCGGAGCTTCGTGCTGGCGAGCCGGGTGCGGAACTATGGGGGCGACCTGGAGATTGCGAAGCGGGTGTCGTTGTTGGAACCCTGCTTTGAAACGGTCGCGTTCGAGGGTGTGAACTCGCTGCGCTATTTGCCGTACCTGGCTGGCGTGTTGGCGGGGCAGGTGGGCCGACTTACCGGCGTGGCGGTGGCGCCGGCCATGGAATTGGCCTGCCGGCCTGTCAACGGCGACCGGGTGCCGGTGCAGTTGGACGGGGAGCTGGCCGGGCACCTGCCAGCGGAATTTCACATGGTCCCGGACGCGTTGACGTTGCTGGCGCCCACGAAGTATGTACGGCGGGCGAAGGAACACCGATGGATAACGTCACCCATTCGTTGACGGCGATTCTGCTGGCGCGAGCGGGGCTGGGGCGGACGGTTCCGGGCGGAACGGCGGTGTTGTTGCTGGCCTCGAACTTGCCGGACGCGGACACGGTGGTCGCGCTGTGGGGCGGGCCATTGGCATACCTGGAGTATCACCGGCATTTGACGCATGCGCTGGTGGCCGCGCCCTTGTTGGGGCTCTTGGCGGCGTTGGCTCTCTTCTGGATGAAAGGATGGCGATTTTGGCCGGCGTGGGCGGTGGGGACGTTGGGCGTATGGGCGCATATCCTGCTCGACTTGCTGAATAACTATGGGGTGCGGATCTGGCTGCCATTCCGGGGCGACTGGGTGGGATGGGACCTGTTCATGGTGGTCGACCCGTGGGTAATGGCGGTACTGGCGGTGTGCGTGCTGGCTCCGCTGCTGGCGCGGCTGGTAGGGAGCGAGATCGGCGGGCGGGCGGCGGTGGCGCCTGGGCGGGGATGGGCGGTGATCGGGTTATCGTTCGTGGTGGTATGGGCGGGGGGACGATGGGTGCTGCATGACCGGGCGGTGGAGACGTTGCGGGCGCGAAACTATCAAGGCTATGCGCCGGTGCGGGTGGCGGCGTGGCCGACGCCGTGGAATCCATTCGTATGGCAGGGATATGTATCCACCGAGCCGTTTTGGGGGTTGTACCGGGTGGACTTGAACCGCGAATTCGATCCGGAACGGGGGGCGGTGTATTTCAAGCCGGAGGAAGCCGAGTTAGTCAATGCGGCGCGGAGGACACCGGAAGCGCAGGCGTTTTTGCGGTTCGCGCAATATCCGGTGTGGCGGATGTTACCGGTGGCCGAGCCGGAAGGGGCGACGTTAGTGGAGGCGACGGATGTTAGATTCGGGGCGCCGGAGGGCGGTAAGTTCCAGTTACGGATTTTGTTAGACGCTGGGCGGCGGCCGGTGTCGGCGGTATTTGCGTTTGGCGATCCGCTGAAGGGACTCGGGGTGGGACGATGACATTTTTGGGTTGATATTGGGTTGACTTGGGTTGACTTTGGGCGCTCCGTGGGTTCAACCGTTTTTGTAAGTCCTTATTTGTCAACGATTCTTGGGTTCAACCTGCGCTAGAGCGTTTTTTGGAAGGATCGCCGGCCCCAGTGTGTCCCGCTTGCAGTTATCGCCCCGGTGCGTGGACACACTTATGCTGAGGACTGGTATATTCAATTTTCAAAGAACAGATGCGGACCCTTCCCCGATAGCTTTTCCGCTAAGAAGGAAGGCCGCTGAAAATGAAAAGGGCCTGTCTGTTAACGACAGACAGGCCCTTACATTTCCATTATATCAATCTGTCAAGGAGTTTGAGGCGTGACTGAGGGTAATTGGCGGATAAGTGGTTTATTTTCATCGGTAAAATAAACTTCGATGTGTCTGGACTGTCTGTTCGCGTTCCATCGCAACGGGACAAAAGGACAACCCGCTCGAATATGGCAAGGACATCCGGATGAAGTACACGCTTGCATGTTCTTTACTTCGGCATCCAGGCCCAGAGGGTTAAGCTTGACGCATCCGGCGCCGGTCAGGCCACGAATGTCAACATCGCGGAAATACCCGGGTGCAGATACTCCGGTGCAGAGGCGGAGCGCTGAGCTTACGTTTCCGGTCCCAAAAGGCCGAAATCGCCCGCCGCAACGGCGCCCTTTCTAAAGGCCCTGTCAGCGAAGAGGGCAAAGCCCACTCCAGCCGCAACGCCATCACCCA
>JBJXFL010000137.1:0-19979 GCA_046155405.1 Bryobacteraceae bacterium | reverse complement strand
CTGCTGCTGGCGGCACGAAGGCATTCCGGTCGAGCAGAAGGAACTCACGCAGTGGTTCATCAAGATCACCGCTTACGCCGATGAACTGCTGCGCGACATCGAGAAGCTGCAAGGCGGCTGGCCCGACCGCGTGCTCGCCATGCAGACCAATTGGATCGGCCGCAGCGAAGGCGCCGAAGTGGATTTTTCACTGGAAACCGGTGAAAAGGTCCGCGTCTTTACCACCCGTGTCGATACGATCTACGGCGCCACCTGCGTCATCCTCGCCCCCGAACATGACCTGGTAAAGCAATACATCACCGGCGAAAAGGCCGCGGAAGTCAAGGCTATGATCGACAAGCGCGCCCAGCAAGGTCCCGGCGATGTCGAAAAGGAAGGCCTCTTCACCGGCCTCTACGCCGTCAATCCGTTCAACGGCGCGCGTGTGCCCGTCTGGGTCGCCAGCTTCGTTCTCACCGGCTACGGTACCGGCGCCATCATGGCCGTTCCCGCCCACGACGAACGCGACTTCGAGTTCTGCACGAAGTACGATATCCCCATCGTCCCCGTCATCCGCCCCGTCGATGGCGCGCTGCCGGACGCTGTTCAGCAAGCGTTCAGTGACTACGGCATCGTGGAAAACAGCGGCGAGTGGTCCGGCTTGGCGAGTGCCGACGCGCGAAAACAGATGGCCGCTCACGCGCACGCGAATGGCTTCGGCGAAGCCGCCATCACGTTCCGCATCAAGGATTGGGGTATCTCCCGTCAGCGCTATTGGGGCACGCCCATCCCCATGGTGCATTGCGAAAAATGCGGCGTCGTCCCGGTGCCCGACGATCAATTGCCGGTCCTCCTTCCCGCAAATGTCGAGTTGACCGGGACCGGCCAGTCACCCCTCGCATCGAGCCCCGAATTTACCAACATTCCATGCCCCAAGTGCGGCGCGCCGGGCCGCCGCGAGTCCGACACCATGGACACGTTCATCGATTCCAGTTGGTACTTTTATCGCTACTGTGACGCCCATAACGGCGACGCCCCCTTCGACTCGAAGAAGATCGCCTACTGGTTCCCCATCGACCAGTACATCGGAGGCGTCGAACACGCCATTCTTCACTTAATCTACTCGCGCTTCTGGACAAAGATGATGCGCGACATCGGGCTAGTCGCTAACGACGAACCCGCCGCCCGCCTGTTCACCCAAGGCATGGTGATCAAGGACGGCGCCAAGATGTCGAAGTCGAAAGGCAACGTCGTCAGCGCCGACGACATGATGGACGAATTCGGCGCCGACACTGGCCGCCTCTTCACGCTCTTTGCCGCCCCGCCGGAGAGGGACGTCGATTGGACCGCGTCCGGCGCCGAAGGAGCGTCCCGGTTCATCGGCCGCGTCTTCCGCTTCGTCACCCGAAGTATTGACCGTCTCGACGCTCCCGCCGAGCCCACCGAAGCCGATCGCAAGGTGCTCCGCAAACTGCACCAGACAATCCGCAAGATCACCGGCGACTTCGACACCCGATGGCACTTCAACACCTCCATCGCGGCGTTCATGGAGTTAGTGAACGACATCTACTCGAACGAAGCGCAGTTGACCGGAACCACCCTGCGCGAAGTGCTGGAGAAAGTGGTCCTGCTCCTCGCCCCGTTCACACCCTACGTCTGCGAGGAGATGTGGGAGTTGATGGGACGCACCGGCCCCGTTTTCAAGCAGCCATGGCCCGAGTACGACGCGGAGTTGGCAAAGGAACCCGGCGCCGAAGTGATCCTGCAAGTGAACGGCAAACTCCGCGGCCGGCTGATGGTGTCGTTCGGCGCCTCGAAGGATGAGTTGGAGCGATTGGCGCTGGCCGACGAGAAGCTCCGTCCCTTTCTGGAAGGGAAGGCGGTGGTCAAAGTCATCGTCGTCCCCGATAAACTGGTCAACGTGGTCGTGAAGGGTTAGCCTGCGGGCTAAGCCAATCGGCCACCGTGGCCCCGGACTTGCATACCCACGCCGTCACCCTTGTCCGTCCTCGCAACTCGCCCGCGCGCGTTTCCAGCTCCTTCCAATGCTCCGTGCGAAACGGTTCTCCGCGCCACCGCATCGTCGCGATCGGCGCCTTCACCGTCTCCGTCGTGTCCTCATCGGTGCGAATGGTCAGGTGCGCGTGCGTCTTCGTCCGGCTGTATTTCGAGACTTCCCCGGTGTAGCTCGTCACATCATTGCGGTCGCAAGGCAGCCACTCCGGGGCCCGCAGCCTTCCTTGGGCGAACAAGGCACAGGCGGCAAGAAGCAAAGTACCGGTACGGAAGAACATGGAACTAGCATAGCCCTTGCGCTTGATTCGCACCTCATTCCGAGTTACCATCGGTTGCATTATTCCGATACCCATAGGAGGGTAACTTATGAAGAAACTTTTTGCAATTTCGGTCGCTTTCAGCGCCTTGGCCTTTGGGCAGGATCAGATTCCGGATAACCGGCCCTTCGTTCTGAACGGGCATTCGTGGCTGAATCAGCAGGCTTTCGTCGATAGCGGAGCCCGTTGCGCCGCCAGAAACTTCTCCGAGGATGAGATGGACGATTTGGAGCGCCAATTGCTCGCCGATCGCTTGAAGGCCCGGCTTGCCGGCGTCATCAATGACGTCACCGGCGGTGTCATCCCCGTCTATTGGCACGTCATCAACAATGGATCCGGTCTCGCCAATGGCGATATTCCGCAGAACCAGATCACCGACCAGATCGCCGTTTTGAATGCCGCTTTCGCCAGCACCGGCTGGTCGTTCAATCTGGTTTCGACGGATCGCACCACCAACGCCAGTTGGTACACTGCCGGTCCCGGCACCAGTGCCGAAGCCCAGATGAAAAACACCCTGCGCATCGGTACCGCCGACGATCTGAACATCTATTCTTCCAACCCCGGCGGCGGCTTGCTCGGTTGGGCGACATTCCCGTCGTCCTATCAGGGAAGCCCCTCCCAGGATGGCGTCGTCATCCTTTTCTCGTCCGTTCCCGGCGGTACGGCCGTTCCGTATAACCTCGGCGATACCGCGACCCACGAAGTCGGACACTGGATGGGTCTCTATCACACCTTCCAGGGTGGCTGCATTCGCGGTGACCAAGTGGCCGACACTCCCGCCGAACGCAGCGCCGCCTTCGGTTGCCCGGTTGGCCGAGACACCTGCAAAACCAAACCCGGTCTCGATCCCATCCTCAACTTCATGGACTATACGGATGACGCCTGCATGAATACCTTTACGGTGGACCAGGACACCCGTATGGACACGCAGTTTACCACCTACCGCTTCGGCAAGTAGCTGACGCAAGCCGCCATCAGGTATCTATCTTCAAGTTTTCTTTTAGATAGCGAAGACTGATGGCGGCACTCTCCTTCGGGGGCCGCACCGGGGAGGTGTCGAGTTCAGTAGTAAGCCAGCCGTTCCAACTGATCGCATCCAGGTGTTTCTTCAGTCCCTTAAAGTCGACGCCGCCCGATCCGAGCGGGAAGAATGGCGGATCGGCCATCATATCGCCCGGCCGCTCAAGCCGTGCCTTGGCGCCGCCATAGGTCTCCGGTTTTGTGTCTTTTAAGTGAAACTCCACGATCCGGTGGTTCAGTTTAAAGGCAAGGGCTACCGGATCGATGCCGGCCAGCGTTATGTGCCCTGTATCGAGTACAAAAGCCACGTTTTTGGCGTCCGTATGCGCCAAAATGTAGTCTATTTCGCGCTGATTTTCGAACTGGCTCCACATGTGCGCGTGGATCGCAAGCCGAATTTTCTCTCCCTGCGTTCGCTTCCCGAGTTCGTTCACCGTCTCCGCCATATGCTTCAAATCCTCGCTTGTAGTGCCGTTCGGGCGGCGTGGACCGAGGTTAATCTTAAGGTGATTGCCGCCGAGTTTGCGGACGAACCGCGCGAGTTTCGTGTGCTCATCAAGGATCTGGCCGCGCTTGGATGGATCCTCAAAATGCATCTCCATGGGACCGGAATTAGACACCGTAATGATGCCGACGCCGATCTGCTTGGCCCGCGCAACCACCTCCTCCGGCTTGTCGAACAGATCCTTCAAATAGCTGTAAAAGGTCTCGACATGGCGATAGCCCACTTCATGCGCCTCGCGGGAGGCGAGCCAGAAATCCTTCTCCCATCCGCCGCGAGTGTTGTTGGTGACGCCGATACGATAGACCGGCTTATCGGCGGCGGCATCGGAACCCAGGGAGGCGAGCGAAAGAGCGGCGCGGCGGGTAATCATGGAACGGAAGATATCACAGCGGCGAGGGATTTTGACCGCCAGGTTCACTTCTACGGTCGTGCCCGGAATCATTCCGAGCCGCGCGCGTCAGCAAGCGGACGCACACCAGCACGCGTTCAATGTACTAGTCGCCGCGGAGGATATCGGCGGGGTTGAGCGAGGCGGCGCGGCGCGCTGGCAGCCAGGCGGCGAGAATCGCCACCAGGCTCAAGGCCGCAATGGCGGTAGCCCAGGTCGTGATGTCCGTAGGCTCGACGCCGAACAGGAATGCGGCGATCGAACGTTGCGCCAACACGGACAACCCCAGGCCGACGCCGATACCTGCGCCCGTCAGCTTCAGAGCGTCGATCAGCGTCAGGCGGGCCAGATCCGAGCCATTGGCGCCCATAGCCAAACGCACGCCGAATTCATTGCGTCGCTGCTCCACGATATATGCCATCACACCGTACACGCCCGCCAGCGCTAGCAACACGGCAATCACGGAGAACACCCCCAAAAGCACCGTCCGGAAGCGGGGCAGGGCAATCGTATCGGTCACCATCTGGTCGAGCGTTTGAAACTTCAGCGCGACGTCGGGGCGCTCACCGTGGATCAGGCGGCGGACGGGCTCGGTAAGCGCTCCAGGCTCGACTTTGGTCCGCAAAACGACCTGCAACTCGTCGGCGTACCGCGGATGCTGGTGGTAGGGCATGTACAACTCGGGGGCCGGTGCGGTGTCGGGCGAGGCGCTCCTCACATCGCTCACCACGCCGACTATCGTCATCCAAGTTGGCGTGTCAAGTCCACACTGGACACGCTTGCCGATGGGATCTTCATTAGCGAAGTATTGGCGGGCCAGCGACTCGCTCACAACAGCCACGAAGGGCGCTTCGAAGTTGTCGCGGACGGTGAAATCGCGGCCGCCGCGAAGGGCGATTCCCAGCGTCTGGAAGTAATTGGAACCGGCGAGACGATATCGGGCTTGGGGAAGATCGCCAAGCCGGCCGGAGGTCCAGTCATGCTTGCCTTCGATGATGAATGCGCCGCTCGAGTTGTAACTGCCGGTTGGCACGCCCATGGCGGCGGAGGCGGATTCGACGCCGGGCAGGTCGCCAAGTTTAGTCGAAATACCCGTAAACCAGCGGGCGGCCGCGAGTTGCGAATCGTTCGATCCGCTAGCTGGGACGGCGGCATAAGCGACCAGCACGCCGCCGGAGCGGAATCCAAGATCGACTTCGTTGAGCTTAAGAAAGCTCTTGAAGATCAGCCCGGCGGACAGGGCGAGGACGAAGGCGAGCGCGATTTCGGCGACAACCAAGGCACGCCGCAACCGGATCGCGCCGCCGGCTACGATACCGCGGCCGCCCCCCTGCTTAAGAGAGCTTTGGATATCCAGGCGAAGGGCGTGCCAGGCGGGGATTAGCCCGAAGATGACCGTGGCGGCCAGGATGAGAAGAAACGTAAACGCCAGCACGCCAGTGTCGATGGACACTTCGTTCAAACGGGGCGTATTGGGCGGAGCGAGCGTCACCAGCGCCTTCAGGCCCACTGACGCCAAGCCGAGGCCAACAACCGCGGCGAGCGCGGCCAGCGTGAAAGACTCCGCCAACAGCATCCGCACAATGGGCCATGATCCGGCGCCAAGGGCGCTGCGAAGAGCGATTTCCCGGGCGCGGCCGGCCCCTTTGGCCAGCAGCAGATTGGCGACATTGGCACAGGCGATTAAGAGGAGAATCAGGACGGCCCCGAGCAGCGCGTTCAACGTTTCGCGAGAGTTGGCGACAAGCGTCTCCTGAAGCTGTGTGGCGCGGAAAGTTTTGCGGGCGTGGGACTTCGGAAACTGCTGGCTGAGGCGCTGGGCGATGGCGCTCAGTTGGGACTGGGCCGCTTCAACCGGCTGGCCTTCGCGGAGCCGAGCGAGTCCCCGGTAATTATGCGCCGTGCGCGACTGATTTTCAGGCATGGCCGGGGCGAGCACCCAGACGCTGGTTCTTGGCGGAAACTGCTGCGCGGCTGGCAGCGCGCCGATAACGGTATACGCGATATCGTACAGGACGACCTGCTGGCCGACAGCCGATTGCGGAGAACCGTAGTTACGCGCCGCGAAATCGGTGGTTACAACGGCGACGGGCGACTTGTCCGAGCCGATAAAGCCGCGGCCGGCGGCGAACGAATTGATTCCAAGAACGCGGAAAAAATCGACCGACGCGAACGCGGCGCCGGCGAACTCGGCGCCGTTGCGGGTGCGAACATTCACCTGACCGCCATAGTAGTAAGCGAACGATTCGAAGGCGGATACGCCTTCCTTCAAGTCCAAATAGTCGCCGCCCGAAAGGGCGCTGCGCCCCCCCGTGGTGACAGCGGTGATGCGGCCAGCGCCGTCATATGGAAGCGACTTAAGAAGAACGGCATTGACCACGCTAAATACCGCGGTCGCGCCACCGATGCCCAAGGCCAATATGCAAACCGCGAGGAGAGTGAATCCGGGCTGGCGCACAAGATTTCTGAGCGCCAGGGTTACATCGCGAAGCATGGTCCCCTATTATGGCAAATCGCCACTCGGCCTGAGCTTGCCGCCAGGCAACAAATTGTAGAGTATAGTCAAGTCATGGAGCCCTCCAAAGCCGATAGCTTCACCGCCTTCCTTCAGGAGAAACAGCGGCTGAAAGCGATGCGCCAGACGCCGCAACCGGGTGCTAGTCCCCTCACCCTTCTGCAAGTCCTGGCCGACGCACCCGGCCGCCAAATGCCGGTCCAAGAGGTCCAAGCCGCCGCCGGCATGTCCTTCATTGGCTTTGCCGAAGCCCTCAATGGCTTGAAAGAATCCGGGTATCTGACGTTGATCGGCCCTCCCGGCGGCGAGTCGGCGGTTCTAACCGCGCTCGGCGCCGATGTCGCCCGACTCTCCCGGCCGCGGTAGCGCTGGTGAATCCGTTCGCGGTTGACTACATGGCGGCGGCCCTGTTGGGCGGTCTGGTCGGAGCCGGCGAACTCTCCTCCCGCTATCGAGACGCCCCCGGTCGCGCCCTCTATACCCGGCCTGCGCTCTTCTACATCGCACTCAACATAGCGGCGTCGGTCGCTGCCCTGGCCCTCACCCACGCGTTCGGTTGGACTTTCAGCGCAAGCGGTCAGCCCGGCGACGCCGCCGTCCGCTGGACGCAGGTGCTGGTAGCCGGCATCGGCGCCATGGCTCTGTTTCGCAGTTCGCTGTTCACGGTTCGCGCCGGCGACCGGGATATTGCCGTGGGACCCGGCAGTTTCCTCCAAATCTTCCGCGAGGGGGCGGACCGAGCCGTGGACCGCGTCCGCGCCCAGGCCCGCGGCGACATAGTGGCGGAGTTGATGACGGGGATTTCCTATCCCAGGGCCTTCGAGGGCCTTCCGACCTATTGCCTGGCCCTTATGCAGAACGTCGCCGAGGAGGACAAACTCCGCCTGGCGCGATCGCTCGAAGAGTTGGACAGGGACAAAACCATCGACGAATCCATCAAGGTGCGAATCCTGGGGCTCAACCTGATGAACGTCGTGGGCCCGAATGTGTTAACCGCCGCTGTCAAATCGCTACGCGATGAGTTGACTGCCGGTGAATAGAATTACGCGTCTGCGGCTTTGGCTTTCAAGCGATGATCAATGTCCGCGATCAGTCGCAGTGTCTCCTGTATCTCCTTTGCCGCGCGGTTGCCGTAGGATTGACAATTGCGCACTGCGGCACCGGCGTACTCCTTTGCGTCGGTGAGTCGGCCGGCTCTCATCAAGGCGATGGCTACGTTGTGCTGCGTCGTGGCGGCACCGAACAAATCGTGCCCAATCTCCCGGTAGCGGATGGACTCCCTGAAATGCCGCAAAGCGTCGTCGAGACTGCCTGCGTCAGCAAGGATGCTACCGAGTGCACTGTGGGCCGCCCCCAGTTCGTTGATCGCGTTTGTTGGCAATAGTGTGACAGCTTCCCTGTAGAGCCGCGCGGCCTCCTTGATGTGGCCTAGCAATTCTCTCTCCGGTTGGCCAGCCGCTCGTGCCTCACTGAAACGCAGATAGGCCACGGCCCCTAGACTGCTAAAACATTTGGATCGATTTTGTTGGTCACCCTGCGCAGAAAGGTTCAGGCTGACATGAATCCACCGCTCGGCCTCGGCAAAGTTTCTAAGCGCGGGGAGTTCTGTGTAGGCGGCGCCGATACTAAAAGCTGCGCTCGCCGCGCTGGATTGTTGGTCGATGTGGAGAGCCAGTCGATAGCTCTCTTTGTACGATTCTATGCACTCCGGCTGAACCAGTACACGCTGAATGTCTCCGAGTCCATGATTCGATGCGGCTAGGGCGAAGATAGCGTTGCGTCCAGAGCCGTTCAGATCCTCCTGCTTGATCGAAAGGGCCGCAGCGGCGCGCCGACGATCCCACTCTACGCAAATACGCAGCAAGCGCGCTGCTTCCTCCCACTGCCGAACTTCCCGCAATAGCCGGATCCGGTATCCCGTAATGTAGCCCCATTCCTCCTCGCGTCCTGCAGCAGGGCCGTCATTGACCGGATCCACGAAATCCGGCACAATCTCCTCCACTAATCGTGCCCATTCCAGCCGGCGGCCGGTCTGGGCGTACAAAAACATCAGACCCTGCATCACGCCGATCACACGGCGCCACCAGCCGTGTGCCCGAGCGACGCGGCGCGCGTGCAACAGGTTGCTCTCTTCAAGAGTCAGGAAGCCGATCACCTCCCGGTTTCCTGCCTGATACTGCGTAGCGTAGTGGTCGCCATACTCGCCCATCGCGTCCACGAAGGCATGGGCAGCCACAGTTCCCGAACGAACGTAAAAACGGTCGAACAGTTTCTTAAAGAACCAAGGCAAGGCAGGATGAATCGAGTAGTGACCGCGCCCATGAGCTGTGAGCAATCCTACCTCCGACGCGCGGTCGAGTATGGCGATTCCAACCTCGCGTGTCAGACCTCGAACTTCGGACAAACACCACTCCGCGTTGGGGTTCCCCATGTGGCACAACAAATTCACATCAACAAATCCCTGGAACAAGTAAAGCAACGCCAGTTGCCGTCGCTCAGCCTCGTTGAAGGCATGTTCGAACCCGTAACTGAGCGAGGCTCCCAGCGACCGCGTACGCCCCTTTTCAGCCTCGTCCTCGAACGCGGCTTCGCCCGCGCGCAACCGGTCGACGAAATTCTCCACTTCTTCAGCGGTTCGAATACCAAAGCGAAAAGCCTGGCCGACCAGCACTGTAATCGTAAGTGGGTTTCCTTGGGTGAATTCCAGCAGAGGACGCCAGTCCTCCACATCCGTCAGCCGGCGCCCATGCTTTTCGGCCAGCGCCCGCGCCAGTTGGAGCCGTTCCCGGAAGGGCATCGGCGGCACGGCGATCCGCCGCGGCAGATCGGCCAGCCACGTGCGCTCGTCGCGGCGGGACGTTAGCAGGAATTTGGCTTTCGTGCCGCGCGTCTCCCGCAGGAAGCTGGCCAGTTCGCGCTGTTCATCACCGGTCCATGCGGCAGCGGTACCGGACGGGAAGCCAGTCACCGGCTCAACGTTGTCCCAGATCCATAGCACAGGGATCTGCTTCAATACCTGGAGCGCAACGGCCCGGCGATCTTCATCCGAAAGAGCCTGCCATTGAACTCCCGCGTTCTCCAATTCCCCGCCAAACACTTGGCCAACCGGATCAAGCACGCGAGACAGCGGCCGATACTGCTCAAAAGAAGTAAACAGCACCGGACCGCTCACGCCGCCAGTCAACTTGTACCAGCGGGCGAATTCGGCGGCCGTGGTGGTTTTGCCGCTGCCCGCATAGGCGTGCAGCAGCACAACGGACTGACTATCAAAAGCGCGGTCAAGCGCCAGCAGCGTCTCATCGCGGCCAAAGAACCCGGCGTCGGGACGCGGCGGCAATCCGGCCACTTGATTGCCGTCGGCCTTGCCCAACGTGATGGTGAGCGGCGCGGACTTCTGCCACTTCGGAAACAACGCGATAGGCGCGGCTTCGTAGACCACCGGTACCTGCCAATCCTGCAAGGCGCGAGCCTCGTAAGCGATACTTCGCCGGGGATCAGCGGCAAGTTGTTTCCGGGCGAACGAAACCGCCTCTCCCAGCGACCGCCCTTGCGCCAGCGGACCGTAGAGATCGGCCATAAATTTTGCGGCGGTCTCGACGTACACGTTATACCGCATGGCCACGACGCCGGCAGCGCCCGCGTCCACCACTTCCTGTGCCAGTGAGCCAAGGGCCCGTACCGTGGCGTGGAGATCTTCAGTCTCAGCGGAGACCGGAAGCGGTACGGAGGGAGGCTCGGCATGGGCCGAGCGGCAGGCGTTGAGAACCAGAACCGGGACATCCGTCTCAGCCAGCAAATTCCCCAACGATGGCCCGTCCACCGGCTGGGAGTTCGCATCGATATCTGGGTTCTCGAAGAACAGAAAGCCATGTTCCCCCGGACGCGCATCGCCCTCACCGTACCCGCCGTGGCCGTCGAAATGGACCATGTGGTACGGCTCACCCTGAGCCTTGGCGGCACGCAACCGCCGACCCAATTGCGCAAAGGTAGGAGGACGCAGCACGTCAAGCTGAACAGTGTCGGCCGACGCTTCGCTCAGCCCCTTCAGCAGTCGGCTGGCGACGGAGCGAAACGGCACATCGTCCCCGCCGCCAGGGCGGCAAATCGCCAGCAGTATCCGAATCGGACCGGAAGCGCTTTGCGGAACGCGGGGCCGTCGCGCGGTCTGCGAACTGGTCCGCACAAAAGCCTGCGCCTCCAAGGCCAGCGGCCTATCGGTCTTCGGATCTCGAAGCAGTTCCCAAGGCAGCGTCGTCGCCTCCCGCACCCCGGCCACAATCTCCACACGCGCATTATTCAACTTGCCGCGCAACGTCGCCCACAGGTCGCGTGCATCGGCGTTCGATTGAAAAATAGCGTCAAAAAGCTCGACGCCAATCGCGCCCATCCGCCGCTCAATGCGGGCCGCAATCGTCGGCGCCGGATCTAGTGGGTATTGCAGGAAGTCTTCCAGGTACCAGCGAACATCCTCCCGGTCCTGGGCAGTCAACGCAAACGAGAACACGGAGACGGCCGTCTGGCGAGCCAGTCCGCCATCCTCCAGCGCGATCTCGACGCGGTGCTGATCCGGCCCGTCGGATGACTGTGTCAGGCGCAGGATAAGCACGAAAACATCTTAATCCAAAATTCCTCTGGCCGGTAAACCGTTCACGTTAGATCAAAATATATTTTTCGCTGCAAACAAACCACTTACTCGCCAGCCACCCGCCAAAACTCCGAATGACCCTTGACAGATTGATATATGGGTTTGTAAGGGCTTCTCTGCTGCAAACAGGGAGGCCCTTTTGCATTTCTGCCTCGAAAAATGTCTTCGAGGTACCGCGATTCCGATCTTGGCTCAACCCATCGTCGGCAATCCGGAAGCGTTCTTTGACAATTGAATATCAATAAGGCAAACGGTGCCCCATCGCCTACCCGAAGTGTGTCCGCATTTCGGGTAGCCGGATGGAGAGCGTAACACGCCAAGTCCGGAAAAGGCCAATATGCTGGGAATAACCCAAAATTTACTGATTACAAAGGACTTGCCAGCCGGAACCACCCACGGAATTACCCAACGATGACCCGAAATAACCCGCGGATAACCCAGGAAACCAACCAATGACCCAACTCGCCGCAGTTTATGCTAACGTGAAAAGTTGCGCGGATTGGCGTCGTTTCAAGCCACCGCCGGAGGATTACATGGAAGCTTTGGGAATGGTTGAAACCAAGGGTCTCATCGGCGCGATCGAAGCCGCCGACGCTATGGTCAAGACCGCCAACGTCACGCTTACGGGCAAGGAATACATCGGGGCCGGCTACGTCACCGTCACCGTCCGCGGCGATGTCGGCGCGGTCAAAGCCGCCACCGACGCCGGCGCCGCCGCCGCCCGCCGCGTTGGTGAACTCGTCGCCGTCCACGTAATTCCCAACCCTCATTCGGAAACCGAAAAGATCCTTCCCGGCGCCAACAAGAAGTAGCCCGCGCTGACTAGCAGGCAGCGCCATGTTGCACGATCCCGATCTGATCTCCCTGCAGGAGGTCCGCACGAAAGTCGAAAAGGCCTGGGCCGCCGCCCAGCGTTTTCGTGCGTTCACTCAGGAGCAGGTCGATGCCGTCGTCGAGCGCATGGCCGAAGCCGCTCGCGGCCACGCCGAACGCCTCGGTCAAATGGCCGTCGAAGAGACCGGCTACGGCAACGCCAAGGACAAACTCGCCAAGAACATGCTCGCGGCCGAGCGTCTTCCAAATGAGCTTCGAGGCATGAAAACTATCGGTGTACTTGCCGAAAGGACCGCTGAAAAAATAACCGAAATCGCCGTCCCCGTCGGCGTCGTCGCCGCCATCCTGCCCACCACGAACCCCACCTCCACCGCGATTTATAAGACTCTCATCGCCCTCAAGGCCGGCAACGCCATCGTCCTCAGCCCCCACCCTCGCGCCCGCGGTTGCACCTGCGCCACCGCCGAAGTGCTCTATCGCGCCGCCGTCTCCGCCGGTGCCCCGGAGGGCATTATCCAGTGCCTTACCCAGCCCACCGTGGAGGCCACCAACGAGCTGATGCGCCATCCGCGCACCGCCGTCATTCTCTCCACCGGCGGCGCCGGCATCGTCAAAGCCGCCTACTCTTCCGGCAAGCCCGCCTACGGTGTCGGACCCGGCAACGTCCCCGTCCTGGTAGACACTACGGCCGATGTCAACTCGGCCATTCGCGGCGTTCTCGCCGGCAAAACCTTCGACAACGGCACGCTCTGCTCCTCCGAACAAACGATCGTCGCCGAAACAAAAATACGGCAGAATGTCCTGAACGCGCTCGCCGCCAACGGCGCCTATATTTGCGATCAAGCCCAGGCCGCCGCGCTCGCGAAAGTGCTCTTCCTCCGCGGCACGACCGTGAACCCTGAAATGGTCGGCCACGCCGCCATCGAAATCGCCGCCAAGGCCGGCTTCGAAGTCCCCGCCGGAACCCGCGCCCTCGCCGCCGAAATCCTGGGCATCGGCGTCGATCATCCTCTCTCGGCCGAAAAGCTCTCGCCGGTCGTCGCCGTTCACTTTGTCGAAAACTTCGACGCCGCTCTCAATGCCTGTGAAGCCATTCTTCGATTCCACGGTCTCGGCCACACCTGCGGCATCTACACGGCCGACGAAGCACGGGCTCGCCAATACGCCCTTCGCATGCCCGCCTATCGCGTGCTGGCCAATACCCCCACTCCCCAGGGTTCCGTAGGCATTACCACCAACCTCTTCCCCGCCATGACGCTCGGCTGCGGAGCCATCGCGGGCAACTCCACCGGCGATAACATCACGCCGCTCCACTTACTAAATATCAAACGCCTGGCCTGGGCCGTTCGTCCCTGGTCTAATACAGAGGAAGCTCCCGTCTTGACTCAATCAACGGCTTCAGTTTCCAAGGCGCGAATCGCCTCCGCTGTCGATCGCTACCTCTCCGGCGGCACCCCCGCCAAAGCCTCCAACGTCGCCGGTATCGTCGACAAATTCCTCGAAAGCAAGGGAATCATCCAGACCTGCGAGCCCTGCTCGGCTCCCAGACGCAACTCGGAACCGGTCGCTGTCACGGACTTTGTATGCGAAGATGATGTCCGTCAAGCCGTTCGAAACAAAACGAAGATCTACGTCGGCGCCAGGACGATAATCACTCCCTCGGCCCGCGAACTCGCCAACGCCCAGCGCGAAGAAATCCTCGTACTGACAAAGCAATAAAAGGATCCCATGCCTCCCGATCTCGACAAACTCAAAACGCAACTTCCGCCCGAACTCGAGAGCCGCAATTTCGTCGTTTTCCATGGCCTGGCCCGCGCCGACGAAGAGGCCGGCGTCGTTATGTGGGATACCGCCCAGCGCCCCGATCATCAGGAATTCCTCGACTGCGCCGGCAAGCTTGGCGTCAAAGTCATTGTCATCAGTTCCCGCCCGTTTGAGAAGACCAGCATTGAAGACGTCCAGGACGAACTCGAGGCCCTCGACATCGCGCCTTCCGAACGCCGCGATCTCGAACGCCGCCTCAAGGCGCTCAAACCCTACACCGGGTTCACCGCCAACCTGGAGTTGTCGTTTGACTACAACGGCGCCATCTACGTCTACGAGATCCGCAGCGAGTTTATGAACGAATTCTTGAGTATTATGAGCGAAGTCGACATCGGCATCTTCCCGCCGGACGACTTTGACGAAGATCCCGGCAAGTCGCCCGGCGGCGGCTTCTTCTCGCGCAACTAACGGCATGTCCACTAAGTCAGCGCGTTGGCTGATCCCGCACCCGCCGGCCTCGGAAGTGGGCGCCTTCGCCCATGCCGCCGGTATCGGCATCCCCACGGCGCGCATCTTCTGGAAGCGCGAAATTCGCGACGCCGCCACGGCCCGGGCCTTCCTCCATCCAAAGATCGAGGATCTTCACAGCCCCTTCGGGCTCGCCGGCATGTTCAGGGCGTGCGAGCGTTTGGTCCGCGCCATTCGTGCCAGGGAGAAGGTGCTCCTCTACGGCGATTACGACGTCGATGGCACCACCGCCATCGTCATCCTCCACACCGCTCTCCGCCTCGCCGGAGCCGACATTCACTATCATGTGCCCCACCGCATACGCGACGGCTACGGTATGCGAAGTGAAGTCGTCGAGCAGGCGAAAGCCGACGGCGTCCAACTCATCGTCAGCGTCGACACGGGCATCCGCGCCGGCGCCGTCGTCGAACACGCCAATACGCTCGGCATCGACGTAATCGTGACCGATCATCACTTACCCGAAGGCGAGCTCCCGCCCGCCGTAGCCGTGGTGAATCCCAACCGCCGGGACTGTAGGTACGCGGACAAAAACCTTTGCGGCGCCGCCGTCGCTTGGAAGCTGGCCGAAGGTCTCCTTTGGACATTGGAGTGGCCGCCGGCGCGCCGCCAAAAACTATTAACTTCGTTACTCAAGCTAGTCGCCATTGCCACTGTCGCCGACGTCGTGCCTTTAACGGGGGAAAATCGCATCCTGGTCAAACACGGACTCGAAGGCCTCCGCGAAACTAACAATCCCGGCCTCAAGGCGATATTGAAAGTGGCCGGCATCAAAGCGGGCGAGACGCCGTCCGCGCGGCAAGTAGGCTTTCAAATCGGCCCCCGCCTTAACGCCGCCGGCCGCATGGACGATGCCAAGGATGTGATCGAGTTATTCCTGACCCAGGACGACGCCCGCGCCCAGACGTTAGCCGAAAAGCTCGACATGCTCAACCGGGAGCGCCAGGAGACCGAAGCGAACATCCGCGAACAGATCCTCGCCGAGTGCGGCAAAGTGACGATCACCGACGCCGACGCCGGCTTGGTTTTCTCCGCTCCCGGCTGGCATCAAGGGGTAATCGGTATCGTCGCCGGCCGGCTCGCCGAGCGCTACTGCCGCCCGGTCTTCGTGCTCACGGAAGATCCCGAAACCGGCGACGCTCACGGCTCCGGCCGCGGCACCCCCATCTTTCACTTACTGGACGCCATGGAGTCAATGCCCGATTTATTCACTCGCTTCGGCGGCCACCGCCAGGCGGCCGGGCTGAAGATGAAGGCCGTCCGCGTCGCTGAGTTCCGCCAGCGCTTCGCCGCCTACGCCGCCGCCCGCCTTGGCCCGGAGGACCTCCGCCCCGTCCACGATTGCGACGCCGCCGTCACCCTCGACGAACTCACCGATGAAACCGTCGCCGAGATTCTCGCCCTCGCCCCATTCGGCAACGCCAACCCCGCTCCGCTGTTGGCTCTAAACGCCGCCGAAGTCGCCAGAACGTCCGAGGTTAAGAACGAAAAGCACCTCTTCCTTCATCTCCGGCACAACGGCGCAACCCGCCAAGCCAAGGGCTGGAGCATGGCCGAGCTAGCCGATAACCACCGCGCCGGCGACATCGTTGACGCCGCCGTCTTCCTCGAGGAAGACGCGTGGTCCAAAGCCCGCGGCGGCACCTTCTGGGGGCTCGTGCTCAAAGACGTCCGCGCTACAACGATTCCAACTCCTCCTCCAACTGCTGCTGTCTGACTAACTCCGCGTACAGCCCGCCGTGCGCCAGTAACTCCGCATGCGTTCCCTGTTCCGCGATCGCCCCTCGCTCCAAAACCACAATCCGGTCCGCGTGACGGATCGTCGACACCCGGTGCGATACCAACAGCGTCGTCCGCCCCCGCATCACGCCCGTCAACTCGCGGAGAATTCGCTCCTCGGTCAGCGAATCCACGCTCGATAGCGAATCGTCGAGAATCAGAATCGAAGGCTCTCGCAGCACCGCCCGCGCAATCGCGGTCCGTTGCTTCTGTCCGCCGCTCAACGTAATCCCGCGCTCCCCGACCACCGTTTCCAGGCCCTCCGGCATCGCCGCCAAGTCCGGGTCCAAGCCCGCGATACCCGCGGCTCGCCGGATCGCTTCTCCGTCCGCGTCCGGCGCCCCCAGCGCGATATTCTCCCCCAGCGTCATCGAGAACAAAAACGTCTCCTGCGGCACCATTGCGATGTGCCGCCGCAAGGCCGCCGGATCGTAGCGCAGCACGTCCTCGCCGTCCACTAACACCGCTCCGGCGGTCGGATCCAAAAGCCGCGGCACGAGGTTCACGAGCGACGTTTTCCCGCATCCCGTGTGCCCCGCCAGCGCCACCGTCTCTCCCGCTCCGATCTTCAGGTCGATCCCGCGCAACGCCTCGCCCGCCGCATACGCCAACCGCACGCCGCGAAACTCAATCTCTCCGCGCAACGCCGCCGGCCGCAGCGCATCCGCCGGAGCCGAAATGGAAGGCGAATGACTCAACATCTCGCGAATTCGTCCCAACGACGCCGTTCCCCGCTGCATCAGGTTGATAACCCACCCCATCGCGATCATCGGCCAAATCAACATGCCCATGTAAGTCTGGAACATGACAAAACTGCCCAGCGAGATACTCCCATCCAGCAGCCGCGACCCGCCCACCCACAACACAATCAAGAACGCCACGCCGATCATCGCGTGTAACAGCGGCTCGAATACGCCCGTCGTCCGGACTAACTCCAAATTGCGCTGAATGAAATCCTGATTCAGCGCCTCGAAGGTCTTCAGTTCCGCCTCCGACTGCCGGTACGCCCGCAGCACGCGCATCCCGCTAATCGATTCCTGCACCCGGCTGCTGATGCCGCTGAAAACGCTCTGAATCCGCTCAAACCGCGCGTGGATCCGCCGCCCGTAAAAAATGACCAGCAGACTGATCACTGGCGCCGGTGCCAACGCCGCCAGCGTTAGCGGTACGTCCACCGTGAACATTACCACCGCCGCCAACACGAACGTCAGCGTCGTCTCGCTCCAATACATCAGCCCCGGCCCCGCCATCATCCGCACGGCGTTCAAGTCATTCGTCGATCGCGCCATAATATCGCCCGTCGGGAACCGCTCGTAGAAGTCACGCGACAGCAGCGATAAATGCCAGTAAATGTCGTTCCGCAGGTCGAACTCGACATCGCGGGAAACGCCAATCAGGATCCGCCGCATCCAATACTGAAACAATCCCTTGATCGCCGACACGGCCAGTAACATCCCCGCGAACCCGGCCGCCATTCGCCAACCGCCGCCCGGTTCCAACGAGTCCACGCCGCGCCGGATCACCAACGGCACCAACACGCCAAGAATGTCTTTCAGGATCAATGCGCCAAACCCCAGCGCCAGCGCCCGCCAGTGCCGCCGCAAATAAGGCCACAGGAACCGGATCGACTCGCCCATCGCCTACTTCGCCCACCCAATCGCCAACGGCCACGTCACCCGCGACAGAGCCCGCCGGTGCCGCCACGGATAACGACGCGGCGTCCGACCCCCCGTCGGATGTTTCGCGCTCCGGTACCGCCACGGATAAGGTCGCGGAACGCCCGCGACCCCACGGTGCCACGCCGCACGAGCCGCTAACGGGTAGGTCACCCGCGACAGGGCCCGCAGGTGCCGCCACGGATAACGACGCGGCGTCTCAGCCCCCGTCGGATCTTTCGCGCACCGCGTCACCAGCGTCAACACGCTCCGATGCCGCCACGGACCGCCCGCGCCCCCACGGCGCCACGCCGCACGAGCCGCTAACGCGTGGGTCACCCGCGACAGGGCCCGCAGGTGCCGCCACGGATAACGCCGCAGCGTCTGACCACCCCCCGTCGGATCTTTCGCGCACCGCATCACCAGCGTCAACGCGCTCCGATGCCGCCACGGATAACGACGCGGCGTTTCGCCCGCTGCCGGATCGGTCGCGCGCCGCATCACCGCCGCTAACACCGTCACAATCCAATCCAATCGGCCACCGTCTTGGTCCATTCGAAAAAGAAAGTCTTCTGCTGAACCCGGTCCGTCCACCAACGCTCCACATCGTAATCCACTGTCGGCGCGGAGACCATTCGCACCGTTATGTCCGGCCACACGCGGCGCAGAATACGTCCGGCCCGCCTCGTATGAAAGTCGCTGGTCACCGCCAGGACCGAATGGCACCCCGCGTCCCGCAATCGCGGCAGAACGTCGAGCGCTTCGCTCACCGTCGACTTTCCCTTGTTCGGCAATCCGGCGAACGGAACATCCGCCGCACCGTTCTTCTTCGCGAATGGAATGGCCAACTCGTCCTCCGTGAACCCATAGGTGCCCTCGGGCCCGCTCACAAACACTTTTGGAGCCATGCCCAGCCGGTATAGCTCCGCGGCCCGCAGAATCCGCTGGCCGCCCGGATCCCCGGCCAGCACGAACATGCAGTCACACTTCACCGGTTCCTCCGCCCGCACCAGATAACGCCCCAGCGGGTAAAGCAGCGGCCGCGGATAAAGATACAGCGCCAGCACAATGGCGGCGATCAAAACCAGCCAGCGAAGTCGGCGCAACGGCTACTTCTCGTCGGAAGGCTGGCGGGTGTCCAGATGGCCCACCGTTTTGAGCACCTGAAAAAGCCGTTCCACTTCGGCCTCATCTTCCGTTCGCAGCAATTGATACTTCGGCGCCGGTACTTCCTTCTTCTCTACCGGAGCGGGAACCGTCTCGCCCCAGAACTGCACCCAAGGAATGCCGTCGATCAGCGCTTCCCGCGAATTGCGCCGAACATGCCGCAACAGCGAGTTCGCCGCATCCAGATCGCCGGGGTACACCAGCAGCAGCCGCTCGTCGTTCACCAGCGTCACGAAAATCGCGAGTGGCGAAATCCAACCCGTCCGGTCCACCCGGCGGATGTCCACCCACGGCACCGCGCGCCGCCCCACCACGAGGAACTGATCCTGAATTTCGATCGTCGGCCGAAACGCCAGCAGCATCACCGCGACGGCGCTGAGAAGGAACAGAATCGCCCCGACCAGCGCAATAATCCATTCCGTGGCAAAAGCGGCGGATACCACCGCGAGAGCGGCGGCGACCAGTCCAGCGGTTAAGTACTGCCTGGAGGGCGTATAGCGCATCGACTGAAACCTTCTTCTCTAAGACTAACGCCACGCGGGCGGCAGGTCAATTCAGCTTTTGAGAGATTTGACGCGCGTAATGCCCGAAACTCAAAAAAGCCATCAAAACCGTCGCGTAAAAGAAGGGGGAAGGGTCGGGCGGCCAGCGAAGAAGGATGGAACCGGCCGTCAGCAACTGAACGAGCGTGGAAATCTTCCCGAAGATCGACGGCGGAAATTCCCGAAGGCGACCGGAAAATTTCAGGACCAGGGCGGCGAGCAGGATTGCAATATCCCTTCCGATGACGACCCAGACCACCCAATGGGGGATGAGATTGCGCCATCCGAGCGCCAAAAACACGCTTACTAGCAGCGTCTTGTCCGCTAT
>JBJXFL010000131.1:0-6198 GCA_046155405.1 Bryobacteraceae bacterium | reverse complement strand
TGACGGTCGTCGGGCCGGTGTAGGCGTTGGTGCCGGAGAGGGTCAGCGTTCCGCCGGCCATCTTGTTCAGCGAAGCGGTGCCGGTGAGGGCGGAATTGACGATGGTGTTTCCCGCCGTCCCGTTGTCGGTGATGCCACCGCCGCCGGTGATATTGATCGTGCCGCCACTGAGAGTGTAGTTGCCGGCAAACGGCTGATTGAAAGTGAGGCTGGTGGGGATAACCGTTCCGCCGACCGTAACCGCGCCCGCCGTGCCGCTGGTGCCACCGCCAAACACGGCGGTGTTGTTGTCGGCCCAAAGTTGGTTGGGGGTACCGGCGTTATTCCAGAAGTTGTCCGACTCCCAGTTGACGCCGCTCGGGCCGTCCGCGATGGCGGCATTACCAGTGGTAACGTCCCAAGTGAGAGCTTCCGCGCCCGTCGGCGCCAGCATGAGCGCTGCGAAGGCTGCGATGGACGCCGCAAGGATGTGAGCGGGTTTGCGGGAGCGGGAGGTTTTGGTCGTCTTCGTGGGATCTGAATTGATGGAGACTGGGTGGTTGGAAGGCACGGAGTTGAGGGCGGTGGATGGGGTTGTCATGGTCGGATTGTTGTTGGGTTGCGAAGGATTGAGTTTGTGGGTTCAGTGGGCAAAAATTACGGGAAACCCCGGTGCATGATGCACTGCGCGAGCGAATCGCAGCGGGTGGAAAATTCCACGGAGTCGCCTGGACTTGGCTGGCTGATCACGAGAATAGAAGATTTTATGGAGCCGTCAATTAGGAGTGCGGGGTTATCTTCTTCGGTGTTGCGCGGCACGCAAAGGCGAGCCCACTCTCCCGTCCCCGAATTACCAGACACGCGGTGAGGTCGGGAAGCTGAGGCGATGCCGGAGGTAAGGAATTGCGCGGCGTGCGGTCGCGGACTTCGGAGCGGTTGCGCATCGCGTCACCGTCCGCGAAACAGAGTTTCGCCAGCATGTGCGTTCCCAAACAGAGTTTGGCAGCGAGGGGCTAGGAGAGGCAAACGACGGGCGATGGACGGGCGATGGACGGGCGATGGACGGGTTATCGACGGGTTATCGACGGGCGATTGACAGGGTCATGGACCCCGGAGGGGTCATCCATGAGTAGCCGGGGGTCGCCAGACCCCCGGTTGGCAGGAAAAAACGTCTGAACCCCGGAGGGGTTCTCCCATCCGTGACCACATCCCGCCCGCCGTCATGGGAGAACCCCTGTCGGGGTTCGCAGCGTGAGAAATGCGGGTTAGGTCCATCGCGGAGACGCGAAGCCGGTGAGTTGATGGGCGGAATGAACCGTGGGGGTGGTGCTGCTGAAAAACAAGAAGGCCCCGCCGGTCCGGCGGGGCCTTGCAAGAGACTTGCTTGTTGAGAAGGCGTCAGTTCTTACGCCGCCGACGCAGGAGGAGCGCGCCGCTGGCGAGACCCAAGAGCCCCATCGTTCCCGGCTCGGGAACGATTTCAGCAATGACCACGACTCCGGAACCGCCTGCAGCGGCACCATCGTCCGCACCGCCGCCGCCGCCGCCTCTATTGGCCAAGCCGGCCGTTGCCGGGGTGAAGCCGCCGTAACCCGCCCCACCCTTTCCGCCGCCGCCGATTCCACCAAGACCAGCAACAGCGTTGTTCGAAGTGGCACCACCACCGCCGCCAGCGTAATGCAGCCCCGTAATCACGGATAGCGCGCCAGCACCGCCGTTGCCACCGGTAGTTCCGCCCGATCCATTAGTTCCATTTCCGCCAGCACCACCGCCGCCGCCGCCGTCCCTGTCGCCAGGACCGTCAAGGCCGCCATTGCCGCCGTTAATACCAATGGGCGTTCCGGCGAGGTTGTCCCATCCATTCCCACCGGCGGAGCCAAACGTGGCTCCGGTGGCACCCCCTGACAAGGGATCACCGCCTCCGCCACCACCGCCAAAAGAAGTAATAGTAAACGCAGGTCCGACGGTACGGCTGAGGATCGAATTCCCACCCTTGGTACCCCGGTTGGCCCCAGGAGCGCCGGCCCCGCCGACGCCAATCGTGATGGAGAATTGCTCACCCTCAGACACTGCAAGGGCGAACGCCTCAATAAATCGGCCGCCGCCGCCGCCACCGCCACTTTGGCCACCACCACCGCCACCGCCGCCAACCACAAGGTAGTCGATGCTGGTCACGCCGGCGGGAACAGTGTAAGTGCCATTGCTAGTGAAGACTATGGGGGCCGCGTTCGCGACCGACGCCGCGACGCCGAGAACTGCCGCGGCGAGGATATTTTTAAGCATCAGATTTTGTCTGGTTGATTTCATAATGGTTGTTTTGGTTGTTTTACTGCTGGAAGTTTGCTTTCGCGCCCGCTCCACCGAAACCCTGCCCGGATGCGGAATTGCCGCCGGGAGGGATGGATGAAACTGGCATCGCAACGACAAGCTCGCAGCAAACAGATGTAGTGCAAATCTTTTTTGTGAATCTTTTTTTGAGTAGAATAAAGGAGAGACAGAATAAAGAGACAACGGTCTCCAAAATTCTGTGAAAAAATGATGGCTGGTTAGGTGTGTGCGGAGGCTGGAGTAAAGTGATAAATTCCCAGCCACTTCGGCCTCGCGAAGGTCAACGACACCCACTTCACCAGCCCCATCCGCCGCTCCGCCGACCTCCTCGTCCACCGCGGGCTCGCCCGCGAAAAGATGGGTCCCATCGCCGACCTCACCGAACTCGCCACGCACATTTCCACCACCGAGCGCACTTCCTCCTCGGAACGCGAGCCCCGCAGCGCGGCCGCCGACAGGCCGGCGTCCCACCGGAAGCATCCAGAAAGTGGCGGAAGGGGGGGGATTCGAACCCCCGGAACGTTTAACCGTTCGTTCGATTTCGAGTCGAGTGCATTCAACCGGGCTCTGCCACCCTTCCTGTTTATAATCAGTTACTTATAAAGAATCGAGATGCCTGAATTTGACTTTTATACGGTCTATTTATACGGTGTTCACGCAAGCACTACTACTGCCATGCAAACGAACACCGCAGAAAAAGAAACCGCGTGGACTCCCACGCAAATTCAGTTCCTCTACAAACATAAGAACGGGCGCTATTATGTCCGGACGTATGCCGGTGGCAAGGGAAATTGGACGAGCTTGAAAACCAAGCTCCTTTCCGTCGCCAAAAACCGAATGAAGGAACACGTCGATGCCGCGGAGCGCCAGCGGACGACCGGAAATTCCGTCGAGGCCGTTGGAAAGATCACCTTCGCTCACGCAATGCGGACCTACCGCGACCAGCTTGCCCATGCCGATATCCGGCCTAACACGAAGGCATATCGCGAAGCCGGCTTGAAACTCGTCGTCCGAACATGGAAAGGGGTCGAGGCGCTGAACGTGCGCCGGATCACTTCAAAGACCGTTGAGGAATGGCTCCGGCAGTTCAAAGCGAACGCCGTTCCCTACGCGCCCACTGGCGCGAAGACCGCATCGCGAAATTCGACAGGCGCGAGTATGACCACCATCAAATGTGCCCTTGATGCCGTGCGCCAGGTGCTTGATGTCGCGGTTGCCGCCGTACATCTCTACGCCAATCCCGCCCGAAATTCGACTGTTGCCGATTGCGCGCGCCGCATGTTCAAAACCGCGCGCCGCGAACGCGCGGAACGTGTCCCCTTGCGCCTCCCGACACGCGAGGAATTCATGCAGCTCGTTGAAATGATTCGCACCGCAGGCGTCTCCGAGTGCAAAGCCGCCGCCGATTACGTGCAGTTCATCGCCTTTTGCGGGGCGCGCAAAAATGAAGCGACGAATGTCGTTTGGGCGGACATCGACTTTAGCCGCGAGTCGATTCACCTGCGCGTCACCAAGAACGGCGAGGACCGCTTTGTCCCGATGACGGAAGAAATGCGCAAGCTGCTTGAGCGGATGAAATCTGAACGGACTGAGGCCAAACCGGAAGACCGCGTTTTGCTCCTCAAAAAAGCCCAGGGCTTCATGAACAGCGCTTGCCGGAAACTTGGCATCCAGCGTTTCACCACCCACGCCCTGCGTCACCTTTTCGGAACCGCATGCCTTGAGGCTGGCGTTGACGTCCGCACCGTCGCCGGGTGGTTGGGCCACAAGGATAACGGTGCGCTTTTGCTAAAAGTCTATTCCCACATTCGCCAGCAGCACGAGACGGAGATGATTCGCAAAGTGCGTTTCGCCCCAGCAGCAGCGCCCGAGAAGGCAATCGCGGCATAGCCGACCCGGTTCAGCGCTTTCTCGTCAGGCGATCCATTGCCGCTTTCCGCAAACTTTTGTCCGAATTGCCGATGCTTCGGGCAGGAGCTTTGGCAGAGGGAAGTTCCCGTTCGCGCCGCGACGCTATGAATTTGCTCCACGCGTTTGGGATCTTCGATACCAGCCGTTTGACCTCTGCCTTTGTTTTCGTCGGCTTTTTCAATCCGTCATAAACGCCAGCCTTCGCCAGAATGCCGTCAACCTCCGCAGCCGGAATCAAAATGCGGCCGTGCTCCGTTATGGTCTTCACTTTCCCCGCATAAATTTGCCGATAGCCCCATGTCTGCTCCTTGCCGAAAAGCTCGGCAAATTCCGCGGGTGAATAGGCAACGCGATTATTTTCGGGGCTTGCCATGTGTTTTGGCGGTTGCGGCTCGCGGGCTCGCCGCGCCCGGCTTTGCTTTCGTCCGGCGCGGGCGGTGCGGAGCAGCGGGAGCGCTCACCACTCTTGTTTCGGGTGGATTCACCGCTAGGAATTCAATAGCCGTGACGCCGAAGACTTTAGCCAAACGCTCGATAGTGCTCGCGCGCACATCCTTCGCGCACCATTCGACGCGTTGATACCACTTCAAATCCGTGCCGAGCAGGGCGGCGACCTGCTCCTGCGTCAGGCCATGCCTCTTGCGCAGCTCACGAACGCGCGCGGCGATGAATTCGAGTAAGGACACGCCACAGCGTCACGAAGTAGCAGCGTCTTAAACAGTGTCCGTTCGGACACCTTTTTGCTGGACGGAGTAGGTGTCCTATCGGACGTTCTCCGCATGAAAACACCGTTCGCCGTCGTCACCGGATTCATCCTGCTCTGCCAAGCGATAGCATCAGGAGCCAAAGCGCCCGAATACTTCCAATCGTATGACCCTGCCAAGGGGTTCAAACCGGCGCAGCGTGACCTCACGGAAATCTTCCTCCAGATCGCCGGCAGTCTGGAGCATCACGGCAGCCCTGAACCCTACCTCCGCCACATGCAGGCCGAGCACGACCGGATTGAAGCGAAGTATCGGCAGAAATATGGTCGTGCCCCGCAAAGTCGCCGCCCAGCTCAATTTTCCGGCGACGCTCTCGCGCGACTTTCCGCGAATTGGAATGTCCTCTCCCCCAAACTTGGGCTGGAGCCGTTGACGAAGGACATCGGCCATTTGATGCGCAACGCCATCAAAGGCACCCGCGGGACCGGCACTATTGTCGTCGAAATCTTCAACCAGCACCAAGCGAGCGTGTTCGATGCGATGGCGGGGCGCGGAGGCAAAACCGCCGATTTCGATGCTCTCCAGGCGCAACTCGTCTCCCGGCTTGAACTCGAAAAAGCCAACGTCAACGAAGAGCGCTATGAAATTGCACGGCGCGACGCCGTGAGCTTCGCGCTCGTCATCCGAGGAGTCACAAACAAGTTGTTCAAGCAACTCGACGCGAATCTGAATCCCGCGGATGCGGACGCCATCAGGGGCGCGATTACCAGCGTTTTCACCGACGTTGGCCGAATGGCACAGTCAGAACTGGAAGCAGGAATCTCTGAATGGGCATTGGAGCGGAACACGGCCGCCGCGCGATAATCAGCGCGTCGGAATCCGCGAATCGCCCGCACGCGGGATCTCCTTCGCTGCTCGCTGAGCGGATTCGCCGTCGATTTTAAGACCGGTCAAATTTACGGAGGCGAGATTCAATTCTCGCATGGTGACCGCACTGGATACCGGCTTTGGCACTTCCTGCTGCGCTGTTTGCACACTCGCCTTTTCGGCGATGGTGTTCCCGTCCGCCTCTTTTCCCTTGGAAGCGTCGCCGTGGCGAATGACTCGCGATTCGCCGAGGAACATACTCTCGCGAAAACTTCGCCGATTGAGGATTTGCAACGCTTCCTCGCGTCGGCCTTCCCCGTAGGAGCGGACGAAATCACTTCGATCTCCTTTTGGAATACGCGCCAATTCCGAATTCTCGATGGAGGTGTCGGCAAGCCGCCTGTAGGCC
>JBJXFL010000124.1:0-4695 GCA_046155405.1 Bryobacteraceae bacterium | reverse complement strand
CGGGGCCGAAGGAATTCTCGCAAAGACGCAAACGAGTAAGTCGCTCCCTCGCGGTCGCGGCTCGGTAACTGATTGATTCTAGGGTAAGTCGGCTTGGTCAAGCAGCTCGAGGAAGTGAGGGCGGAAGTCCGGATGACGGGTCAGGACCGCTTGGCCGAGTTTGTAGATGAATTCGGTCCATTGGGGATGTTGGTTCAGGGGTAACGATGACGGGTTCGGGCTGCTCACGGCGATCCGGAGGCGGCTGCGCTGCGCTGGTGGGTGGGTGTTCTGGAAGTTGCGGGTCATGAAGGTGTCCGTTATTGGGATTAGGTTTGGCCTGTAATTCGACTTCTTGGCGGCGCCGGTGCTGTTGCGCGCGTAAGTTGTCCAGGCGCGCGATGCAACAGTCTATTTGCCTGCTGAGACGGGCTTCGTAGCGGTGGAGGAGGGGGAGGGAGGGCGAGTCATGGGCGAGTTTGCGGAAGGCGAGGGCGGCGCGGGTGGCCTCATCGGTGGATTCGTAGGTGGCGGCGATCTCGTCCGTCATGTGGTCCATCTGATTGTCCTGGAGAGCGTCTTCCATGGTCCAGGCGCGGTGGAGGCGCCAGCGGCAGACGGCCATTTCATGGACGGTGAGGTACTCGGTGGTGGTGGCGGGCGCAAACTCAGTTACAAGCGCTTCGTGTAACAGGATAAATTCGGCGGGGTTTTCGTTTTTGAGGCAGACGGCGTGCGTGACACGGTCTGGAGAGGCGAGGCCGTGACGGGCGACGGTGTTAGCGGCCGAGCGGGCTTTTCCCTCGGGCGTAACAGGCCCACGGGATTTTTTCCCGTTGGCACGGGAGGCGGTTTTGCGACGAGCGGATGACATAACGGCCACGAGTGTAGCGGATGGGATAGAGGGTTTCGCCGCGGGACTTTGCTAAGCCCTTGAAAGCAATGCGAATAAAAATCGGAAATCGGCGGACCGGCGCGTTGCGTCAGCTTGGCCCACATTGGTTGGGTTCGTTCGTTCCTGGCAAAACTCCGATTCGCGCGTTGAAGGCCGCCGGGCCCCAGAAAATAATTGAAAATAAATCTTGAAAACTAAATAGAGGTGGAATATTGTTAACTATCCCCTTGAATAGGACTCGGGGACCAACAATACTAATTTTCGGATCGAACTGGGGGAACACTTATCATGTCGATGATGAAGCCGCTGCGCCTGTGGTGTGCCTTGGCCTTGCAAAATCTCACTCTGCCCCCCCGTTGCTGATCTTACTTACACTCCTGATTGCCGTTAGCCCCGCTCTCGCGCAACAGCGCCGGGTGGATGACCGGAATTACGGCGAGCGACTCGTCCTCATCGTCCCATTAGTGGGGGACGGATCCCCCCGCAATCCTTTTCGCCCCCTGTTTGCTCCAATGCCGGACGAGATGCAGGCGAGCGGAATGATCGGCTACACCGCCGTCTTGAGTGACGACAAGAAGTTCGCGCTGGTGGAACTGGTGGCACGGGACCGCAAGGCGTTTGACGCCATCTTCAAAGACACGCGGCCGGATGTCAAGAAGTTCGACCATGTGAAGGGCGCCAAGAAAGAGGACATCGAAGCCGAGTTCCGTAAACACAAGAAAGATTTTGACTTCGGCAAGTTCAAGGAGGGCAAGTAGCCATGCGCGCGCCACTCCTCCTGCTGGCCTTTGCGGGCGCCGCCCAGGCGCAATACTACTACACGGACAATTTCGCGACCTACAACAGTGGGGCCTGGGGCTACCCGACTGGGGGCCTCGCGTTTGGCGCACCGGGTTTGAGGGGTGATGGCTCGTCTCAATTCGTGGCCGCGCTGATCGCGCTCAACCCAGGCAACTATTCGCGGCAAGAGGTGAAAGCCAGTTTTAACGGACTCCCCAGCGGCCAGTGGTGGGTGAGTAGCGATCTATACCTGACCACAAACTCGAGCGTCACCAACGGCTACAAGGTCGCCCTCCAGGCTGGCGGCATCACGGTCTTCCAGATCTCCGGGGGCTCGACTTACGTACTGTCTTCGAATGGCTTTAGCTATGCGGGTGCGACAACGGCCCGCGCCATTAGGACCGAGTCGGGTATCCGAGTGGTGATCGGGCAGCAGGCTTCCTGGACACCCATCAGCCAATCGGCCGGTCAGCAAGGCGTAGGGATCGGCGGCGGGGGCGGGGGATACGCGATCACGCAGGCGCAACTTGCCACGGGGGACTATACGGCTCCCAACAACGTGACGGGCCTCACCGGACAGGGCACGCCGATGCAGGCGGACTTGAGTTGGACCGGCGCCTCGGACAACGCCGGCGGTTCGGGTGTCCTGCGCTACAACGTGTATCGCAACAGCGTGCTGATCGGGTCAACATTCGGGACCACGTACACCGACAACGCGGTCTCGCCCGGCACCACCTACACCTATACCGTGAAGAGTGAGGACTACCATACCAACGAGGCTGCGGGTGTTAACGTCTCGGTGCAAACCGGCTCGTCAGGCAACGCCCCGGACCCTCACGCGCCACGCCAGACGGGCGTGCGTCCGCTGGGTTCATATTGGGGCGCGGCAGGCGAGAACATCGATATGCGCTCGGGCAATCTCAATTTTTCGCTGCCGCTATTGAAGGCGCAGGGGCGGCACGGGGCGTCGCTCGGGCTGGGCCTTTCGTACAATTCTCAGAACTGGCGGCAGCAAAACGGCGGCACCCCGCTGAAGATCGGTGTGGATGTGGGTTACGGGTTCGGCTGGCGATTGCAGGCTGGTTCGGTGTTTCCGGTTTACGCGTCGCCCGGCGTCATCAGCCACTACCTATTCACCGATTCGACCGGGGCCGAATACCGGCTGGACGTGAATGACGGCGGATACTGGTGGGGCAAGGAAGGCCTATACGTTGCCTATGACCCCGGGCTCGCGCGCCTTCGCTTCATGGACGGGACTTTTTGGGAGATGGCGTCGGTGTCGGCGACGACGGAGCCGGATTCGGGGACCCGGTATCCCACGCGCGTGCAGGATTCCAACGGCAATTTCATCAGCCTTGAATATAGGCCGGGCATGGGCCAGGGCGCGGTGAACACGAGCGCGCGGATCAGCACGATCAAGGACATTCGTTCGTCGCCGGGCAATGCCTACACGTTCAACTATGATGCCGTGCCGCATCTGACGTCCATTACGGCGGGCATTCCGACGGGCGAAAACTATTCGCTCGCCTACACGGCTTCGGCTACGTTGAATCCGCCGTTCGGATCGTGCGCGTGCGGCAGCGCGCAGATGCTGCAATCGATCACGGCCACGGGGCCGGGGCTGGTGCATAGCTTCGAATACGGTGTCAACGGCGCGCGACGTGGTGCTATTCCTTTCAGAATACGGAATGGTACAAGGTGAGTGTCTCGATCGGACCGGCAAGTTTGACGTCACTCCGTGGCAGTTCCCTTCAGCGCCTTCTACAGCGCTGAGAACTCTTGCTGGGACTGTGTATGAGCATGGATATTCTTGCGTTTTCGAGACCTTGGCCAACAGTTTCTCGGTCATGTGTGCGCCGAGGGAGGGCGAGAGAGGCCTAGGTTACTTTCTCGATCAGACTGGCGTGATCAGAATGTCTCCGGGTTCAGCCAGTTCGCAAAGCCCGATGCTAAGGCTTAACGATGATGAAAGGCAGAAGCTACAGGCACTGTCCCATACCACCGTTCGCTGAGTAGCCTTCGGCAGCCATGGCATTTGCGGTGACCGATGACAAGCAAGTTGCCTTGCGCGGGCGACCCAGCCGAGAGTGGTGCAGGTGAACCTCGAACATTTGAGTCCACGATTCGCAGGGGCGGGTGGTTTCGGTGGTGGCGCCGGATGGGGCGAGTACGACGAGTTATCTGTATCAAGGGAACACGACGAAGGTGACGAGTGCGGCGGGGAAGTGGAAGACGCATGAAGTGGATGTGATGGGGAATCTGACGAAGGTGACGGAGCCGAATCCACTTGGCGGGGATTTCGTGACGACTTACACCTACACCGAGAAGAATCAGTTGTGGACGGTGACGATGACGCGGCCGACGGGGACGCAGACGCGGACGTTCACTTACGATGCGAATGGCAAGGTGTTGACGGCGACGAATCCGGAGACGGGCACGGTGACAAACACGTACGACTCGCAGACGGGGTTGCTGCAGCAGAAGGTGGATGCGCGGAATAATAAGGTTACGTACACCTACGACACTTATAAGCGCGTGACGAGCATTCGGCGGTACGAGTGGGTGATTCCGTCTTGGCCGCCGGGTTCGCCGGGCTCCTATGTGGAGCGGGCGGAGCAGATGACGAACTTCGTCTATGACGGCAATGGCGATGCGGGGTTTGGGGCGACGAACTTGGCGGGTCGGCTGGCGTATGTGGAGACGTACTCGAAGCGTGGGGGCGCGGCGTGGAATGCTCCTGGTGGCGGGAATGCCTGGGAGACGATGACGTTCCGGGAGATGTACAGCTACACGACGGCGGGGTTGATGACGAAGAAGCGGCTGAAGGCGTCGGGGCGGTACTCGCCGGCGTACCCGGTGGCGACGGACTACCTCGAATCGAGCTACACTTTTGACAACGAAGGTCGCATGACGGGCCAGACGTATCCAGCGGCGCATGATTTGATGGGGACCACCGAGGTGCCTGGGGTGAGCTTTGCGTATGGGTTTGACGCGATGGGTCGGCCGAAGACGATGACGCAGGGCGGGGCGACGACGCTGAT
>JBJXFL010000121.1:0-6000 GCA_046155405.1 Bryobacteraceae bacterium | reverse complement strand
CCAGAGGAATTCTGCGCGTGGGAGGAACTGCAAAGATCATTTGGACTAAATGGCGATCGGCCCGGCGGAAGTTCTGAACTCAGAATTCCCTGCCGGGCCGATAATAACGGGATTAACCGTCAGTAGCGATAACGCGAGCCGTCATTGCGGAACGATCGGAGTTCGTACAACCGGCTGCGAAGCAACTGCCGGTCGCGCGGGTGGATCTGGTGGGCTTGTGCCAGATCGCCCAGATTGTCGATGGCGCGATCCAATTGGTTGCGATCGAAGCGGCCTCGGGACGCCTGCTGCTGGAATCGATCGAGCGCTTCGGACGCCCTGCGGAAGTGGTCCGCTTCGTGGTTGTCCACGCGGTTGCGGGACCAAACATACCTGAGGTCGCGGAGAGTGCCGGACACCGGATCAACGCGGTTGTAGCGTCCATTGTTGTTGGTGCCGTAGCTGTAGCGGTCATTGCCGTAATCTTGTGAACCGCCGCGATCCCTCCGGTCGTCGGCGAGGGTGGAAACGGCCGTGGCCGCCGCCAGGACAACTGTGATGAGAGTTCGTTTGAACATTTTGCTACTGCCTCCTGACATTGCATATGCACTCGGCATGCCAAAGTGAAAAAGATCGGAAAAGGCTTTGTTTTTAGCGATTCACAGGCAGCGAGAGCAGCAGGACTCTCTAGCGATGGTGGATTTCAGCCAGAGGTGGTGGTAGAGAACATCCCGTCACGGCGGAGCACAATTCTCGCTTCGTCTCGCCATCGGAGAGTTCAAGCGCGCGGAAAACAGTCGCCCCGAATGGGACCGCAGGCGGGAATCGGCAAGTGGGATGAGTCCGCCGAGGCGGGAGAATCTGGTCAGCGAAGAACGAACGCCGCCTATTGCAGCGACATGTTGACGATCTGGAACGTGAACCGTTCCGGCGGAAGCGCCACCGGCCGGTCAATGCGCGCCCATGTTTCATAGGCTGAATTGGCCACCGACGAGTTCAGGTAGAACAGGAACTGGTCAGAGAAACAGGAGATAGGCGGTGGTTGCCGGAAGGTGAGCCGCAACCCGACGCTGCGGGCCAAGTCCACCGGTTCGCTGGCGATGCTTGGATCGGTGTCGACATGCTTGTCGTGCAGAAGCTCGACGAAGCTCGACCGGCCGGCATGAGGCCAGATATCGGCGCGCAGCAGCGTCCGCAGTTCGGCGCGGCCTTCAAACGTGACTTCGCATTGCCGTATCCAATCGACGATTCCATCGCCCCACTGCCATGCGGCGACGAACTTCAGGTATTGGTCAACCAGGGTGACCGCGAGATCCATGCGGCGGCGTTCGCGCTCCGTGTCTCCGACAACGGCGTCGAGCGCTGTAGCCGGGATCATGTCCTCGTTCTCGACAATGTTCGAGGCGAGATTCATCACCCGGTCCAACCTGCGCACCACCGGGGCCGTCTTTAGGAACAGCGGCGGTAGCTCATGCGTTTTGTCTCCCGGAATCTCGACGAATTTCCGATCGCCAATGATCTCCATACTCTGGCCTCCGTGACTTGCCTAATTTATCGACGACAAGGTCGGAATACATGAAACGCTTGTTCACTTAGCATGACGCCGCAAACACCCTGCGGGTTCCACGCCACACTTGTACTGGTACAGTGTTCCAAATGGTACCAGCGTTTCTGCTGCTTCTGACTTTGAACGCGCAGGAAGCGGCAATTGTGGCTCCCGCGACCGCCGCGGCGCAGCGTTACCGGCCCTTGGTTCATTTTTCGCCCGAGCGGAACTGGACCAACGATCCCTGCGGTTTGTACTTTCTGGACGGCTTCTATCACCTGTTTTTTCAATACAATCCGCACGGCGATCAGTGGGGACACATGAGTTGGGGACACGCCAGCACGCCGGACCTTTTTACGTGGAAGGAGCATCCGGTGGCGCTTCCAGAGGAAAACGGCGTAATGATGTTCACAGGCAGCGCCGTCGTGGACCGAAACAATTCGAGCGGGATTTGTGCGGACGATTCGGGGTGCCCCATCCTGATTTACACGGGTCACGAGTCGAAGTCAGAAAGCCGGCCCCGGCGCGAGCATCAGAATCTGGCGGCGGGTGATCGCAAGGGCATGACCTGGAGGAAGTACAGCGGCAATCCCGTACTTAATGAGGAACGGGCGGAGTTTCGCGATCCCAAAGTCTTTTGGCATGAGCGGACTCATCGCTGGATCATGGTGGTCGCACTGGCGAACGAGCACAAGGCCGGCTTTTACGCGTCACGCGATTTGAAGGACTGGAAGAAGTTGAGCGAGTTTGGTCCGGCAGGCACGACGGGACCGAACTGGGAGTGCCCGGAGTTCTTTGAGCTTCCGGTGGAAGGCGGTACAAAGGGCGAGACGCGCTGGGTGTTGAAAATCGGGATCGGGGATGGGCACGTGTTCGGCGGGTCGGGGGAACAATACTTTGTGGGGCGGTTCGACGGCACTTCGTTTGTGAACGATAATCCGGCTTCGACAACGCTTTGGTTCGATCATGGGCGGGACTGCTATTGCACGCTTGCCTTCGCCAATACGCCGAAGCGGCCCTATGTTGAAATGCTCGGCTGGATGAGCAATTGGAGTTACGCCAAGGACACTCCAACCACGCCATTCAGGGGCCAGATGACGATTCCGCGCAGGGTGTCGCTGCGGAAAACCCGCGAAGGAATCCGGATCGTGCAGCGGCCGGCCGTGAATACCGCGCGAGGCCGCCGTGTGGTCGCAGGCACGGCTTCGCCTGACGCGGGTCCGTGGATGTCGAGCGGGATCCCACCAGCGTTCCAACTCGACATCGAAACGCCGCCTGGCTATAAGGGTGAGGTGGGCGTGCGGTTGTCGAACAGCGCCGGGGAGTGGTTCACGGTTGGGTATGATCGGGCGAAACAGGAGTGGTTCGCGGATCGCACGGCGGTTAAGAACGTCAACAACGCGAAGTTTGCCAGCCGGGCGGCCGTGAAACGCGTCGAGCGGGGTCCCCTGCGTTTGCAAATCCTGGTGGACGTCTCGTCCGTGGAGATGTTCGCGTCGCGGGGCGAGGTGTCGATGACCCATCTTTTGTTTCCATCCCAGCCGTGGAACCGGATCGATATCACGGGCGACAGCGGCGCGAAGTTCGAGACCGGATTCACGCGCCTTGGACTGTAGCCGGGCGGTGGGATTGTATTCTGGCTATATGAAGCTTTTTGCGCTTGTCCTGGCGTTGACCGCCTTTGCTGCGGCCGCCGAGGACGCCCCAAGCCTGCCGAATACCAATTCGCACTTCACGATGCCTGTCGCTGCGACTCGCGCGGAATGGGAGAAGCGCGCCGCAGAATTGCGCAAGCAGATTCTGTTTGCGGCCGGCCTTTATCCGATGCCGGAAAAGCCGCCACTCAATCCACAACTCTTCGGCAAGCTGGAGCGGCAGGGGTACACGATTGAAAAGGTACTGATTCAGTCGCTGAACGGTTACTTTCTGGGCGGGAACCTCTACCGGCCCGCGGGGAAACCCGGCAAGTTTCCGGCAATCGTGTCGCCGCATGGCCATTGGACCTACGGACGTCTGGAACATCAGCCACTTGCGTCGGTGCCCGCCCGCGCCATCAATCTAGCCCGCCAGGGCCACGTTGTCTTCACTTACGACATGGTGGGATACAACGACACGATTCAAACGCCGCATGACTTTGGTTCGCCGAAAGAGCAGCTTTGGGGCTGGGGTCCGTTGGGCCTGCAGCTTTGGAACTCGATTCGGGCGGTTGACTTTGTGGCCTCCCTGCCTGATGTGGATGCCGACAGAATCGGCGCCACTGGCGCGTCGGGCGGCGGGACACAGACGTTTCTGCTGGCGGCGATCGATCCACGGGTGAAGTTCGCTGCGCCGGTGAACATGATCTCCGCGATCATGCAGGGCGGCTCGCCTTGCGAGAACGCGCCCGGCCTTCGCGTGGATACGTTCAACGTCGAACTCGCGGCCTTAATCGCGCCGCGGCCGCTCCTGATGGTCTCGGCGACGGGCGACTGGACTAAGAACACGATGCAGGAGGAGTATCCGGCGATCAAATCGATTTACCGGCTTTACGACCGGGATCCGTATCTTGAAGCGGTGCAGATCGACGCGCCGCACAATTACAACAAGGATTCGCGCGAAGCGGTTTATCGTTTTTTTGGAAAGCACATGCTGCGTACTTCAGACTTTGAGAGTCTGAAGGAGAAACCATTCAATGTTGAGAAGCTTAACGACATGCTCGCTTTACACAACCGGCAGCTTTCCGGAGGGGCGCTGAGTTACGACCATTTGGTGGAGCAGTGGATGAACGCAGCGCGCAGGCAGCGGGAGGCTCCTGTGGATGCGATACGCGAACGGCTGCTGCTCGCGCTGAAAGTGACCTATCAAAAATCGGGCGTGAGCATGGGCGATTTTCCGGGGATCGGCGTGAGTCTGGCGGGCAATGAGGTCCGGGTGACCGATTCGACGGACACCGGATTGACGTCGCTGCCAAAGGATTCCCGTTTTTATTCCACGTTCAACCGCCTGGAAGGTTCGAACCGCGTGCAATTGATCTTGCATGCGATCAGCTATCTGAGTGAGCGCAATCCCAATCCCGTGTCGTTGGATTGCGAGGGCAAGGCGGCGGTGTGGTGCACCTTCGCGGCGGCGGTTGCGCCGGTGAAAACGACCATGACGCGATCAGCGCCGAACTTCGCCGGATCGGACGATGACTTTCTGCGGAACTTCTTCATACCGGGCATTCAGCGGGCTGGAGGATGGCCGGCCGCGGTACGTCTCGCGACTGGACGCTAAGACAGGCGCGACAGGCTGGGATATGATGCGATTCGATGCGCGTTGCGTTCCTGATTTGTCTTTGTGCCCTCGCCCAACCGCCGGCTGACGCGCAGGTGGTCGCGATCACCGGCGGGACGATTGTCGACGGCACGGGCGTCGCGGCAAAGCGGGCCGATGTTCTGGTTCGGGACGGGCGGATCGCAGCAGTGGGCACGGGAATTCCGATTCCGCCCGGCGCAGCGCGCGTGGACGCCACGGGTCACACGCTTACTCCGGGTTTTTTCGATCTACACACCCACCTGCCCTACTCCGCGATTAACGGGCTTTCGGGCGACTGGGGCAAAAATCTCAAAGCCTATCTGTATTTCGGCGTCACGAGCGTTGCCGAGTTGGGCACGTATCCCGAGACATTTGAACCGATGCGGCGATTGATCCGCGATCGCGTGATCACCGGTCCGCGGATTCACTACGCGGCGCGCATCACCACGCCCGGCGGTCACGGTGCGGAAGGCGGGCGGGGGGATTTCTTCTCCCTTGAGGTGACCACGCCGGCGGAGGCAAGAGCGGCGGTCTCGCGACTACTTCCGTACAAGCCCGACGCGATCAAAGTATTCACCGACGGATGGCGATACGGCTTCGGTCCCGATATGACCTCGATGGACGAAGCCACTCTCGCCGCCATCGTCAAAATCGCGCATGCGAATTCGATTGAGGTGATCACTCACACGGTGACGCTCGAACGGGCGAAGATCGCCGCCCGAGCCGGGGTAGACGTGATCGGGCACGGGATCGGCAATGCCCGGGCGGATGCGGAACTAGTCGGGCTGATGAAGTCCCACGGCACTGCTTATGCTTCGACGCTGGCGGTGTATGAGACAAAGGGCTACGCGGTTTCGCCGATGATGTTGAAGATCCTGGAGCCTGCCGCGTTGGCGATCGTCACTCCGCGGCGTGAGACGGCTACGCGTCCGAGCCGGGCGCGGCTGGAGCGCTGGCAAAGGTTGACGGAGAACATTACGGCGTTGAAGAACGGCGGCGTACGGTTGGTGGCGGGCACGGACGCAGGCGTGACAGGCACGCTGCACGGATGGTCGTCGCTGCGGGAGATGGAGTTGCTGGTGTCGGCTGGCCTGACGCCGCTCGAAGCAATCACAGCGGCGACAGGCGCTAGCGCGAAGGCGATTCACGTGGATGACGAGCGCGGAACGATCGCTCCGGGCAAGCTGGCCGATTTGGTGCTG
>JBJXFL010000120.1:0-37180 GCA_046155405.1 Bryobacteraceae bacterium | reverse complement strand
CTTATCTTTCATCTCTCTAAAAGGAAAGATACCATAGCCGGGAAACGCATGCAAGAGAAAAACAACAAAACGGCACAAAATTGTTTGGATGAAAAACTGGGGCTGAAGAGACTTCCGTACCGCTGGGAAGGGCCTCAAAAAGTGCAAAACTCTAGCCTAGATGCCAGCTCTTTAGCGACGGATGCAACTAGGCGATCAACGACAGTCCCGGCGGCACGCGACAGACTCCTAACAACGCCTGAGACGCTTCGTGTCTGGACCGGGACCGATTCCCATGCGGTGTGATTCCAAATTACGGCTCCTGTTCGAATATCCCGTAGTTGTGCTGATATCGTGCACAATGCCCGGACTTCCCGGCCCTCGTCGACCTCTTCCAGGCGTTCGATATTGCCCGTGAGCATATACTCGGCTCTGGTGCCGCGCTCGTGAAAAGCGACGCTCTTGAATAGGAGACTTGCCCGGAGAGTGTCTGCCATCGATTGTGTGATCGCTTGGCGCGGACTCGCCGCCCAGCGATGGTACTCGTAAAAGCCCACTTCCTCTGGTGTTGGACGATATGTAATGCGCCCCTCGCAAAGATAATCTGGGCAGCGGAACTCGTTCACCACGACGGAGCCCAATGGCGATTGTGGCCGTACGGCAAGCTGCACCCCGGCCGGGAGGTTCAAAAGATAGCTGGTAGGATAACGGACGCTTCCACAACTGGCGAGTACCAGGATTGCCACGGCGGTGGCTGCAAGGCGTATTTTCATTGGGGAATTCTCCGATCTGCGGGCTGTTTCGTGCGGATAAGACTCCACGGGCGTTGCTTGAGCGACTCGGTCAACACACGGACGTTCTCGGAGGTGACCCGCAGATTCCGCACCGTGTCGGAAACGTCTCCTTCGTTTTTGCGAACCATGTCTTCGACGCTTGCCAGCAGGCTTCGGGCATCGCGCAGGGTGCGCTCCAGTTCGTCAAGGTCCTTCGTGACACCGGCTCGAACTACGTCGACGGTGTTGTTTATGTTCGTGACGGTAAGATCGGTCTTCACCACAACTGGTTCGAGCGAAACCACGACCGAGTCCGCGTGCTTTGCCAGATCTGAGACCTGCTCCATAATTCGCGAGATCTTGGGCGACTCCCGCGTTAGCAACGAGTCAAGTTCCGCGAGAATACCTTGGATTTGCTTCTGGTTACGAGGCCCGCTGATCTCGTTGAGATTTGCCAGGAGCTTCCGTGCGTCGCCTGTCAAGAGCGGAACCTCGCGCCCAAGAGTGGTCATTAGCGCGTTCGCCGAATCGGCAACGACGGCTACGCGGCGCGCAATTTCTTCCAAGCTCACGGCTTCCTGTGACGGCACTACCTCTCCGGCACTCAAACGGCGGCCATCGTTGCTTCCAGTGGTGATCGAAAGTGCCGGACTGCTCATCAGGCTGACGGATCCAACCTGCGCTGTCGACTTCTGGTTGATCGGCGTTCCGGTCCTGACATCGAAGGCGATTTCGATGCGGGTCGGATCATCTGACGAGGGTCCCACCGCAGTGACTTGACCTACCTTGATGCCTCCAAACAGGACGTTGGCACCCGGCGCAAGACCGCCGGCGTAGCGCAAGTAGGTCCGATAGGGCACCTGCCCTCGCACCATCTGGGTTGTTCGCACGACATACACCGACGAACTGAGGACCAGCAGGCCCGCCAGGATGAATACGCCGACTCGTCCTTCATTGCTCATGTTGGGCCTCCCTCATATACGAGGTGATGAACGCTCCCGCACCCTCGGCCGCAATGCGATCCGGCTGCCGATTGAGGAACTGGCGGATCCGAGGATGCGGATTGGCGGAGAATTGTTCTTTTGTGCCGACGGCAATCAGATGTCCTTGATGCAGCATCGCCAAACGGTCGGCTATGCGGAATGCGCTGTCAAGTTCATGGGTCACTACGAGGATCGTTATGCCCAGGGTGTTTTTCAGGAACAGGATGAGTTCATCGAGTCCTGCCGCGACGATGGGATCGAGACCCGCCGAAGGCTCGTCGAAAATCAGGAGTTCCGGATCCAGCGCCATCGCTCGCGCGACGGCCGCCCGTTTCCGCATGCCGCCAGAAAGCTCAGGAGGATAGAGTCCGGCCGCGTCTGACAAACCGACCGCCTTCAACTTAATCCAGACCATCAGCTCGATCGTGGAATCGGCGAGGTGCGTCAGTTCCCGCAAGGGCAAGGCGACGTTGTCCGCAACTGTCAAGGAATTAAAAAGCGCTCCCGCCTGAAATGCAACGCCGATCCGGCGGCGAACTGCGGCCAGCCCTGACTGGGAGCATGTGGTGATGTCTACCCCACTGATTCGGATACAGCCAGTGTCGGGCTTGGCGAGTCCCAGCACATGTTTGAGCAAGGTGGTTTTTCCAGAGCCGCTACCTCCGAGCAGGACCAGGATTTCGCCCCGATGGACATCCAAATCAACCCGGTTTAACACGGGTCGCGAGCCGTACGACATTGACACATCGCGCATCGAAATCATTGGCTCGACTTCAGTTTTGTCAGCGCCATGATGTCGTTCAACACCGTCTCGATCGCGGCATCGCCCCGACAGATTTCCACTGATAGCGGATTCGGCACTTCGAGACCCGGGTATGTACCAAGCCTTGGTGTCCAACCGCGCGTCCATAGTGCCGCGTGCCGGGAATTTCGCACGAACGCAGTCCCTCGAAGAACTGACGTGTCGCCAAGCCGAAAAAGCTTCAGGCTGGAGTCGTCGCGAATCTTGACCCCGACTGTCGAGGTTTGCGAAGGAGCTGCTTCGCGGAAGCCAGCCCATTCGTCTTCGTTGAAGGTGGCCTTTCCGTGGATGAAAAGCTCATCCGGCGGTTTTTTGTCTGGCCTTCGCTCCTTGTACGAATTGACCGCCATTTGGATTAAGTCGTAGGCCGCTCGTCGACTGAGGTGAAAGTCACCAGTCTCCAAGTTGTGCCACGGTCCGATCGCTCCCTTAAACACCACTCCGTCGCCGGAATCCAGGAACATCTGGGCTCCGCAACAGGTAAGTCTCGAATCGATGGATCGCTGATCCTTCTTGTAAACCAGCCCAATGTAACAGACGCCCTTGCGGATGCCATCGACCTTCCAGGGCCTTCCGCCCGTCTTGTAAAAGGCCGTGGTGGCGATGTTCCACGCGATCTGCGATTGCATCTTCATGAGTCCGGCTTCGCGGGTGTTCTGGGGAATCGAAACTATGTTGTCTAAAGTGCCTTCGCGAAGAATCTGGGTAGAGACACGGTGCCGCGATCAGATGCAAACGTATCTCGACAAGATGGCAGCGACTCATTCACATAGCGTTGTTGCCCATCTTCGATGGGACCTCAGCGGCATCTTCAAGATGGCTATGAGCGATGGTGCCGTCGATTTGAATCCGACACTAGGACTCTACACGCCCGCAACCCTTCGGCGGCCCCCATCCTTCATCAGGGGCAACAGCTTTTGCGTCAGGAAAAAGGGAGCCTTCAAATGGATGTTCATCAGTTGGTCGAATTGTTCTTCGGTCGTCTCCATAAAAGAGGCGTGGATTCCGATCCCAGCGTTGTTGACCAGGAAGTCGAAATCCGGGCGCTTCCACTTTTCACTCAGAATTTTCTCGACCGCGGCTGCGAAGCTGGAGAACGATTTGCTGTCGGAAACATCGAGTTGCAGGCTGGCTGCCTGGCGGCCCCGCTTTTGAATTCCGGCCACAACGCTTTCGCCCTCCGCTTGTTTGCTGTTGTATGTAAGGATGACGTCATGTCCTCTTTCCGCCAGTCGCAGGGCCATACTCTTTCCCAGGCCGCGGCTGCCGCCGGTGATGATTGCGATACCCATTGTTTTGATTTCCTTTCCTAAACACCTTCGAGATTTGGACTCTTAAATCGACTGGCCGATTGGGCGGACGATAATTTAGTTGACGTCGACTTCCTTGGGTTGCCCGATCGCGTACAGTACGGCGCGGGCAATGGCATCCGCCGGCGGCGCCGATTTCCGTAAATCCGCAAGGAAACTCCCGGAGGTAGCGTCGGTGATGTCGTGCCCTAGTTCGGTGGCCACGACGCCCGGGGAAATGATGGTGACGCGGACCACTTTCGACTCTTGGCGCAGGCCCTCGGATATCGCCCAGACGGCGTACTTGGTTGCGGAATACACGGCGCTGGTCGGGCTCACCCAGTGCGCGGCGATCGACGCGCTGTTGATGATGTGTCCGCTACCCTGCGTCTCCATCATCGGGAGCGCGGCCCCAATGCCATTCAGGACGCCGGCGTCGTCGGCGCGGTTCGTCACATCCACGGTCCTCTCTTCCCCTGTTCCGCCGGCTTCGCGGATTTCGGCTGCGACCTGCGCAAGTCGCTCGGTGCGGCGTGCGCCCAGAACGACTTTGGCGCCGTTTTGAGCCAGCGGGCGGTGGATTCGCCAATGCCGCTGCTGGCGCCCGTGATGAGAACGACCTGGTCTTGAACGTTGTCTCGCATCGTGGTTTCCGTTGTCGTGGTCATACTTCGACTTTATCCGTGATCGCCGTTTCGCCGAATACACAGACCTCGCCCGTTGTTGCCTAATTCTCCAGACCACCTTATAAAACCGATGCGGCGGCTCTTTCTCCGGTAGAATAATGTTAGAAATAAAGAAGACCGATCTATGAGCGGCCTGGATCGACTTCCGGCTCTGGCGAAGCTGATTGACAAATATTCCAATGGAGACGGAATTCATACGACACGGATTCCGGAACTTTAATGCCTAAAGTTCTCGGCTCCCAGGGTCGCGATGCCAACGGTCTATTCTCCGTCGCTCTGTATCGTCGTGCAGGGCGCCAAACAAGTAATGCTCGGAGATGAAACTTATCGTTACGCACCTTCCGAGTTTCTGGCCGTATCCGTCGATTTGCCGGTGGTGTAGCGATAAGGTGCGCGGCCGATTCGTAGGCAAGGTAGATTTCCCGCTTATGGATAGCGTTGTACGGCTGGCAATGTTGCTCGAGACTCCGCGGGACATTTCTCTACTTGCCCCCATGATGATCCGCGAAATCTATTACCGCCTCTTGAATGGTGTCTACGGTCGCCGCCGGCAACATGCAACAGATCGGGCGAGCCCTCCGGATGCTAAAAGCCAATTTCGCCATGACGATGCCTATCGAGGAATTGGCCGGATGGCTAACAGGAGCTTGCCCTCCTTCCATCACCATTTCAAGCGGGTGAACGCGATGAGCCCATTGCAATACCAGAAGCGCCTCCGTCTGCTGGAAGCGCGCCGGATCATGCTGTCGGAAGAAGCCGGCGCCTCAAGCGCGGCATACCGCGTCGGCTATGAAGCCCGTCCCAATTACAGCCGGGAATATTCGCGAATGTTCGGCGCACCGCCAGTGCGGGATGTGAACTGCTCCGGTTGGCCGGGAATAGCCCGCGACACTAACTCAATACACCCGCAGCGATTGTGGCGTGCCACGAAGCCTATTGCGCATCGCACGATTGAAGATTCGCTGCTCTCCCGTAACTTCCACGGAATTGCCGCGAAACTCTTCCCGGTCGAAGATCTGTACGCCGGTCGCGCGCCCGAAAAACCTCACCGATCCAATCTCGGTGAACGATGAACTATTCCAACGCGACCGCCCGTTCCTCACCGTGGCGCAAACAGCCTCCCCCTGGAAATCCCGGTCGCGATAAAAGCATACGCCGTCCCCGTCCATTTTGTACGTGCGGTCGCGGTCGTCGTAATAGACGCCATCGGCGTCCCGCTGGCCGCTAGCCGCCCCGGTGGAATATGGCGCCGAAGATTGCGTGGACCCCGATGTATCGTAGCGGTTCCGTCCACGCCCGCGGCCGCCCCGGTTGGCCGTCGTGTTCGTGGCGTCATAACGATTGTTGCCCCCGCTGAACCCAGCTGCGGCTTGGAACTGCCATCGCTGATTTACCTCGCCATTCCGGCCGTAGGAATTTATCTTCGTCCCGTTGTTCGTCGAGCCGTACGGAATGTCGATCGCCTTGCCATTCCGGTTCACCAGGATTGCCGTCGAGTTGTCGCCGTTCTCAAAACGCCACTGCTGACGCGCGGAACTGTTGAATGGCTCCGCCACCAATTGCGTACTGTTCCGGTCGTCCTGCACGGCCAGCGCATTGCCATTCATCGTGTTGCGGATGTAGTAATAGCCTCCGCCCGCGTCCGTGACGTCCCACACCTGGTTGTCCGTGCGGCGGCTTTCATACTGGATCACGGTTCGCTGGTCGTTCCGGTCCATGTCGAGCACCTTCCGGGATAACGGGCTGGTTATCTCATACCTCCCCGGGCCGTTAAATCCGCCTTGAGCCAAAGCCGCAATGGAAAACAAGAAAAACAGTACTGTTCGCGTCATAAAAACTAGAATCCAATCTCTTTCAAAATCCCGGTGGCGCCATAAACGTTACGGAGTGACTCCACGATTCCCTGATTCGCCACATGGACCGAGCGTTCCATCCTGTCCCGATAAAGATATTGATTCGGCAGCCCTTCAATATTGCCGTCGAACAGGATCCCCACCAATTCTCCCTTGGCGTTCACCGTCGGGCTCCCGGAATTCCCGCCGTGTGTATCGGCCGTGGAGACGAAATTATAGGGCGTTTTCAACCGTACGGCGCCGCGGGCTTTCAGCCACGACGGCGGCAGCGCGAATGGCTCTACGCCATTCGCGCGTTGGTACAGCCCCGCGAAGTCCGTCGCCCAAGGAATTTTTTTGCCCTCGGCGTTCGTATAGCCCTTCACCGCCGCGTAGGTCAATCGTAGCGTGAACGTGGCGTCCGGGTACTCATTCGCTCCATACACGGCGAACCGCGCCCGCGCGATCCGCGACGCGCTCGACGCTTGAACGGCTTCCACTTTGTCCTGGAAACGTTTATGCAGATCTCGGCCCTCGGCGTCCACCAGGCGTACCAGGCGGATCATCGTGTCCGTGCTCGACGCCACGCCATACGCGCCCGTCGTCAGCTTTTTCCTCTCCGCCACGTCGGCCAGCTTGCTGCCGCGCACGTAGTAGCGGGCCGCCTCTTCCGGCGTCCGTCCGTCCAGAATCTTTTTCACCAGGGCGTGATCCGCGCCCATTTTTTCAATCAACCGCTTCATCCATTCAGTCAACACAACTTCTTCCAAAGCCGGGTACACCGGCGCTGTCGAGTACATTGCCATCTCCGTCGCCGGCAGCGCCGAGTCGGAAAATTCGCGTAGCCGGTCCGCGTTCGGCTTCGGCTTTTCCGCCACGTAGCGGTTGATCGTACGTGCCAGCGCGAACAACTCGCTTCCCGTCGCCGGCGCCCGTTCCAGCAGCGAGTATTCCACGTAGAACGTTCGATACTCCTTCACATAGCCCGCAATCTCATCCCAGATCGCGCCGAATTCTCTCTGCTTCGCCGGGTCGTCGGCCACGGCTTTTCGCAAACGGTTTTCCGCGTCTTTCTTCAGCCGCATCAACTCCGGGTCCAGCAACCCGCGCTGGAATCCGCTCCGCGCCTTGAAGCTGTTCTGCACCGATGCCAGCACGTCCCGCGCGATCCGCTTGCTCTCCGCGTCGGTCGCGCCAAACGCCAACAGCCGGTCCGCCAGCTTCTTCAAAATCTCCAGGCCATACGGCTGGGTTACGTCCCGCTGGAACTCGAGTTCCGCCACCGTCGCCAGCCGGTCCGTCTTCCCCGGATGGCCGGACACGAAAACCGCCTCGCCTTCCTTCACGCCCGTCTTCGACCATCTCAAATAGTGCTTCGGCTTCACCGCCTGCCCATTCTCGTAGGCTCGAAACAGCGCGAAATCCAGGCAATAACGCGGAAACGTGAAGTTGTCCGGGTCGCCGCCAAACGCGGCGATCGCCTCTTCCGGCGCGAACACCAGCCGTATATCGGTGTATTTCTTGTACTCGTAAAGGTCGTATTGCCCGCCCGAGTAAAGCGTGACGACATCGCACCGGTTCCCAGTGGTCTTGTTGCACTCCGACTCGAGCTTGACGATATTCGCCTGCCGCAAACGGTTGGCGTCCGCGGCCGACGTCTCCCGAGGCACTCCCGCGTTGACCTTCGCCGTAACGGTTTCAATTCGCAGCAGAATATTCACTTCCAGATCCGGACACGCCTTTTCTTCGCCGCGCTCCCGCGCCTGGAAGCCGTCCTTGATATAGTCGTGTTCTTTCGTGCTGACTTTGTAAATGCACTCGGCGCCCACGTGATGGTTCGTGAACAGTAAGCCATCCGGCGAAACGAAGGATCCGGACCCGCCGCTGTTGAACCGGACCGACGACATCTGCAAATTCAGCAGAAATTCGTCGGTAAGACTAATTCCATACTTTTTCTTCAACTCCTCTTTCGGAAACTGGTTGAAAAGCCACATGCCTTCGTCGGCTAGGCCCGGTAGGGTGGCGAGAAGTGCTAGGGAAAGGGTGATTATGAGACGGCGCATCGTTAACCATTCTCGCACGCGCCCGGGAAAGGATTTTTGATATATGTTAACTCCAGTATAATCAATGCGTTGCGGGTTATTTTCCCGGCGGGATTGCTATACATTACCCGTTCCGTATGCCATACTCGGGGTTGGAAATTTGTTTCCTGTAGCGACAGCGATGAATCAAGTGGACGAGGCGATTGCCCGTTATCACAAACTCCTGGAATCAGAACAGTTTCGAGATTTGGGCTGGGTAGACCAGCTACACCAGGCTATGACGGCCCGGAATCTCGACCTGAGCGGAAAGCCGGTTTCGGCATTTCTCCGCCCTCATTTCTTGACCCGGCGGCAGTACGTAGCCTTGGAAAAAGGCGGCGAGGCCCTGTGGGCGGCCATCGACCGGATGCGCCAACTGGTGGTTACCACGCCAGCCCTCCTGAACCGCCTCGACCTGCTCCCCGGCGAGCGGATGCTCGCCGAGATGAATCCCGGTTACAAGCACTTCGCCGTAACCAGTCTTCTCGACTCGCACATCAACAATGGCGCCATGCGCTTTTCGCACTTCAGCGCCGAGACCCCGGTCGGGGTCCTGTACCAGGATCTGCTCTCCGACCTTTTCTTCGAAGCCGCCCCCGTAAAGGAATTCCGCAAACGCCACAAGCTGGCGAAAATCCCCTCCGTTAAGTACCTTCAGAGCGCACTTTTGAAGGCATATCGTGACTTCGGAGGGCGCAAAAACGCCAATATTGCCATCCTGGAATTCAAACAACCGTTTGAAACTGTCGAATCCAGGGAACATTTGCTGCTCGCGGAATATCTGACCGCCCACGGCAATCCGGCCGAGGTCGTGTCGCCGGAACAGCTCGAATACCGCAACGGCGTCCTGCGCAAAGGCGAGTTTGTGATCGACGTAATCTATCGCCGCGTGCGCACCCACGAGTTCCTGGTCCGCTATGACCTGACCGTTCACCCACTGGTCCGGGCCTACCGGGAAGGCGCGGTTTGCCTGGTAAATAGCTTCCGCAGCGACATCGCCCAGCGGAAGGCGATGCTCGATCTTTTGACCGACGAATCGGTCATCGCCAAGTTCCCAATCGCTGAAAAGAAAGCCATTCGCGCCTTTATTCCCACCACGCGAGTGATGGGCGAGCGGATGGCGCAGTGGGGCGGGCAAGAGGTTGACCTTCCCGAATTTGTGCTTAAAAACCGCGAAAAACTCGTTTTGCGGCCGAATGGCGAATCGGCGGAAATGACGGTTTACGAAGGCGCTTCAATGGACGATCTCCAATGGGACCGGGCTTGCAAGCGCGCCATTCGCGAACGATACGTGGTGCAGGAAATCATCGCTCCAGTCACCGCGAAGTTCCCGATCAGCGTCTACGGGAGCCTGGAAATGAAAGAAATGCGCATCGACGTGCACCCCCATGTCTGCATTGGTAAAGTGCAGAGCTGTTCGACCTGGCTGACGCCCGCAACCAGCGGTTTCTCAACCGCGATTGGCGTCACGCCCACCTATATTCTCGAAGGCAAATAACCCCCTACCGTTGCGCGGCCTTCTCCGCGGCGCGCATAACTCGGAGCAGGTTCTGGCCGTAGATTTTGCGGATATCCTTGGCGATATAGCCGTTTTCGAGCAGTGCGCGGGTCAGGTTCGGCATCTTGCCGACGTCGTCCAGCCCTTCGGGAACGCAGTCGACGCCATCATAATCGGCGCCGATGCCGACGTGGTCGATACCCGCGATTTTCACAATATGGTCGATGTGGGCGACGGCGTCAGCGAGGGTCGCTGGAACGGTTTTAAGACCCATGTCCTTGACGACTTCCCTCATTTTGGCGCGACGTTCGGCTGGCGTGCCCTTGAAGTCCTTCATAGCCGCGGCGACCTTCGCGCGAACGGCGGGATTACCAAATGACGACGTATTGGCGGACTTCTGCGAGAGGAACTCGCACCCGAAGTTGACTTGTACCACGCCGCCTTTTTTGGCGAGCGCGACGATCATCTCGTCCGTCATATTGCGCGGAATATTAGATATAGTCCGGCATGCAGAATGAGACGCGATCAGGGGCGCCGCGGTTACATCAATTGTATCCCAGAATGTTCTGTCGGAAACATGGGAAATATCCACCATCATCCCGAGCCGGTTCATTTCGCGCACGATGTCCTTCCCGAGTTCGGTCAGTCCTTTCGTACGGCCGTCGAGGTCGCCCGACGAACCGGCCCAATTGTTGGTGTTCGAGTGGGTTAACGTCATGTAGCGAATGCCCAGTTGGTAGAAATCGCGGAGCAGTCGCACGTTGTCTTCGATGGCGTGGCCGCCTTCGATTCCCATCAGCGCGGCGATCTTCCGCTTCTTGTGAATGCGGACGATATCGTCCGCGGTCAGGGCCAGTTCGAAGTCGTTCGGATGCTTGCCGATGATGTCGTGCCGCACCGTATCGATCATCTCCATGGCGCGATGGGCGCTGCGATTACCCTCGACGTAATTGGCGCCCACAAAGACGGCGAAGAACTGCGCTCCGAACCCGCCGGCGCGGTAGCGAACGATGTCCGTATGCCCGTCGCCGGCGGCCTTGCCGATGTCGAAGCCGGCGACGGTGCGGCTGGTGACGTCGTTATGCGTGTCGAGCACCAACGCCGAACGATGCACCTTTCTTACTTCGGCGTCGGTGATTACACGTTTCGGGCTCTGCGCGGAGACGGCGCAGAGACCCAGTAGAAGGGCGGAAATGATTCGCATGAAACTCCGTATTTGGATTTCTTGGTGAAGAACTCGCGCAAAACGAACTCGGTCGCGGTGGGGTTGGGGCGAGAGTTCGTGAATGGGTGTGGCCGCGACCGGCCTTTGCGCTCAGAAGACGACCTTCAACGCCAACTGACTATTCCGCGGCTCGCCGACACCGATGCCGGGCGCTCCGCTTCCATTTCGTGTGTTCGTCATCAGGCCGAAGGTCGACGTACTCGATAGCGACGTTCCGGGGTTCGCCCAATTCGTGCGGTTGGTAAGGTTGAAAATCTCCAGCCGGAACTGGGTCGAGATGCGCTCAGTGATGGCGGTGGTTTTGAAGACGGAGAAATCCACGGCGCCGAAGCCCGGACCGTAGATGGCGTTGCGGCCGATGTTGCCGAACGTTCCCGCCGAGGGCGCGGCGAAGGCCGCCGCGTTGAAGTACCGGACGGATCGCGTCCCCGTTGGCTGCACGACGCCGCTGAAAGGATCGCCCACCACGTTGACGCGGTCGCGGCCGTCGCCGGACGTGCTGATATTGGTGCCGGCGAGAATGTTCAATGGCTGTCCGCCGTAAGCGGTGAACAGCGAATTCAATTGCCAACCCTTCATCAACAACGGCATCGCCTTTACGAAGGCGGGCACCTCGTAGCTCAGGAACGCCGTCATGTTGTGGCGAGTGTCGAATGAGGCCGCGCCTCGTTCGTTGACCAGATCATAAGAGTTTGTCGGCAGGTTGTTTCTAACGTCCGAACCATTGTCGATAGCGTGGCCCCAGGTGTAGTTCAACACGCCGGTGAGCCCTTTCCACATGGTTTGGCGAAGCTGCGTCTGCATGGAGTGATAGGTGGAGTTGGCAATGCTGTTCAGTTCGTTGATGGCGGCGAGATCGGGATAGGCGGCCGCAAAGGGACGACGCGCCTGCACGGTTCCGGTAGTACCGGGAACGGGCGCGTTGATGTTGCGCAACAGGCTCAATTTGCGGCCTTGCGATCCCACGTAGCCGGCCTGCAACAGGGTGCTGGACGTCAACTGCCGCTGCACGTTGAAGTTCATGTTCATAACGTAAGGCGTGGCGAAATCCTGGCTGACGGAGAAGGCGCCGAATGGCGGCCGGGGCGCGGCGGCGCCGAAGATGGGCGTGCCGGTGGTGAGGTTCAAGGAGCTGAGGGCGATGGTGTAGACGGGGGCCGCGCCACCGGGGTTGGCGTGGACACCGGCGGAGCCGCCGTTGGGCATGCCGGTGTTGGCCACGATGAAGTTCAATGGAGGTACATCGTTGAAGAATCCGAAGCTGCCGCGAAGGACGGTCTTTCCATTTCGCCTGGGCGTCCAGGCGAAGCCGGCCCGCGGCGTGTAGTTGTTCAAGTCGCGCGGGTAGAGCGAATCGAGCCCCGATCCCGGCCCGGCGAAGCCCACGCCGGGGACAAAAGTGGAGAGGGTATTCTTCTTGTCGTTCAACGGACCATGGTAGGTGAAGCGGACGCCGAAGTTGATATTAAGCGTCGGCGAGAGCTGCCAGTTGTCGTGGACCCACCCATCGAACGAGTTTTGCACGTAGTCGCGCTGGAGCTGACCACGGACGATGATGGCGCCGCTGGCGTTGCTGGTGTAGCCCGCGAGGAAATCGGCCATGGCCTTCAAGTTGCCACTGGCGGTGGATGCCGACCACGGACCGCGTGCTCCGTCAAAGACAAACCGCCCGCGTTTATCGGTGTCGTAGAAAACGTCGAGCAGAGCGCGGCGGTATTCGCCCCCGATTTTGAGCTGGTGCTTGCCGGCGGTGTAGGAAAGGTTGTCGACCAAGTGGCCTGTCGTGTCAATGCGGCCGAGGGGATTGGTGACGCCAACGGGAGTGAAGCCGTTGATGGTGGTGGTGGGCGTGCCGCGGAGGTAGCCTTCGGTCACGCCAGTGTTGAGGCCAAGCGCGTTGGGGTCGATGCTGGTATCGGCATCGTTGAACACCTGCAGAAAGAAGTTTGTGCCGAGCGCCAACTGGTTGACCATGCGTGGCGTCAGAACGCTGTTCATCACCACCGAGACATTGTGCATGCGGCTGGGCGCGACCTGGAAATACTCTTTCAATTGCGAGGTGGTGGGCGCTGTCTGCTTTCCGGTGCCGCCGAAGTAGCGAGCCGAGAGCGAGTGATTCTCGTTGAACCGGTGATCCATTTTAACGATGCCGTTGTAGCTGTCGTAGGTGCTGGCATCGCCGTTCAAATAGTTGTTCAGGCCTGCGCCGGCGGTCTTTGCGCGCGCGGGCCAGAAGGTCAACATGTTAGTGGCGAGCGGATGGACCGGCACCCCATACTGAGCCATCAGCGTACGGGCGTCGGCCACCCATCCATCGGAGGGTACGGTGGCGAGGGTCGAGTTGGCGGCGTTGGCGACTTGGCCCTCTCCGGTGAGGAAGAAGAACGTCCGGTTCCTGATCACGGGCCCGCCGATGGCGACGCCGTACTGATGATTTCGGATTGCCCGGGCCTTCGCGCCGACCGGTTGTAGCGGAGAAGGCGAGGCAAGCGCTTCATTGCGATTGAAGTAATAGAGGGAGCCGTGGAGTTCGTTGGTGCCGGACTTGATGACCAGGTTTACGGACGACCCGCCGTTGCGGCCGACGTCGGCGCCGGCGTTTGTCTGAATCGAAAATTGATCGATGGCTTCAACGGGAAGAAGAGTGCCGGCGATGCCGGAGACGCCGCCCTGATTGACGGCGGAGGTGTTGTGAAAGGCGTCGTTGTTGTCGGCGCCATCGATCTGATAGTTGTTGCCGCTGGTGCGCATGCCGTTGACGGAGTTGTTGGCGGCGTTGACACCGGGGGAGAGTTTCAGCATCTGGCGGAAGTCGCGGCCATTGAGCGGGAGGTCCTTGACGGTGCGCGTGTCGACCACGCCGATGAGCGCGGTTGAAGTTGTTTCGAGGATGACGGCTTGCGCGCTGACTTCAACTAATGAGGTCTGGGAAGCGACTCCGAGGGTGAGGGTGAGGTTGGTGGTTTTCGACACGACGACCTCGACATTATCCACCTTCTTGCTTTCAAAGCCGGGATGCGTCACGTTGATGGTGTATCTGCCGGTCGGGAGTTCGGCGATGGTGAAATCGCCGCTGGCCGAAGCCAGCACGGCCCGGGTGAAACCCGTGGAGGGGCTTTCCAATTTGACGGCGGCGGACGGGATGGCGGCGCCGCTTGCATCCTGGACCATGCCGGAGATGTTGCCGCGGAACGTCTGTGCGAAGAGCCCGAATGAAAACAGGCAGCACGCTGCGAAAAAGCGCATGAGAAGATACCTCGCGAAGAGAGTTGGCAAGGCGTCCTGGCCTTAACGGCTAAGCTGCGTCTGAGAAGTGGGCGGGCTGACCGAGCCCAAAGCGGGATTACTTTGTAGTTTAGCAGGTGGGCGGGGAGTGGAGTGTAATTTTCACTCTTGCCGTAGCGCGACGACCGGGTGTACCCGTGTCGCCCAGCTTGCCGGCAGCAAGCAAGTCCCCACCGCGGTTGCGCCGACCACGAATACCGCCACCAGATATTACGCTGGGCCCACCGGCTGCACGGTGCATGAACTTCATACAAAGCCCTCGTATTCCGCTATAACGCAGGAAATGAAAATCGGTCGGGAAGCGCGTACATGACCGCCTACGTTGCGTATTACCGAGTTTCTCGCGAACGCCACGGCGCGAACGGCCAGATTTAGCCGCGCAACGCCATTCCGTTGCCGGGTTCACTGAGATAGAGAACGTCAGGCGTCACACCCAATCGGTCCCATCCCCTCCTTGCCTTGGCCAAATGCCGCAAGCGCCACGCCATCTGACTTCACCTTCGACAAAATGAAACATTTCTTCGAAGATTCTCCGCTGGTAGCAGAAATCCCGCTTCGAGCCGCAGTCCTCCGTTGAACAGAATTCCGCATTGTGTTCAAAAAAACGCCAGTTGGAGGTAACGCCGTTTCCCACGACCAATCGGCGAATGCTCCCACACTTCCCAGATCCGGACTTCTGGCCAACTTCCGCGTAGCGCGTGATTGGCCCAGGAAGCACCTGTAAACCTCCCACAACGCCGTTTTTAAATAATTTGGGGCCCCGCAAGATTGAGAGCAGAAATCGCGTTGAGAGAACATCTCAGTGCAAAACAACAATCTGACTAGCGGACGCAATGACGAACAGCCGCAACTGCGTGAAAATGGTTGCAACGAGAGCTCAACGCTATGACGACAAGCCCACTGCTGACTGGAGGGGCCGGCTTTGATTTTGAAGACGGCGTCGCTGCGATTTACCTGACAGCGCTGCTGCTGGAAGGTGGAGTTCTGGGCTTGGGCCAGTTCACGGCTACCCAAGTAGCATTGCAACGCGCCGCTTCTGGTGCTCCCCTCGATGATGTGATTGTCACGGGTGCCGATATTGCTAGCGACTCAGCGACGCTACATCTTCAGGTCAAATCGACGCTGCATATCGGCGACGGACCAAGCAATACGGACTTCCGCGAGGTAGTTACCAGAGCCTGGGAGACGGTCATGGGGGTTGGATTTCGACCTGGCCGCGACCGTGTAGGCGCTGCCGTGGGATCGATAGGCCAAACCCGCTTGAAAGCGCTGCGCCGCCTCCAGCAGGTGGCCCTTGAGAGCGCAACCGCTGAAGATTTCTGGGCACGCTTCGCCGCGGTAACGAATCAGGAGACGGTTGGCGTGCGGAACGCCTTTGCAGCAGTACTTCGGGAGGTCGATCAAGCACGTGCAGACAATGATCGCCTCTGGCGCTTCTTTCAACACTTTATCGTGCTTCAGTTCGACATTAAGGATGAACCCGCGAAGGATGTGTACGACGCGGTGGAGCGGCTGCGCTCGGCACTTCGGCCCACCGCGTCCGGCCGCGCGGCCGATCTCTGGCGCAAGCTCGTCAGTATCGCCAAGGATATTGGCGATACGGGCGGATCGATAGGACGTACGGGCCTCCTCGATCGACTCACCGCAGAGTTCCAACTTGAACCCGCTCGCAGCTCGAAATCCGATCTGCAGCGCCTCGATGCGCTCGCCAGGGCAGCTCTGGGTGACATCAAGTTGGACATTTCCGGTTACAAGGTTCGTCGTACTTCGCTGATTGACAGGATTTCTGAGGCGCTGACGGCAACCAGGTTCGTTCAGATTACCGGGCAACCAGGGACAGGGAAGTCCGTTGTACTTCGTACGATCGCAGAGGCCGAGAGAAGCAGCGGATTTATCTTCGTCCTTTCGGAAAAGCGCATTGAAGGCAATGGGTGGAGTGGCTTTGCAGCTGCAAATGGCCTGACAAGCCCGTCAGCGGGCGGGTTGCTCTCCGATGTGGGGGCTTCCGGCACACCCACGCTGTTTATCGATGGCATCGACCGCATTGTGGCCAAGCCCGCGCAACAGGTAGTCGCCGATATTCTGAGGGCTATTGCGACGGAGCCGGCGTGTGCGAAGTGGCGGGTTGTCGCCAGCGTTAGGGATGAAAACATCGAGCACGTGCGCACATGGATTCCCTCGGAGTTCCTAAAACAGACCGGCATCATCTCGATCGCCGTGGACTCGTTCGGCGATCAGGAAGCCTGGAAGATTGCTCAGGACCAGCCCGCTCTGGCTCCTCTGCTCAACGCTACTGGCGCGGTCAGAGAAATCGCCCGTCGCCCGTTTTTCCTGCGAGTCCTGGCTGAAGGAGTGACTCGCGCCAACGGAGGAAACGCCGATGCGCCCAGGTCCGAGATTGAGTTGATCGAAGCATGGTGGGCCAGAGATGGCTACGATGCGGTCAGGGCCACGGCCCGTCAGAGACAGCAAGCGTTGCTGAAGGCCGCAGAGATTGGCATACCGTCTTTCGGCCGACAGATCAGTCTTGATGGTTTTGATGCCGACATTGTGCAGGATCTGGTTGACGATCACATAATGCGCGACACGGAGCCGGGAGTCAGCCTCGGATTCGCCCACGACGTCTTCTTTGAATGGGCGCTCTTTCAGGTGGTCCGCAGCAAGGGAACGCAATGGTTAGACCTGGTGCAAACCGCGGGCGAACCTCCCTTCTTCGGGAGAATCGTCGCGCTGCTGTCGCAGCGAGCTTTCGAACGCGATGAGGCGTGGGACGCCGGATTGACGTCCCTGGAGAACGCAAGCGCCCGCTCACAGTGGAGACGTGCCTGGCTCATTGCGCCCTTCTCCTCCCCTCTCTTCGTCACTTACCAGAGCAGAATAGACGGGGCGTTTGCACAAAGCCCCGAGCGCTTGCGCCGCCTACTGCTCGGATTTCAGGCGGAGAGAACCCAGCCCAATCCGCTCGTTCTGGGCGGATTTGCTGGAGATAACCTGGACAGACTGGCCCGTTTGCGTCTTGCCGATCAGCTGTCCTGGCCCTCGGACTATCTGGCGTGGGGGCGGCTGCTGGGCTGGTTCCTACCGCGGTGTGAAACGCTGCCTCCCGCGCTCGTGGCCGACACGCTCCCCGTCTTCAAGGCGTGGATCGCCGCGCTTGGCCAAACACCCGGCATGGTGCCCAGGGCGATGAAGGAAGCAATTGGAAAGTGGCTGAAGGCCATTGAAATCCATCGCCATCCTGAGCACTGGCAGGAAATTCTCCGACGCGACGGCCAATCCGGCTGGGATGCGATCTCAGATGACGAGCTCAGTCAGGTGGAACAAAGCCTGCGCTTCCAGTTTTTTCTGGCCACCACCGTCGATCAAGACTTGCAGCGCGGGTATTTCGAACATCTCTTGCAAATGGACACGCGGATGCGGGAGTCGTGTTCTGTTGTTTCCTCTCACGCCTCCTTGATTCACCCAGCAGCTGTCGCTGCTGCTGTCGATTTGTGCTTGGCTGCGACCCTCCAGGATCTTCCCGAGGCCGAAGAGCGCAGGTCACGCCATTTTGGAGGGGGATCAAGTCCTTTTGAATGGGACAGGTTGTCTTTGGACGAAGGAGGGGCACAGTATTTTCCCCCTTCCCCCGCGGGGGAGCCTTTCAAGACTTTTTTCCAAAAGGCACCCGATGAGGCGCTCAGGCTGGTGCGCGGACTGTGCAACCACGGAATGGAAGCATGGCGGCAGCTGAACCACCGCGACCGGCGGTTCGGCATGACGCCGCGCCCAATGCTTGTTAAATTTCCGTGGGGCGATCAGACGTTCTGGGGCAACACCAGAGTGTATGGTTTCTATCGAGGGATTTTCGGGCCCCACATATTGGACAGCGCGCTAATGGCGCTGGAGGAATGGGCATTTTCGGAGCTGAACCGAGGACGTAGCGGGGACGAGGTTATCCGCGCCGTCGTAGGAGAGAACGAATGTTGTGCCGTTCTCGGAATAGCGCTCGGGGTTGCACTTCAGGCTAATGCCGCAACTCCAGTGTCGCTGGCTCTCCTAGCTTCCGCTCATCTCTGGCGCTGGGACGTCGAAAGGGGAAAGGCTGATTTAGTGGGGCCGACCCAGAATGAGTATGGATTTGAGGTTTCATCCGAGGGCCGACAGTTGCATGAAGCGCTGGCCAAGGCAAATCGGCTCCCGGTGCGGCAACAAGACATCCGCACTCTGGCAATGATCTTCTTAGTGGGTCAGGATGCGGAGCTGAGGGAAGGTGCCAAGGCTGCGATTCTCAAGTTCTCGGAAGCCTTGCCGTTCGAATGCGAGGAGGAAGCGCAATCCAAAGAGGCTGCGGCGTATCTGTCCAAAGAAGCGGCTACATGGGCTGCCTTTGCCGATCCGTCGCACTACCGGCTCTACCGGACGGACGATCCCGGCAAGGTGGCCGTCGGCTTTGAGCATCCGGACGACAATAAGCCAGAAACAATTGACCGCGTCAGCGCGGCGCAGGAGTCGTTGTCCTGGTTTGGACTGGCTCAGTGGTCAGAGATGTTACTGAGCGGCGCGTCTCCTCCGCAGAACATCTCTCTCAATGACGCGATTGCCAATGTCCGGGGCGAGGATGCGGATGCGCTCCTTAGTTCCGGGCAGGACGATCCATTAACCACCGCCAAGCAGGCGGCGGTGGTCGGTGTGGCGGCCCTCACCGTCAAGCAATCAGACAGCGTTCCACCAGAGGACATAGAGTGGGCAAAGATCTTGCTTCAAAAAGGGGCCGAGGTTCCGCGCCGCCTCGATGAAATGACGTCGCCCGGTTCGATCCTGCTTTTTCACCCAGCTAAGGCTGCGGCGAGAGGCCTTTCCTTCCTGATTCTGAAAGGTATCGACGAACGCTGGGCCAAAGAGACCCTGCTTGGGCTGATGCTTCATCCGCTCGAAGCGATATACGAATGCGCGGTTGATTCCTGCTTCAGCTGTTGGCCGAAAGAGCAGCGGTTCGGCTGGATTGCCCTCTGTCTGGGTCTTGGATTGGCAAACGAACGGTTTGCGCGGGACGACTGGCAGAATCGAGAGGCCGCTGCGGCACGGCGGGATTCGGATCGTAACGCCAGGTTAGCCCAGGCCGTGGCCGCGCTGGATGCTGATGCCGCTACATGGCCGGAAGCACCAGGTCCGGCGGGAGCCAGCGACACCGAGGCGGAAGACGAGGACGAAGAGGCGATCGTAGGCCGCAGAAGGCAGCGCGGTGCGGAACCGCGCGAGGAATTTCGTTATGACCTCGCGGGCCGCGTGATCGGACACATGCCGCTCGATTCTATTGTGAACACTCCAGAGGCGGCAGCCCCCCTATTGCAGCTCGCCGATCAGCTCCTGGCATGGACGATCGCCGCGCATCCGCCGCGGCGGATGGCAGGTCGCAGAACGGAAAGAGCAACCCCTCCATTCGAATGGACGCATAGATGTATGGGATGGCTTGCGCATCTCTGCTCCGTGCTAGCGCCGGAAGTCGCTTTGGCCCGCTACATCAAGCCGATCATCGGCGTTGACGACGATGACGCGTGCTTCGAGATGCTGGACCCTTTTGTAGACGCATTCGTTTGCCGACAGATCCATGATGCCGACACGCTCTCTACGGGTATTCTGGAAAACCTGAAGGCGATTTCTGATCGTGTTGCAGCAGCTGATTGGCGGTGGGACGCGACCCGCGTGAACGGCAATCTCACGCGAGAGAAGCACGATATTTTGAAAGCCCTGTTTTTCGTCAATGTTGAGCGCGCGGACGGCGCGCGTCGCTTTGCCAATCGCGACTGGAAAGACATTCCTCTCGCGATTCCGGCGCTTGCCACGTTGATTCAACGGCTTGCCAGCGTAACTGGAGGCCTGGGGTATTTCCTGGAACTAGCCGAGCGGAGCATTGATCACTACCCTGCCGATGCCCTGGCAGACACCATGTCTGCGTTTCTCGTGGCCCAAAGCAACAAGCCTGCGGCGTTGCGTTCGATCTCGGCTCCGGAGCGAATGGCGGCGCTTGTCCAGACGCTGGCGGCTCGCGAGCATCCCCTTCCGGAGCAGTTGCGCGCGAAGCTGCTAAAGCTGCTCGATCTGTTGGTAGAACTGGGCGACAGGCGAAGTGCGGCGCTTCTCGGAAGTGAGTGGTTCAAGACCGTTCGTCGTGACCCGACCGCGGCAACAGTGCACCGGAACTAAGAAAACGTTCCTCGATGTTGCGAAGGCTTCTGAATTTAGGTTGCCGGACGACCAGCTGTGGATTTGGGGCTAGTGGTCATGGCTTGACCGACCGCCGGTTTCCGAATGCCGACGATTCGGAAGTTGGCCCGAAACGGCGTTGAACGAAGCCGCCGGAGGCGGCGGACGCTTCGCGTGCCAATAGCCTTGAGCTTCACGTTGGAGGGGAATAGTGTGGGTCACAAGGAGGTCCCTTGTGACCCATCTACGAAAAATAACGTTGGATGAGCTCCAGCGTCGAAATTACTCTCAGCGTACCGCCGAATGCTATTTGCGTGTGGTGAAAGAGTTCGCCCCAGTTCGCCCGGTATTTTAACCGTCCGCCCGACCAGTTGGGTCCGGAGCAGATCCGGGAGTACCAAGCCCACTTGTTCACCGATCGGAAGTTGGATGCCAACACGGTCTGCCAGCACCTTTCGGCTCTCCGCTTCTTCTTCATCAAGACGCTGAGACGAAACTTCAGCGTCGAGGAAACGCCATTTCCCAAGCGCGCCATCCGTTTGCCCGACATCCTCAGTCGCGAAGAAGTCCAGCGACTGGTCGAGTCAGCCTCCAATCCGCTGCATCGTGTGTGGTTACTCGTGCTGTACGCCACTGGCATGCGGCGCGAGGAACTGGTGCAGCTCAAGGTGAGCAACATCGACAGTGCCCGGATGTTGATTCACATCCAGCAGAGCAAAGGCCAGAAGGATCGCGACGTCATGCTCAGCCCAAGACTCCTCGAGGAGCTTCGTCAGTATTGGCGCGGGACGGATCCGAAACCAAAGACCTACTTGTTCCCCGGCGGAGGCCGGGCTCACGCCACCGATGTGCCGATGAGCGCCAAGAGCGTCTTCTTCGCGGTCAAGCAAGCCGCCAAAAACGCGGGGCTGAAAAAGCATGTCCACCCACACACGCTGAGGCATTGCTTCGCTACCCATCTGCTGGAATCCGGCGCGGACTTGCGCACGATTCAACTCCTGCTCGGCCACGCCGACCTGAAGACAACCAGCCGGTATCTGCACATGTCCGAGGCGCATCTCAGAGCCATCGCCAGCCCCCTGGATTCGCTTCCCGTCAGGAAGGCCCCAAGCGTCTCGGAGCCAGATCCGGCGAGTGTCCCAACCACTGCTTGAGCTGGCCGATATCGTTCGCTGCGCGGGACGAAGACTCATTGACCGGCGTCCGGCTTGGCTGACTTGGCTGCATCTGAAGGTGCTCGTCGCCATCGAGCGATGCCGGACGGCGGCGTTGGGTGGCCATGTCGATGAGTGCTCGCGTTGCGGGCATCGTGCCATCTCGTACAACTCGTGCCGCAACCGGCACTGTCCAAAATGCCAGGGCAAGGCGCGCGACCGCTGGCTCAGCGCGCGCCGTTCCGAACTCTTGGCCGTGCCCTACGCCCATGTTGTCTTCACACTTCCCCACGAACTGGCGCCTTTGGCTCTGCAGAATAAGGAAGTTATCTATGGCCTGCTGTTCCGCTCCAGCGCCGAGACATTGATCGAGATTGCCAAAGACCCGAAACATCTGGGCGCCGATATCGGTTTCTTCAGCGTTCTCCACACCTGGAACCAGAAACTGCAGCATCATCCGCATGTCCACTGTGTGGTTGCCGCCGGCGGCCTGTCGCCGGATCGCACCCATTGGGTCCGTCCCCGGCGCAACGATTTCTTTCTTCCCGTGGCGGTTCTCGGCGATGTGTTCCGTGGCAAGTTCGTGGCCGCCATTGAGCGGGCCTTCAGCGCGGGGGAGTTGCATTTCTACGGACAACTCCAGGCTCTCTCTCAGCCCAAACTGTTTCGCTCTCTTCTTCGCCAGCTTTTCTCAAAACGTTGGATTGTGTACTGCAAGCCGTCCTTCGGCGGACCGGACCAAGTTCTTCGATATCTGGGCGCCTACACCCATCGGGTTGCCATCTCCAACCGTCGGTTGGTTTCACTGATTGATGACAAGGTCACATTCCGCTGGAGAGACTCCGCCCACAAGAACAAGAAGCGGCTCATCACTCTGCCGGTGGATGAGTTTCTGCGCCGTTTCCCGCTTCATGTTTTGCCGCTTCGCTTCGTCCGTATCCGACACTATGGGTTCCTCTCCGGCCGCCACCGCGGCTCGCTCCTTGCCACTCTGCAAATCGCTCCTGGCGACGGCCACTCCCACAGCCGCACCGCCGCAAGCGTCCGTTGCGTCGGCGCCTGTTCCCTCCTGGACCTGTCCCCTTTGTGGAGGCCCGATGATTTTGATCGAGCGCCTCTCCGCGGTACAACTACGGCTCCGTTCGCCGCCCACCAAGGTTGCCTAACATGATGACCCGCAATTCCCGTGCCAACAGCAAGGCTTCTTCGCAAGCCATCGCCGGTTGTGTGCCGCAGTCGATCCTTGGCAGACAGATCCGGACAGATTCACCGAGACCAATGCTTTACAGTCGAGCGCAACTGCAGCCCATCCGACAATGTCATGGCGGAACCAGCTTTTCGGCTGTTGCCATGGACACCGTTCCAGTTCGCCCCATCTCCAAAAAGAACACGTGCGTCATTCAAAACCCATAGGGCTGTAGCGCCAATCCGTTGAGGCTATCCTTCAACGCCCCGTATCGAAAGCACCGCGCCATCAGTTCTCTCCACAACCTCCGCCACTTTCTCCGCGCGGTGCCCCCGATACGGCACTAGCCGTTCTGGGACATTGAGCCTCCGCAGTCCCGTTGCCGAGAGTGCGTGAAGCCTCGTTGACCAGAATGCTCCGCATTTCGTCGATAGTGGAAAAGTCCCCTGCTCTTTTGGCGAAGGTTTCCGCGGCATCACACAAATGCTCCGCATTCCGTTCAACGTTAGAACGGCTCACTTTGACCAAGCTCAACGTTCGGTGTATGGCTTAAGGCCGCGATAAGTCCATTTATAGTTGCCCCGACCGGCCGCGAGAACGGCACTGTCAAGGATCACTCCAGCGTCCCGCCAAACACCGTCGAGTCGAGCCATGTCAACATCGGCGGCGAGCGCTTGATACTGAGGTTCGTCTTTCTGTAGGTCAAGGCGCGTGAGCCGATCACCGTACACGGACGGCGTGTAGCTAGACACACCACCCTTGATAAAGTCGCCGAAGTCAGCGAGTGTCGGAAATACCTCGGATTTCCACTGGGAGACGATACTTGCCTTGGCGTGGAACATCGATTGACCATCGAGATAATCGACAGCGACGTCCATTTCATTACCAGAGTGCGTGACTTTCGGTGCGACCATCAAGATTGTGTCTAAGAACAGCCATGGCGCGAGTCGCGCTATTAAGGGCAAATCCGTTTGGCGATCCGTGATGTAAACGGAGTTCGCCGATGGATTAACCGAGGTATCTACAACACCGCAGCGATATGCACAGGAAGTCGTTCTAAAACCAAATGCGCCTGGTAAAGGCGAGATCATGACTCGCTCAAGATCGAGAATGCAGAAAGATACCACACTCCAGCCATTGCAGACTTGAGGCTTAAGCCATGTGACAGGCAGAATTTGATCGAGGGCCTCCGGCGTGAATCGAAAATTGAATATCAAACGCTCTACCAGTTGGGCATGAACAGAACGCGGAATAGCCATACGTTACTCCTAACCGTTGTTTGGACTTACGGCGTTAGGGAGTATACCTGAATTTAAACGCCCTGTGTGTTGCCCGCTTCGCTTAACGGACCGAGAACGATCAAGCGTTAAGAAATGGCGTTCATAGGCTTCCACGGCCACTCCGTGCCGTTTCGATCGGCCTCGGTGTGCTGGACGAAGCGGACAATTTTCAGAACTGGCCGCGGATCCGGTCTCAGCGGCGAAAATGGCACGGTTTACGGAGTCAGCGGAAAGTCCCCGTAGCGGGCGCCGGGAAGCTGCGCTGCTAATGGCGCCGAGCTATAGCCGTTCTGCGGCAAGTTCGGCGCGTAGAGTGCGATGGAGCCTACAATCCCCAGTCCGACGCCCGCGGCGACCAGAATCATCCCGCGCCGGACCAGCATCCCGGCGACGTCGCCACGCTGCGCTCCCAGCGCCATGGGAAGCGGCTGGTCACCATCAGCCGCTTCCTTGCGTCTGGGTCAACATCATCGTCCAGATTGCATCAGTGTCCTCAGATACGTATTGATTCGGGTCTGGTACCCTTCGCCCAATTCCTTCATCCACGCAACAACATCGGCGTCAAGGCGAATCGTGACGCTCTGTTTGATGGGTCGATAGAATTTTCCAATGACCGCACCAGACGGAATGTCTTTCACTTCCGGCATGTCCGACAAATCAATAGTATCGTCACCTTGATTGGACAGGGCCTTCAGACGGTCTCGTTCCTTAACTGTTAGCTTTCGCATATAGCTTCCTTTCATGAGTCGTTGCACGACGGGCTGAGATGATGCGTCTGGTGACATTGGGCGGGTGCTCCCGATACGTATGGACGACGAACAACACGATCACGCCCCCCACCAATCCGATGGCCGTCCATCGCTCCTCACCTTCGACAATGTTGGCGACGAACGAGACGTGATACGGATCATCGAACACAAGTTGGGCCGTCGCAAAGTCAATGCCATGCTTTGTTCGGTTGCCTTCGTCCTTTTCTTTGTCCCAATCGAATTTGGTCATCGACCGTACATACAGTATCGTACAGACAAACGTTTACGGCAAGGGGTCCGTTACATACTTCAAGGCTCGGCACCTCAAGACGCCGCTCTTGCGGCCGTTCCCTGCTGTATACTCTCGGAACATCCACTTAGGAGGCTTCATGCCAGAAGATCTTCGTTTCGCCGGTTATCCCACGGCGGCCGTATTCGAAAAGCCCTCAAAAGCTCGCGACTCAAAGGCGTTGAAACAACTGCTGTGGGGAGACTGGATCAAGATCACCGGCCCCAAGCAAGGCGACTTCTTTCCCGTCCAGGTACGCGGGGTCAAGGGCTTCGTCGCGTCGGCGGACATGCAGAAGGAGCGCCTGCTCGAACTCATATTTGTCGACATCGGGCAAGGGGACGGGTGCCTGCTAATTACGCCCGACGACAAGATCGTCATCATCGACGCCGGCGCGGGCGACAATATGGCGCGATTCCTCCGCTGGCGTTTCCGCGGGTTCTTCAGGCGCATCGATTTCGAAGCCGCCATTTTTTCCCACTCCGATCTCGATCATTACGGGGGATTCGCGGACCTGTTCGATCAGGAAAATCTCTTCTTCAAGAACATCTATACCAACGGGCTAATGGAGCGCGCCGCGGCCAAGGATACAGAGATTCTGGGCAAACCGAAACCAAACGCCGGCGAAAAATACATCACCGATCTGGTTCCGGACCTAACGTCGCTCAAGAGCTTCTTCGCCGATCCCGCCACCTTCAAGGGCAAGAAGTATCCGACGATGTTGAAGAAAGCGCTGGATTCCGGAAAATTCACAAACTTCAAGATGCTCTCGGTGGAAGACAAGTTCGTGCCTGGATTCTCGGCGACTGATGGCGACGTCGTCATGGAGTTGCTGGGGCCGGTACCTGAGACGGTAAGCGCTGCGCCCGCGCTGCGCTGGCTCGGCGATGTGGGCAAGACAAAGAACGGTCACTCGGTCGTCGTCCGCATACGATACGGCGATGTGACGATCTTCGCCGGCGGCGATCTCAACATTCCAAGCGAATCGCTATTGCTGGCGCACCACGCCGGCGCCGCAGCCATCCCGGCCACCGAGGCCGAACGCCTGAGCCTCGCCGAGGCCGCGCGCCCCAAGCTTTCAGCCGACTTCGCGAAGGCATGCCACCACGGAAGCGCCGACGTCTCTCGCGCCTTTCTCACCGCGATCCATCCCATGGCTACCGTCATTTCAAGCGGGGATAACGAGGCGTTCAGCCATCCTCGCGCCGACACGCTGGGCACCATCGGCAAATGCTCTCGCGGCGATCGTCCCGCGATATTCTCCACCGAGCTTGCTCGCTCCGCGCCCGAACGCATCAAGCATCCCCAGGAACTCCACGCCGAGCTTGACAAGGTTATCGCCTCTCTACAGACAAGTCTGTCGGCCGCCGAGCGCAAGAAAGTCGACGCCTCCATCCAAAGATTGAAGAAGAACCTCGAACGCAGCGTCGTGACCTACGGCGCCATCAATCTCCGTACCGACGGCCATCGCGCGGTCATTGCGCAAAAGATCGAGAAACCGCGCGGCAAGAAGACAGAGTGGGACGTCTACCGCTTTGAAAAAGACGCCGCGACCGGTGAACTCGCCTTTTTTTCCAAACACGAGGACGAATAGGTAGAGCGGGTACGAGACTCTTCCGCCGCCAACGTTGAGATTCAAGAGTCGGCGGAAGGAGCGGCGGATTCTCGATCCGGTTCAGCGCTTGTAGGAGGTCAACATCGGCACGCCACAATGCACGATTGCCGCGGGGAGCGATTCGGCGGTTGGACAGCTCGGGCTGGCGAATGGCCACCCAGCTAAAGCTGTTCCACAGCCACTTGCGCGCGCAAGTTGGCGACGCCGGCGGTGTAGCGATTGTCGGCGACGGAGAAGGCCAGGGCGTCTTCCATCCAGTCGTGCCAGACGCCGTTAGCGTCGTGGGACGCCGCGGTGATGGTATATTCCTGCGGGCACAATTGACAAGCGAAACGGAAGGTGATGCGGAGGGCCTCGCCGGCCTGCATGGAGCCGAGGGGGTAGCGCTCCAACTCCGTGTTGGTTCCGTAGACCTCCGAGCCGATCCGGGTGCGGATCATCATGCCAACGACGGGATTGTCGACCGCGTTTTGAAATCGCACGGTGATTCGGACGGACATGGCTTCGCCGCTTTGGAGAACTACCGTGGGCTGGCCATTGGCGCCGAGGGTTTCGATGGCGACGATTTCGGCGCGGCCATCGCCGCGGCGGAGCGCGGGCGCCAGCGGCGCGGAGACGGACTCGCCCCAGGCCCGGTGTTTGGCCGCGATGTGCTGGAGGTAGCGCGCGGTCACCTCGCGCGGATCGCCTTTGGCGTAGAGGCGGCCATCGTGCAGCCACCATATTTCGTCGGCGATCTGGTGGAGCAACTCCAACTCGTGCGAGGCGACCAGAATAGTCGCTCCGGAACGCCGGAGGCGGTCCAATCCAGTAATGGCGCGGGCGCGCACGAGCGCGTCGTGGCCGGCCAGCGTATGATCGAGCGCGAGCGTGGAAACGGGCGCAAGGTGCAACGCGTCGAGAGGGCCGAGATAGCGCGCGGCGGTGTCGAAACGGACCTCGCCGCCCTGCACGGTTTCCAGCCCGGCGGCCAGGCGCAGCAGGTGACGGACCCCGCTTCCATCCTCTCCAATGACACCGATCAACGCGCCATCGGGCGCGGAGACGGTAAGCTCTAGTAGCGGGGCGTGTGAGGCTTCGCGAAAATGAATGGCCATCGTTATCAGGATACTGTCCTTGCCGGTTTTCTGTTCCTTCGCGTTGCAGGCGCAGGCGGTGATTTCCTGCCGCGCGGGGGAGGAGATTGTTCGCGAGGATGTTTCACTGGAAGTAGCCGGGCGAGCGGCGTTGACGATTGAGGGTCCCTGCCGCGTCGTCATTCGCCGCGCGACCATTATGGGTAATCGCACAACGAATCCACAACCGCAGGCGCTGCCGCCGTACGACCGGCGATTCGCCGATCATTATCGGGCGAATGGTCTGTTGTTGATTGGCAACGCGGAGGCCGTCGTCGAGGACTCTACATTCTCCGGCATCGCCGCCTTTCCGATACTGGCCAGCGGCGTGGGAAAGGTCCGCATTTTACGCTGCCGGTTTCGCGACTCCGGCTCCCGCGATGCCAAGAGCCGAAACAACGCGACGGGCGGCGTCTTGCTGGAAGACGGAACGACGAATTTTGTTATTGCAGATTCGACTTTCTTCAATATTCTTGGGAACGCCGCGTGGACCCATTCGCGCTACAACCATGTTCGCAATGGGCCGGGCGTGATTCGGAGGAATGAGTTCGATACGATTGGGCGGGACGCGATTCAGGTGGGACACGCTTCGGCGGTGGACGTTGCGGATAACGTGATCGCCCGCGTGGGTTACCCCGTGGACGCCGTCGATGTGGAGGGCGGGGGAACGCCGGTTGGCATTGACACGGCGGGCAACGTGGACTCATCCAACTATGTGCGCAACCGGATGACGGAGATCAATGGGAAGTGCATCGACCTGGACGGGTTTCATCACGGCGCGGTGGCGGGGAATTCGTGCGTGAACGCGGGGAAGGCCGCGGATTATCCGTTCGGGCATTTTGGCGTGGTGATGAACAATACAAATCCAGATATGCAATCCGTTGGGATTCGTATTGAAGACAACCGGTTCGAGGGGATGCGCTTTGGCGGGATCTTTGTCATCGGCTCCGGCCATGTGATTCGCAAGAATGTTATGACGCGGTTGCATACGGCCCATTGCAGCGACGCGGCGGCGCAACCGGGGTGCACTCATTTCGCGGGTGAGCCGGATTTGCTGCGAACCGGTATTTATCTGGGGCGGCGGGCGGAGCGGCCGGCCTTGACACGAGGAAATCGGATTGAGGGAAACGCCATCCGCGGCTGGCGGATGGACCGCAAGTGTATTGGATTCGCACCGGGGGTGGATCCGAAGGACAATCATACGAGCGGCAATTTGTGCCGTCACGAACCGGACTGATATGGCCGAACCTACACCTGACGTTGTCGAGAAAATGCGCGAGGACTGGAACGCCCGGGCGCGCGAAGACGCCAACTACTATGTGGCCTTCGGCCGTCGCGACCAGGAAGACGACGAGTTTCAGTCGACGGCCGGCGAAGTGGTGCATGGGCTGGAATGGGAGATGCGCCGGCTGCCCGCGGAGCGGGACGGGCGCAACCGCCGCGCATTGGAAATCGGCTGCGGGCCGGGACGATTGATGGGCCCAATGGCGGCGCACTTTGGGGAGATTCACGGTGTCGACATCGCCGATGAAATGGTGGCTGGGGCGCGGCGGCGGCTAGCCCATATTCCGCATGCGCACGCGCACGTTGCGCGCAACTCGAACCTGGAGATGTTCTGCGGCGAGTCGTTCGACTTCGCGTATAGTTACGCGGTTTTTCAGCATATTCCCAGCCGCGATGTGGTGCTTAACTACTTAAAAGAAACGTGGCGGGTGTTGAAGCCCGGCGGCTATATGCGCTGCCAGATTAACGGGCTGCCAGAAGCGGCGGCGCGTTACGACACCTGGAGCGGCGTGCGCATCAGCGCCGCGGAGTTGGAAGAGTTCTGCCGCGCGAACGATTTTCAGATGCTGTCACTAGAAGGCGCGCAGACGCAGTATATGTGGACGACGCTGCGCAAACGGGAGAAGGGATGGTATTCGACCGTCGGCAAACCGGAGCGGGCCGTGGTCATTCGCCGCATTACGAACGCGCAGAACTCCGAGCCGGTGGCCCCGGCGAGCGGCCGCTTCGCCGCGCTTTCCCTGTGGGTGGAGAATCTGCCGGAGGAGTGCGACGTGATCAACTTCGAAGTGCATGTGGGCGGGGCGCGCGGCACGCTGACGTACATTGGCCCGCGGGAATACGATGGCATGGCGCAAGTGAATTTACGGCTTCCGGCGGGCGTCGGTACCGGCTTGCAGGCGGTGACGCTCGGATGGCGCGGAGAGCCGATCGGCCCGCCGGCGAAAGTGCGCATCGTTCCCCAGCCGGCGATGGTGCCGCGCATTCTGGCGCTATCGGACGGGATCAATTTGATGAGCGGGCCGCGGATTGAAACCCGTTCGGTGAAGATCACTTTGGAAGAGGCGATGCAACTCGACCAGTTCAGCGCGAATGTGGATGGGCATCCGGTTCTCGATCTGGATTCCTTTTGCACGGATCCGCTACCGCCGCGTTTCGAGGTGAATTTTAAACTGCCCGATGAGATCACACCGGGCGCGCATTCGCTGGAGATGCGCCTGGGGAAGCGCGTCGTGGCGCCGATTTCGATTGAAGTCGTGGCATGACGCGGCGGCTTAAGTTTTTGCGGTGCGCCGGTCGCGTCTCTCTTCGATCTTTGCGGTCGCAGTCGGAGGAGGCTAATCAGGACGAACGATGTCCAGACGCCGGGTTGGGACAGCGGAGCAGAACAGAGTTGACCGGATCGTTGCAACACTGCTAGCATTGGAGTGCGGGGTGGAGCAGCCTGGTAGCTCGTTGGGCTCATAACCCAAAGGTCGCAAGTTCAAATCTTGCCCCCGCAACCAATTTACAGAGCCAAATTGGTGACAGGCCGTTGGGCTTCACATTTCTCTTCCCGACTGTAAGAATTTCAGAGAAATCAATGCGTTAGTGGATCTCTTCGAGTGCGCGATGAAGCGCACTACAACTTCGCCGTTGTCCTTAACTCTCGCGGCCGCGTTGCCGAATCCATGGCCGCCTACCCGGCTTTGCCGGGGAAGTCTTACTCCTGAAAATCTCAACGGCGCCTTTTACCGGCCGCCGTTTATGATTGGTTCATGCTTGCGTGGAAGAACCGATTGCTTTGTGGGGCGTATCTGGCCGGGGTTGGTTTTTGGGGGCAGCGTCTATCCGCTCAGACGCCCGCGGCGGATCCGTTTCTGGCGTGGCTGGATGGGATCGCGCAGCGTCAACTGGAGCGGCGGGAGCGGGAGGTGGCCGAGGTTCGCAGTGCCGCCGACGCGGATCGCCGAAAAGCATCGGTACGGGCGAAGCTTGCGCGAATTCTGGGCGGGTTTCCCACGTACAGCGGGCCACTCCATGCGCGGGTGACGGGGCAGATCCGCAATGAATTCTTCACTATCGAAAAAGTGATTTTTGAGAGCCTGCCGGGCTTTTATGTCACGGGGAATTTGTACAGGCCCAACTCCGCGGGGCGGTATCCGGCGGTGCTGGTGCCGTCGGGTCACACGCAGGAGGGTAAGCCGGAGCCGCAGGTTCTCGCGGCGAATCTAGCGCGGAAGGGTTTCGTTGCGCTTACCTACGACCCGATTGGGCAGGGCGAGCGGGAGCAGACTTATCTGCCGCAACTGGGCCGGCCACTGTCGGGCGGGGGCGGGAATGAGCATCTGGAATTGGGCGCGCGGAGTATCTTAATCGGCCAGAGCGTGGCGCGGTATTTCATCTTCGACGCCAAGCGGGCGGTGGACTACTTAATCAGCCGGGCGGATGTGGACGCGGACCGGATCGGAGTGACGGGGTGCTCGGGGGGCGGGGCTATCGCCACGTATGTGGGCGCGTTCGACCCGCGGATCAAAGCGGCGGCGGCGGGATGCTTTATCAATACTTTTCGAACTTTGTATACGGGGCCGACGCCGGATTCGGAGATGACGCTGCCGGCGTTTCTGGTGAACGGGTTGGACCTGGCGGATCTGTTTGAACTCCCGGCGCCGCTGCCATGGCTGCTGATGGCGACGACGGAAGACTATTTTGTCCCGGCGGGGGCGCGGCCGGTGTACGAAGAAGCGCGGCGTTGGTATGGGTTGTATGGGGCCGAAGAGAAGATTCGTTTTTTCGTCGGGCCGGGTTCGCACGGGACACCGAGGGAGTCGCGGGAGGAGATCTATCGGTGGATGATACGGTGGCTGAAGGACGGGAAGGGGGATGCCGGGGATCTGCCCGTACCGCTCTATACGAACCGGGAATTGCAGGTGACGGCGAGCGGCCATGTGGATGACGAACCTGGGAGCCGGAAGTTGTGGCAAGTGATCCTGGAAGAGTTTCGAGCGAAGCGAGACCGGCGGACCGTGGCGGCGCTGCTGGCGGAACTGCGGCGGCTGGGAGTGCCGTCGGAGGGGCCCGCTCCGGCGGTGCGGGTTGGCGAGAGAATCGACGGCAGGGGGTTTCGGGTGGAGACGATTCGTTTTGCGGGGGAGCCCGGTGTGGAGATCGGCGGAAAGCTGTATGTTCCGGACGGACAGGGACGCAAGCCGGCGGTGGTGATGATTGAAGAGAAGCGGCTGCCGGTACCGCTTTTTGTGCAGCGGAGTCCGTCGACAATACCGTTGGCGGAGGCGATGGCGCAGGCGGGGTGGGTGGTGTTGGAACTCGAGCCGCGGGATTCGCCGGCGGCTTATGAGGGGCGCCCGTTCCTGGGGAATTGGGTGACGAACGAGCGGGTGGATTTGATCGGGCGGAACCTGGCGGCGATGCGGGCGCACGATGTGCTGGTGGCGGTGGATGTGCTGGCGGCGCGGCCGGACGTGGATGCGGGCACGATTCGCGGGTATGCGCGCGGGGCGAAGGGTTTCTGGATGCTGATGGCGGCCGCGGTGGATAAGCGGATCGGGGCGGTGTGGCTGGAGCGAACGCCGTGGAGTTTTGGGGCCGCGCTGGAGGCGCCGCTGGCGAGTTTCCTTTTTGACGTATTGATTCCCGGGTTTGCGCTGCATTGGGATTTCAACGACCTGCGCGAGGCGATGGGGGAGCGGCGGATTTTGTGGACGGATCCGGCGAACTGGATGAATCAGGTGGTCTCAGTTGGCCCGCAGTACCGGTATCGGTATGTGGGAGAAAAAGACGACGTTTATCTGGACGAGTTTCTGAAGCGATAAGGGAGGTGTCTAATGGCGGTAAGTAGAAGGCGGCTTTTTCGTGCGGCGGCGGTGGCCGGCGGTTTTGCCCTCCCGGCGGCCGGACAAGAGGAGACGCTTGGGCCGGTGGCGGCGGCGCATGGGGTTGCGATGGGCGAGGAGCGGCTGCGGGCGCTGGCTCCGGTGCTGGCGCGGCGAAGGGCGCAGTTGCAAACGTTGCGGGACTTTGTGATCGACGACCGTGTCGGGCCGACGCAAGGAGTTCTCGATGGCGGCGAATGATTTGGTCTTTAGGCCGTCGGCGGAACTGGCGCCGTTGTTGCGGGCGCGGAAAGTGTCGCCGGTGGAGGTGGTCCGGGCGTTTCTGGATCGGATCGAGGCCGTGAACCCGAAGGTGAATGCGTTTCTGACGGTGGTGAGCGAGCGGGCGCTAGCGGATGCGAGGGCGGCGGAGCGCGAGATTATAGGGGGTCGGTACCGCGGACCGCTGCACGGTATTCCGTATGCGCCGAAGGACATGATTGCAACGAAGGGAATCCGGACGACGAACGGTTCCCGGGTGACGGCGGACTGGGTGCCGGGGTATGAGTCGACAATTACGGCGCGGCTGGGGGAGGCGGGGGCGATCCTGCTGGGGAAGTTGAACCTGCTGGAATTTGCGATGGGCAGCGGGCAGAAGGGGCTGCAAGGGCCGGCGCGGAATCCGTGGGATTTGCGGTATTCGCCGTCGGGTTCATCGAGCGGATCTGGGGCGGCGGTGGCGGCGGGAATGGCACCGTTGACAATCGGGAGCGACAGCGGAGGCTCGATACGGGGACCGGCGAAGAGCTGCGGAGTGGTCGGGTTGAAGCCGACGTATGGGCGGGTGAGCCTGTATGGCGTGACGACCTTGAGCTGGACTCTGGACCATGTGGGGCCGATGGGGAGGACGGTGGCGGATGTTGCGCTGGCATTGCAGGTGATGGCGGGGCGGGACACGCTCGATACTGCATCGGCGCGCGTGCGAGTTCCCGATTATTCGAGGGCATTGACGGGCAGCGTAAAGGGGCTGCGGATGGGGGTGCCGGCGGAGTACTTCTTCGACCGGGTGCATCCGGAGACGGAGGCGGCGCTGCGCCGGGCGATTTCGGTGTTGAAAGACATGGGCGTCGCGCTGGTGGATGTGAAGGTGCGGGATGCGGCGATGTGCGGGGCGGTGTCTTCCGTAATATTGGGTTCGGAATCGGCGGCGTTTCATAGGAAGCGGCTGCTGGAGCATGGAGAGACGCTCGATCCGCTGGTCCGGGAACGGCTGGAAGCGGGGACGTTTCATGCGGCGATCGACTATATTCAGGCGCTACGGCTGCGGACGGTGCTGATGGAAGAGATGCGGCGGGTGTTCCAGAGCTGTGATGTGCTGATGACGCCGGCGGGGAATGCCGCGCCGCTTCTGGAGGGGGAGATAGTGGGGACCGATGTGCCGCCCGATCCGCCGCCGGCGCCGCGTCCGGACTCGTTCAATCTGGCGAATGTGACGGGGATACCGGCGCTTGTGCTTCCATGCGGATTCACCGCGGGTCCGCCGGCGTTGCCGCTGGGGATACAGTTTTGCGCGCGGCCATTTGCGGAGGCGACGCTGTTCCGGATCGGGCATGCGTATCAGTTGGCGACGGAGTGGCACCGGCGGCGGCCGGAATTGAATGCGTGACGGTTCGTTAGCGGAGTTCGGGAGAACGGCAATCAGTACGCCAGCGCGTAGTCGTCTTTCGCGGGACTTACTCCCACATGAAACACTCCCGTCCGCGGGTCGATCCACAGCATCTTCACCGCGCCGGCCCCTGCCGGCTGCTGCCCGTACGGGTGCTGGAGCCCGGTCACCTGGAGACGGTGGCCCTTCGCTTCAAGCGCTTTTCCCACCATCTCGGCCAAACCCCGCGGCACGATCAATTGATCCCCCACCGGTTGCGGATAGTTCGACGCGCGGAAGTTTGTGGTCGACACCGTCGGCGCTTCCACCGCCTGCTGCGGGTTCATCCCAAACTCCACCATGTTCAAGAACGATTGCAGCATGGCCTGCGGCTGATTATCTCCGCCCGGCGTGTTCCACGCCATATATGGCTTTCCGTCTTTCAGCGCCAAAGCGGGATTAATGGTGTGCCGAGGCCGCTTGCCCGGCTGCAACAGATTCGCGTCGCCGTCCTCCAGGCTGAAATATGGCATTCGATTGTTCAAGACAAACCCGCCGCCGTCGACCACGACGCCGCTTCCGAAGGTCGCGTTCACGCTGTGGGTCACCGAAACCAGATTCCCGAACCGGTCCGCGATCGAGAACGACGATGTCTCCCCGGCCTGCCCGTAGGGTGCCGCGCCCGCCCGCGCCCGCGCCCCGACTTCCTTTCGCCGCAGCGCGGCATAGCTTTTCGAAAGTAGTTTCTCCACCGGAACCTTGGTGAATCGTGGATCGGCCACATAATGGTCGCGGTCCGCGAACGCCAGTTTCATCGCTTCCACTATCGTGTGAAGATACTCGGGCGAGTTATGTCCCATCGCCTGCAAGTCGATCCCCTCCAGAATGTTCAACGCCATCAACAGCACGACGCCCTGCGAGTTCGGCGCGGACTGATACACGTCCAGCCCCTTGTACGAAACGCGGATTGGCCGACCCTCCTCGGCCTTATACGCCGTCAGGTCGGACAGCCGGATCAATCCCCCGTGTTTCTCATAAAACGCCGCGGTGCGGTGCGCTATGGGACCCCGGTAGAACGCATCGGCGCCGTCGCGCGCAATCTCTTCAATGGTCCGCGCGAGATCCCCTTGCACGAACAAATCGCCGGGGGCGAAGGGCTTTCCGTCCCGCAGGAGCGTCTTCACCGAGGTGGGATAGGGCAACAGCTTCTTTAGCGCCGATGCGTGCATCCCCGCGCTCCAGTGTGTCAGCGGATGTCCTTCCCTGGCCGCTTGAATGGCATCGGCGAGCAGTTCCGGATACTTGCGCGTACCGTACTTCTTGAGTGCCAAGTCGAAGGCGCCTACCGCTCCCGGAACGGTGCTCGAGAGAATCCCCTCCGCCGGAATCCCGCCTTCCTTACGGTAGCGCTCCACCGTCGCCAGTGCTGGGGCCGGGCCGGTGCCGTTGATGAAAATCACCCGCTTTTCCCGGGCATGGTAAGCGAGCAGGAACGCATCTCCGCCAATGCCGGACTGGTGCTGCTCCACCACGGCGGTCATGTAGAACAACGCCACCGCCGCGTCGAACGCGTTTCCGCCGCCTTCCAATACGCGCATCGCCGCGCGTGCCTGCATCGGATGTTCGGCCGCCACCGCGCCGCGCGTCCCCATCACCACGGTGCGCCAAAAGGGCCGGTCCGCGCCATTAGTCTGCGCCGTCGCGTTCATGACGAACGCGATCACCCATAACACGAAGCGAATCCTTGCCATGCGGTCATCATATAACGCGGGACTGTGAGTTACGGCGAAGCGAGCGTTTCCACGGCGACATCGCCGTCGCGGAGCGCCTTGTCCCGAAGTTCGAACCCCAGACCCAGCGGGCCGGGTCCGTCACATAACCGTCCACGGGACGCGGAATGTCCATCAGGAAATGCGGAGAGATGTAGAACTTGCGAGCCTCAGACCTCCCGATCCCGTCCGGTAGATTTCGACCGGGCGACGAAAATGGAATGAGCCCGACGAGGTCGCGGATTGCCGCCGGTATGGCCGGGTAAGCGGGTGGATCGGCTTCGATTCGGTGAATCGACGGGGCCGGGCGATTGGCTTCGAATTGGTGAAACGAGAGCGTGCCGGCGCTGGGCGGGGCGATTGGCTTCGAATTGGTAAAACGAGAGCGTGCCGGCGCTGGGCGGGGCGATTGGCTTCGAATTGGTAAAACCGCCGAGCCTGGCGGAATTGGCTTCGATTTGGCGAATTCAACGGTGTCGCGGTTGACCACGGATGCCAAACACGGGCGTGGGCGACTTACTCGGGTCACGAACCTTCCTTAGCCCAACTTCCGCAGTTTGAAGAATAAGTACCTGTCTTTGCAGCACGGAGCCTCAAAAGTCTTCACTACAAATTGTGTTTGGGAAGAGAAGAAGGCATGTGTAGGCCGAGGCGCTGAAGCAG
>JBJXFL010000119.1:0-5718 GCA_046155405.1 Bryobacteraceae bacterium | reverse complement strand
ACCGGCCGAGGCCGAGCGCTGTGGACCTGGCCGTGGCGCCATCGCTCACGGTTCCGAACAGCCCGTCTTATCCCGCCGAGCATGCCGTCGCGGCTGGCGCCGCGGAAGCTGTCTTGAGTTATCTGTTTCCAGCCGAGGCGGCTGCGTTCAAAAGCCTGGCCGAAGAGGCTGGACGGTCGCGGTTGTTTGCCGGCGTCCATTATCCCTCCGATGTCAGTGCCGGGCTCGAACTCGGCCGCGCCGTCGGGCGGCGGATCGTCGAGCATGCCGCGGGTGACGGCTTCAACACCCCGTGGACCGGAACGGTGCCCACTGGGCCGGGCGTGTGGATCGGCACGATTCCCGTCTTCGCCAACGCTCCCGGCTGGAAGCCGTTCGTCTTATCCTCCCCCAACGAATTCCGCCCCGGTCCGCCGCCAGCGCACGATTCCGCGCAGACCCTCGCTGAACTCGCCTCGATGAAGACGACGCAACCCTTCCTGAACAGCGCAAGAGCAATGTTCTGGCAGACGCCGGAGGGCAACATCACGTGGTTTTTCGACGAGGTTACAAAGCGGCTGTTTGAATACCGGCTTGACGCCAACGCGCCGCGAGCCGCGCGGGCGTACGCGCTGATGGCTGTCACCATGTGGGACCAGATCATCACCAGCCACGACGCAAAAATGACGTATTGGCGGATCCGGCCGTCGCAGCTCGACCCCACGGTGCCACTCCTTTTTCCTCCGCCGGGCCACCCCAGCTATCCCGCGAATCATGCTTTGTCGGCGGCACGAATGAACCTGCTGGGATACCTGTTTCCAAGGGAGGCTGAACACTATCGCCGGCTTGGCGAGGAGACGGGCCTCTCACGCATTTGGGCAGGGATTCACTACATGTCCGACATCGAGACCGGCTGGGAGATGTCCCGCAAATTGCTCCAGAAAGTAGTGGCGCGGGCAGAGTCGGACGGATCGGTCCGGTAGGCTGAGCACCCATCGGTCACGTTTGACCATAGCTTGAACGATTGCAACCCAGCCACGATAGATCGACAATGTGCGAAGATGCCGGGGCGTCCCTGAAGTGCGCCGCAGGCACGAAATGAAGAACGAGAAAATATGAAACCAATCATTATCGGTATACTCTTTTCGCCGTTGCTTTTGATCGCTCAGCAGAATATCGGCGCGTGGACTAACATCGGCCCCAGCCCCGCTGCTGTCTCGGCCATCGCTGTGGACCCGCGGGGGAACGGGACTATTTTTATGGGCACGCTTGGCGGCGGTGTTCGCAAATCCGTTGATTGGTGGAATTACTTGGTTCGCCTCAAATACCGGTCGTACCGATCTCGACGTGATGACGGTCGCCATCGACGCTTCCGCACCGCAAACAGTCTATTCCGCAGATGCCGGAGGTGGTCTGTTCAAGACTACCGACGGCGGCTCAACGTGGCAGCGTATGCCGGCGATTTCCGGGGCGATTGCCTCGGTCGCGGCCGACCCGAACCGGTCCGGCGTCGTTTACGCCACTACCTTCATGAACTGGGTGAATGGCTCGATCCGGAAGAGCGTCGACGGGGGAGTTACCTGGGCAACGGTCTTTCCCACCACGGCTGGAATTCTCAACATCACGATTGATCCGGGGAACTCAGACGTGCTTTACGTTCCAACCGTCGGACGCGGCGCCTTCAAGAGCACGGATGGCGGCCAAAATTGGTCCCCGATGTCTGCCCTGACGCCGGCGGCAGTATGGACGCTTGCGCTTGATCCTGCGAATAGCCAAGTCCTCTATGCCGGCACCAACCAGGACGGGATCTGGAAGAGCACTGACGCAGGAAACACGTGGCAGCCTGCAGGGGCACCGGGTCCCTTCCCCGTGAACTCGCTGATCGTCGATCCGTCCGCTGCGCACACGATCTACGCCGGCACCAACGGCGGCGGTGTCTGGACCAGCTCCGACGGCGGCCTAACCTGGCAGTCGACGCGCCTCTTAAACGGCATGGTGCGGTCGCTCGCGTTAGATTCCGCGGGAGCGCTGTATGCGGGAACAAACGCCGCGGGCGCACAGGTTTCCCGCGACCGCGGCGCGACGTGGACCATTCTGCATGCTGGTATCGAGGCGGCGAATAAATCCGGCTACGGCATCTGGATGGACCCCAACAACGGCCAGAAGATGTTTGTCAGCAGCGAGGACGGGTACGGCGTGGTTTGGTCGCAGGATGGTGGCGTATCCTGGCCTGCCGTCGGAGAGAGCTTCACGGCATTCGGATCTCGAGGTGTAGCGTTCGACCGGTCGGATTCCCGGCGAATCTACGCCGGCGGGATGATCGGGAACGTATTCTTCAAAAGCACGGATGGCGGCTTGACCTGGTCAGTCCGCCGCTTCGGAACTGCCGCTGCGTACGTGATCGCAGTGGCAGTCGATGCGTTGAGCCCGAATACCGTTTACGTGGGCACGCAAAACGAGGGCGTCTTCAGGAGCACCGATTACGGAGATACCTGGAAATCGACGGCAAGCAGGCCGGCGGGGGCGATTACCTTCTTGACTCCGGATCCCGCCAAAAGCGGAAGACTGTTCGCCTCGGGAACCGCATTTTTTCTGTCCGAGGATAGCGGAGAAACCTGGACCACCGTTTTGAATGTGCCGGCATGGACCGTCACGATCGACCCCAACAGGCCGTTGACAGTCTACGCGACGGCCCGGACTCAAGGCATATTCCGCAGCGTCGACGGGGGACGCACGTGGGAGGGAATCAACGGCGGCCTGACGAGTCTCAACATGGGCCGAAGCGCCCCAGTAATTATCGATCCCACGAATCCGCGGACGTTCTACGTGGGGAGCAGTGGCGGCGTCTTCAAGAGCCTTGATGGAGGCGATCACTGGTTCGCGGTGAATTCAGGGCTGGATGAGTTGAATGTGAACGGCCTGGCGATGGACCCGAGGAATCCAGCCGTGCTCTACGCCTGCGGACCGAATGGCGTATACAAGACGGTCACCGGAGCCGAGGTGCAAAGCGCGCCAACCATTAGCGCCGCCCTGAATGGCGCCAGCAATCTCGCGGGTCCGGTTTCTCCCGGCGAGATCGTGGTCATTAAGGGCTCCGGACTCGGTCCCGGCCAATTGATCCCCGCAACTCCGGGGACTAACGGCCTTTACAGCGCCCAGCTCTCGGGGACCACGGTTCAGTTCAACGGGATTCCGCGCCAATGATCTACACCGGTGCGGGGCAGGTCGCTGTCCAAGTCCCGGATGCAGTTTCCGTCGGCGCGGCACAGGTCACGGTCACCTACGCGGGGCGCACGTCGGCCTCGTTCCCGGTTCAAGTTGCGCAGTACGCTCTCGGAGTCTTCACGCTCGACTCCACAGGGAAAGGACAAGCGGTCGCCGTGAACCAGGACGGCTCGATCAATACCGCGTCCAAGCCGGCGCAGGCAGGCAATGTCATCTCACTCTATGCGACAGGGAGCGGCCAAGGTGACGGACCAATGACGGTCACGATGGGCGGTCAGTCGGCAATCTTGACCTCTACAAAAAAGCTTGCGGGTGTGGTGCAGATCGATGTCAGGATTCCTGGCAGCATCCAAGCGGGTAGCGCCGTGCCGGTGGTTGTACAGGTGGGGAGCACATCTAGCCAAGCGGGCGTAACCATCGCCGTGCGGTAGGAACTAAAGCGAGGTGGGAGAAGTGAAAACCCTCGGGGAGTGAGGCGCGGACCGCCATCGGAGCGATGCCGAGGCCAAAACAACCTGGGGCTCACGCGGAGCCCCAGGGGCCCCAAGCACGCAACTCAGATAGGCCTAAGTGAAATTCAAGACGAGAGAGAGTAAAAGCATGGGTTTAGGAGTAGTCTCGGAAAGACGAGATGCGGCTGCCAAATCGTGTTGACACTTTCCAATCGCGATGACGCCTTACCGGATGAATACGGCGGGAGACCGCCTTCCCCATCGACACCACTGCAATGACCGAAAGGACACAGGAATATGACTCTACTTCTCGCATCCGCCCGCAAGGCGCCGTCCGGGCCGTCCTGGACGCTGAACACGGCCCTTACCCCTACTGTTCACTGGACGATAGAGCACTATCTCAAGTCGTCCCGTTAGTGGGTTCAAAAACGAATCGGCCGGCCAGAACACTATCGCAGGTTCTCAACCAGTCTCGCCGAAGGAAAAACAATCATGCGCAAATTGGCAAGCTCGTCCTCGCGCCGAGCGAGCGCCCGTGATAGTCTGATTGCGAGCAGACGCCATGACCGGCGAATCTAACGTCAATATCACCCAGCTGCTGGTAGCCTGGGGCAAGGGTGATCGGCAGGCGCTGGAGGCTCTGACGCCGCACGTGCAACAGGAACTGCATCGGCTGGCCGCTCACTACATGGCGGGCGAGCGGCCTGGACACCCGCTGCAAGCGACAGCCCTGGTGAACGAAGCCTACCTGAAGCTCGTCGACTGGAAGGGAGTCCAGTGGGTGGACCGGGCTCACTTCTTCGGCATAGCGGCTAACATGATGCGCCGTGTGCTGGTGGACTACGCGCGTTCCGAAGCACGAGTCAAGCGCGGTGGCGGCGCGGTGGCCGTTTCGCTCTCGCAAGTGGACGGCGATCCTTTGCCGGGGCGTGCGGACCTGGTCTCTGTCGATGAAGCGCTGCAGGATCTGGAACAGATCGCGCCCCGTCAAAGCAAGGTAATCGAGTTGCGCTATTTCGGAGGGCTGAGCCTGGAGGAAACCGCCGAGGCGCTCCACGTCTCGGTCGGTACCGTGCGCCGGGATTGGAGGCTGGCTCGCGCATGGTTGTTTCGCGAACTGAGCCGAAAGGGTGCACGATGACGCCGAGCCGTTACCAACTCGTCGCAGAGACCTTCCATCGGGCCGCGGACCTCGATGGGGGCGATCGCCGCGCGTTTCTTCTGTCGGCCTGCGCGGGCGATGCCAGCCTACTGCGGGAAGTGGAATCCCTGCTCGGCGCGGACGCCCAAGCCGGGGCATTTCTGGCCACCACGCCTGCGGCGGCAGCCGCGATCCCGAGGACTTCGCCGGATTCTTCGCAGGCCCCTACCGCTTCTGTCAGGATTGGCAACACAACCGCGTCGGCGCCACGCATTCCAGCGGGCCGCCAATTCGGGCATTACGTCATCGACTCCTTTCTTGGAGCTGGCGGTATGGGCCAAGTGTATCTGGCCACCGACACGCGTTTGGGCCGCAAAGTGGCGCTCAAACTGCTTCCCACCGCCCCGGATCAGGCGGATCGAGTGTCGCGCTTTGAATCCGAAGCGCGCGCGGCTTCCGCCTTGAATCATCCGAATATCATTACCGTGTTCGACATCGGGGTGGCGCCGGAAGGGCGCTACATCGTCATGGAGTACGTGGTGGGCCGCACGCTCAGGGAACTGCTGGCGGAAGGTCCCCCGTTGGCCGGGGTAGCGAAGCTGGGCGGTCAATTAGCCCGGGCGCTCCGGGTGGCGCATGGCGGCGGCATCGTCCATTCCGATATCAAACCTGAAAACGTGATGATAAGGAACGACGGCTATGTGAAGGTGCTCGACTTCGGCCTGGCGCGGTTGTTTGCGGCCGGGGAGGCCGAAGCGTCAGGCGCCGGCGGCGCTTTGATTGGCACGGTACGGTACATGTCCCCCGAGCAGGCGCGCGGAGATTCGGTGCAGACTCCCTCCGACGTCTTTTCGCTCGGAATCGTCCTTTACGAAATGGCGGCCGGGCGTCATCCGTTCGCAGCGGACTCCACGATTGGAA
>JBJXFL010000115.1:0-2569 GCA_046155405.1 Bryobacteraceae bacterium | reverse complement strand
TTGATCGCGGCCTGCCCCGCGGTTAGCGGCTCAGAATACGCACCGCTCCAGTTGTTGCCGCCCCTGGCGACGATCAGGGCCGCGCTGAAAGGCTATTTTTGCCCCCCGAAGATGAAGGCGAATCTAATGTCTTGTGTCGGAAGTCCATTAACATCCCGAAGTGCTGCGAGTTGGCAATCGGGCGCGAAAATTGCCCATACCGACATGGCGCAGAACTTATGCCACAGCACACTAGCAACGGCGATTGGGGTCCGGTGCAATAACTCGGAGGATATGCGGCATTTCTGCACTTTGATTACGGCAAGAGTTGGTGCCTGGCGGGAGTTTACAAAATACGGGTGAGTCCTTGCTCTCCACTAGATCAATCGAGGATCGAAGGAAAACGGCCTCTCCCGGATCAATCGGAGCGACTTCGCGACGGGATGGCGGGGATTGAAAACGTAGTTCGCCTCTTCCGGAAGAATGACTGATGGAACCGCTAAGAGGCAAGATGATTTTGCGCGGATCCAGAGGTCGCCGATATTGCGGCTCCAGCTTTCATTCCGGATCCAGTCACTCGGCGGCGCCCCCAAGTTGGTCACCGTCGGCGACTCCTTCCCGTCGGGAACCTCAAAGAGACCGAGACGCAGATCACTGGGAAGTAGATCGGGATCCGTATGCGCCAAGCGCTCTAAGACAACGATCGCCGCCGAGGCGCCAAAGTAGACTACGCGTTCTCCTTGGGAATGCCAGCGCCCTGCGGCAAAGGTGCCGCCGATGCCATCCAGGCCGGGTCCATGAAGTGCCCGGTACAATCTCCAAAGCTGTGGCATCAATAGACGAAGCTATACTGAATCTGGCGCAATTCCCGCTCTACGCGTTGAGTACCAGTGTCGGTATCGAGCAGTTGCAATGGCATTTCAGCGCCGAGCGCCCGGCTGGGACGTTTTAACCACTGGACCGCCTTTTCTTTGGCGCCGAAGACTTCAGTCGCAAGCAAGATAATCCGGTCCATCCGGGCCAAGCGATCCGAGACTGCGGGGCTGAGCCGCGCAGCGGTTTGAGTCTTCCGCTGCAAGGTGCGCTCCGACAATCCCACTAGCGCAAGAAAGATCGGCCGCTCCACCGCGAGGAGTTGCGCCATCTGATCGAGTCGCGCCGCCGGGAAGCCCTTGCGGATCGTCTCAATCACCTCGCGAGACGTACTTGCCGGCAGTCGTGTCCCTTGCTGCGCCATCTGTCCATTATCATCTGCCATATGGCGGACAAAAGCAAGATGCGCCTTAAGCACCCGGAGCCGGGTTTGGGAATCGGAAACCGGCCACGGGCGCGAGCCGGATGCGAGCTTGGTTGTAAGCGGCAGGAAACCGGAGCCCGAGGAGCGGAAGAATCCCTCGGAAGGGAGCGTGCCGCCTGCGGCGCGAGTCCTTCCGCTCCTCCAAAAGCTCCTCGGGCTCCGGTCTTCTTGGGCCGTGTGGTGTCCTTATGCTTTGTCTAAAAGTGGGGCGCCCGGGCTTCGCTTTATCCCTCGACTGGACGCCGCGGCTGCACGATGACGGGCGGGCGGGCGGTTAACAAATGGAGAACCCCCGGCTTTGCCGGGGAGGCATCAGCAGTTTGACACTTGCGGGAGTGCTTCGTCTTCGGGATTCCCGCAGCTTGGGCGGGTTGACAGGGGCGCGGCGATTGTCCGGTCGCGGTCGTGCGGACTACCGGGATTTCCCGGGAGCGGGTGCGATTGCGGAAAGGCCCCTTTGGGGGGCCGGCAATCGGAAAGCCTCCGGCTTTGCCGGAGGATGTTTAGTTCTCCGGTTCCTGGAAGCGCAAGAAGAGTACCGGGTGGCGTATGGGGACGCGGTGTACAAGATCCGCGCCCGGCGGTAAGTAGTTTATTGAGACTACGTTGTTAATGTTGTTTATACGGTGGGCTATCGTGGTAGGGAACACTGTGCGCCGACGGCTGGTCCGCATCGCCTCCGATCCCATGGCCCGCAATGCCGCCGCGCTCTACGGGCTGCAGATCGCCGACTACGTGGTGCCGATGGCGACGCTGTCCTATCTGGCGCGGGTGCTGGGCCCGGAAGCCTGGGGGGCGGTGCTCTACGCGCAGGGATTCGCCCTGTGGCTGACGCTGCTGTTCGAATACGGATTTCAGCTCTCGACCACCCGCGAGAGCGCCCGCGGCCGGGAGGACCGGAAGCGGGTGGCGGAGATCGTGGCCGGGGTGGCGGGAGCGTCGGTGCTGCTGACGGCGGCGAGCCTGGCGGCGGCCGGGGCGGCGCAGTTGGCCATCGCGGCGTTCCGGGAGCGGCCTCTCTACCTGTGGCTGGCCTGGGGGATCGCGTTTACGGGAGGCGTGCGGCCGTTGTGGTACTACCAGGGCCTGGAGAGGCTGGGCTGGCCGTCGTTGTGGAACGGGATTTCGCGTGTCGCGGTGGCGGCCGCCCTGTTTGTTTTCGTCCGTTCGGCCGATGATGCATACTGGGTGCTTGTGCTGCAGGTCATCGCGTCGGGCGCCGTACTCGTGGCTATGTGGCAGCGGCTCTATAAGGAAATTCCGTTTCGGGCGCCGGACGCGGCGGCGGCGTTC